>JBDTIV010000014.1:0-39958 GCA_039936175.1 Gemmatimonadaceae bacterium | reverse complement strand
CCGACTCCGCACCTGCTCCAATCGCGAGCGCGGGGCCGGCTCCGAGAGACACCGCACCTCCGGCACCGACGCCGCAGGTTCGGCCGCACTCACCCAGGCCAGCGGCCGGTCGCCCGCCAACGCGGATTCCCGCCGATACGACCCCGGTAGTGAAACGCGTGATGTCTCGCTCCAGTCCGATCTCGAGCGCGATCATCAAGCTCCAACGACCGCTCATTCCAAAGACCATTTATCGAATTCACGCGATCGGAATAAGAGGTTTGACGGGCCATACCGGTGACAGCGAGCACGCGTATACGCCGGCCACGCCACCACCTCCGCCTGCGCCAAAACCGGCGGCGACACCAGCGACGACGACGCCTCCACCTCCGACACCGGAATGACGGACCAGCGTCGCTCCCTGCCGAGTGTCAGCGCACTGCTCGAGAGCGCCGGTGTCCGCCAGCTTCTGGCGCAGCATCCGCGGCGAGTTGTCGTGGATGCCGTGAGAAGCGCCGTCGAGAGCGAGCGCGCCCAGGGTGGGAGCCAAAAAAGCGATGACGAGTGGATCGCCGCCATTGCATCGCGGGTCGAGGGAATGAGCCAGCCCTCGCTGCGTCGAGTGATCAATGCGACGGGTGTCGTACTCCACACGAATCTCGGTCGAGCGCCGCTCGCCGATGCCGCACTCGACGCCATTGCCGACGTCGCAGCAGGATTCAGCAATCTCGAGTACGACCTGGAGACAGGCCAGCGCGGATCGCGCCACTCGCACTGTGTCGGACTACTGCAAGGGCTGACCGGCGCGGAAGACGCGCTCGTCGTCAACAACTGCGCGGCGGCAATGGTGCTGACGCTCAACGCTCTCGCCCAGAGGAAAGAAGTCCTCGTCTCGCGGGGAGAGCTCGTGGAGATCGGTGGCAGCTTCCGCATTCCGGACATCATGGCCCGCAGCGGTGCGAAACTGGTGGAAGTCGGGACGACCAATCGTACGCACGACGACGACTACCGACGCGCGATCACACCGAGGACCGCGGCTATGGTAAAGGTGCACCGGAGCAATTTTTCGATCGAGGGCTTCACGTCCGATGTAAGCGTCGAACGCCTCGTTTTCATCGCGGCCGAGCATGGATTGCCGGTGCTGCACGACTTGGGCAGCGGACTGATGCTGCCGCTCGATGCATACGGTCTCGCTGGAGAGCCAACCGCGTCCGCCGCCATCGCTTCCGGCGCGTCGCTGGTTCTCATGAGCGGAGACAAGCTGCTCGGCGGGCCCCAGGCGGGAATCATTCTCGGCTCCAACGCATTGATCGCCAAACTGCGAAAGAATCCATTTGCCCGGGCGATGCGGGTCGACAAGCTCACGCTCTCGGCACTCGAAGCGACGCTTCGCCTCTACCTCGAGCCCGAGCGCGCGCTGCGCGAGATTCCGGTGCTCGCAATGCTCACCGCCGCCGTTAATGATCTCAAGTCGCGAGCCGAATCGATTGCGAAAAGGCTCGTGGCAAATGGCATCGACGCGGAGATCCTCGCGTCGAATGCGAGCGTTGGCGGCGGAGCGTTCCCGACGGCGGCGATTCCGTCCGTGGCAATCGCTCTCTCGGAACGAATCACCCACGTCGAAGAGAGGCTCCGACTCGGCGCACCCGCCGTTATCGGCCGGATCGCCGAAGGAAATCTTCTCCTCGACATGCGGAGTGTCCTGCCGCGTGAGGATGAGGTCCTCCTCGCCGCGATACGACACGCGGTGTCATGAAACCGCACCCCGTCGCGGTGTTCCTCGACCGTGACGGCACGGTCATCGAGGACGCGCACTATATCAGGTCGCCGGATCAGGTCAGACTCCTCCCGGGCGCGGCAGAAGCGATAAAGCGGATCAATGAGCGCAAGGTCCCGGTAATCGTAGTAACGAACCAGTCGGGCATCGGACGAGGCTTGTTCACGGTCGACGACTACCACGCGGTCAGAGCCCGCTTTCACGAGCTGCTCGCCCAGCTTGGTGCACACATCGATGCCAGCTACTTCTGTCCGGATAATCCGGCGACGGCTGGACCCGAAACATGTCGCAAGCCCGCCACGAAGATGTTCGAGGACGCCATTCGCGACTTCGACCTGGATCCCGCGAGAGTCGCCTACGTCGGGGATCGGTGGCGCGATGTTGCCGCGGCGAAGACGCTTGGCGGGCGCGGCATCATGATCACGTCGCACATGACGACGGACGACGATCGCCGCAAAGCGCGCGTTGATGGAATCGAGTTGGCATCCTCGCTCCTGGCCGCGGTAGGAATGCTTTTCGGCCTTACTGCGAGCCACCTCGCGCCGTAAAATCGGGGATGCCGTCACGACTTGCCGTGCTCGCATCGGGGCGTGGCTCAAATCTGCAAGCCATCATCGATCACTTCGAGAATCTCGCGCGCGAGAGGGTGGCCAGGGTCGTGCTCGTCGCGTCGAACCGGACCGACTCACCCGCTCTCATCCGCGCCAGCACCGCGTCAATCGACATCGCCCACTTCAACGCGGCGGATGACGGAACCGAGCTTCTCGGGCTTTTGCAAAAGCATCGCGTGGACCTCGTCGTGCTCGCCGGATACCTCAAGAGAATTCCGTCCAGGATCATCCGGGAATTCTCGGGAAGAATCCTGAACATCCACCCCGCGCTACTGCCGGCTTTTGGGGGCGAAGGCATGTACGGTGCACGAGTCCACGAAGCCGTGATAGCATCGGGCGCCAGGGAATCCGGCGTCACTGTACATCTCGTCGATGACGATTACGACCGGGGTCCGATCATCGCGCAGTGGCGAATCCCGGTGAATGAGTCCGAGACCGCCGAATCCCTTGCCGCGCGCGTGCTGAACGTCGAGCACGTCGTCTACCCGCGCGTCGTGGAGATGGTCGCAATCCTACAACAACTCGAATCGAAATAGTACTGACCAATATGCCAAGCGCACTTCACAGTTTTGAGCGCAACTGAAATGCCAACCGCTCTCCTATCTGTTTCTGACAAAACCGGATTGCTCGACTTCGCACAGGGACTTACCAGGCTCGGCTGGGATCTGCTTTCGACCGGCGGCACTGCGAAAACCCTGCGAGCGGCGGGTGTCGGCGTCCGTGATGTCAGCGAAGTCACGCACTTTCCTGAGATGCTGGACGGCAGGGTCAAGACGCTGCATCCCGCGATTCACGGCGCGCTGCTGGCGCGACGAGATCTGCCCGAGCATATGAAGGCGATCGCCGGGCAAGGCATCGCCACGATAGACCTCGTGGCCGTGAACCTGTACCCGTTCGAGGAGACCGCGGCTCGAGCCGGCGTCATGCCGGAAGAAGTCATCGAGCAGATCGACATCGGAGGCCCATCGATGCTGCGATCCGCGGCCAAGAATTTCGCGTCCGTCACTGTGATCGTCGATCCCGCGGACTACGGGCGTGTCCTCGCTGCCCTCGAGGCGAAGGACGACGATATCGACCTCAGGCGGCTGCTCGCCGAAAAAGTCTTCGAGCGCACGGCAGCTTACGACGCCGCGATCGCGCACTGGTTCGCGTGCGAGAGAAAGGACGTTTTTCCGGATCGCATCGCGATACCGCTCCGTCGCGAGACGACGCTCAGATACGGGGAGAATCCCGGGCAGCGCGCGGCTTTCTATGTCGAGCGCGGCAGGGATGGAATCGCCGCGCTGGAGAAAAAAGGCGGAAAGGCGCTTTCCTTCAATAATCTTCTCGATCTGGAAGGCGCTCTCTTTGCAACCGATCCTTTCTCGGGCGAGACGTGCTGCGCGATTGTGAAGCACACTACGCCGTGCGGGCTCGCCACCGGAGATAGCGCGCTCGAAGCGTACAGGAAAGCTCTCGAGTGCGATCCGGTATCCGCATTCGGCTCGGTGATTTCATTCACGGTCTCCGTCGACGACGAAACGGCCGAAGCGGTCTCCAGTCTTTTCGTGGAGTGCGTAGTCGCGCCAAAGTTCACGACGGAGGCGCTCGAGATACTCGGCAGGAAGAAAAATCTGCGCGTGCTCGAAGGCGTGGCGCAGTGGCGCGAGCACGCACTCGACTATAAGCGGGTGCGCGGTGGATTCCTGGCTCAGGAACGCATCGCAAGGGACGTGGGAACCGAACAATGGCGGGTCGTCACCAAGCGACAACCGACCGAAGTGGAGCTCCGCGATCTCAGATTCGCGTGGCGCGCCGTGGGAAGCGTCAAGTCGAACGCAATCGTGCTGGCGCGCGACGGCGCGACCATCGGCATCGGCGCGGGGCAGATGTCGCGCGTCGACGCGGCATTCCTCTCAGTATACAAGGCGCGCCTCACTGGACACGATACCATGGGGTCCGTCATGGGATCGGACGCGTTCTTCCCCTTCCGGGACGGCGTCGAGCAGGCAGCCGAGGCGGGCGTTGGAGCGATCGTGCAGCCCGGGGGGTCGGTGCGCGACGAAGAAGTGATCGAGGCGGCGGACGAATTCAACATGGCGATGATCTTTACCGGCATGCGGCAGTTCCGGCACTAACGATGGGAGCGACCCCGCGACGCACCGAAGCAGATCGCGACTATCGCCCCTCGTATCTCGCCGCCGGAATCGCGTCGGCCATCATTTTTCTCCTTTACCTGATCACGCTGTCGCCCTCGACGGCGATGTGGGACACGAGCGAATACATCGCGGCCGCCTACGACTTCGGCCTTCCCCACCCGCCCGGCAATCCGTTTTTCATTCTGCTGGGCCGGTTCTTCGCGATTCTGCCGATCGCGCCCAACGTCGCGATGCGCATCAACATTCTGGCCGCGCTTTGCAGCGCCGGGGCCGCTGGCTTTTGGTTTCTCATCACCGAGCGTGTCCTCGTCGGGTGGCTGCCACAGCGATGGCAGCGAATTGTGGGAGGCTCACTCGCCGCAGTCATCGGCGCCACTGCTTTCAGCGTCTGGGCGCAATCGGTCGTCAACGAAAAGGTCTATACCGTGTCGCTCCTCGGATTGGCACTCGTATCGTGGCTGATCGTCCGCTGGTGCGACGAGCCCGATGGGCCGCGGCCGGACCGTCTCCTCGTATTGATCGCGTATCTAAGTGGGTTGGGCTACGCGAATCACATGGCGGGATTCCTGGCGCTACTGGCGGTCGCGGCCGCGGTGGTCATACTCAGGCCACGAACCCTTTTTCGCTGGAGGCTTCTCCTCGCCATCGCGGGCTCACTCGCGCTCGGCATGACACCGTTCCTTACGCAGCCGTTGCGCGCGGCGCGCTATCCCGGAATCAACGAAGGCGAACCCACCGGGTGCGAGACGCACATCGGAGCGGGGTGCACGTTCAGCAAGGCGACGTACGATCGCTTCATGTACAACTTCAATCGCGGTCAGTACGGGAAGCCCGCGTTGAGCGATCGACAGGCGCCGTTGTCCGCGCAGATCGGCATGTGGTGGCTCTACTTCAAGTGGCAATGGCTGCGCGACCCCTTCGGTGGCCACTCGGGATTTCAGGCGATGCTTGCCACGCTCCTTCTGCTTCTCGGCGGATTCGGCGGATACGTCCATTGGAAAAGGGACCGACGCTCCTTCTCGTATTTCGGCCCGCTGATGCTGACGGTGACCTTCGGGCTCATTTACTACATGAACTTCAAGTATGGCGCTTCGCAGGCGTCGGACCTCGGCGAGAGCGTGCCGCGTGAAGTTCGCGATCGAGACTACTTTTACCTGTGGAGCTTCTCCGCGTGGAGTGTCTGGGCGGCGCTGGGCTTCGTGTATGTATGGGAGACGATCGCCGCGCTGCTGGGGTCGGAGAAGGTGCAGGTTGCGGGTGGGACACTGAATCTCCCCCGACGACGAAGCTGGATGCTTGCGACTCCCGTGCTCGCGATCGCGCTCATCCCTCTTTTCGCCAACTGGCAATCGGCGTCGCGCGCGGGACAGACGGACACCGCCGATTTCGCGGCAGATCTCCTCAACTCGGTCGAGCCGTACGGCATACTGATCACATCGGGGGACAACGACACCTTCCCGCTCTGGTACGCCCAGGAAGTCGAAGGAATTCGCCGCGACGTGATCGTCGCCTGCCTATCCCTCCTCAACACCGATTGGTACACGCGGCAGCTGCTGCGTCGCCCAGTGTACGAATACGACTCCCTTCGTGGGCCCGCGATCTATCGCGGCAGAGCATGGAAGAAGCCGAGTGGGCCGCCCTTGAAGATGACCATGGAGGCCGCGAACGCGGTGCCGCCGGTGATCGAGCTGAGCGCTCCGCAAACGTTCAGGAAGGAAGGCACCGACATCGTGGCAATAATAAAACCGCGTCCCCTTGAGTATCTCTCCGGGCTCGAGCGCGCCGATCTCTTTGTGCTCTACATGATTCGGGACGGCTATCCTGCACGTCCGTTCTTCTTCAGCCGGACAACGGGTGGATACGCCGATGAGCTGGGCTTCTCATCTTATACGGTCACGACCGGACTCGCGCGAAAGCTCATCCCGACGGTGGCCAAGGCAGAAAATGCCGTAATTCTTTCTCCCGGAGAGGGCTGGCTCGACGTCCAGACATCTCGTGTGCTTTGGGAAAGCGTCTTTCGTGGCCCTGCCTCTCTGGCAAGGCGGAAGCTCTGGGTCGACAGGCCGTCGGCGAGCATTCCGTTTCTGTACATCAGGACCGGACTCGAGCTGAGCGCCGCGCTCGATCAGTCGGGCCTCAAGACCGAAGCCGGAAAGGTGCGTTCACAAACGGAGCAGATCGCGCGCGCAACCCAGCTCGAGGATCTCTTCAAGAGCATGGCGAAATAGCGTTGCTCGTGCAGTTGGCGGACCGTATCTTGAGAGCTGGAGGGTTGGCAGAACGGCTATTGCACCAGTCTTGAAAACTGGCGCCCGTAAGGGCTTGGGGGTTCGAATCCCTCACCCTCCGTGGTGATACAGGCTAGTTTCGGTGACGCGCCGCTTGCAGCCGGGGAGGTCCCCATGTTGGTAAATCGCGTGTACCTGGCGGGATTCGCACTGCTTACCGCGTGCGCCCGCCCAGCCATTGACCCGGCCGACTTGACGTCGACAATGGCGATGGCAATGACAACGGCGCCACGACGCGCCGATTACCTGACCGATGACGAGATCACAAGCACCAACGCCGATGCGAGTACTGCTTACGACGCGCTGGCTCGATTGCGTCCGAATTGGTTCGCTGCCCACGGAGTGACGTCTTTTTCGGCCAATGGAAAAGCGTTCGCGATGGTGTATCTCGATGGGCAGAAGTATGGCGATCTCAACATGCTGAGAAATGTTGAGGCATTTCAGGTTGCGAACGCCCGCTATTACGACGTGACGCAGGCGGGCGCGCGATTCGGAATTGCGGCCGGAAGCGGCGGCGTGATCGAAATCAAGACGAAGTAAGAGCGCAGAACCCGCGCGCGATCAAACAAAAAACGGGATGCGTCGCCAGTAGAGGCACGCATCCCGTTTGGTTTTCTCGGCTCTTGGCGGAAGGGCGACGATGCCAGCGTTTACTGCCCTGCCGCCTTCGGAGCCGGAGCCAGCCGCGCCAGACGTGCCTTCATCGTGGCGAAGCCTGAATCGTTCGTCTGGAGTGCGTTCAGCTGTGAGGCTGGCACCTGGTTCAACATCCGCTGGATATCCGCGATGCGATCCTGAGTTCCGGGGTGATCGGCGAACCACGCCGACGCGTTTCCGCCGCCCGACTGCTGCTCTTCGGCGAGAAGCTTCTGGAAGAAGGTGTACATTCCGCGCGGCGAGATCCCGGCGCGTATCATGTTGTTGAATCCGCCCTCGTCGGCCTGCACTTCATCGGTGCGGCTGAATTTGGCGAACACCGCCGTCCCGCCGACGTTGATCGCCGCCTGAGCGATTCCGCTCTGGCAGACGCCGGTCAGCGCGCACGCTATTCCAACACCTACATTGGCGCCCTGAGCCTGCTCCATCTGCTTAACCGAGTGTCGTCTGACGACGTGCTCGATCTCGTGTCCAACAACGCCTGCGACCTCGGACATGTTGCTGGCTCTCTCGAGCACGCCACGGTTTATGTAGACGAAGCCCCCGGGCAGCGCGAAGGCGTTCACGACATCGGAGTTAACGACCTGGAACTGCCAGTTGAGGTCGGCGCGCGACGTTGTCCTTGCGATCCGATTGCCGAGCGCATTCACGTAATTGTTGATTACGGCGTCCTGGACCATTGGAAGCTGCGCGCTAACCTGCTGGGCTTCCTGTTGTCCCATCTGCACTTCCTGCTGGGTGGAGACTCCGCAGCCGGCCAGGAGTGCGGCGGCGGTTATCGTCAATGAAGCTCTGAGCATCTAGGGCCCCTGAAAAAGTTGTAGTTCGGCGCCCGAAGGAGCGCGCGCTGCCCATGGAAAGGCAGAAACCAAGCCATTGGGCCGACTCTTCGCCCGGTTAAGGCTTTCCAGGCCCGTGAAACCGGCTTCCCGGCCGCTCAGGCACGCTCCGGACTCGCCCCGCAAACGTCAGGTACGGTAAATTTTTGCTGCGGCGGATCTTCCGTGCTTCCTCTTCTCGCGTCACACAATGGATGCGCAAATGGCTGATTTCACCAAAGAATGGATCGAGCACCTCAAAGGACAGATCGCCGGGCGAATGGGCATCGTCGCCGACAAGATGGATCCTCAGGCGTACGACGAGCTCGTCACTGATCTCGCGTGGTTCACTTTCCGTTTTGCGCGCGATCCCGACACCAAGATGAGAAAAGTCTTCCGGTGAGCGCGCAGTCGCAGCGGCATTAGATTCGCCGTAGAGGGGGCAGGTTCAGCCACCCATCCCTCGCGGAGAACCCATGGCAAAGTGCGAAGTCTGCGGAAACGACTACGATAAATCGTTCTCCGTTACCATGAAGGGGAAATCCCACACCTTCGATTCATTCGAGTGCGCAATTCACGCGCTTGCGCCCAAGTGCTCGCACTGCGGCTGCAAGATCATCGGACATGGAGTCGAGAGCAACGGCACGTTCTATTGTTGCGCCAGCTGCGCCAACATGTCCGGCGTGAATGGCCTCGAGGACCGAATCTAGCACGGGAGGCATTATTCAGGTGAAGTGGAAAAGTCGGCGGGATCCGGACGGCAAGATCGGAGACGAGCGGGTGCGCACCAAATTCGCGTGGCTTCCGGTGGCGGCGGATGACGGCTACACCTACTGGCTGACCCCGGTAGTCGTGCGCGAGAAACTCCTGCCCAAGGTTACACGCGGCGGCTTCGAAGACGACGAGCAGGACTGGGAGGTTGTCGAAGCGAAGCCCGTAGCCGGCGGGAAGAAAAAAAGTCGCAAAAAGAAATAGTCCTTGCCGCTCGCGATCGATCTCAACGCCGATCTGGGTGAAGGCTTCGGCCGCTCGCGGCTGACGGAAGACGAAGCGCTGCTTGATCTTGTGTCCTCCGCCAACATCGCGTGCGGGTTTCACGCGGGCGATGCGACGACAATGCGCGATACGGTCATGGCCGCCAGGGCGCGAGGCGTTACGATAGGCGCCCATCCATCGTATCCCGACATTCCTGGCTTTGGTCGCCGAGAGCTTGGGCTCTCGCCCAAAGAAATCGGGTTTCACGTCGCGTACCAGCTCCGCGCGCTCCGAGACGTGTGCGGCGCAGAGGACGCAAAGCTCTCGTACGTGAAGCCCCACGGCGCCCTCTACAACAGGGCGGCCCGCGACCCGGAGGTTGCCGCTGTAGTGGTCCAAGCCATCCGCGACGTCGAGTTCTCGCTAACCCTTCTTGGCCTCGCCGGCAGCGAGATGTCACGCGCTGCCGAGCGCGGAGGAATCGCCTTCGCCAGCGAAGCTTTCGTCGATAGATCCTACAAAGCCGATGGAACGCTGGTGCCGCGCGACGAGCCTGGCGCCGTCATTCATGATTTGACCAGCGCTGTGCAGCGCGCAGTGATGCTCGTGAAGGGCAAAACGATCACTGCCGAAGATGGCTCCGAGCTACGCATCTCCGCGCAATCACTCTGCGTCCACGGTGACAATCCAGACGCCCCATCGATGCTCGCCGCGCTCCGGGCTCGACTTGAAACCGCCGGGGTAACGATAGCTCCGTTCGCCGCCTGAATATGGAAGCGCCGCGGACCGAGCCGCTAGGCGACTCCGCCGTCACCATCATGTTCGGCACCGAGCGAAGCCCCGAGCTGTTGAAGCGCGTGCATTCGGCAGCGGCTTCACTTCTGGCCGCCTCCATCGCCGACGTGAAGGACGTCGTGCCCGCCTATCTCTCAGTCGCAGTTTTCTACGACTCGCTCCAAAAGTCCTACGGCGAGATTGCGCCTACACTTCTTGCCATCGCCCGGCGCACTGCACTTCCCGCCGCTCGAATGCAAGCCTCTCGCGCTCATGACATTCCGGTCGTGTACGATGGGCCCGATCTCGACCTCGTTGCGAGCGCGCTCGGCCTGACCACGGAGGAGGTCGTCGCCCGACACCTCGCCGGTCATTACAGCGTCGACCTCATCGGGTTCGTGCCGGGGTTTGCTTATCTGAGCGGGCTCGATCCAGCGCTACATCTCCCGCGGAGGACGCAGCCCCGGCCCCGCGTACCCGCGGGCAGCGTGGCTATTGCTGGCGCGCAGACTGGAGTGTACCCGCTCGATACGCCGGGCGGTTGGCACATCATCGGTCGAACCGACGCCGTGATGTTCGACCCGGTGCGCGACCCACCGGCCCTCCTTCGTGCGGGCGACACCGCCCGATTCGCGCTCACCCGATGATTTCCGTAACACGCGCCCCTTCGTACCTCACTGTCCAGGACTTGGGACGCGAACACTCGCGAGCCTTTGGCGTCCCGCGGGCCGGAGCGATGGACCGCTTTGCCTTGCAGGCACTGAACACCATCGTCGGGAACGCGACGGATGCCGCGGTGCTAGAGTGGGCGTTGGGCGGAGGCACTCTCAAGCTCGAGACTGATTGCGTCTTTGCGCTCGGCGGCGCGCGAGCGCGGGCAGCGCTGTCGGGCGACGACGTTCCCCCATTCACCACGATCTATGCGAGCGCCGGCGACGAGCTGACGATCGAGCAGCTGACGGCCGGCCGGTTTCTCTACATAGCGTTGGCGGGGGGAATCGACGTGCCGGTGATACTCGGAAGCAGAGCCACCTATCTTCCCGGACGTTTTGGAGGATACGCAGGGCGGCTGATCGCGCGCGGCGACTCGATCCAGACCGGAGATCGCCCAACGATGATTCCCGCCCGAGGCTTTGTGTGTCCCGCCGAGCTGCTTCCCAATTACGGATCATCCGTGGTTCGGGTCACGCGGGGAACCCACGCCGACATGTTCAGCGATGCCGCGTGGCGCGCCTTTACAGGGGCTGAATTCATCGTCTCCCAGGCGGCTGACCGGACCGGATACAAGCTGCAGGGAAACGTGTTGCCTCATTCAATGGGCTCTCTCCCTTCCGACGTCGGCTGTCAGGGTGCGATCCAGGTTCCGGGCGAAGGCACCCCGATCGTGCTGATGGCGGACGCTCCTACGGTTGGCGGATACCCCAAAATCGCCGTCGTCGCCGAAGCCGACCTGCCCATCCTTTCCCAGCGGTCACCGGGCGAGGTCGTTCGATTCGAGCTGATCACCATCGAGCAGAGTCAGCGCGCGCTCCGACGGCGAGCTTCCGACCTCAACACAATTCGTTCCGCGGGCGCGGCTTCTGCATAGTAGGAGGATACCGCCGCTCCAACGGGTGGCTCAACTTTGTGGAGGCTCCATGGAAGAAAACAACCTCGAGGGCACGCGCCCGAACAGCGAGAGCGAACAGACAAGTTTTGCAGGCCAGCTGAAAGGCAAGGCCTCGGCATTGCCATCGATGCTTGCGGATGGACTCGAGGCCGGCGCGCAGGCGCTTCGTCAGCGGAGAGGGTCCGCCAACGCAGTTACAACCGCTGGCTCCTCGATGACGGTGACCGATGACTCGAGCATTGCCGCGGTTACCGACACACTGGCGACCGGAATGCAGTCCAGCGCGGAATGGCTTCGCGACGCCGACATCGACAAGCTGAAGCAAGGAGTTGAGAAGCAGGTGAAAGAGCATCCGGCGAGGACACTTCTCGTCGCGCTCGGCGCCGGCTATCTCATCGGAAAGGCGCTTCGCCGGTAGATGGCGGTGATTTCCACTGAGACCAAACGAGGCGTCGGCGACCTTCTTCGCGAGGTTGCCGAAGACGGTGCGCACCTGGCGCGCCAGGAAGTTCATCTCGCGCGGATAGAATTCGCCCAGATCGCGCGCGACATCGGCAAGGGCACGGGCTTCGCAGTCGCCGCGGCGATGCTCGGCCTTCTCACCGTGCAGATGCTCGTTTTCGGGATCGTTCTGCTCATGGGGGACGCGCTCTTCCGCGGGCACTACTGGATTGCCGCGTTCGTCCTTACTGCTGTCCTCGGCGCTGCCGCGTTTCTCCTGCTAAAGCGCGGCGCTGCTCTTCTTTCGCCCCGAAACATGAGGCCCGAGCAGACACTCGCAACGCTACGGAGAAATGGGAATGGCTGAAACCACTACGGAAGTTCGAGCGGACATCGAGCAGACGCGCTCGCGCATGTCGGGCGCCATCGCCGAGCTGGAGCGAAAGGTGGATGTCACGCAGAAAGTCAGGGACAATCCGTGGGCAGCCGTCGCCGTTGCATTCGGCACTGGGATCGCACTGAGCGCATCTCGCGCGGACGTCAAAGCCGCAAAGGTGACGGCGCAGGCAACCCGTGAAACGGGCAGCAAGCTGGGAGGCGCGCTCGACGGAGTCATGGCTGCCCTGATCGCCGGGGTCACCGAGGCGTTCCACGCGCGGATCGACGGAATGGTCAGTGACGTGGTTACGTCGATTCGGAAAGAGTCGAGCTCACAGGCCGGACGGACGGACCGGGCTTCCGAACAGCCCAGCCGCGCAGACTAGAGCGCTCCCGATCATCAGTCCGACGATCTCACTTGCGCTCATCGGCAGCACCCCCTAAATCCGTGGGGCAAAGCAGCCGGCTTTGCCAACGAAAATGGGGAGGTCAGTAGTGTCTCCTGGCATCTCGAGAATTGCGGGTGTTGCCGCTGGCCTGATGATGTTTTGTGCTGGCGTAGTTCCGCGTGGATATGCGCAGGCTGCGCCCGCAGTCCGTCCGACACCGGCAAAAGCGCGCGTGTCGTTCCGCGTCCCATCAGGGCTCGAGCTCGTGGACAGCGCTTATCGCTCGTCGGCGCTCCGTGGGCGCGCGCTCCTCATTGCTACCCGTGACAGCCTGCCTCGCTACGTCGGAAACTCGCTTCGCTGCGCCAGCTGTCATCTCGACAACGGCCTCAGACCAAACGCCATGCCCTGGGTGGGGAGCTATTCGCGATTTCCCCAATACCGGGCCAGAAGCGGTAGGGTGGATCTCATCGAAGATCGCGTCAACGATTGCTTCGAGCGAAGCATGAATGGCAAAGCGCTTCCCGCGAACGGGCGCGACATGCACGACATCGTCGCCTATCTCGCCTTTTTGTCGCGGGGAATACCCGTCGGAGCGGAGATGGAAGGGCAGGGACTCCTGAAATTGCAGCCTCTGATCGGCGACACGGCGCGGGGTGTCGCGTTGTTTGTCTCGACGTGCGCGCGATGTCACGGCGCCAACGGGCAGGGCTCGCCCCTCGCCCCGCCACTTTGGGGACCGCATTCTTACAATGTCGGAGCGGGAATGGCGAACGTGATCACAGCGGCGTCATTCATCCACGAAGTGATGCCGATCGATCGCGCCCAGCGATTGAGCGAGCAGCAGTCATTCGATATTGCGCGGTACATTAATAGCCGTCCGCGCCCTTTGTTCAAAAAGAAGGCGCAGGATTATCCACAAGGGGGGAGGCCGCCCGGTGCCTAATCTCCTACTTTATCAGCGCCGCACCTCCCGCACGGTCCGGCAGAATCAGACCCTGACACGAAGAGCGCTCTGTGCGCTCCCATCAAAACACCCTGTAGAAGGAGATTCGCATGACTGAGACAATGCTGCCAAAACGCCGGGAGTTCCTCGGCAAAGTCGCTGCCGGTGCGGTTGCCCTTGGACTTTCAGGCTCGCTTACAAAGGCATTCGGCGGCGTGCCGTCGACTGCCAATGACATACAGCCGAGCGATAAATGGCTGTCGTCTGTGACGGGAAAGCATCGGCAGTTCTTCGACATGCCGAATCACGATAATGGAATGGGCCTGATCCACGTCCGGAACTATCTCAACACACTACGTGACACCTACAAGGTGACACATCCGGAGGCCACTGCTGTCGTAAGCCTTTATGGCATGTCCACACTTCTCGGATTCAACGATGCGATGTGGAAGAAGTATTCACTGGGCACGGCGCTGAAGGCGAATGACGCGTCCGGTACCGCGGCCACCTCCAACGTGTTCTACTCGGCGCCCGCGGGTTCCGCCACGATGAACCTGTCCGGCGCGCCGATGCCCCTTCCCGCCGACATCTCCATCTCGTCGCTCCAGCAGCGCGGCGGCGTGTTCATCCTCTGCAACAACGCGTTCAATCTCTGGATGATGTTGCTGAGTGGTGGAGGCGACAAAATGGCCGCGACGCGCAAGGAGTTCGAGGATAACATGCTCCCCGGCATCTTCCTCGTTCCCGCAATGGTGGTGGCCGTAAACCAGGCGCAAATGCACGGCTGTACTTACATGTATGTGTGATCCCCGATATGACCTTTTGCAACAAGCAGCCTGGCGGGTAACTCGATAAAAAAACCGGCGCTGGAACACCAGCGCCGGTTTTTCTCTGGGTCTATCGCGCCGGCGCCAGAGCTGGTGGCGCGGGAGCCTTGAGATTCCTCGCCAGGTACGCGTCGGTGACCTGATGGATGAGGACCGCGCTCTGGAGGTTGTAGGCGGCGCCGTGGTGTCCCGGCGGGTAGATCCGCAACTCGGCATCCCGACCCGCGTTCGTGAGAGCTGTCAGCAGCTGCATCGTGTTTTGTGGATGGACGTTGTCGTCCATCATTGAGTGGATCAAGAGAAGATTCCCGCGCATCTGCGGCGCCTGAACTATCGGCGCGCTCTCTTCGTACCCTTTGAGGTTGTCGCCCAGCAGACTCATGTAGCGCTCGGTGTAAATCGTGTCGTAGAGACGCCAATCGCCGACGGCAGAGTTCGCGACACCAACCGGAAACAGCTCGGGATACGATTCCATGGTAATCACAACGCTGTAGCCGCCGTAGCTCGAGCCGGTGATTCCCATCCGTTTCGAGTCGACGTACGTCTGCTTCGCCAGGTATCGCGCTGTTTCGGCGAAATCCAGAGCTTCATACTTGCCGAGCTTTTTGTAAACGACCTTCATGAAGTCGCGGCCGTAGTTATTGGTGCCGCGATTGTTCACCCCCACGACGATGTACCCTTCCTGAGCCAGCCACTGCGTCCAGCCGCTGGGAGCCCATTGATCGTACACCTGCTGTGATCCGGGTCCGCCATAGATGTCGAGGATCACGGGATACCGTCTGCTGGGGTCGAACGGAATCGGCTTCACCATGTTGGCGTCGATGTGCGCGCCATCCGCCGTGGTAAAGGAGAAGATCTCTGCTGGTGAGTACGCGTGCGTGGCGAGCCACGATGTCACCGCCGCGTTGTTCTCCAGCGTCCGGAGCTTCTGGCCGGCGGCAGTCCACAGCTCGACCTGGGTCGGCTGGTGCACCGACGAGTAGCGATCGATGAAGAAGGTCGCCGTCGGTGACATGTTGATCCGATGATTTCCCGGAACCGTGGTGATACGTTTCTCGCCCGATCCGTCGAAACGGATAGAATAAAGCTGGCGCTGAAGCGGCGAGGCTTCCGTCGATGTGTAGTAAATCGTCTGCTGGCCCGCGTCGCTGCCTTCGACGCGCGTCACGCTCCAGTTGCCGTGCGTGACCTGATTGACGAGCCTGCCCGAATAGTCGTAGCGGTACAAATGCTGGAACCCGTCGCGATCGGATAACCAGAAGAACTCGGTCGAGTTCGCGGGAAACGTCATCATGTCGTCGACACCGGCGTAGAAATCGTAGACGTCGATCCACGTCTTCGACGTCTCCGTCATCACCTCGCGCCGTCCACCGGTCTTCACATCGAAGAAAAACAGCTTCATTGTGTTCTGTTGGCGGTTGAGCGTGATCACGGCGATCGTATCCGGCCGGCTTGTCCAGTAGATGCGCGGAACGTAGAACTCGCCGCGCTCACCGGTATCGAGCCACGTATTGGAGCCGGTAGCGACGTTCACCACGCCAATGCGGACGGTGGCATTCGTGTCGCCGACCTGCGGGATGCGGAGCTTCTCCCATTCCTGATGCATTCCCGAATAATCGGAGAGCTGAATCTCGGGTTCGGCTGCGTCGTTCAGTTGCCAGTACGCGATGTGCCGGCTGTCGGGCGACCACTTCCACGCCTGCGCGAGTCCGTATTCCTCCTCGTACACCCAGTCGAAGTGCCCATTGAATACATGCTCTGAGGCATCACGCGTCAGACGCCGCTCCGTGTGCGTGGCGAGATTGGTGACGTACATGTCGCCACCGCGCTCGAAGCCGAGCATTGCTCCGTTCGGTGAAAGCTCCCCCGTTCGGGCGCCTTTGGTGGCGAGCTGCAGGCTCTTGTCGGCAAGCGAATAGACGTAAAAGTCGGAGATTCCCGAGCGCCGATAGATCGGCTGGAAGTTTGACTGGAAAACGAGATGCTTCGAGTCCTGCGCCCACTCGAATGAATCGTAGCTGAAAGCCTCCGTCGTTCCAGGAAACGTGAGGCCGGCGGTCGTAAAGAGCGTCGTGGTGTTTCCGGTCCGCGGGTCGTAGGCGCGAATCACGGGGGCGTTGGTCGCGGGATCTCGATCGGTGTAGGAGAACCGCTTTCCACCCTCGATCCAGTTCACGCCGCGCGGCCCCTGACGTCCATTCAAGATCGCGCCAGCCTGAAGCGCCTCATTGAGACTGGAAAGGCGCTGTTTCTGCTGCGCGCCAGCGGCGAACGGTAGCGATAGTACGAGCGCTACGAAGCAGAGCCTGGTGGTCCGGAGCATGATGAATTGGGTTGGTGAAGATCGACTGTGGCAGGGCCAGCTGTTCACGCGGTTTGCGTTGCCTGCGGCTCAACGCCCGCCTCCACGCACTTCCGACAGAGGGTGATCCCACGAAACGTGCAGATGATGCAGATGAAAGTTCCGCAAGTCGCGCACGGATAGCCTTCCGAGGCGCGTTCCTCATTGCTGCATGACCTGCAAATCATTGCGTCGCGTTCACGGAGAAGCTGACCCATAACGAATTCTACATCAGGGACCGCATTTCACAACGCGCTTCGCGCTCTGGAGCAGGCGGACATCTGATCGGAGCCCGCCTCATCCTAACCCTCCGGAATGGGGGCCAGGCGCCGCTTCTCCCCCGTGGATTCGAAGCAGAGCCAGCCGTTGGTGTACTCGCTCGAGACGCTGACAGCGCGGCGGAATGGTCCGGGCCTCCGGTCGGGAGTCCGGCGCCTGTCGAGCTCCCCGGTGTATGCGTTGTTGCCTGGCGATCCGGCGGCCGCCCGCCGGTCTATCCTCCGTCTCTCGGCTGCGGCAGGGGTAACGAGCCACACCTCCCACCGCCTTCCCTGCGAGTCGAGGAACGTCCGATAACTCATAGCGAGCTCCTCCGTCGCAAAAGGGTGCGCCAAGGGTCTGTGGTCCGATGGATTTTAAGCACAGCTGGTGCCAGAGTCGCCTTTTATTGCGTTCAATTTCCCCGAATGGGTAGACGCGGACGCCGTACTCCTCAAAAACACTTTGGGATCGATATTCCGGCGATGGGTTTCTCAAATGGGGCACGGGCGAACACATTTTCGCCAGCAAGTATGAATAAATTTTTGACGCCGCGGCCGTGCATTGTGGCGGGAAAGGAGGGTTGTAGAACTATCTCGGTGACAATAGCTTCCGTGACTCTCCCGGAGAGATGACCGAGAGGCTGAAGGTACCGGTTTGCTAAACCGGCATACGTGGAAACGCGTATCGAGGGTTCGAATCCCTCTCTCTCCGCTCGGCGGGTCCGCGCACAGTGTGTGGACCCGCTTTTCATTCTCTACGCGCCCATGACCAGCTCCGCCAAGCCGCGCCTCCGCTTCGCACCTTCACCGACAGGGTACCTGCACGTCGGTGGCGCCCGTACCGCGCTCTTCAACTGGCTGTACGCGCGAAAATTCGGCGGGGAATTCCTCCTCCGCATCGAGGATACCGACAAGGCGCGCAGCACCGACGAGAGCACGCGCGCAATCTTCGAAGGCATGGAGTGGCTGGGTCTCGACTGGGACGGCGAGGTCGTCTATCAGGCCGCAAATCTTCCGCGCCATGCGGCCGACGCGCGACATCTGCTTGTAACAGGTGCCGCGTATCGCTGTTTCTGTACCCCCGCCGAGCTCGACGAGCGACGGCGCGAGGCGGAATCACGGAAGGAGGCGTTTAAGTACGACCGCCGCTGCGACCGGCTCACGGCCGAAGAAGTTGAAAAGAGAGTCGCGTCAGGCGAAGCCTACGTCGTACGCTTTCGCGTGCCAGAGGGAACCACGGAATGGGACGACCTCGTGCACGAGAGAATCGTGTTCCCGAACAAGGACATCGAAGACTTCGTGATTCTGCGCTCGGACGGAACTCCGATTTACAACCTGGCAGTCGTCTCCGACGACATCGCGATGGGAATCACCATAGTCATGCGCGGCGACGATCACATCTCCAACACGCCCAAGCAGATCCTGCTGTACCGGGCGCTGGGCGCACCACTGCCGGTCTTCGCACACCTGCCGATGATTCACGGGCTCGACGGCAAGAAATTGAGCAAGCGACATGGAGCTACCGCGGTGGGAGACTATCAGCACTACGGGTTTCTGCCCGGCGCGATGCTGAACTTTCTGGCCCTGCTCGGCTGGTCTCCGGGCGGCGACCGCGAGGTGATGACGGTCGCCGAGATGGTCGATCTGTTCAGCGTCGATGGTCTCCAGAAGAAAGCGGCGATCTTCGATCCCAAGAAGCTG
Source organism: Gemmatimonadaceae bacterium (assembly GCA_039936175.1). Taxonomy (GTDB): domain Bacteria; phylum Gemmatimonadota; class Gemmatimonadetes; order Gemmatimonadales; family Gemmatimonadaceae; genus UBA4720. The sequence goes on along the minus strand of JBDTIV010000014.1, from coordinate 21,049 downwards.
GAATGGATGAACGGCCAGCATCTCTCAATGATTCCGATCGAGGAGCTCGAGCCCCGCGTTACACCCGCGATAGTCAGCGCGCGACTCGCCACCGAAGAAGATCTGGTGGGACGGCGCGAGTGGTACTTCCGGCTGCTCGATCTTCTAAGAGTTCGCTCACGGACAATCGACGACATTGTACGCCAGGCCGGCCCCTACTTTCTCGCGGACATTGAATACGATCCGACCGCCGTCGCGAAGAACTGGAAGGACCCCCTGGAGTCCGCGGAGCTGCTTCGTGCGAGCCGGGCGGCGCTTGCCGATGTAACGATCTGGGACGCTGTCGCCCTCGAAGGTGCACTCCGCGGATTGGCCGAGCGGAAGGGATTGAGCGCCGGAAAGATATTCCAGCCTCTCCGGGTTGCCTTGACCGGCATGACGGTAAGCCCAGGGATCTTTGAAATGCTGGTTCAGATGGGGCGGGACCTCTCTCTCAGCCGAATCGACAAAGCCCTGGTCGCGCTCGGGGGGTAACAAATGCCGGACGTTCAACGAAACTGTTGACCGGGTACGATTTCGAACACAGATTGTGGCCAATACGGGACTGGAGACGGCTCTGCAGTCCCCGCCAACCTTTGATGGATACCTACGATGGCCGAGCAATTAACCAAGCTTGAGAGCTCGGTATATCATTACCTGCTCGATTTTACCGCGGAGCGGACTTACCAGCCGAGCATCCGGGACATCGGTAAGCAGTTCAAGATCAAGTCGACCAAGACGGTCTCTGATCTGCTTCAGTCGCTCGCGAAGAAAGGCTACATCGAGAGAGACCCATCGAGATCCCGCGGCGTCAATCTTCTCGGCTTCGGAGGCGCCCTGCGGACGCTGCCCGTTCCCTATTACGGGAAGATTCACGCTGGAGAGCCGGCGCTCCTTCCCGAGCACCGTCAGGGCTCTATCACCATGGACCGCCGCTTCGTTCCTTCCGATGAAGTCTTCTTCCTCAAGGTGAAGGGTGACAGCATGGTTGGAAAGTGCATCAACGACGGCGACTTCGTGATGGTGAATCCGGTTCAGAATGCTCACGACAATGACATCATCGCCGCCCGCATTGGCGAGGACGCCACCGTGAAGACTTTGACACACCGGGGCGGGTCGATCGTGCTCGAAGCGGCCAACCCGGCCGACCGCGACATCACGATCCAGCCCGGCACGGACTTCGGAGTACTCGGCGTCGTGTGCGGTGTCTTCCGCCCGGGCTTCGATGCCAATGCCGGCGGCAACACTCCGCAGTCGTAGCGATCGGCGCGTTAATGACAACAAACACCGCGCTGAAACAACTGACCCCTGTCCTGATCGTAGAAGCGGTCGAGCCGTGCCTCAAATTCTGGGTCGACCGCCTCGGCTTCGCTATCACCAATCAGGTTCCCGGGCCAGATGGCAAGCTGATCTTTGCGAGCGTTCAACTTGGAGCCGTGGAGATCATGTACCAGACGCGCGCAAGCGTCGTCGGTGAGCAGCCCGGCTCAGCGAAGGATCTGATGGGCCACTCGGTAGCGCTATTCATCACGGTGGACAATCTGGATACAGTGGCGAAGTCCCTTCAAGGGGCGCCAGTGGTGAAGCCGCGACACAAGACGTTTTACGGAAGCACGGAGATTTACGTGCGCGAGCCGGGTGGGAATACCGTGGGGTTCGCGGAGTTCTCCTAGTCCGCGGAGCTGACTTTCCGCGTACGGCAAAACTACAAAGAACGCGATCCGAGAATTCAGAAGCACAGAATTTAGATCTCGGATAACTGCGCCAAGACCTACTTCGGTGGCGTCGGAGCAACGGCAGTTGTTTCTGCTAAACCACCTCGAGATCGGTCCTGGCGCGGTTGTCTGGCATCTACGATCTAGGCCTCTGAATTCTCGGATCGCGTTCTTTGCAGCTCCAGAAGTCCTATCGCCGAACAATCAGTCTTTCGGCTTCTGATCCCCTGACATGTCTTTCGAGGGGGAGGTCGAACCTCCCAAAGCGGCCGCACGCTCCCGTTCCTTTCGCTCACGGATGCTCCGCACCGCTTTCATGAAATCGGCCTCGTTGATCGCCTGGCGTGCGTGCCACTGAATATCGGCGTTCATCGAGGCAAAGGCGCGGTCGCGCTGGATGGTGGTCGGGTTGCCCGTGATGTTGAGCGGAAGCATCGCGAGCAATGCCGTTGGGATCGAGACGGGCCCCAATCGTATCGCGCGCTTGTCGATGCCCCACTTGTATCCACCTTTCTCGACGGTCCAGTCCGTCGGATCGCGCTTCTGCGCGGCCGCCGCCACCGAATCGTTGTACGGCGCGATCGCGTCGGCGATCATGCTGTCGATCGTTTCCTTCACCGTCCTGGGCGTGCTCACGACTGGACCAGGCGGCTCCCACACGCGCGGATCGGAGTACTGCGGGCGAACGCCTTTCGTCGGGCCGCCGATCCCCACCAGGGGGCCGGTGCCCTCTTCATCGGTCGTCTTCTTTGCCGGCCCCAATTCCACCGGAATCGTGGTCGGAACGGCAGTTGGCGCGACGACGTGAATCTCGCGTGGAGTTTCCGGTCTGCCATTGCCACCACTCTTCCCCGCAACGGGAACCTTCGCGCCGCCAGCGGCGACTCTCACGAAACCAACGTGCTCTTCCGCCGTGCTCGGACGCGTTGGTCTCGCCGAGTAGTCGGCATTCAGGATGAGCATCCTCATCAAGGCCACAATCACCACGAGGTGCACGCCAAGAGAAGCGAGAAAGGGCCTGGAAAGCCTCCTTCTCGCTCCATCTGGCTGTGGTGATACGCGGCGGAAAATCATCAGGCGCGTGCCATCCCCGCATCCGCGGCCTGCCGGCGTCCGCTGCGGGCGTCTTCGCCCGCCTGAGCCTGAAGCTTTTTGAGCACGCGACCCGCCCTCGTCGCCGCCTCACGCAACCTCTCGGGCGATACGATGAACGACACGCGAAAGAATCCTTCCCCTCCCGGACCAAAAAGCGATCCCGGAAGCACGATCACTCCCTCGTCCTGAAGAAGGCGCTCACCGAACACAGCGCTCGGAACGTTCTTCGGCAGTGGGCACCACAGATACATCGTGGCCTTCGGGCGTGGAGTTGGAAAACCGGCTTCTGTAAATGCATCGGCGGCCGCGTCGCGGCGGCGCTTGAATTCCGCGACGTTCTGCGGGATCCAATCGGCGCATTTGTCGAGCGCGGTTGCAGCGGCTGCCTGAATCCCCATGAAGGTCCCTGTGTCGATGAACGATTTCACCTTCGCCAAACCGCCGATGAATTCCTGCTTTCCGCACGCCCAGCCGCAGCGCCAGCCAGTCATGTTGAAGGTCTTGGACATCGAGTGGAACTCGATCGCCACGTCACGCGCACCCTTGATCTCGAAAATGCTCGGCGGCACGTAACCGTCGTAGGCGAGCTCGGAGTAGGCGTTGTCATACACCAGCAGGATATCCAGTTCCTTGCAGCGGCGAACGACGTCCTCGAGGTACCCGGTCGGGGCGATCGCGGATGTAGGGTTGTTCGGATAATTGAGGTACAGGATCTTGGCCTTTTTCAGCACGTCGGCCGGGATCGTGTCGAGATCGATCAGGAAATCGTTCTCCGGACGGAGTGCATACTTGTACGGCACGGCGTCAGACAGGAGCGTGCCGCCCAGGTATGAGTTGTAGCCCGGCTCAGGGACGATCGATACGTCGCCAGGTTCCAGGTAAGCCAGCGCAAGGTGTGATAGCCCCTCCTTCGATCCGATGAGCGGGATGATCTCCTTGAGCGGATTGAAATCCTGGTTGAACCGCCGTTTCATGAAGCGCGCAACAGCTTCGCGGTACTCCACCAGGCCCAAAGCAAAACCATACCGGCTCATGGTAGGAATACGCACTGCTTCGGTGATTCGCTCTATCACCGCCGGTGGCGGGGACAGGTCGGAATCTCCGGCGCCAAGATCGATGACGTCGACGCCGCGCGCGAGCAGCTCGCGCTTCTGTTCGGGGATCTTCGCGAGTGGGTACTCGGGAAGGCTGAGCAGTCGATGGGTGTAGGCTGGCACTATCGGCTCTCTTGTACAGGGTTGGCCACGCGGCTCACTCCAGGAATCTCTACTTCAACCAGGTCGCCGGGGACGAGAGGACCTACTCCCGCGGGCGTTCCGGTTGCTACGAGATCTCCTGGCTCGAGAGTCATGATGCGTGAGATGTATGCGAGGAGGGACGGGATCGAGAAGACCATCTCGGTGCTTTTCCCTCGCTGGCGCTCGACGCCATTCACTCGCGTGATGACGCTCAGGCTGTCCAGATCCGGAAGCTTCGACGACTCCTCTCCCAGAGGACAAAAGGTATCAAAACCCTTGGCCCTAGTCCATTGTCCGTCGCTCTTCTGTAAATCGCGGGCCGTGACGTCGTTCACCGCGATTATTCCTCTGATACCACGGGCCGCATCACTCTCAGACACCCAGCTCAGGGTCTTCCCTACGACGACGCCTATTTCGCCTTCGTGCTCGATCTTCGACGATGCCTTCGGGAGCCTGATCGCCTCACGCTCGTGTACGACACTCGATGGCGGCTTCAGAAAGAGAAGTGGCTCTTTCGGAACCTCGTTCCCCAGCTCCTTTGCGTGCTCGCGGTAGTTGCGGCCTACGCAGACGATTTTGCCGGGGCGGTATCTGGTGGTGGGCATCTCAGTTGATCACTTGTAGTTGGTCACTTGTAGAAGTCCTGTAGTTGCTTGACGATTGTGTTCCACGGCCCGAATATTCGCCGCGCCGGGGGGAGATCGCGCAGCAGCGCTCTGCCGTAGCCTTTATTCACCGCCCGCGGGTCCACCAGCACGATAACACCGCGATCAGTCGCCGTGCGGATCAATCGTCCGAATCCCTGCTTGAGCCTTAGCGCCGCGTGCGGGACCATGTACTCGGCGAAGGCGTCGCCACCCCGCTCGACTATCGCTTCACAGTGCGCCGCGGTCACCGGTTCCGTCGGAACCCGGAAGGGCAATCGGGCGATCAGCAGACCTCGGAGCGCCCGACCCGGAACGTCGACCCCCTCCCAGAATGAAGCCGTGCCGAGCAGAACCGCTCGCCCCGAGTCGCGAAATTTCTCGAGGAGATTGTCGCGCGTATCCTCCCCATGAACGAACATGGGCCGGGTGCGCTCCACGCCTCGTGCCCGGAGCTCCGTCGCTATGGCGCGCACGTCGCGGTGGCTGGTGAACAGCGCGAATACTCCTCCATCCGCAGCTGCCGTAAGGTCGATGATGCCGCGAACGACCGCCTGCATGTGTCCACTTGCATCGACGTTGGGCGCGGGGGCATCCGTGGGCACCATGAACAGGGCGTGCGTCTGATACTCGAACGGCGATGGGAATATCTCGGTCACGACACTCGTCGCCATCGCATCAAGCCCCAGCCGGCGCGACAGAAAATCGAAGCTCGCGTCGTTGGTGAGCGTAGCGCTCGTCAGGATCACCGTCTCGACTCTGTTGAAAAGATCGGCCCGCAGAATGGGAGCCAGGTCGAGCGGCACCGACATGACGCCGACATTGCCCTCCCGTCCCCGAAGCTCGATCCACCTGATCATCGGCTCTCCCGCCGGCGGGCGAAGGGTACCCTCCAGTGCGAGTGCCGCTCCTTCCAGGCGCCGACCCACGGCGGCCATCTCCGCAATCAGCGGCATCACGGATTCGTCGGGTGTCGTCGCGCTCTCCATGCGGGTGCGAACCATCTCCAACCCCGATCTCAGCATCGCTATCTCGCCGAGTAGATCGCCGAGCGCTGCGCTGAGTCCCGCGTTCCAGATCGGGTCGCGCGCGAAATCTCCGGTGAGGCGACGCACAGTGTCGCCGTGAAGCTGGAGGTAGCTGTGCAGGAGATCGAAAAGGAATGTCGCCTTCTCGCGCGCCGCGTTCACAGTCGGCATCAGGCTCTTGCGCACGATGTCCATGCTCGCCGTGTTAAGCAGATCGGGCGAAGCGGCGAGGCGAATCTCGAGCGCGTGGAGGAGACCGAGCCCGGGGCGGGAGCCGGCGTGACGAAGCAGCCGGGAGAATAGCTGCTGCAGCCCACGCCTGGTCGCGGATGTCCCGAGGTGCGCACTCGCCGCCTCCTCAAGGTGATGAGCCTCGTCCACCACGAGTCGCGAATACGCGGGGATTACAGCCGCGTCCTCCCAGTTCTGCTGCACTCTTCTCACCGCGACGTCGGACATGAGCAGGTGATGATTCACCACCACGACGTCAGCCGTTGCCGCCGCGCGCCTCGCCTGAAAGAGGAAGCAGCGACCATAGTGAGGACACGAGGATTTGCGGCAGAGATCCGGCTCCGCCGCTATCTCGTCCCACACTTCCGGGCGCGGCGGCGACGCGAGATCCGCCAACGAGCCATCGGTCGTTTCGTCGGCCCATTCAGCGATCGCGTCGAGCTCCGCGCGCGACTCATCTCCGAGCAAAGAAGACGCGAGCAGTTTGCTCTGCGCGAGCCGAAGCAAACATAGATAATTTCTCCATCCTTTCAGCAGCGCGAATCTGACTTCCTGCTCACCATCGAAAGCCTCGGCCAGAAACGGGAGGTCCTTTCGAACGAGCTGCTCCTGGAGGTTGATGGTATTCGTCGAGATGACGGTTCTCTCTCCGTTCGCGGCGGCCCAACGCAGCGCCGGCACCAGGTACGCGAGGGATTTTCCGACGCCGGTTCCCGCCTCGAGAAGGCCGACGCCTCCGTCGTTATAGAGATCGGCGACCACGCCCGCCATCTCGCGCTGGCTCTCGCGATCCTCGTATTGCGCGAGCACCCCCGCGATGGAGCCCGATGGACCGAGATCGCGCTCCACGGACGCGCGATCGAGCGGGATTCGTTCGGCGTCGGGCGCTTCTTCGTCCGCCGGGGGCGATTGCGGCGCGTAGACAATGGGAAGATCCCAGTCGGGACGCGCGATCACGACTCCTCCTCGTGCGCGATTTTGTACGCGAGATTGCGCGGAGCACCGAGGCTGGTGACGAGATGGTCCATCACATCCCGCGGGGGGTTTCCTTTTGCGCGCAATTCTTTCGCGGCTACGCTCAGCTCGCCTTCGGTGATTTGTTTCCTCTCTGCCCCGCCAATCACGAGCACGACTTCGCCCTTCGGGTCCGCCTCTTTATACACGCCGGCCAGCTCGGCGACGCTGCCGCGCCTGAATTCCTCGAACTGTTTCGTCAGCTCGCGTGCGACGACGGCCGGTCTGTTCCCGGCCCCTGCTTCGACCAAAGCCCCGAGGGTAGCCGCCACGCGGTTCGCGGCCTCGAACATCACGACCGTCGAATGCGATGCGACGACATCTGCGATCATTTCGGTCCGTTCGCGTCCTTTGCGCGCGAGAAATCCGACGAAGGTGAATCGATCGAGCGGCATTCCCGAGCCGACGAGTGCGGCCATGACGGACGACGCGCCGGGAATAGGAACCACGGGTACGCGCGCTTCGACCGCCGCCGCAACAAGGCGCGAGCCGGGATCCGAGATGAGCGGCGTTCCGGCGTCGGAAATCAACGCGATCGAATCACCGGAGCGCAGTCTGGTGACCAGCCTCGGCGTTTCCTTGGCTTCGTTGTGCTCGTGATACGAGCTGAGCGGCGTCGAGATGTTGTAGTGATCGAGCAGCCGCCGCGAGTGGCGCGTGTCTTCCGCGATGATCAGCGCGGCCGAGGAAAGTACCTCGACCGCGCGATGCGTCATGTCTCCCAGATTGCCGATGGGAGTGCTTACCAGATAGAGGGTCCCCGCCTGCGCGGAGCTCATCGCTCGGCGGGCGACGGACTCCGCTGGCTAAGCGGCGTGCTGCTTGAACTTCTCCGCGAGCGCGGGCTTGCCGGCGAAGCCGATCATCTGGTCGATGAGCTTTCCGTCCTTGAAGAAAAGAATCGCGGGGATCGACCGGACGTTGAACTTCGTTGACGTTTTCAGGTTCGTATCGACGTCTACCTTGGCTACCTTGGCCCTGCCTTCGTACTCGATTGCAAGCTGATCGAGCACCGGCGCGACCATGCGGCAGGGCGCGCACCACGTCGCCCAGAAATCGACGACGGCAAGCCCCTTGTGCTGCTCGATCTGCAGCTCGAAATCGGAATCAGTCACTTCCAGTGCATTCGACATTGTGTAATCTCCAACCCACGGATGACCCGCGGACAATCGACGGTTAGTTTCTGTGGGGTTCAACCCCTTCATCAATTCAATTTAATGACCCCATCAAGTCCTCGCGGGCCCCGAATTTCTCATATTGGGATCGCTGTAGCGGCCCTCGGCGACGCCGTTCCCTTTTTTCGGGACGTGCTCGGTTTGGGAGAGGTTGGGCTGGACGATTCCGATGGCGCGCGCATCGTGGGGTTCAGCGCGGGAGAAACCTTGGTGGAGCTATTGAAGGCCACCGATCCAGCCTCCCCGATCGCGCGCTTCGTGGCGAAGCACGGAGCGGGAATCCATCACATCTGCTTTTCGGTGGACGACCTCGACGCGATGCTCGAGCGCTGCAGGGCGGCGGGAATTCAGCTCATCGACGAAACGCCCCGCGTCGGCGCGGAAGGAAAGCGCATCGCGTTCCTGCACCCCAAATCCACCGGAGGAGTGCTCGTGGAGCTCTCGGATCGCTAGGGCGTCGAAGGCGCGTTGTTGCCACAGAAGTCGCGCACCGCGGCAATGTCCATGTTGTCCACGTACCAGCGGCCGGCAGGGCCCTGGATCGCGTAGAACGTGGTCACTCGATTAAGGTTGTTTTTCTTCAGCTCCACGCTCACGTCGCGATGATCGGCGCGGCCTGGAGTGACGCCGAGAATCCGGTAGCTGTCGGTGTTGAAGTAGCACGCCAGTATGACCTCGCGCTTTTCCAGCTCGTTTCTGTCCATCGTCTCCCGAGCCGGGCCTTTGTCGGTTCCGAACACCTTCGACATTGCCTGAATATCTCTCGCGCGCGCAGCAAGCAGAAACTGATCGACGGCGAACTGGGGACTGACGGCTCCGGTAACCTCTCCGGTGTTTGGCATGGTCTGCCTCGCGCTCGTGCATGCGGCAAGAAAAAGTAGACCAGCGGCTATTCTGAACGACACTATAGGTTTCTCCACGGGGATTTGAGCTGCGACCAAGGGACGGTGACAATGCGGGCAAAGCAACAACGCCTCTATATCAATATTGACCACATCGCGACTCTGCGGCAGGCTCGACGGGGCAGCGAGCCCGATCCGGTGGAAGGCGCCAGCGTGTGCGAGGCGGCCGGAGCGGACGGCATCACTGCGCATCTCCGCGAGGACAGGCGCCACATGCAGGACGCCGACATCGAGAAGCTCAAGAAGAGCGTCACCACTTATTTCAATCTCGAGATGGCGTGCGTGGCTGAGATGCTCGAGCTGGCCCGGCGCCTGAAGCCGGAGCAGGTCACGCTCGTACCCGAGCGCAGAGAGGAGATCACAACCGAAGGCGGGCTGGACATCACTGGCGACCCACCACGCATTCGGAATGCAATCGAAGCTTTGACCGACGCCGGAATAAGAGTCAGTCTCTTCATCGACCCGACCCGCGTCGCCGTCGAGCAATCGAAGAAGCTCGGCGTTCCAGCAATCGAGCTTCACACCGGAACGTATTCGCACCATCCCGACGCGGAGAGTGCGTTGGACGCGCTTCGAGACTCCTCGCGCCGGGCCGCCGATCTCGGACTCGCTGTCCACGCGGGTCACGGGCTCAATCTCCAGAACGTAGGCGCCGTCGCGGCCATCCCGGAAATCGAAGAGCTCAACATTGGCCATTCGATCATCGGCAGGTCGGTTTTCGTCGGGCTCGACCGGGCCGTGCGGGAGATGCTCGAAGCGATGCGCGCTGCTCGGTCGTCATAGTGGGAGCGAAGCTTTGACTGCAATGGCCGGACGGGCGACCTTTCCGGCAACGATCTGGAGAAATTGCTGATGACGATGACGGGCCGGCTGCTTGATTTCTTCACCCTCGAGGCGAGTGAATACCTGACTCGGCTCGAGACGATCGTCACGCATAAGGGAATGCAGGCCTCGGACGCGGCCCAGTTCGCGGCGGCAGCGCGCGGATTGCGCGGCAGCGCCACCATGGCCAAAGCCACCGGCGTGTCGAGCCTAGCGAACACCGTCGAGCGCATCGCTGGGAGCGTGGTGCAGGGCGCGACCAAGTGGGAGCCGGATCTGCAGAGAGCGATGATCGGTGCAGTGGAGGATCTGAAGCTGCTCGTTCGCTCGGTGCGGACCTGGGGCGCGGAGCAGGACGCACGCGTCGAACAGAGCCTCGGGCGTCTCGCTCGTTACGCGCCAGCCGCCGTCGAGCGAAATGAGGAGATCGTAGTTCCGATCTCGCAGCTGTTCTACAACGACGACGGCCAGCACATCGTGTACGTCGCGCCAAATCCAAAAACGCACTATGAGCAGCAGCTTCGCGAGACCGGTGGGATCGCGCCGGGAACTCTCTCCCCTGACGTGAAGCGCGTCCCTACGCCCGCCCGGCCGGCGGCCGGGGCGGAGAGAACGCCCGCTCGCGGGCAGGATCTTCGCGACGCGCTGAGCTCGAGTCTCGCGGCGATGCGATCGCTCGAAACGAGAAACTCCGGACCGCAGCCGGCCGCCGAGCTGGTGCCGATTCAGACGCTGCTCTACAGGGGCCGGAGCGCCATCGAGCGCGCGGCCGAAATCCGCCGAGCTCTCAAGAAGGCCGGCAACGCTCCTACGCGCGCGCTGGTCGATGAGCTCATCGATCTTGTAGAGCTCGCTTCGACCGAGTAAGAGTTGAAGCCAGGATGGCGCGCCGCGCTCGGGGGCGTGCTGAGTCTGGCGCTCATCTACTGGACGCTGCACGGAATCTCGCCATCCGAGGTGGCGCACAGGCTTTCGAGCGCCGATCCCCTTCTCTTCCTCGCCTCCATGTTTTGCGCCACGGCCATCTTTGCGCTTCGCGCGCGGAGGTGGCGCACGATACTCGAGCCGGTGGCCGGAGTGATTTCGTTCGGCCCGCTCTGGCGAGCAACCGCGATAGGGATGATGGTGAACAACGTCGTTCCCGCGCGCGCCGGGGAGATCGCTCGCGCCTACGCCCTCACCAAGGAAGCTCCGGTTCCGTTCGCTACGTCACTGGCGTCACTGGCGGTGGATCGGCTTTTCGACGCGGTGGTATTGCTCATTCTGGCGGCACTCGCGCTTCTGGACCCCGCGCTCTCGAGCTCGCAGACTCTGGCTGGCCGCCCACTGGCGTCCTTTGCCGCCGGAGCAGGAGCAGTGGTGCTCGTACTGCTGATGGGACTCTACGCACTCGTCTTTTTCCCCAACCTGTTACTTAAGCTGTTCGAGCTGTTCGCTCGCCGGGTATCGCCGTCGGTAGAGGAACGAGGTCGCCGCGTGCTCGAAACATTCATCGAGGGATTGAGTGTGCTCCGCAGGCCCGCGCATTTCGCCGCGGTTCTCGGATGGTCATTAGCACACTGGCTCTTGAACGCAGTGGGGTTCTGGCTGGCATTCAAAGCGCTTGGAATCGCGGCTCCCTTCTCGGCGGCGCTGTTCTTACAGGCATTCATTGCGCTCGGGACGGCCGTGCCCGCGCTTCCCGGATTCTTCGGAGTGTTCGAGTACATGTCGGTTCAGGGCCTCGGCGCTTACGGCGTTGGTCAGCAGCAAGCCGCGACGTGGGCGATCGGATATCATCTCTTCTCGTTTATCCCAATCACGATCATAGGCGCGTACTACTTCGCGCGGCTGGGAGTGCGTCTTCGCGACCTCAAGGCATCGCCCGAGCTGGCGGGATGAGCGGGCGCGCGGCGCGCACTCTGGCGCAAGCGAAGGTGAATCTGGCGTTGCTGGTATTCGCGAAGGAGGCAGACGGCTATCACTCGATCGAGACCGTTTTCCTCCGACTCGACCTCGGCGATGACGTTGAGATTCGCACCACTCGCGGACAGAAATCACTCAAGTGCTTCGAGATGCGCGACGAGCCGCCGGAAAAAAATCTCGCGTGGCGCGCGGCCGAGCTTTATGCGCGGGAAACAGGCTGGCCGAGCGGGTTCGAGATCGAGATCATCAAGAACGTGCCGGTCGGGGGAGGGCTGGGCGGCGGGAGCGCGGATGCCGCGGCGGTGCTCCGGATATTGAACAAGCTCGCGACCAAGCCGCTCGCGACGGAAAAGATTCTGAACATGGCTAGCGGCCTCGGCTCGGACGTGCCCTTTCTCGCCAGCGACAACGTGATGGCGCTCGCGTGGGGACGAGGCGAGCGCATGCTTTCGCTCGAGCCCCTTCCCCGGTGCGACATCCAGCTTTTTTTTCTGCCATTCGGTATCGACACGGGCGAAGCGTATGCGATGCTCGACAAGTCGAGGGGCGAGTACAAGGGGCCCGGCCCCAGCCTCACCGCCGAGATGTTTACGAGCTGGGAATCTGCCGCCAGGCATTCCAGCAACGACTTCGAGCCCGTAATGCGCACTCGTTCGCCGGAGATCGATGCGCTCCTCGAGCGGGGTGAGCGCTACGGTCACTTTTACCGGATGAGTGGCTCGGGATCGACAGTTTTCAAGGTCTCGGGTGTGAGCACGCCGTCGGTCCATGCCGAGCCGGAGCCCCCGATGGTCGAAACTCCCGCCGGCATCACGCGGATAGTCACTCGCACGGCAGAGAGCGTTGTCCCGGTGCACCTTCTGGACTAGCTTTGGTTTCCCGCTGCCCCTTCGTCCAATGGCAGGACATCGGTCTTTGGATCCGGTAATGGTGGTTCGAATCCACCAGGGGCAATTGATCTAAGTCTTTTGCCCACTTAACTTGTAAGGCTGCATGGACGGATTATCCGTACCCGCTCATGGCTTCAAGCTCATCGCTGGGCCCGGTAACCCGGATCTCTGCGGTGAGATCGCGCAAACTCTGGATGTGCCGTTCTGCAAGACGACGGTCACCCGGTTTTCCGACGGCGAGATCTTCGTCCGTATCGATGAGAACGTCAGAGGCAACGACGTCTTCATCGTGCAGCCGACGAATCCCCCGGCGGAAAACATCATGGAGCTTCTGCTCCTGATCGATGCGGCGCGCAGGGCTTCAGCGGCGCGGATAACGTGCGTGATGCCCTATTACGGGTACTCGAGGCAGGACCGCAAGGACCAGCCTCGTGTTGCAATCGGCGCCAAACTGCTCGCGAACATGATCACGACGGCGGGCGCCAACAGAGTTCTAGGGATCGATTTTCACCAGCACCAGCTTCAGGGATTCTTCGATGTTCCGGTGGATCACCTGTACGCGGCGCCGGTTTTTGTTTCGCACTACAGAAAAAAAGATTTGCACGATCTCGTTGTCGTCGCTCCCGATGTGGGATCGGCGAAGATGGCGAGGGGTTTCGCCAAGAGGCTCAACGGCTCACTGGCGATCATCGACAAGCGACGGCCCAAGCCGAACGTGTCCGAGGTCGTCAATGTCGTCGGTGAAGTGGAAGGAAAGGACTGCTTGCTCGCGGACGACATGATCGACACCGCTGGCACAGTGTCCGAAGCGGCAATGGCTCTGAAGGATCTGGGCGCGCGCGACATTTACGTTTGCGCCACGCACGCTCTTCTTTCGGGGCCAGCGGTGGAAAGGCTCTCGAAGGCGCCGATCAAGGAAGTGACGGTAACCGATACCGTCATGATTCCCAAGGCAAAAAGGTTTGAGACGCTATGCGTGTTGTCGGTCGGCGAGCTTTTGTCGAAGGCGATCCGCTACATTCACAGCGAGCAATCGGTTAGCTCGCTGTTCGAGCAGTAGAGGTCCAGATGGCCGAAGTGATCGAGAAGGTCGCGAAGGATCTCGCGGCTGCGGTATTTGACATTATTGAATGGGCGTGGCGAAAGCTCGCCGGCCCAAAAGGATGAAATAGCAATGGCAATCGTCTCATTCAACGCAACCGCTCGCCACGAGGTCGGGAAGGGCGCGGCACGCACACTTCGAAGCAAGGGCCAGGTTCCCGCTGTGATCTACGGCCACGGCCGCGATCCCCAGCCGCTCGCCCTCAACGCGCGCGATCTCGACAAGATGCTGGGCCACATTCAGGCTGAGAGCACGGTGATCGAAGTCACGGTCGGCGGAGCAACCGCGAAGACGCTGATTCGCGAGATCCAGCGCCACCCGATCAAGCGGCAGATCCTTCACGTCGATTTTCAGGCGCTCGTCGCCGGCGAGAAGGTCACGGTGAGCATCCCGATCGTCCTCGAGGGAATTCCGGAGGGCGTCAGGCTCGGCGGTGGCGTGCTCGATCAGACGCTCCGTGAGCTCGAGATCGAGGTCGATCCGGCGAACATCCCTGACCACATCGAATTCGACGTCACCAACCTGGTGATCGGCGATTCCGTACACGTCAGCGACCTGAAGCTTCCCGAGGGCGTCGAGGTTCTAGACGACCCGGAGACGTCGGTTGCCGTGCTGGCCGCCCCGCGTGCCGTCATCGAAGAGACCGCCGCAGTCGAGCCCGTCGAAGGCGCAGCCGCCGTCGGTGAGCCCGAAGTCATCGGCAAGGGTCTGGGCGATGAGGAAGAGGGCGAGGGCGAAGGCGAGTCCAACAAGAAGTAAAGACGACGATCCTTTCCATGCGGCTACTGACCCCCGCTTTCGGTTAGTCTTTGAAAGTCATACTCGGCCTCGGCAATCCGGGCCGGGAGTACGCGGCGACTCGGCACAACGTCGGCTGGTGGTTGATAGACCACCTCGCCGACGTTTGGCATTTCGATGCCTGGAGCAAAGCCGGAGACTCGGTTGCTGCCAATGGTTTGGTGGCCGGGCAGAAGGTGCGGCTGCTCAAGCCGCAGACTTTCATGAATCTGAGTGGCCAGGCGCTGAAGAATTACGCGCGCCGGCCATTCTGGAGCCCAGCCAAGGATTTACTCGTCGTCGTCGATGAAGTTCAAATCCCGGTGGGGCGATTTCGTTTGCGCGCCCGTGGCAGCGCAGGGGGTCACAACGGATTGAAGAGCGTAGAGCACGCGCTCAGCACGCAGGAGTACCCGCGGCTGCGGATTGGAGTTGGGCCGAGCGAGGAGCGAAAAGGGGTGTACGGTGATCTCGCCGATTTCGTTCTTGCGCCGTTTGCGAGGGATGAACGTGAAGACGTTCTGGCCCTGCTTCCGCCGCTCACTGCCGCGGTCGAGAGCTGGTTAGCTGAAGGGGTAGAGAAGGCGATGAACCTCCACAATCGCGTGGGTTCGGACTGAGGATTGAGGAGAGGACCCCGCACTTGGTCATCAGCCCTCGGTCCGCCTTACTAACTAACTTCCAATCATGTTAAAGCTCGGCATCGTCGGCCTCCCCAACGTCGGAAAATCGACGCTGTTCAACGCGCTGACAGCTGCCAAAGCTGAAGCCGCGAACTATCCCTTCTGCACCGTCGAGCCCAACGTCGGGATGGTTGAAGTCCCCGACATTCGGCTCGGTGAGCTCGCGCGCGTCGTTCAGCCGAAGAAAACAGTGCCCGCCGTCGTCCAGTTCGTCGACATCGCGGGCCTCGTCAAAGGAGCCGCCGAAGGCGAGGGTCTCGGCAATAAGTTCCTTTCGAACATCCGCGAGACCGACGCGATCGTGCACGTCGTGCGTTGCTTCGAGGACGAGGACGTTACGCACGTGATGGGCGGCGTCGATCCCGTACGCGATCGCGAGGTGATCGAGTTCGAGCTCGCCATCGCCGATCTGGCGTCACTGGAAAAACGACTGGACAAAACGCGTCGCTCGGCGCGCACTGGAGACAAGGAGGCGCTGGCGGAGCTGCCCGTGCTCGAAAAGGCCTACGCGTTTCTCAAGGATGGACGTGGACTCTGGGAAGCGCGTCTGTCGGCGGAGGAAAAAGCGGTGCTCGCGCCGCTCACTCTGCTCACGGTAAAGCCCGTGCTGTACGCCGCGAATGTGAGCGACGCCGAGCTTGCAGGTGAGGAAGGTCCGTACCTCAAGGCGCTGCGCGAAGCGGTGAAGAAGAGCGGCGAGCAGGCGGAAGTCGTTCCCTTCTCCGCCAAGATCGAAGCCGAGTTGTCGGAGCTGCCGCCGGAAGATCGCGCGGAATTCTTATCGTCGCTCGGACTGGAGTCGGCCGGCCTCGACCGGCTCATTCAGGCCGGATACAAACTGCTTGGTCTGGAGACGTACTTCACTGCCGGCGAGCAGGAGGTCCGAGCATGGACGATTCATCGCGGCGACACCGCACCCAAGGCCGCCGCCGTAATCCATACAGATTTCGAGCGCGGATTCATTCGCGCCGAGACTGTGTCGTTCGACTCCTTCGTCGGCAACGACGGGTGGAAAGGTGCGCGCGAGAAAGGAGCCGTGAGATCGGAAGGAAAGGAGTACGTCGTCCAGGATGGCGACGTGCTCCTCTTCCGATTCAACGTCTAGCTGTCACCGGGGCCGGCTTGACCGTTGATTCGGCGAGCTCGTCCGGGTAGGTTTCTTCTCTCACAACGGCCGTAAACGCGGCCTTCACACCTTCCTCCCACTACGGCAACCAGATGGGGGGCGGATCATGACCAAAAGGAGGATTGCCCAGTGCCTCGCACTTACGAGGCGGTGTACATCTTCGACTCAACTCTCGAAGACGCCGCCATCAATGACAAGATCACCCGCTTCCACGGACTGCTCGGCTCGACCGAGACGCCGGAGGTTCTGCATTGGGGACGGCGCCAGCTCGCCTACTCGATCGGCCCCCGCGAGAACGGCTACTACGTAGTCTCGAAGTTCACGACCGAGCCCACCACACTCCCCGAGTACGAGCGCGCGCTCAAGCTCGACGATGGAGTCATCCGCTACCTCATCACGCTGCACGAGCACGAAGTCGGCGCTCCGCCGCAGTCCGAGGAAGACCTGGCCGCGGCAACGCGCCGTGACGACGATGACGACGATGAGGATTAACAACCAATGAGACGACCACAAAAAAGCTGCCCCTTCTGCGAGAGCCGAGTTCGCTGGGTCGACTACAAGGACGACCGCACGCTCGGACGCTTCATCACCGATCAGGGGAAGATTCTTCCCTCGCGTCTGAGCGGTGCCTGCGCGCGTCATCAGCGCCAGCTCTCGACGGCTATCAAGAGAGCGCGATTCCTCGCCCTGATTCCCTATATCCGCGGTCACCAGGCGTAGATGACCGCAGCTGCCGCCACTACCCTGGCACCGAAGCAATCGTGGCGGCCGCTGCTCTGGGGGCTCGTTCTATTCCTCATTCTGCCTCAGCTCCCGTTCTTCGAGCTGATAGTGCCAATCGATCAGACGCTGCTGCTCTTGATTCCGGTGGTCACCGTCTGCTCGATCGTGGGCTGGAAGCTCGGCGGTCGCGCGGCGCTGGCCCTCATTTGGCTCGCGCTCTCGCTCTGGATGCTGTTGCAGCCAGCCGGCGTTGCTGGGACTCCCTACGATCAGATGGCCCGCGGCTGGGCGATCCTGCTCGCGGCGAGCTTCGGCCTGGTGAGTCTCTGGAGCGTTGCAACGCCGTTCTTTACGAGGGCTCTGGCCGCCGTGGGAATATCTACCGCAGTCGGATTTCTCCTCGCCCTCGCCGCACCGAGCGGAATCGCACGGTTTCAGCGCGCGGCGGGCGAGGAGCTCACGAGGCGGGTCACGAGCACGATTGAAAGGATCCACCAGAGCATGGACACGCCCGAGTGGAAGCAGCTCGCGGAGAAGCTGCCGGGGCTGGACACCTGGAACGACGAATCCGAGTCCGTGATGAGGGCGATCCCTGATCAGGCGGCGAGTTTGCTGCCCGCGCTGCTGGCGGTCGAGTCATTGGCCGCGCTGGCGCTGGCGTGGGGTCTGTATCAGCGGTTTTCGCCGGTAAAGATCGGGCCTCAGCTCTCGCCGCTCACGGAATTCCGCTTCAACGATCAGCTCATTTGGGGCGTGGCGGTTGGTGCGACACTGTGTCTTCTTCCGGCTTTCGCGGACGGAAGAACCGCGGGACTCAATCTTCTGATCTTTTTCGGTACGCTTTATCTGATTCGGGGTCTCGGAGTTCTGGCCTGGATTGCCCGGGGCCGGTACGCCGTGATCATCATCCTTAGCCTCATTCCGCAAATCTGCATCATGCTTGGCGTGCTCGCCCTCGGATTGGGGTTGGGCGACACCTGGCTGGATATCCGTCGGCGCCCGCGGGCGGCCTGACCGTACGATTCACGCCGGAGTTGTGCTAGAATTAGCCGGCTCTCAACGATCACCTGAAGGAAATTCTCCCATGGAAGTCATACTCAGGCAGGCAGTCGAACAGCTCGGGCACCCGGGCGACATTGTGAAGGTTTCCGCTGGCTACGCGCGGAACTACCTCCTTCCGCGCGGTTTCGCCTACGAGGCGACGGCGGGCAACAGAAAGCGCATCGAGCAGGAGCGCCAGCGGCTCGAGCAGGCCGAGGAGCAGCGCCGCGGCTCGGCGTCAGAGCAAGCGACGAAGCTGGAGCAGGTCTCGTTGACTTTCTCCGCCAGGGTTGGCGAAGAGGGCAAGCTCTTCGGATCCGTGACGTCGAGCGACATCCAGCATCAGCTGGAGGCACAGGGCTTTCACGTAGAGAAGCGTCAGATCGAGCTCCATGAGCCGATCCGGGCGCTGGGCGTCTACCGCGTGCAGATCCGGCTCCATGCCGACGTGCATCCGGAGATCAAGGTCTGGGTCATCAAGCAGTAGCCACTCGGCGGCGCTCTGGATCAACGGCCGCAGCGCAGGAACCCGTTCCGTTTGAACACCATGTGATGGCTTGCGAAATGCATTTTGAGCCCTCACGGAACTTTCGGGAACCAGGTAAGCTACATACAGAGATACGGCGCGACGCGCCGCAATTGAACCTTCACTGAACCGCATGGCGACATCTCTACCTTCTGTCTCCGCCCGCGAAGGCGCGCAACGTGTTCAGCGCGCCGCCCAGCTTTGCCTTGATATGAAAGCCAATGATGTTGTGCTGATGAATCTGGCCGGCGTCACCGACATGACGGACTACTTCGTCATCGCGAGCGGAACCTCCGATACCCACGTGAGATCGATCGGCGAGCACGTGATATCCGAGATGAAGAAAGCGGGGCTGAGCGTGCATCATACTGAAGGATTGCAACAGGGCCGCTGGGTGCTGCTCGATTTCTTCGATTTCGTAGTCCACATCTTCCATCCGACGCTTCGCTCATTCTACCAGATCGAAAGACTCTGGAGCGATGCCGAAGTAGTTGCCTTGGAGCCACCGGAGTAAGTCCAGATGAAAGCGGCCAGGATTCTCGCCATCGCGGCGGTCCTCATGTGCGCGACTCGCCTCGACGCACAGCAGTATTTCGGAATGAACCAGGTACAGTACCGGCACTTCGATTGGAGAGTGATCGAGACCGAGCACTGGCTGGTTCACTACTATCCTGAAGAGAAAGCGGGCGCGATGGATGCCGCCCGCATGGCCGAGCGCTCGTACGCTCGCCTCTCACGTGTGCTCGATCACCAGTTCCGCGAGAAAAAGCCGATCGTGCTCTTCGCATCGCGCGCCGAGTTCGCGCAGAACAACGTCACCGGTGACCTGGGTGAGGGAACGGGAGGCGTCACCGAATACGCGCGCGGGCGGATGATTCTCCCGCTCACGGGCGATCTCGGCAGCTTCGAGCACGTGCTCACCCACGAAATGGTGCACGAGTTCCAGTACGACATCATCGCGCGCGGCAAAGCCGGCGCGAACGTGCAGACGCTCAACCAGATCGATCCGCCCTACTGGTTCATGGAAGGAATGGCGGAATACCTGTCGAGCGGTCCAGCGCACACCCTGACCACGACATGGCTCCGCGATGCCGCGGTAAACGGGAACCTCCCCTCGATCGAGCAGATGACCGAGCGGCCCGACAAATATTTCCCCTACCGTTACGGCGAGGCCCTCTGGGAGTACATCGGCCAGCGCTGGGGGGATGTCGCGATCGGCGAGATTCTCCAGAACACCACGACTCTCGGCATTGCGCGCGCCGTCCAGCGGCAGCTCGGGCTAACCCTCCACGAGCTGAGCGACGACTGGCGCGAGTCGGTCAACGCGAAGTACCTCCCGCAAGCGGCCACCCTCGATCGCCCGCGGAGCTTTTCGCAGCCGCTTCTCACCGAAAAGAAGAGTGGTGGCCAGATCTTTCTCGCGCCGTCCCTCTCGAACGACGGCAATCGCATCGCGTTCCTGTCCAACGGAAACGAGAAGCGCGGTGAGCTGTTCATCGATCTCTGGCTGGCCGATGCACGCACCGGCAAGCGCATCAAGCGTCTCGTCGAGAGCACACTCAATCCGAATTTCGAGGAGCTGAGACTTCTCTATTCGCAGAGCTCGTTCTCGAACAGCGGCCGCATGCTCGCTTTCACGGCGCAGCATGAAGGCAAGGACGTGATGTACCTGATGGACGTCGCCAAGACAAAAGTGACGGCGCGCATCGATCTCCCCTCAGTAGATGCCATCTGGAGTCCGGTATGGTCTCCCGACGACAGGCAGATCGCATTCAGCGGTACACACGGCGGCATCACCGATCTCTATACAGTCGACGTCGACGGAAAGAACCTCCGTCAGCTTACCAACGACGAGTACGGTGACATGCAGCCCGCGTGGTCGCCCGACGGAACGCGGCTCGCTTTCGCCACTGATCGGGGACCGGAGACGAATCTCTCGATCCTCAAGTTCTCGAAGTGGCGGATCGCAGTCATCGATCTGAAGTCTCGCGCAATCGAAGTGCTTCCCGGCCAAGGTGGTCTAAACCTGAATCCCGCGTGGTCGCCCGACGGACATCAGGTGGCGTTCGTTTCCGATCGCACCGGCATCCCGAATATTTTCCTGTACGATTTCAACGACCACCAGCACTACCAGCTCACCAACGTGCTCGGCGGCGTCTCGGCAATCACGGAGTACAGCCCGGCCATCAGCTGGGCCCGCGGCGCGGACAGAATCGCCTACACCAACTTCGAGAAGGGTGACTACACCGTCTGGACGATCGACAATCCGCGCGCGCTGAAGAAAACGGCGTTCAATCCAAACGCGGCGACCAGTCTGGTGGCTAGCACCGTCGCCACCGATTCGGCGCTGGCAGCCAGGGCCGGCGATTCGCTGATCCTGCGCCCGCGGACGGG
>JBDTIV010000013.1:0-13881 GCA_039936175.1 Gemmatimonadaceae bacterium | reverse complement strand
CGCATCCGCTCGAAGTCGTTAATCCGGCGGCGGCTCCACTGCTCCTCACGACTCACGATGAGAAGCTGGAAGTGCTCGCCGAAACCGGACTCGACTACATGGCGGTAGTGCCGTTTACGACCGCGCTTGCGGCGTACTCCGCCGAAGAATTTGTGGAGATGGTCCTGAGGCGCTGCTTCCGAATGCGCGAGCTCTTGATTGGGTACGACCACGGATTCGGCCGCCAGAGGGCAGGGAATGTCAGCGTGCTCCGCACCCTGGGTGAGCGCGACGGCTTCCGCGTCGAAGTCGTCGAACCCGTATCGACCACAGACGGACATTCGGTCTCCTCGACGTCGATCAGGCGCGCGATCGCGGGCGGAGATCTCGACCGGGCCGCGGCCAGCCTTGGCCGCCCCTATTCCGTGAGTGGTCGCGTCATTGAAGGAGCTCAGCGGGGACGGACGATCGGGTTCCCGACTCTGAACCTGGGTCTGCCACCGCAGAGGAAGCTTCTTCCGCCCGAAGGTGTATACGCTGTTCGAGTGCAGACGCCGGCCGGACCGTTCGGGGGCATGATGAACCTGGGTCCGCGGCCGACGTTCGGAGATTCGGTGACATCGCTGGAGGCGCATCTGTTCGATACAACTGGCAATTTCTACGGTTCGCACGTTCGGATCGATTTCGTCGCCAGGTTGCGTGAGACGCGCAAATTCGCCTCCGCGGAACAGCTGATAGAGCAGCTGCGTATGGACGAGCGCGACACCAGAAACGCGTTGACTCTCCTTCAATCTCGGGGTAACCTTAACGGCTAGCCTCGAAGTGAAACTTTTTTCCCTAACAGCAGCATGAGCCTGAAGTATCGTCTTCTCTGCATAGCAGCTCTCTGCGCAGCGTCTCTCTGGACGCTGTTTCCGCGTACAGTCGTCGAGCGCGTCAAGCGCAACGGCGAGTTCGTTTACGACACCGTCAGGCGCGTTCCCCTGAAGCGTGGACTCGATCTCCAGGGGGGCATGCACCTCGCCCTCGAGGTGGATGAGTCGAAGGGCCTGGTGCCCGACAAGAGCAAGGCGATCGACAATGCCCTCAAGGTCGTCCGTAACCGCATCGACGAGTTCGGCGTGTCGGAGCCCGTCGTCCAAAAGGCGGGGACTGATCGAATCATCGTCGAGTTGCCGGGCATCGACGATCCACAGCGGGCGCAGGACGTCGTCCAGAAGTCGGCGTTCCTGGAATTCCAGATCACCGACAAGACGCAGGCTCTCGAGAAATCGCTTCCGCGACTTGACGCGGCACTGAAAGACAAGAAGATCGCCGTTGCAGTCGCGCCCGGCGTCACTCCGAAAGCTGATACGACTGCCGCGGGCCTCCAATCTCTGTTTACTGCCGATACATCCAAGAAGGCGGATAGCGCGAAAACCGACAGCGCGAAGGCTGCCCTCGCCACGGTCGGTGGACCCGGCGCGTTTTCGAAGCTGGTTCAGCAGGGACGAATGACTGGCGAGTATATGGTTGCCCAGTCCGATGTCGGAACCATGACCCAGTATCTCGCTCTGCCGGAAGTAATCGCCGCGCTCCCACCGGGAAAGGTTTTGCGCTGGAGCAGTGACACGGTTTCGATGGGCAATCGTGTCTACCGACCGCTCTACGTTCTGGACGCGAAGCCGATCATCACGGGTGAATTTCTCACCGACGCGAAGCCCAACACTTCCCCCACCGAAGGAAACCTCGTCCAGTTCACTATGAACAACGAAGGCGCACGACGCTTTCGGGCCGAGACATCACGGCACATTCAGGATTTCATGGCGATCGTTCTGGATCAGCGCGTGATGGGACAGCCTCCCGTGATTCAGAGCGCGATCGGCGCCAACGGCCAGATCACGATGGGTGGCAAGGATCTTCAGGCTGCTCAGGATCTGGCGCTCGTCCTGAGAGCCGGCTCGCTCCCCGTTCCGCTCAAAGTCGTCGACATTCGCGTGATCGGCGCCAGCCTCGGCCGGGACTCGATCAATAAGGGAATCACGGCCGGCGTCATCGCGCTCGCATTCGTCGTCGTCATCATGCTTGGCTACTACCGGTTCTCGGGCATGCTCGCGGTGGGCGCGCTGGGGCTCTACATCCTCTATACTCTGGCGGCGCTCGCCGGATTCCAGGCGGTTCTCACTCTGCCGGGGCTCGCGGGATTCGTCCTCTCTATTGGTATCGCGGTTGACGCGAACGTCCTCATCTTCGAGCGAATACGGGAGGAGCTTGCCCACGGCAAGACCGTTCGCACCGCCATCGACGAGGGTTTCCGTCACGCCATGAGCGCGATCGTCGACTCTAACGTTTCGACCGCGCTTACCGCCGCCGTTCTCTATCAATACGGAACCGGCCCCGTCCGCGGCTTCGCCGTCACGCTTCTCGCGGGTATCGCCGCCTCGATGATCACGTCGATCTTCGTAGTGCGCACGTTCTACATGATCTGGCTCAGTCGCACGCGCGACTCCCAGGCAACACTGAGCATCTAATGCTTCGAATTCTTCACGACACCAACTACGACTTCATCCGCTGGTGGAAGGTGATGGCGGGAATCACCATCGCCTTCATCCTTCTGGGCTTCGGCTCTCTTGCGATCAAGCCTCCCAACTGGAGCATAGAGTTCACCGGCGGAACGCTGATGCAGCTCGAGTTCACGCAGCCGCCCGATGTCGGCCAGATTCGCTCTACTCTCGATCAGGCAGGCATTCAAGGCGCGGAGATCCAGCAGTTCGGCACCAATCGTGAATTCACCGTGCGCGCCCAGAATTCGACCGAGGTGGCGGCGCAGTCGAATCACGCCGAGACGATAGCCACAACGATCCAGCGCGTCCTCGAGCAGAAATTCGGCACCAACGACATGCGGGTGATACGAACCGAGGCCGTTGGTCCCCGCGTCGGAGACGAGCTCAGACGAGGTGCGATCATCGCCATCCTCCTGTCGTTCCTCATCACGCTCGTCTACCTGTCGATCCGGTTCGAATGGCGCTTCGCCACCGCGGCGGTGATCGCCACGAGCCACGACGTGTTCACGACGATCGCATTTCTCAAGCTGATGCACCTGGAAATCTCGTTGACGGTCGTGGCCGGACTTCTCACCGTGCTCGGTTACTCCCTCAACGACACCATCATCATCTTTGACCGCGTTCGCGAGAACCTGCGGAAGGGAAGAAAGGAAACGCTCTACGAGACGCTCAATCGATCCATCAATGAGACGCTCCCTCGATCAGTGCTGACCCACGTCACCGTGCTTGCCGCTACACTCTCCCTGCTTATCTTCGCCGGCGAAGTCATCCGCCCGTTCGCGTGGGTGATGGCGTTTGGAATCGTGACCGGAACCTTCAGCTCGATTTACGTGGCGGCACCGGTGCTCCTCTGGATCGAACGAAAATGGCCTCGCCAGACGGGCGCGCGTCAGTCTTCATCGACAGCCACGCCCACCTCGCGGACCCGGCGTTCGCCGGCGACCGCGGCGCGGTAATCGCGCGCGCTCGCGATGCGGGCGCGCTGGCGATCGTCTGCATCGGCGAATCCGTCGATGCCGCGACGATCGCCGCCGCGTGCGCGACTGAATACCCGGGGTTCGTCTTTTCCACGGCAGGAATTCACCCACATGACGCCGCCGGCTTCGATGCCGCGCGCGACATCCCCGCTCTCAGGCACCTCCTTCAGAACGGAGCCGTCGCCGTTGGTGAATGCGGCCTCGACTACCATTACGACAACTCTCCTCGTGAGGCCCAGCGGGCCGCTTTCTCGGCGCAGGTGGCTCTCGCCGCGGAGGTCGCGCGGCCATTGATCGTCCACACGCGCGAAGCTGAGGACGACACCCGCGCGACGATCAGCGACGCGCAAAAGGCGGGAGTCATCGGTGTTCTTCACTGCTATACCGGGAGCCACGTGCTCGCGGAGTTCGCGATTGACGCCGGTTGGTACGTCTCATTCAGCGGCATCGTCACGTTCAGGAAATGGGCTGATGACGCGCTCCTTCGCCTTGTTCCCGAGGACAGGCTTCTGGTCGAGTCCGATTCGCCGTATCTCGCGCCTATCCCATTTCGCGGCAAACGCAACGAGCCGGCCTGGGTCTCGCACACCCTCGCGAAGGTAGCCACGGCGCGAGGAGTCGATACGGCGTACCTCGGGCGGGCAACGGCCCAAAATGCGGGACGCCTGTTCGGTCTGGCCTTCCAAGCCGCCTAGCGAGTAACATTCGCGCTGCACGCGAACTCTGTCCGTTTATTGCGGATAGCCCACCGGAGCTCTTAATGGCACTGAAGCAGATAAGCGCGGAAAAGGCACCAGCGGCGATAGGACCGTACTCTCAGGGAATCGTCGCGAACGGATTCCTTTTTACCGCGGGACAGATCGCGCTGGACCCCACGTCCGGAAAAATCGTCGAGGGAGGAATCGTCGAGCAGACCGAGCAGGTCATGCAGAATCTGCAGGAAGTGCTGAAAGCAGCGGGCGTCGCATGGGCGGATGTCGTCAAAACCACCGTGTACCTGCACGATCTCGCGCATTTCCCGACCGTGAACGAGATCTACGGCAGATGGCTCGGCAGCGCACGCCCGGCGAGATCGACGGTTCAGGTCTCGGGACTTCCGCGCGGTGCGCTGGTCGAGGTCGACGCGATCGCAGTCGTCGGCTCCAGGTAATTCTCTCCCACGCCGCGATATGAGCACATCGAGAACGCGCGAAGAGCTCTTTCGCCTGACTCAATTCGCGCGGTGCGCTGGTTGAGCGTCGAAAATGGGTCCGGGTGACCTATCCCGCGCGCTGGCCGCGCTTCCAATAAAACAAGACCCACGTCTACTTGTCGGTCGGGAGACCTTTGACGACGCGGGGGTTTTTCGCATGTCCGACGACCTCGCGCTCGTCCAGACGGTGGATTTCTTCGCGCCGATCGTGGATGACCCGTACGATTTTGGTCAGATCGCGGCCGCGAATGCTCTCTCGGACGTCTATGCCATGGGGGGACAGCCACTCACCGCGCTGAACATCGTTGCGTTTCCGGATAAAGACCTGCCCCTCGAGGTGCTCACGCGAATTCTCGCCGGCGGACAGGACAAGGTTCACGAGGCGGGCGCGCTCATCGTCGGGGGACATACCGTCATCGACACCGAGCTCAAGTACGGACTCGCCGTGACAGGTCGCGCTCATCCCGATTTTCTTCTCACCAATGCCGGTGCAAAAGCAGGGGACGTCGTGATTCTTACCAAGCCAATCGGCAATGGAATCCTTGCGACGGCGGCCAAGCGCGGGAAACTCGCGCCCGAGGCGGAGCGGCCGATGCTCGAGGCGATGAAGCTGTTGAATGGTGCGGCCAGCCGCGCCGCGCTAGCGGTCGGTGCGCGCTGCGCGACCGACATCACCGGCTTCGGCCTGCTCGGCCACCTGTCACATATCGCCCGCGCCAGTACCGTCAGCATCCGAATCGACCTCGACGCGATTCCGATCCTTGCCGGTGTTCGCGACGAGGTGAGGGCTGGCTGCGTGACGGACGGCTCAAAACGAAACGCGGAATATCTTACCACCCTCGTTCGGTGTATCAAGGGAAACGAGGAAGATCTCGCGATCCTGCACGATCCACAGACTTCGGGTGGCCTGGCTGTGTGCGTCGTCGGCAGCGCGGTCGCTAAGTTTCTCTCTCGCGTTGAGGGATCAGTTGTCATCGGCGAAACCATCGAGCGGGGAGAGTTTGCGATCGAAGTTGTCTGACAGATCTGGGGGTGGATGGGGCCTGGTGGCTTCCGTGATCTTCAAAATCACTGTGACCTTACTACGTAAGGTCGGGTGGGTTCGATTCCCACACTCTCCCGCCACTTCTCTGACCCTCGCGATTATTTTTGCGCTTCTACTCACGAGCCGCGTCGCCGCGGGGCAGCAGCGCGACAGTGCGCGCGCTGGCATCAGTCCGCAGACCACCCCAGCGGCCGCGACCGCGCGCGATCAGCCGCCGCCAGATACCACTCAGAAGCCGCCCATGACTCCGCGGCGCGCGTTCCTCACCTCGCTCATTCTGCCCGGCTACGCGCAAACCGTTTTTGGGCGCGATCACGCGGCGATGCTCTTCACGGTAATCGAGATCGGCGCCATCGGGATGGCGCGCAAGTCGGCACAGGATCTCGCGGAGGCGAGAAGCCTCGCTCATGACAGTGTGGTCGCGACGTACAAGATCGATCCCCTTACAGGCGTCGCGCAGATCGATCCGAAAACCAAACTTCCGATCCCCGACACTTACAACGCGAGTCGCTTTACGCCCGACCGGATCAAAGCCCGCAGGACCCACTACGAGGACTGGATCGCGGCGCTCATCTTCAATCACCTTTTCTCGGGCGCGGACGCCTACGTCGCCGCGAATCTTTGGGACTTCAATGCGAACATCGGCCCCCTTTCCCAGGGGCCGTCGGTGGCGGTCTCGGCCAGTGTTCGCTTTCGATGAGCAATTCCGCGCCCATCGGCGTTTTCGATTCGGGGATGGGAGGTCTCACCGTCGTAAGGGAAATGATCGCGCAGCTGCCCAACGAAAGCATCATCTACTTCGGGGACACCGCGCGCGTGCCCTATGGACCCAAGAGTCCCGACACGGTGCTGAGATACAGCCGGGAGATTACGGCGTATTTGCGCGGCGAGGGAATCAAGGCGCTGGTTATTGCGTGCAACACCGCTACGGCGCACGCGCTCCCTGCGCTGCGAGAGGAGTTCGATCTTCCCATAGTCGGCGTCATCGAGCCGGGCGCGCGCGCGGCGGCAGCCGCCACAAAGACCAAGCGCATCGGCGTCATCGGCACTGCGGGCACCATCAAGTCGCGCGCATACGAAAAGGAAATCATCAAGCTCTTGCCCGACGCGCGCGTGACAGCTCAGTCGTGCGCTCTCTTCGTTCCGCTGGTTGAGGAGGGGTGGGTCGATACCGAACCGACGCGCGCGATCGCGCGCAACTACCTGGCGCCCCTCGTCTCAGCCGAGATCGATACGCTGGTGCTCGGCTGCACGCACTATCCGCTGATGAAAACGGTCATCGGAAATGTGGTGGGACGCGAGGTAAGGCTGATCGACAGCGCGCACGAGACGGCACGTCAGGCGGGCGAGCTGTTGCGCGAGAACGGGATCGAGAACACGCACCCCAATGAAGCCCGGTATCGATTCATCTCGTCAGATGCGCCCGACACCTTCCTGAGCCTCGGCCAGCGATTTCTCGGTTCAGCGATTGATCGTGTTGAGACGATCACCCTGGGCTGAGCCATCCCACTGCACGAGCTCGACGGATTCGTCCGTCACTCTGAGAAATGTTGGCGCGTCGAGCCACGACCCGGCGTTGGCGAAAATCCCTCCGCCGTCCATCTTCTCGAGCGCGGCGACATGGGAATGTCCGTAAACGAGAAGGTCCAGATCTTTCGATTTGACGAGAGCTGCGGCCGCGAGCGCTCGCAGACCACGACCCTCGTCCCTCGCCCTGTACGTCCTGCTCGCGTTGGAGCTGCCCTGCGCGAGGCGGCTCGCCCAATCCGGGTGTAGCATTCTGAATGCCTTGATGGCGAGCGAATTACGCATGATCGGCCTGATCAGTCTGTATCCACGATCTTCTTTCTCGCGCAAACCGTCCCCGTGCTCGATCCGCGATTGCCACCCGGCAATGGTTCCCTCCCACGGGCCAACGATATACGACACGCCGATGTCTTCACGCAGTACCTCCCCACCCCAGCAGTCGTGATTGCCAGCGACCCAAAGAATTTCGACGCCGGCGTCTCCGAGGTCGGATAGCGCCGCAAGCGCGCGGAAGCTGTGTCGAGGTATGACCGTCTTCCACTCGAACCAGAAATCGAAGAGGTCGCCATTTATGACGAGCGACTGCGCTTCGCCGGCGAGGCCGCGCAGGAAGCCAACGAACGATTTCTCTATCTGCGGGCTCGCTACTCCGAGATGAGCGTCCGATACGATGTAGCACGGGCCTTTGAGCACGGCGCAAGTTAGCGTCCGGCGGCAGTCTTTACAAAGCGGCTTCGCCGGAGCATTTTCGGAATTCCCCCTGACATGACCTCCGAATCCAAGCGTGGGACGGCTCACTCCGTCGAGTTCCGGGTGCGGTACGCCGAGACCGATCAGATGCAGGTGGTGTATCACTCGAACTACCTGATCTGGTGTGAGATCGGTCGGACCGAATTCATCCGCGCTCTCGGCACTCCGTACGCCGAGCTCGAGAGGCAGAACGTCACGCTCGCGGTCGTGCAGGCGAATCTCAGATTTCATTCCGCTGCGCGATACGACAATCTGATTCGCGTTACGACGACGATCACTGAGGTGAGGTCCCGCACGCTTACATTCGACTACGTGATCACCAACGCCGAGACAGGCGAGAGGTTCGTCACAGCTTCAACCAAGCTTGCCTCGCTCACACGCGATTCAAAACTGACCGCGTTGCCGGAATCCCTTCGCAAGGTGCTACAGAATGCGGCTTTATAGAATACTCACATTTGCAGTCCTGACTCTTTCGCCCGCGGTCGGCGTTCAGGCGCAGAGCTCGACCTCCCGGCTCGGCGCGCAGGACGTCAACCTGTACGCGCGGCTCTTGGCGATGACCGATACCAGGCAGCTCGACATGGCGCTCGTTGAGCGCGCGCTCGCCAGCAGATCGAGACCGTTGCGCGCGGCAGCGACCATGTCCATCGGACAGGTCGGACCGGATCTGGGACGAAGCGGTGCGGCCCGTCTGCGAATCCTGCTCACCGACGCCGATTCGACAGTCGCGGCGGACGCGGCCTATTCACTGGGCCTCCTGCACGACACTGCTTCGATCGGGGCGCTCTCCTCAGCGCTCTCGGCCAATCACGAAGTTGCGCGCGAAGCCGCGTGGGCGCTTGGTGAGATCGGAATGCCGGCGCGCACGGCAATCACGGCGGAACTCAAATCACATCGCGACCCCGACGTCGCCATTCAGCTGCTGCTCGCTGCGGCGAAGCTGAGACCCGTACCCATCGCTGACATCGAGCCGTATCTGCGCTCGAGCCACCCGTCGGTGGTGTGGGCGGCGGCGTACGCGATCGCGCGCACCCGTGCTCCTGCAGGCGTGAGTGATCTCATTGCGCTCGAGGCCTCGCCCTCCCTCCGTGTCGCCCCGTCGGGCTTGAATCGCGAAGGCACCGCAGCTCCCTACGTAGATGCTGCGACGGGCGGTCAGCTCGCACGCGCGGAGATCGCACGAGGAATCGCCAAGGCCGCGGCGGGCGACTCGCTGGGAAAGAAAGCCTTCGCGGTTCTCGCGCGTCTGGTCGGCGACCCCGATCCGCACGTGCGTATAAGTGCGGTACGGTCACTGGGGACATACGGGCCTCAAGCGAAGGTGCCGCTCACCTACGCGATCCACGATGCAGATCCGAATGTCAGGATCGCCGCCGCCCAGAGCTTTGGCACGGTACTCACAAAAGATGCGACCGACTTTCCCGCGCTCTGGGCAGCGGACACGTCCATTGTCTATCGCGCGTCGTTGCTCGGGTCGGCAACCCACGCTGGCCTCCGGCCCACAGAGCTCGGCACATGGGTCGCCAACTCCGATTGGCGACTCAGGGCGGCGGTTGCATCGGCCGCGGGCGACACGCTCGATAGAGCTTTCGCGTTCTCGCGCAACGCGCCGCTCCTTCGCGATCCTGATCCACGCGTTCGGGAATCCGCGTACGGGGCAATCGTGCCGTCGGCGGGATTGCCATTGGAGGACACCGTACACGCCCTGCTCGTCAATGGTCTCCGTGATCCTGATTTCTATGTGCGCGCAACCGTGCTGGGCGCGCTGGCGGACCGACCGGCTGTCGCCGATCTCCCCGCAGTCCTCGACAGCTACGCCCTGGCGTCACGCGATTCCGCCAACGATGCGAGGCTCGGCGCACTTCAGTACGTGAGCGCATTATGGAAAAAGGACAGCGCGTCAGTAACTCCGTCGTTGCGCCAACAGCTCGCGGCGCTTCCAGTCCCGGCGGATCCGCTCGAGCGTCGCGCCGGCAGGAAAATTGGTCCGTGGGCCAAATGGGCGGGAGTTCGCGCGAGTCCAAAACCGATTTCCTGGTACGAAGGAATCGTGAGAACAGTCGTCATGCCGGCATCTTCGGGAAAATCCATCAACGCCACGATCCGCACGGTTCGCGGTTCGATTCGAGTGGAGCTCTTCGGTGCCGATGCGCCGATCACGGTCGCTAACTTTCTGGCACTTGCCCGATCGGGATACTATCGGAACACGCGATTTCACCGCGTCGTGCCGAATTTCGTCGCACAGGACGGCGACCCGCGCGATGACGGAAATGGTGGACCTGGTTTTTCCATTCGCGATGAGATGAACCGCCGCCGGTACGAAAGGGGCGCCGTCGGAATGGCTCTTTCCGGTCCGGACACGGGCGGCAGTCAGTATTTCATCACGCATTCGCCGCAACCGCACCTCGACGGGCATTACACCGTGTTCGGCCGTGTAGTACAGGGCTTTGATGTCCTCGACAGGATTGTCCAGGGCGACCAGATAACCAGGATCGATCCGTAATGAAGAAGATCGCGGCAATTACCTTAATCGTGCTCGCGTGCGCGCCGGTCGCGGCGCCTCTCTCCGGCGTACTCGCTCCTGACCGGTCACTTCCATCGATTGCGATTCCTCCCGGCCATCGGCATCTGGTTTTCAAATGGGATTATCAGGAGGGAGACATTGCCGCTCGCGGCGACGGCTCGATTCGCACCGCCGCGCCCGACAGCGCGCGACTCGATTTCTTCCTCGGCGGTGGCCTTGGCGCGGGCGGAGCGATTCTGATTGGTGACTCGCTGCGTACGCCCAACGCTGCGCTGGCGCGAAGGTACATTCCGCCGGCGCCCCTTCTGTGGGCCGCACTGGGACGCCTCGCCATTCCGCCCCTGCCGGATACGGTCGTAAAGATCGACGGCGCTCTGACGCGCGCGGATGTCGGGCGTCCATTGGAATGGAGAGTGGCGCTCAAGGGCGATACTCTCGTCGGGCTCGACCATATTACAGATGGAAAAATCACCGAAAGCCTGACCCGTGAGGCGAACGGAACGATGACGTTTCGGGCGCCAGGAGCAAGGCGGACTTTGCGGCTCACCCTACTGCGGGACGAAATTGGATCTTTCAATGCATCGATCTGGAGCTTATAGTCTTGTTCTGTTGTTGCTGACTGCCTGCATTCCGTATGGCTTCACGGGTGGTGGGCTGCCCTCTCATGTAAGGACGGTCGCTATCCTTCCTTTCGAGAACCAAACGGCAACACCTGAGCTCCCCCGCGAGCTTACAGATGCTTTGAGGACTCGCCTCCACGACCGGCTTGGACTGCGCGACGCCTCCGAGTCGAAAGCCAACGCCCTCGTTCGCGGAACGATTCAGCGATACGAGATCGACATTCCCATCGGATACAGTGCCAGCAACAAACAGTCGACGACGGCGCGCCGGATGCTGCAGCTCGTCGTGGATATCGAGATGGTCGATCAGGTCACGGGCAAGACGCTCTGGCAGCGGAAGGGCCTCATGGCTGAAGGGCAGTACGAGGAGCGAGGCGAACCGACGGGTCGCAAGGACGCGATCGAGAGAATCGTGAACGCCGTGATCGAAGGGGCGCAGTCTCAGTGGTAGCTCGCCGGGGGACGAGTACTCTTGGTTGCCTCATCCCACTTCTCATTCTGGCCGTCGTCATCTACTTCGCAATCGATTTCGGGACGGCTTATTTTCGTTACTACCAGTTCAAGGATGCCATGCGTCAGGAAGCGCGTTTCTCGTACGAGCGCACCGATGCTCAGATAACGACTCGTCTCTCGGCGCTGGCGGATTCGTTGGAGCTGCCGGCGGGCGCCGAATTGATCAGCATTTCCCGGGCGCAGACCGGCGTCACTATCTCGAGCGACTACGACGAAATGATCAAGCTTCCTCTGAAAAAGGAACGCGTTCTTCACTTCCACCCGTCGGGAGACAGCGGCCCCTGAAGCCAAGGATCCCTGCGATTAAGGTTGCCACGTGGGCGGAGGCCAGCCGGTGGAGAGCCGGCAGAAAGGACCGGGTGGCGTTTACGAACGGGGTTTTTGACCTCCTGCATCCCGGACACATCGATCTCCTTTTTGCCGCGCGCGAGGCGGCTGACGTGCTCATTGTCGGCGTCAACAGTGACGCATCGGTACGGCGTCTCAAGGGTCCGACGCGACCCGTTCGAAGTGAAGTCGAGCGCGCCTATGTGCTGGCCAGCATCGAAGCCGTCGATCTCGTGGTTATCTTCTCCGAGGATACGCCGCTCGAGCTGGTGAAGCTCCTCCAGCCTGATGTGATCGTGAAAGGCGGAGACTACACCGAGGAATCGATCGTAGGAGCGTCGGAAGTTCGCAGTCGAGGGGGCCGCGTCGTTGTCGTGCCGCTCACCCCCGGTCAATCCACCACCGCCATCATAGAGAAACTCGGTGAAAGCAGCTAGCTCCCCACGAACAGGGCGTGATGTATCTGCGCTCCGTCCGATAAAGTTCGAGAGAGGTGTCTCTCCTTACGCCGAAGGCTCCTGCCTCATCACATTCGGCGAGACGCAGGTGCTTTGCACCGCCTCGGTAGAGGACGGCGTGCCGGGTTGGCGTCGTGGGAGTGGGGAGGGTTGGCTCACCGCTGAATACGCCATGCTGCCGCGTGCAACCCGCACCCGCACTTCGAGGGAGCGCTCGCAGCTGGGCGGCCGCACGCAGGAGATCCAGCGCCTCATCGGCCGCAGCGTTCGCGCGATGCTCGACGACTTCAAATTCGGCGAGTACACGCTGAAGCTGGATTGCGATGTCATCGTGGCGGACGGCGGTACACGCACGGCGGCGATCACGGGCGCAAGCGTCGCGATCGTCGACGCCTTCGACTGGATGGTCAAGGCCGGTAAGCTTCAGCGAAGCCCTGTCAGGCGCCGCGTGGCTGCGGTGAGCGTCGGGGTAATAGATGGAGAGCCGCGCCTCGATCTCGATTACGAAGAAGACGTCCGGGCCGGGGTCGACATGAACGTCGTCATGAGCAGCGAGGGAAAATTCGTGGAAGTGCAGGGAACCGGCGAGCACGGCACCTTCGATCGGGGCGAGCTCGATCGGCTGCTTGACTTGGCCATCTCCGGAATCCGCACGCTCGACGCCGCACAGACGAAAGCGCTGTCGGAGTGAGCGCGAAGCTTTTTCTTGTCGCTACCCGCAGTGCTGGCAAGCTCCTCGAGCTGCACGAGATCTTCGCCGAATTCAGGCTGACCGTAACGGATCCGGAAAGTCTCGGGATTCCCGAGACAGCGGCGGAGGACGATCTCGAAGTATTCGAAACCTTCGAGGAGAATGCACTGGCCAAGGCTCGCTACTTCTTCGATGCGTCAGGTGGGCTTCCGACCTTTGGCGATGATTCGGGAATGTGCGTCGATGCGCTGGGCGGAGAGCCGGGTGTGTACAGCAAGCGATGGTCCGGGAATGAGAAGCTGGATCGCGAGACCGTCGACGCCGCCAACAATGCCAAGCTTGTTCGTCGCATGAGCGAGGCTCGCACGTCGGCGGGAGATACGTTCACCGACACCGGGCAGTACGTCTCCGTGGCAACGTTCAAAGATGCGTCAGGCGAAGAATTGCGCCGCGGAGAGATCGCGGGCCGCGTGCTCGAGAGTCCCCGCGGCAGCGGCGGCTTCGGCTACGATCCCTATTTCGAAGCGCCGGAGCTCGGCGGCACGTTTGCCGAATCGAGCATCGAGAACACCGCGCGCAACAGTCATCGCAGTCGCGCGTTTCGTGCGCTCCTGAGCGCGTTGCGCGCCCGAGGGAGGATATAGTAAGTTGCGGTCACCTCGGGGCGT
Source organism: Gemmatimonadaceae bacterium (assembly GCA_039936175.1). GTDB lineage: Bacteria > Gemmatimonadota > Gemmatimonadetes > Gemmatimonadales > Gemmatimonadaceae > UBA4720. The sequence continues at coordinate 67 of JBDTIV010000013.1, read as the reverse complement.
AGCGTAGCCCGGTATCGCGCCTGCTTTGGGAGCAGGAGGTCCCCGGTTCAAATCCGGGCGCCCCGAC
>JBDTIV010000012.1:0-37212 GCA_039936175.1 Gemmatimonadaceae bacterium | reverse complement strand
TCAACATCGTGCATCAACTGCTTCGCGCGCATGCGCTGTTCGAGCGCGACGTCAATTACGTGGTGCAGGAAGGCCAGGTGCTCATCGTCGATGAGTTCACGGGCCGCACGATGCATGGACGCCGCTGGTCGGAGGGACTGCATCAGGCAGTCGAGGCAAAGGAAGGCGTTCAGGTGAAGGGCGAGACTCAGACTCTCGCTACGATAACCATTCAGAACTATTTCCGGCTTTACGAGAAGCTGTCCGGCATGACCGGCACGGCAGAGACGGAAGAGACCGAGTTCCACGAGATCTACAAGCTCGGCGTCTCCGTGATCCCGACGAATCAACCTGTGATTCGCGACGACCGCCAGGACCTCGTCTACAAGACCCGGCGCGAGAAGTACAACGCGATTCTCGAGGAGACTCAGCGGCTGCACGGGCTCGGATTCCCGGTGCTTGTTGGAACGGTGAGCGTTGAGGTTTCGGAGACGTTGTCGCGAATGTTCAAGCGCGCGGGAATTCCGCACAACGTGTTGAACGCGAAGTACCACCAGCGCGAGGCCGAGATCGTCGCGGGCGCCGGGCAGCCAGGAGCGGTCACCATCGCGACCAACATGGCCGGCCGCGGAACCGACATCAAACTCGGCGCCGGCGTCATCGAATCCAAGCCATCGCAGCGGAAAGACCCCGAGAATCAGGTCGTAGACGTGATCGAATGCGGTGGCCTGCACATCATCGGGTCGGAGCGGCACGAGTCGCGGCGCATCGATCGCCAGCTGCGCGGTCGCGCGGGACGTCAGGGAGATCCCGGTGCGTCGCAGTTCTTCCTTTCGCTCGAAGACGATCTCATGCGTCTCTTCGGCTCCGACAGGATCGCGAAGCTGATGGACCGCATGGGCGCGCAGGAAGGGGAGATGCTCACGCACTCTCTCATCACGCGCTCGATCGAGCAGGCACAGAAGCGGGTGGAGCTGCAGAACTTTCAGTCACGCAAGCGGCTGCTCGAGTACGACGATGTGATGAACCAGCAGCGCGAGGTGATCTACTCGTTGCGCTCATTCGCGCTCGAGGGTGGGGAAGAGCTGAAGGCTGAAGCGGAGAAGATGGTCGAGAAGGGCGTGTCCAAGCGCGTCGAGAACATGCTGGCGACGTTCGATTCCCAGGAAGAGTGGGATTTCGCGCTGGTCCGGCAGGATCTGCTCATGCACTACATGCTGACCGTTCCGGGCTACGAGGACGGCAGCCTCCCGACGGGCGAGGAAGACGCGGAGACTCGCGCCGTCGAAGCGGGGCGGAAGGCGTTCGCGGACAAGCTCGCGAGCCTGGGGGAGTATTCCGACCAGCTTCTCTCGCTGGTGATGCTGCACGTGCTCGACGAGAAGTGGAAGGATCACCTCTACGATCTCGATCAGCTGCGGAATGCGATCGGCTACCGCTCGTGGGGACAGAAGGACCCACTCATCGAGTACAAGCACGAGGCGTACACGATGTTCGTGGATCTGATGGGTGACATCCACAACACGTTCACCGAGAGATTTCTTCGGGCGCAGATAACGTTCGAGCAACCGAGGCCGATGGCGCCTCCGCCGCCGGCGGCTCCGACCCGGAGATTCAACGCGATGGGCGTCATGGAAGACGTCGCATCGGGCGACGGGCAGGGCACGGATGCGACGCTCGATATCGGGCCGCCTGAATCCCCGCAGAAGGGGACGGACGTTCGTCCGGAGCCGACGGTGCACCTTGGGGGAAGGAGCTCTTCGCTTTCCAACGCGATGGCGGGTGGAGCGATTGGAGGCGGGGCCAAGGATTTCTCGAACGTCGGGCGGAATGATCCTTGTCCGTGTGGGTCAGGCAAGAAGTTCAAGAAATGCCATGGAGCAAGTCTTTAGGTAGTGCGTTGACTGCGGATTGCGAACTCGCGGCATTGCGAACTGCGGACTAATTGCGAACTGCGGACCTACTTCGGACTGCGGACTAACCGCAACCGCAGTCCTCTCTCTTCCTGCGCCCGCTGCCAGCTGCGGCTCCCGTTGCAGTCTCCTTCGCATTCAGCGAGGGCGCCCGAGATCATCGCGGGCTGCTAGTCCGCAGCACGCAAGAGGTTTCCCAATCCGCAATTAGTCAGCAGTTCGGAGTAGTAGTTGGTCCGCCCCCCGAAGTTCACTCCGCTACGATTCAGCCAGCGATGCTACGTCTCATGACGTATGCTTCCGCGAATCACTCCCCGGTACTCTTTCGTCATTCGTAACGGGAGAGACCCATGAACGTCGTTCCACTTTCTTTGTTGCTTGCTGCCTGTGCGGCGTCCACCGCTCTGGCGCAGGATTCAGTCTCTACGCGAGTCGATACGGCGCCCACGCCAATTGTAAAGCCGTACCGCAGTCCGAGGCTCGCTCAGGCTCTCGGGTTTGTTCCGGGTTGGGGGTACATGTATTCCGGCGAATATTGGCGTGGCTACTTGACCTGGGTAGGTACGATAGGTGGTGTCGGGTTGGGGCCGGTAATATTCCAGCTCAACAGCTGCGTGTTTGCCCTATTTAGCGGCTGCAAGCCTGGACCGACCTGGCCGTACAAGTTATGGGGCACCTACCTGACGGGCATGGGCTTGTGGATCTGGTACTCGAGCGCGCGCGACGCTCCCCACGCCGCCCAGCGGGCGAACGAACGGCACGAACGCGACAAGCTAAGAATTACGCCTGTTCTTGACCATGCTGGCGTGACAGGCAGTGAATGGCGGAGCGGATTGAGCGTAAGCTGGTGAAGCGCATTGCGGACTTCGGGGGGCGGACCAACTACCACTCCGAACTGCTGACTAACTGCGGATTGGGACGCATACTTCGGATTGCGCACCAGACGCACCTGCGACCGCTCCGCAGTTGCACTAGCCGCAATCCTGTGACTGCGATTGGAGACGCCGTTAGTGTTGCTACACGATCCAACGTCGCTCGGCCATGGTCGTTAGTCCGCAGTACGCAGTAGGTTTCCCAATCCGCGGTTAGTCCGCAGTCCGCAATTCCTTAGTCCGCACTCCGCAGTAAGAAGCAGAGCGCTGCTTACGGTCGCCGCCGGCAGATTCTGGCAGCGTGGCGACCCGCCGCGATTTTCCGGATTCGAACCTCCGGAGAGGCGATGGCACTTACGATTCGCGAGCTCCCGTCGGCTGAGCGTCCACGGGAGCGACTTCGCACGCACGGCGCTCAGGCTTTAAGCTCCAGCGAGCTCATTGCAATCCTTCTCGGCAGCGGCTCCGGGGGCCGGTCGGCGCTCGGGATCGGCCAGGAGATACTCTCGACCTGCCGAGGGTCGTTAAGGCTCCTCGCCTCGCAACCGGTCGCCAGTCTCACCAGCGTGAGTGGCGTGGGAACGGCTCGTGCGGTTGGTATCCACGCCGCGCTCGAGCTGGGAAGACGCATGGCGGCGGAGGAGAGGCAGGAAGGGGCGCCCGTCAGATGGCCCAGGGACGTCTACGAGATTTTCGCCCAGCGGCTCGAAGATCTTCCGGTCGAGGAATTCCACGTCGCGGTCCTCGACTCGCAGCACCGGCTGGAACGCGACATCACCGTCACCCGGGGCCTCCTGAATTCCTCGCTCGTCCATCCGCGGGAAGTGTTTCGGGAAGCGATCGCGGAACGCGCGGCGGCAATCATTCTGGTACACAATCACCCGAGCGGAGATCCGACACCTTCGCCCGACGACAGGGTAGTAACAGAACAGCTCGTGCAGGCGGGCAAGGTACTCGACATACCGGTGCAGGACCACGTTATTATCGGGAGAGGTCGCTACATAAGCTTCGCGGAGGCGGGACTGCTGTGACTGCTGGCGCCGTAAAGGAAAAGGAGACCGTTCCAGCCTGGATCAAGGAGGGACTTCCGGAGAGGCTCGACCGGGAGCTGCTCGTGCGCGCCTACAGGTTCAGCGAGCGGGCGCACGAAGGCCAGAAGCGGCTGTCCGGCGAGAATTTCGTCTCGCACTGCGTCGAAGTGGCCAAGATTCTCGTGGACCTCCAGCTCGACACGGTTACCGTTGCCAGCGGACTGATCCACGACGTCGTTGAAGACACCGCAATCACGATCGAGGACATCGAAAACGAGTTCGGGAAGGAAATCGCCGAAATCGTGGATGGACTCACCAAGATCGGCCACCTGCCGCTCAACTCGTCGCAGGAGCGGCAGGTAGAGAACTACCGCAAGCTGCTGCTGTCGATCGCCAAGGACGCACGGGTCATTCTCATCAAGCTCGCCGACCGCCTGCACAACATGCGAACGCTGGAATTCCTGCCGGCTGAGCGCCAGAAGCGAATCGCGCAGGAGACGCGCGACCTATACGCCCCGCTTGCGCACCGCTTTGGAATGGCGAAGGTGCGGTGGGAGCTGGAAGACCTGGCTTTCAAGCATCTGGAACCGTCCGAGTACAAGACGCTCGCGAAGAAGGTCGCCACTCGTCGCGCCGAAAGAGAGAAATCGATTGCCCAGCTGAAGGAGCCCCTGGAGACCCACCTCAAGGCCGCCGCAATCGCCAACGTCGAGGTGAGCGGACGTCCAAAGCACCTCTGGTCGATCTACAAGAAGATGAAGAAGTGGGACAAGCCGTACGAGGAGATCTACGACCTTCTCGCCGTCCGAGTCACCGTCAACGGCGTCCCCGACTGCTACCACGCATTGGGTGTCATTCACGACCAGTTCACCCCGCTCCAGGAGCGCATCAAGGACTACATCGCGCAGCCCAAGTCGAACGGATACCAGTCGCTGCACACGACGGTCTTCGGGCCCAACAGGCAGCTGTTCGAGATCCAGATACGCACCCGCGAGATGCACCGCACCGCCGAGTACGGAATCGCCGCGCATTGGCGCTTCAAGGAAGATTCGCGCAGTGCCGACGAGCTCGATCGCGCACTCCAGTGGTTCCGTCAGGTGCTCGAGCTTCAGCTCGATGCGAAGACGCCAGACGAGTTCCTGGAATTCCTGAAGCTCGATCTCTACCAGGATGAGATCTTCGTGTTCACGCCGACGGGCGACGTCATACAGCTCCCCAAAGGCGCGACGCCGATCGATTTCGCTTTTGCAGTCCACACCGAGGTTGGAGTCCATTGTCAGGGCGCACGCATCAACGGCAGAATTGCCAGCCTCGCGCGCGAGCTCAAGAATTCGGAGACGGTGGAGATCATCACCTCGCCAACGGCCAAGCCGAGCAGGGATTGGCTGGCCCACGTTCGAACGGGCAGAGCGAGACACAAGATCAGGCAACGCCTCCGCATCGAGGAGCAGAACACTTCGATCAAGCTCGGAAAGGAGATACTGGAGCGGGAGATCAAGCGGCGGCGCCTCACCAAGCCGGACGATGCGGAGCTGCTCGCCGTTGCCAAAGCGCTCCACCTCACGGACACCAATCACCTGATCGCCTCGATCGGCCAGGGCGATGTCAACATCTCGCAGGTATTGAAGGAGATGTATCCCGACCTCGAGACTGCTGAGGCGGCCAAGCCTGGACCGCTCGACTGGCTCGTCGACCGTGTCCGTGGCGCGCCGAAAGGTGTGCGCATTCAGGGTGTGGATGGGATGATGGTCCGCTATGCCCAATGCTGTCAGCCTGTACCCGGAGACCCGGTTGTGGGGTATGTAACACGGGGAAGAGGCGTCAGCATCCACCGGTCGGACTGTCCGAACCTTCTCATGCTGGTGCAGGAGCCGGAGCGCCGTCTCGAGATAGATTGGAAGGAGCTGGAGGGCGAGAAGTTCATGGTCCGGCTGGCTCTCGAGGCCACCGACAGACGAGGGCTCTACGCCGATCTGGCAACCGCGGTTTCCGCGACGGGGACCGACATCAGGAGCTTCGAGCTCCACAGCTCCGATGGCCACGTGATCGGAGAGCTGGCAGTGGAAGTTGGAAATCTTGCACACCTTCAAAAAATTCTGAAAGCAGCCCGGCGCGTTAAAGGCGTGAGAGAAGTAGCGCGGCGCGAGCGGCTGGCGAGTGACACAAAGAATGGCGAAAGCAGTATTTGACCTTCAGGCTCCCTTCGAGCCCGCGGGTGATCAACCTAAGGCGATTGCGGAGCTGACCCGCGGGCTGGAGCGGGGCGACCGCTTCCAGACGCTGCTCGGCGTTACCGGCTCCGGGAAAACCATGACGGTCGCAAACGTCATCAGGAATTATGGCAAGCCGACGCTCGTCTTGTCACACAACAAGACGCTGGCGGCGCAGCTCTATGGAGAAATAAAGAGCTTCTTCCCGCACAACGCGGTCGAGTACTTCATCTCGTACTACGACTACTACCAGCCCGAGGCGTACGTGCCAACGACGGACACGTACATCGAGAAGGATGCATCGATCAACGAAGACATCGATCGGCTGCGGCTGCGCGCGACGTCGAGCCTGATGGAGCGGAACGACGTCATCATCGTCGCCACCGTGTCCGCCATCTACGGACTCGGCGATCCCCGCAGCTACCGCGAGCAGATGGTCACGCTCACGAAGGGCCAGAAGATTCCCCGCGACGACATCCTGCGCTCGCTGGTAAAGATACAGTACTCGCGCAACGACATGGGCCTCGAGCGCGGAACGTTTCGCGTGCGCGGCGACACGGTCGAGATTCTTCCCGCCTATGAGGAGCAGGGCGTCCGTGTGGAGATGTGGGGCGACGAGATCGAGAAGGTCAGCAAAATAGATCCACTGACGGGCGACACGATCGCGAATCTCGAGAAGGCAGCGATCTATCCGGCCAAGCATTTCGTGACTTCCCGCCCGACGATCGAGCGCGCGGTCGCGCTCATTCGCGCCGAGCTGGCGCAGCGGCTGACGGAGCTGCGTACGTCGAACAAGCTGCTCGAAGCGCAGCGCCTCGAGTCGCGCACCAATTTCGACATCGAGATGATGCTCGAGATCGGGACCTGCGCGGGGATCGAGAACTACTCGCGCCACCTGTCGGGACGCTCCGAGGGTGAGCGGCCAGCATGCCTCTTCGACTATTTCCCGGAAGATTTTCTCGTGGTCGTCGACGAGTCACACGTGACGCTCCCGCAGATCGGCGGAATGTTCAACGGCGATCGCGCGCGCAAGCTCACGCTCGTCGACTACGGGTTTCGCCTGCCGAGTGCTCTCGACAACAGGCCGTTGATGTTCGATGAGTTCCTGTCGCTGACTCCGCGCGCGCTCAACATCACCGCGACCCCCGGTGAAACGGAGCTCCGGCTCTCGGAGGGTGCGATCGTCGAGCAGATCATCAGGCCTACGGGGCTCGTCGATCCCGAGATCGAGGTGCGGCCGGTACGAGGTCAGGTAGATGACCTTCTCAAGGAGATTCGCATTCGCGAGAGGAAGAGCGAGCGCGTGCTGGTTACGACGCTCACCAAGCGCATGGCTGAAGATCTGGCGGACTACCTTCAGCAGATGGGTGTGCGCGTTCGATACATGCACGCCGACATCGACGCCATCGAGCGGATGGAGATCATCCGCGGGCTCCGACTCGGTGAGTTCGACGTGCTGATCGGAATCAACCTTCTTCGCGAAGGTCTCGATCTCCCCGAGGTCTCCCTGGTCGCGATACTCGACGCGGATCAGGAAGGATTTCTGCGCAGCGACCGCTCGCTCATCCAAACCGTGGGTCGAGCGGCGCGACATCTCAGCGGGCGCGCGATATTCTACGCGGATCGGATGACGGGCTCGATGCAGCGGTGCATAGACGAGACAGGACGCCGGCGCGTGATTCAGACTGCGTACAACCTCGAGCACGGGATCACGCCCATGAGCGTGAAGAAGAGTGTCGACCAGGTTCGATTCATCACCCGCGTCGCGGATGCGCGCTCGGAGCGCGAGGAGCGCGAGAAGGAGAAGGGACGCCGCGTCGCGGAATCGGGAGCGCGCTATGGTGCGGACAATCTTCCTGCTCTCATCAAGGAGCTCGAAGCCCAGATGCGCGAGGCTGCGGCCAATCTCGATTTCGAGACCGCGGCGCGGCTTCGCGACGAGCTGTTCGAGGTAAAGGCGAAAGCTGGACGTCAGGAGAGCGGTCGAGGATCACTGGCGGGTCTGCACGGCCGCTAGCGAATGCCCGCTCACCGGCACCTCGTACCTCCACTAGCAGAGAAGGGACATCTAAAGCTCACGGAGACCGAGCTGCGCGATTGGGGGGACGCGCTTGGCCGCGCGCTTACCGCTCCGGTCCTGATAACGCTCACGGGTGAGCTCGGCGTCGGCAAGACTACGCTCGCGCAATCGATTTGCCGCGGATACGGAGTTAAGGAAGACATCACGAGCCCGACATACGCGCTGGTCCACGAGTACGCCGGTGGCCGCTCGCCTGTGTTTCACATCGACCTGTATCGCCTGGATTCGCCGGAGCAGCTCACGAACATCGGCTGGGACGAGATCGTGGCTTCACGCTCCGTGATTCTGGTCGAGTGGCCGGAGCGCGCGGGATCACGTCTGCCCGAGGATCATCTTCCGATCGATCTCGACTACGTGCCCGATGAACCGATGCGCCGCATACTTCTCGCCGGATGAGCTCGTACACTATTGCCCTCGAGGGATCGACTTATCGGGGAAGCGTCGCACTGCTGTGCGGCTGGGAAATCGTTGCCGAGCGTACTCTGGGAGAAGAGAACGGCGGCGCGCCCCACTCAGGCCGGGGAGAGAAGCTGATGCCCGCGCTCGCCGAATGCATGCGTGACGCGGGAGTTAAGGGGAATGCAATCGCGCAAATCGTCTGTGGCGCCGGGCCCGGCAGCTTCACGAGTCTTCGCGTCGCAGGCTCAGTCGCCAAAGGACTCGCGGTCGGTTATGGCGCCCCCCTCTATGCAGTCTCGTCGCTCACTCTCACGGTTACGGGCGCTCGGCCGGCGCTTCCGGCTGGAGATTATCTCTCTGTGCTCGACGCGATGCGCGGCGAATACTACGTCGCGCGGCTGACGTTGCGGTCGGATCACAGCGCGACGCAGCAGGGGGCGATGTCGTTGCTCACTGTGGAGGAGCTCGCGGCCCTCACGCAGGCGGGAAGCGCCCCGCGGGTAGTCGGCCCGGGACAGGTGCTCGATTTCCATCCGCATGCGCGGGGAGTGGCTCCTCTGCTCGAGTCCATATTGGAGAGCGGGCCGGTCGATCTGGCCTCGTGGGAGCCCGACTACGGCAGGCTGGCCGAGGCGCAGGTGCGCTGGGAGGCTGAGCACGGGCGACCGTTGCCCCGGTGACGGCGCTCCTTCGTCCCGCGCTGGAGGCCGACGTCGGCGATGTAGCAGAAGTGGAACGGTCGTGCTTTGCCGATCCGTGGAGCGAGGAATCGTTCAGCCGCCTCATCGACAGCGCACCCGCTATCTTTCTCATAGCGCTTTTTCCACCCGATCCGGCAATTGTGGGCTACATCATCGCGTTCTCAGTCGGGGAAGACGCCGAGGTGCTGAACGTGGCGGTCGATCCGCGAAATCGCGGAAAGGGACTGGCGGGACAGATGCTCGACGCGGTTCTGATCCAGCTGGGTACGCGGGGGGTACGCACCGCGTTTCTCGAGGTCAGGGAGTCGAACGATGCCGCTCTGTCCCTGTATCGATCGCGCGGGTTCAGCGAGATTGGACGGAGATCGAAGTACTATCGCCGGCCGGCGGAGGACGCGCTCGTGCTCCGGAAATTCATCGAGGGCGTCGAGGGCGGTGCGGAGAGGGAGCAGGGCAGTTTTGCTGACCGTTGAAATCGTTGGTTTGCTCGGGCTCTGAGCCAGACCTATACTATTCTGGGCGGGAACAGAAACTCTCGCCGGGAGGCACAGTGAGTCGAAGTCTGAATAAAGTCATGCTGATTGGAAACCTGGGTAGCGATCCGGAAGTCCGGTCGACGACGGGTGGCAACAGGGTCGCGAGCTTTTCGCTCGCCACGAGCCGTTCGTGGAATTCGCCGAATGGTGAGAAGCAGGAGAAGACCGAGTGGCACCGCTGCGTGGTGTGGAACACCAAGGGTACCGGTCTCGCCGATGTGGTCGAGAAGTATTGCAAGAAAGGCGATAAGATCTACGTCGAAGGGCGGATCGAGTATCGCCAGTGGCAGGACAAGGAGAACCAGACGCGCTACAGCACCGAGATCAACGTGCGCGAGCTGGTGATGCTGGGAGGCGGAAAGGGCGGCGGCGCCGAATTCGATGGAGAGGGAGCGGGACGCAATCGCGCTGCGGCCGCGGCGGGTGCCAAGGCAGCTACGGGCTCAGGTGGAGCGGACTTCGAGGATTTTCCGGGCGCGCTCCAGGAGACGGACGACGATCTGCCCTTCTAGCGCCGAGTGCTGGATGGAAGAAAGGGCCCCGCATCGCGGGGCCCTTTCTTTTGTGAGAGAGCAAACTTTTGCGCTGAGTATTCCGTTTTTCCGGATCCTAGTTCGAGTAGTCCAGCGTGAACCCCGACAAGAAGAGAGACACCGCATTGCTGCCGTTCCAGGCCCCGGCGTAAGTGCCGCCGCAGAAGGCGTCGGCGGCGTTGGTAGTCTCCGTGAACGTAAATCCGTTCCCGCTTTGACTGTAGTGGCCAGGGCAGACGCTGGTGGTCGGAGTGGTCACTCCGCCTGTGGTATGGTCGTAGGCGAGCGTCTCGCTGAAGGTACCGTCGTTGTTGATGGTCAGGCGTCCCGAGTTGACGACGATGGTGTCCGTCGTAGTGGCCTGCACGGTGAACGGCGGCGGCACCGGAATGTTGTTGATGGCGCTCAGGGTGTAAGTCCCGCTTGCATCGCCATTTACGGCGGTGGAATCCTTACATGCCCACAGGAGTGAAAGGCCGAGCACGGCCACAATGACTTTCGATTGCAATCGCATTGGGAACCTCGTTGGGGAACGTGTTGACGCCGAGGGTGGGCGAGGAGCACAAAACATTCCCCCGTGACCTTAGCCCGCTACCCCCCGTCCAATGGTTGACCCGCCACACGCGGTGTCTTACCCATCCGACAAGTTCCGGGAGCACGAGTGATCGGTCAATTCCTTAAGGCAACGTCAAGAACCGCAAGTATATCGCGCGCTCGCGCCATCTTCTGCGCGGGCGCTCTGCTCGCCGCAGCGGCCGGCAGCGCGGCGGGTCAGGTCGCACCTGCGACCGACACCGTTCGGGCCGATACCGTCCGTGCCGACACAGCGCGGCAAATGGTCATTGTCTCCGACACCACGAAGGAAGTGAAGCACGTGGTGAAAAAGGGCGATACGCTCTGGGATCTCGCGCAGTTCTACCTGAAGGACCCGTTCAGGTGGCCCGAGATATTCCGCCGGAATACCGATGTCGTAAAGAATCCTCACTGGATCTACCCGGGCGAAGTGATTCGCATTTGGGGATCGGAAGTGAAGGCCGCAGCCCTGATTCACGCCGACAGTGCTGGCGAAGTCGTATCGCACGTCGTCACGCAGACAGCTCAACCCGTTTTTACGCAGAGTCAAAGTCTGGCGCCCCCGCGCTCAGACCTCACGGTGTTCGCTTCGCCGCTCAGCCGGACCGTGGCCGCCATGTCGGCCGAAGTGGTTGGCCGCGCGCGCGCTGGATCGGTCCGTCGCGGAGAGGTTGAAGCCGCGCCTTACGCCGAACGCAGTGGAGGCCCGAGGAATGCCGGTCGGCTCGTCGCCAGCGTCGATCGTCCCGGAATCAAGACGAGCATCATTCATCAGCGCTATCAGCTGAACGATGCGCTTTTCGTTGACCTGCCCAGGGGGTACGTTCCCAAGCCCGGCGATGAGTACATGTCCTACGTGCTGGGCCCCGATCTTGGCGATTTCGGCCAGGTACTCGTGCCAACGGGAATTCTGCGGGTCGAGTCCACGCCCAGCGGTCAGCACACAATCGCGCGGATCGTCCGCCAGTTCGGGGAGATCATGCTGGAGCAGGATATGACGACGGCCCCCGGGATCGAGTTCCCATCGGGTCTGATCTCTCCCGTCGCCGGTGGAACCACCGGGAAGGTGGTGTACGTCGTCGATGAGCCCGTGCTTCCCTCGATCGGGCATTACACGATCATATCGCTCAACTCCAGGAACGGAGTGAAAGTGGGCGATGAGATCACGTTCATCGACAACAGGAGCGGCACTTCGGACGACAAGTCTGCGCCCCCCGTGGTCGCGGGCGTTGGAGTGGTGGTACGCGCGACTCAGTACGCTTCGACGGTAATCATTCTGCGGCAGGAACAGCCGACGATTCGCGACGGAACGCCGATTCGCCTGACCGGCAAAACGCCCTAGGGATGGATCTGGTCTTACGGTAGCTCTGGGGCACGAGAGTGCCCTAAAAGACCAGCGGGGAATTAAATTAGGCGATCGATGATTGCGATCGCCCACTTTATTGCCGTCACATTTTATCTTGGCGCCGCCGCTGTGGCGGCGCTGCCTTTTGCGCGTCGCGTAAAGGCCCCCGTGGTGAGCGTGGTGATAGTTCTGCTGCTGGGGATCGGAGCGCACGCTACAGCTCTCGCCGGACTCACGAGGCAGGCCGGAGCCGCCTCCCTCACCGGACTCGGGCCTGGACTGTCATTCGCCGGTCTCGTGCTGGCAATATCGCTGGTCATCGTCGAGGGTCTCGCGCGCGAAGTCAGCCTTACCCTCATTGCGGCGCCACTGGCCGCGTTCGTGACGATGGCCGGAAATCTTACGGGAATGCACCCATTCCTCGAGTCCCAGGGCACCCGCGCCGTGTGGCTGACGATGCACATCGTGCTGAGCTTCATCGGAATTGGTGCATATGGAACGGCGGCGGCTGCCGGCACGATGTACCTCATCGCGCGGCGAGAGCTCAAATCGGCGCATTTCGGCCCGATCTTCAGATCCTTTCCACCGCTCGATACGCTCGATCGGGTAAATCACGTGGCGTCGATCGCGGGATTTCTCGGACTCACGCTCGGGCTCGCGCTGGCCGCCGCTTACTCGTTCGAATATCGAGCGCTGGTGCTGCCGCAGATCATCTGGGGCGTGGGAGCCTGGGCCGGCGTTAGCGCCCTCGCACTTGGCCGCCTGCTGCGCGGGTGGCAGGCGCGCCGGGCCGCGGTCATGTCGGCGGTCACTTTTGCTAGCGTGGTCGCGCTGTACGTCGTATTCAGAATGGCGTCGATGAACCGCGGGCAGTTCCTGTGAGCGATTTCCCGATCGCCCTTCACGGTGAGCGACTCACCGCGTTGGTCGTAGGCGCTGGCAGAGTCGGCACACGCAAAGCGCTCGCGCTCGCCGACGCCGGCGCGCAGGTCACCGTGGTCGCTCTCGATATCGGCGCCGAGTTGGAAGAGGCGGAGCGCGACCACCGCGTCAGCGTCGTCCGCGGCGAGTACCAGCGAAATCATATTGATCGCGCGATGCTGATAATCGCCGCCACCGACTCGCGGGAAGTCAACGCGCGGATTGCCGTCGACGCGCATTCGGAGGGGAAGCTGGTGAACATCGCCGACTTCCCGGACGAAGGAAACTTCCACACGATGGCGCTGCATCGCTCCGGAGACGTGACCATCGCGGTCTCGGCGGGCGGCGTCCCGGGGGCGGCTGCCAGAATCCGCGATGCGATTGCCGAACGCTTCGACGGTCGGTACGAGCGAGCGATCTCGGCGTTGAGGGGATTGCGCACGCGCCTAATTGCAAACGGTGACTCGGGATGGCGCGAAGCGGCGCCGAAACTTCTCGCTGACGACTTCTGCCGAGCAGTGGAAGACGGATCGTTTTCGGAACGGGTGAACTCGTGGCGCTGATCGTGGCCGGGGTGAGTCACCGCACCGCGCCGATCGAGGTGAGGGAGAGGCTCACCTTCAACGCTCACGAAGCGGTGCGAGAGCTGGGCCGCCTGCGGAAGCGAGCGCTTATCCGCGAAGGCGTTATGCTCTCCACGTGCAATCGCACGGAGATTTACGCGGTCGAGGAGAATGGCGACGTGCTGGCGCGGATCACCGAGATTCTTTCTGAGCGACTTGGGGAGGATGCCGACCCTTTCATGTACGTCCGCCGCGATCGCGAAACGGCGTCCCACCTCTTCGGCGTAGCGGCTGGCCTCGACTCGATGATACTTGGCGAGGCACAGATTCATGGTCAGGTACGTGATGCGTGGGAGCAATGCCGCTCCGAGTCGGGCGCAATTCTCAATCGCATGTTCCAGAGCGCGCTGCTGGCCGGTGGCCGGGCGCGGGACGAGACCGGCATCGGACGTGGCGCAGCCTCTGTCAGCTCGGCGGCGGTGCAGCTCGCGAAGAAAATCTTCGGCGGCCTGGGCGGGCGTCGCGCCATGATACTCGGCGCGGGAGATGTCGCTGAGATCGCGCTCGAATGCCTGCTCAACGAAGGCGTCCGCGTCGCCATCGTCGCCAATCGCACGCACGCGCGCGCGGAGTCATTGGCCGAGCGTCACGGCGCGACGGCAATGCACTATGAGCAGGCCTGGGAGTCCCTGCGCGAGGTCGACGTGCTGATCTGCTCCACCGCATCGCCGATTCCCGTCGTAACGGTCGAGCGCGTGCGCGGGGCGATCGAGGCGCGTGGCGACCGTCCGCTCTGCATTCTCGACATCGCGCTGCCGCGCGACGTCGAGCCCGAAGTGGGCACGCTCGATAACGTCTTTCTTTACGACCTGGATGATCTGCGCGCCGCGGCGGCAGCAAATCTGGAGCGGCGCGAAGAAGACCTGCCCGCGGCGCAAGTCATCGTCGCGCAGGAAGTGCAGAAATACTGGGACTGGGTCGCCGGACTCGCTGCCGTGCCGGTCGTGCGGGAATTCAGAGAAGAAATGGACCGTCTTCGGGGTACTGAGCTTGCCGCAGCCCTCAAGCGTCTTGGGCCGCTGACCGCGGAACAGAGGGAGACGCTCGAACACTTTTCAAGGGTTCTGATGAACAAGTTCCTGCACGAGCCAAGCGTCCGTTTGAAGGCTGCCGCAGCCAATGGCCGCGGGCTCGGCGTCGTCGACGCCGCCCGATACCTGTTCGCGCTCGGCGAAAAAGTTGACCGGGATGACAAGCGTCCGGAGTCGGATGTCTAAGGTGCTCGTCACCGGCGGAGCCGGTTTCATCGGATCCCACGTGGCGGATCTCTTTCTCTCCGCCGGATGGGACGTGACGATCGTCGATGATCTGTCCTCAGGAAAGAGGGAGAACCTTCCTGCCGGCGCAAAATTCCACGAGATGGGCGTGAACTCCCCGCAACTGGCCCAGCTGATCGGAAAGCAGTCGTTCGACGCGGTCGCGCACCTCGCCGGCCAGATCGATGTCCGCAAGAGTGTCGCCCATCCGATCGCTGATGCCACTACCAATATCCTCGGCACCCTGAATCTCATGGAAGCGCTGCGCACCTCGAGTCCGCGCGCGCGCGTTGTCTTTACTTCGACGGGCGGAGCGATCTATGGCGATCTGAATACTCCGCCCAACTTCGAGACGTACCCAAAGGATCCGGAGTCTCCGTACGCGATCTCCAAGCTCACCGCGGAGTACTATCTGGCGTATTACGGGCGTGCGCACGGATTGGATTGCGCCTCCGTTCGATTCGCCAATGTTTACGGGCCGAGGCAGGATCCCCACGGTGAGGCAGGCGTGGTCGCGATTTTTTGCGGTCGTATCCTTGGCAAGCGTGGGCTCACCATTTTCGGGGACGGGCGTCAGACGCGCGACTATGTTTACGTGGGTGACGTTGCGCGCGCTGTTCATCTCGCCGCGACCCGTCCGCTTCCAGAGAAGGGCCGCGTCGACGCCCGCGGATTCAACATCGGCACGGGTGAAGCGACGAGCGTAGTCGAGCTCGCCAGGCTGCTGCAGAAAGCTGCAGGCACGAACGTCCCCATCGAATTCGCTCCACATCGTACCGGTGAGCAGCAAGACTCGTCCGTCAACGCCGATAAAGCCCGCGACGTACTCGGCTGGGTGCCGGAAGCGACGCTGGAGGAAGGGCTGGCCAAAACGTTCGCGTGGTTCGGGCAGAAAACCGCTGGTGTGGCAGCGTGAGCGGATTGTTTGTCCTTCTGATTGCGCAGGCGATACCCAGCTCGCCGATGGAGCTGATCACGAGCTCCACCGGCGCGACCAAGATCGTGCTGGGGATTCTCGTCGTGCTCTCGCTCCTGAGCTGGGGCATCATCTTCTCCAAATGGTACGACCTGCGGCGGGCGGCGAGGATCACCTATTCGTTCGCGCACGAATTTGCCGGTGCGCGCACAGTCGAGCGCGCGGCGCAAATGGCGCGCGCGAGCAGTGGCCCGCCGGCGGTGATCATGGAGCGCGCGATGCGCTTTCTCGAAGAGACGACGCCTGCCCTGTCGGGGACGGCCGAGCGTGCGGCGCGGTTCAGCGGGTCGCAGGTTGAAGCTCTGAGACTGGTTCTCGATGCTGAGACCACGTCCGAGCGCGACAGACTCAGCCGCTGGGTTCCTTCGCTCGCCACCATCGGCTCCGTCAGTCCGCTCATCGGGCTTCTCGGCACCGTACTCGGCGTCATCGACGCATTCCTGGGAATCGCCGCCAAAGGCTCGGGCAACATCGGCGCCGTCGCCCCGGGCGTTGCGGAAGCACTGATTGCGACGGCTGCCGCGCTGAGCGTCGCAATTCCCGCGGTGTTCGCGTACAACATTTTCGCTTCGCGTCTCAACAAGATCGAGGGACAGCTCGAGAGCTTCGGATCGGAGCTGATCGCGCTGCTCGTGAGCGAAGGGCGGATCTGATGGCACGGCGTGGGCGTGGCCGCGACAGGCTCGTGCTCAACGCAGAGATCAACGTGGTGAGCCTGATCGACGTGATGATGCTGCTGATGATCATCTTCATGATCACAGCGCCGATGATGCAGGGCGGCGTGGACATCACGCTGCCGAAGGCGCAGGCCAGGCCGCTGGAATCGAAGAACGGCCTCACAGTCACGGTCGATCGCACGGGTGCCATCTACGTCGACGAGGCTCGGCTCACGCTGGCGCAGTTCACATCGAGCTTCAAGGCGCTCGCCAACCGACGAGGAAGCGGTGGCGTCTATCTTCGAGCGGACGACCGCGTTCCCTACGGCTCCGTCGTGAAGGTTCTGGCGATCATGCGCGCGAGCGGCGTCGGGGACATTGGTCTCGTCGCCGAGCCTCCCGAGGTGAAATAGAAGGATGGCGAGCCGAGCGGGCGGATCACGAAACGTTGCTCCCTTTACGCTATCGGCGATCCTTCACGCGGCGGTCGCCACGCTTCTCTTCAACACGCTCAAAGAGCGCAAGCCGGTGGCGTTGCCGCCGATGTACCGCGTCGAGATTGTCGCGGCACCGCCGGGAGAGAGGGCGATCGGTGAAGTGACGAGCGGCCAACCCAAAGCGCCTGCTGCTGTTACGCCGCCGAGCACGGCGCAGTCATCGGTGAAAGAGATGCCGCTCCCGACAGCGAAGCCGGCGCAAAAATCACCAGCGCGGGTGACGCCGAGTGTCGCCAAAGCAGCTGATCGCGCGGTTGCGCCGACCAGGGCGGGAGCGGCGGCCTCGAAGAGTGGAGCGTCGGAAACCAAAGTCGCAGTGCCGCCGAAGACTGAAGCGCCGAAAGCCGGTGGCGGTCCCGTTGGTGGGAAGGGAAGCGACGTTGCGACCGTACGCAGCGATGGGATCGAGTTCCCATTTCCAGGGTATCTCAACAACATCGTTCGACAGATTGCGCTGAATTTCAGACCACGAAATCCCGATGCCCGCCTGAAGGCGGAAGTCAGGTTTCTCATCCATCGTGATGGCTCCGTATCGAACATCGAATTCATCAGGCATTCGGGGAACTACTCCTTCGATCTCGAAGCCCAGGGCGCGGTGGACGCGGCTTCGAGCGCGCGGGCGTTCGGGCCGCTGCCGGACGGGTTTACCGACGATGTGCTCCCCGTCGTGTTCAGTTTCGATCCTGCTTTCCTGAAATGAGAAATGTCGCGCGCGCGATAGCGTTCGTTTTCATGGCCGTCGCGGTCGCACTGCCGCTGAGTGTGCGGGCGCAGGATACCACCGCTGCGCCCGGAGTCCGGCTCGGTCTCAACTACTCCGCCGGCTCCAAGCCCGGCGTGATCGTGCTGCCGGTTCAGGACGACTACGGCGACGATTCGCTTAGAAAGATCGTTCAGCGCGATCTCGACTTCAGTGACCGGTTCACCGTCATTGCGCTCGATGAAGCCACGGTGAAGGGTTTGACGCCAACGCTCGGCGGGAAGATCAACTTTGCGCTCGTCGCGAAGTTCGGCGCCGCGCTGCTGATCAGGATGACTCCGACGACGGAGGGACTTCACGTCGCCGCGTACGACGTCGCGAAAGAACAGCTTCTGCAGTCCGATCACTTCCTCTTCGACCGACGCGACAGGGACTGGCGATTCGCGCTGCACGGAGTCTCGGATCAGGTCGAGAACTGGGTTTTTGGAAAGCGCGGCATCGCGCAGACGCGCATAGCCTACGTGAACGACGGGACGCTTCACATCGTCGACAGCGACGGCGCCGAAACACGGCGGATTACGACGGGTAAGGGTGCGCTGTCGCCGGCGTGGTCGCCCACGGGGGAGTCGGTTGTGTACACGGTGCTCGGGAGCGCGGGCACTCAGGTGGAAGAGCTCGACGTGCGGACCGGCCGGACGAGGCGGATAAGCCAGATTCGGGCGGGTCTGAACATCACTCCGGTGTATCAGCCCGGCGGAAACGCGATTCTCTACGCGCAGGGAACCGGGAATGGAACCGATCTCGTGCTGGCGAATCTCGACTCGAGTGGTGCGCACAAAATCACGGCGGGGAGAGGCACGGACAACACCTCACCGTCCTACAGTCCCGATGGGCGGCAGATTGCGTTCATTTCGGGGAAGTCGGGACAGCCCCAGGTGTATATTATGGATGCGGATGGCTCGAACATTCAGCTGCTGACGCCGTACACGGCGGGAGTGCGAAGCTATCGCGCGAGCCCCGACTGGTCGCCAGACGGACAGGCCGTAGCGTACGAGCAGCAGAACGGAAACTTCCAGGTCTGGACGATCGATTTGCGGGATCGGAGCCCGAAGCAGCTCACGAGTGAAGGGGAGAACGAAGACCCGTCTTGGGCGCCAGATGGACGTCACATCGTCTTCAGCTCGACGCGAGGCGGTGACAAGCAGTTGTGGATTCTCGATTGCGAAAGCGGCCGCGCGCGGCAGCTAACGCACAACAAGGGAGCGAGGCTGGCGGCGTGGTCGCCGGTGCTCGCCAATCCGGAAGTGGGAACCTACTCACAATGACGAAATATTCAGCCTGTTTTCTTGGACTTCTCGTGCTCGGCGCGAACGGATGCTTTTTCGCGACGAAGCAGGACATTGACAAGCTCCAGCAGGACATCATCGGGACGCGGGCCACATCCAACGCAGTCGATTCCGTGCAGCGCGCGCAGCTGATCGAGGTCAGCCGCACGGTGAGGATGCTGGACGATTCGATCGCGGTGCTGAGCCGGCGCGTTGCGGCGATGCGCACTGCGTCCGAAGCCGACATGACCGCCGTGCGTCAGGACATCTCCCAGCTTCAGGACCTGAGCGGACAGAGCGAACAACGGCTGCGCGACGTGCGTGCCGCGCTCGAGGAAAAAAGGCAGGCGGCAGATCAGACGTCGGCTCCGGATACATCGGGCGGCGCCGTTCCCGCCTCAGGCCCCGGACCGTTGCAACTGTTGCAGGCGGGACGCGATCAGCTGCTCAAAGGCGGGAACGTTTCGGCGCGCGCGGCGTTCAAGGATCTCATCACCAAATATCCGACCTCGGAGTACGTGCCCGAGGCGATGTTCTATACGGCGCAAGCGTACGCCGCCGAGCGAAACATGGATGCCGCCGACGCCCAGTACTCGCAGCTGATCACGCGATATCCCAATTCTCCGCGCGTCCCGACGGCGATGTACAAACGCGCGCTGCAGCTCCAGGCGACCAAGAAGACCGCCGAAGCGAAGAAGCTTTATCAAGACATCATCAGGCGCTTTCCACGCTCGGACGAAGCCGCGCTGGCCGACGAGCGCCTGCAAGCTTTACGGTAGCACCGATAATACCGAGGCCGTGGTATGAGCGAAGCTCCTGGCCACGAAATGCCATTTCTCGACCACCTGGAGGAGCTGCGTAAGCGGCTCTTCTGGGTCGCAGGCGCGGTCACGATCGGCGTCGTCGTCGCGTTCGTACTGCTGTCGAGACTCGACATCATCAGACTTCTCGAGCGGCCGATCCTGCCGCTCCTGCATGGGCAGAAGCTGATCTATACGCACCCGGGCACGTCGTTTCACATTCTGCTCAACGCGTCGCTCGCGCTGGGGCTGATTCTCGCCTCACCGATAATGGTCGGGCAGATATGGGGCTTCCTGGCCCCCGCACTCTATGCCCACGAGAAGCGCGTCGTGGTGCCGGTGCTGGTGGCGATGGTCGCGCTCTTTCTCGCTGGTGTCTCGCTCAGCTACTTCGTCGTGCTGCCGCTGACGCTCCAGTTCCTCATGAGCATCGAGTCCACCGCGCTCACGCCAATGATCTCGGCGACGGAGTACTTCGATTTCGCGATCAGCATGTGCCTGGCGTTTGGCGTCGTGTTCGAGGTACCGATCGCCATCCTGGCGCTCACCGCGCTCGGGATCGTCACGCCCCGGTTCCTATCGAAGTACAGGCGGCACGCTGTCGTCGTCTGTCTGACGGCGGCGGCGTTCATCACTCCGGGCGCGGATCCATATTCGCTCTTCGCGCTCGCGATTCCGCTCTACATTCTGTACGAGCTGAGCGTGTTCGTCGCGATCTTTGCTTATCGCAGGCGACTGAAGAGACAGGAGAGGCGCGACGCGGAAGAGTCTGACGCGCATGGGCAGGCGGGAGCGCCGGCATGATGTCGGCGCGATACCTGTTGCTCGTCGCGACGGTCTGCGCTCTCTCCGGATCGGGATTATCGGCGCAGGTTCGACGCGTCGTGCCAACTCCGCGCGACACGCTTCGGACGCGTGCCGACACGGCCAGGCGCGATTCCACGAGGTCTGATTCGACGAAGTCCAAAGAGCTGATCAAATGGAATGAAGTCGATTCCGTGATGAGTGCGCTGATGAAGCGGCCGGGCTACAGCGCAACGCGCTATCAGGGTGATCTGGTTGTTTATGACGCGCGGACGCGGATGCTTCACCTGATCGGAAAAAAGGCGGGGGTGTCGCGCGATGAGACGGTGCTAGTGGGCGACAGCATCAACTTCAACGACTCGACAAAGGTGATCGTCGCCCAGGGCGATACCGTAATTCTGCGCGACCCCAGCCACCAGTCCTCCGACGTGGTTGCGCGCGGAGTCATGGAGTACAACGTCGAGAGCCATCGCGGTGTGGTGACCAACGTCTGCACCCAGGTCGAGCAGGGGCAGAACTGGATCGTGTGCGGCAACCGCGCCGGATTCGTGAGCGACACGACGCGCGGCCGCGAGACGGCGTTCTACGCCCGCAACGCATCGATCACGAGCTGCGACGACTCCATTCCCGATTATCACTTCCAGGCGAAGGAAGTGAAGATGGTGTCGAAGAATATCATGGTAGCGCGGCCGGCCGTTCTCTATATCGGCGAAGTGCCGATAATGTGGCTGCCATTCATCTTTCAGGACATGCGCTCGGGACGGAAGAGCGGTGTGCTCACGCCTCGCCTCGGCGTCAGCGAGCTGTTTCGAAATAGCCCTTCTTATCGGCGCCACGTCGAGAACCTCGGCTACTACTTCGCCCTCAGTGACTACATGGACGCCCAGTTCGCGCTCGATTGGCGGAGCGGAGCCCGCTCGACGCCTGGCGATCCGGGATGGGTGCGGCTGAACGGCGAAATGCAGTACCGCTGGCTCGACCGGTTTGTGAGCGGACGGATTGCGATGTTCCGTCAGTCGCAGAACGATGGATCGTCGAACACTGCGTTGAGCTGGCAGCACAGCCAGGATTTCTCGCAGGACACGCACTTCAACGCCAACATCAACTACGTCACCAACACGTTCATCCAGCGGACTACGACCTTCAATCCGGCCGCGGTGCTGGCGACGATATCGTCGCAGGCGAACTATCAGACGAAGATGGGGCCGGCATCGCTCAGTCTGGGAGGAAACCGGTCGCAGCATCCCGGACGTGGCGAGGTCGATCAGACATTTCCGGTATTCAGTCTCAGCTCGCCGACGATTGCAGTGACCAAATGGCTGGACTGGACGCCGACGTTCAATTTCCAGACGACCCAGCAGCTCAAGCTCGATCAACCGGGCGAGTTTACATACAGGTACTTCCAGACCGCACAGGGAGCGCCGGACAGCAGCAAGCTCAATCGGAATAGCCGTCAGACGACCGGGAGCTTCGGCACGCCGCTCAGAATTGGTGGGTTCAATCTCACCAACAGCTTTACCCTGAGCGACAACGAGGTGGATGCTCCGCAGACAATCATCATTCACGACGTCAGTGATTCATCGAGAAGAACGCCGAGGGTCTTCGCCAAGTCCTACCAGACGAGCCTCGACTGGCAGCCCGGATTCAGCCTTCCGAGCCTGCTGCATGGATCGCTCAATCTCGCACCCTCGGTCTCGCTGGAGAACGTCGACGGCTCCAACGGATTCTGGGCGCGCTCGGAGCTGAGCGGCGGCCGGTTCGTCCACCAGTCCAAGCGTGTGACGGCGAGCCTGAACGCATCACCTACCCTTTTTGCGCTGTTTCCAGGGTTCGGCAACGTCGCGCGGTTCAGACACTCGATCACGCCGGTGATCTCGTTCTCTTATGCGCCTGCTGGCCACCTGAGCAACGAGTTTTTACAGGCTACCAATCGAAGCCGCTCTGATTTCCTCGGATCGCTCGCGCGCAATCAGGTCAGCCTCGGGCTCTCGCACGTGCTCGAGGCAAAGATGAAGAGCACCGATACGAGCAGCACCGCCGAGCCAAGAAAGCTCAAAGTCCTGTCGATGAATTTTTCGTCACTCGGGTACGACATCGAGCGCGCGCGCAAGACGCATCGCTCGGGCTTCGTCACGCCCAACCTCAATACCGATCTGACTTCGGATCTGATTCCGGGGTTCCGCGCCGGGATGGGGTATTCGCTGTATCAGGGTGACGTGATGAGCGACAGCGCCCGGTTCAAGCCATTCCGCGAGAGCCTGACCGCTGCGCTCACACTCAATGCACAGTCGGGGATCTTTGGCGCGATCACGCGCATCTTCGGACGCGCGGTGCCGCAGACCAATCCGCAGATCGAGAGCGCCGAACAGAAGCCTGATGATGCGCTGGCGAACCGCGTGTCTTCCACGCCCGTAGCCGGCATCACAGCGCGCAATCAGCAGTATGGCGTTCCGGAGACGGAGGGTTGGCAGCTGTCGCTCCAGTACAGCTCGACACGACAGCGCCCACCGACTGGACACGGAATCGTGCTCAACGCGCTGGATCCCACGGTTCTCTGCGCATCGCTGCAACAAGTGAATCCGGTAGGATACCAACTCTGCCTCGAGCAGGTGGCGGCGAACAACACGACCAATGGACAGTCGACCAACGGTACCATTCCGGGCGCGCCGTTCATCATCACGCAACCGCGCGACAATCTGGCGTCGCAGATGGCCTTTCATCTGACGCCGAAATGGTCGGGCCGCTGGGGAACGAACTACGACTTTCAGGCTCACAAGTTCGGAAGCCAGGTCGTATCGCTCCAGAGGGACCTGCACGACTGGAGAGCGATTTTCTCCTTCACGCAAGCGCCCAATGGAAATTTTGCCTTCTCGTTCTTCATTGCCCTGAAGGCCGAGCCTGACCTAAAATTCAACTATGACAAGCAGACCTACCGTCCTATAAGCCAGTGACGTGACAGAGCGCCTCAATATCACCAATGGCGACAGCGCGGCCGGCACGCTCAGCGAGGCCGGCATCCCGGGGAAAATCATCCCCTGGCGGGACGTTCTGCACGAAGGACCGGTCGATACTTCGCTTTCGCTCGCGGCGCTGAGCAAGCAGCGGGCGAAATTCATCGCGGAGCAAGGGTGGGGCGACTTCGCGCACGTCAGCGGCAATTTCGACGAGCGCGACCGGGTGCTCCAGAAGCTGGATTCCTTTGACGAAGTCGTGCTCTGGTTCGAGGACGATCTGTACGATCAGCTCCAGCTAATTCAGGTGCTCGACTTCTTCGCGCGCAGTCCCTCGAGACGAAAGAAAGTGTCGCTCATCATCGTGGACGGTTACATCCCACCACTGTCCGCCGACAAGCTGAACGAGCTGGATTCCAACCGAGCCCGGGCTACCGATCGCCAGTTCGAGGTTGCGCGGAGCGCCTGGAAGGCATTCGGTTCGAAAGATCCTCGGGCCATCCTGGCGTTGCTGGCGGAGGATACATCGCCGCTGCCGTATCTCGCCTCGGCCCTGAGGCGGCATCTCGAGGAATTCCCCGCGATTAAAAACGGCCTGTCGCGTTCCGAGTGCGAGGCGCTTTCGGCGATCCGCGATGGGCACACGACGCCGGTCGCTGCGTTCCTCGAGGTCGCCGCGCGTCAGGAGAGCATCTTCCTCGGCGATATCATTTTTTATTCGTACCTGGCGCGGCTGAGCGGAAAGGAAAAACCTCTCGTGACGTGGGCCGATGGCAAGGTCGTGATTGCGCCGACGGCGGAGACCTCGCGCGAGTTCGTCAAGCGCCAGCTGGCGCTCACTCCACTGGGGCGCGAGGTTCTGTCCGGAAAAAAAGACTGGCAGCTCCTGAACACCCAGACGCGCTGGCTCGGCGGTGTCGAGATCGCGCCGGGTGGCGGCGCATGGCGGTGGGACGAGGGGCAGCGGGCATTGGTGCGCACGGCGTCAGCGCGAAAGAAGCCCACTCGGAAGAAATGACAGACGCGCTCATCATCGACGGCGACTCGCTCACCGTGGATGAGGCCTATGCCGTAGCCGTGGAGCGACTTCGCGTGGGGCTCTCGCCAAAAGCCCGCGAGCGCATGGTGCGAACGCGCGCCGTCGTCGACGACATCGTGGGCAAGAACTCGGTCGTGTATGGCGTGACGACCGGTTTCGGAAAGCTCTCCGACGTGGCGATACCGCCGAACAGGCTGGCCGAGCTGCAGATCAATCTCGTGAGGAGTCATGCGTCGGGAGTGGGTGATCGACTTCCGGAAGCCGAAGTGCGCGCGATGATGCTTCTTCGCGCCAACGTGATCGCCAAGGGATACTCCGGCGCGCGACCTGAGCTGGTGGACCTTCTGCTCGACATGCTGAACGGCGATGTGTATCCGCCGATACCGGAGCAGGGAAGCGTCGGAGCGAGCGGAGATCTGGCGCCTCTCGCGCATCTCGCACTTTCTCTGATAGGCGAAGGGACGCTCATCAAAGGCGGCAAGGAGGCACCTGCTGGGAAAGTTCTCGAGCAGATCGGCACCAGGCCCGTCGTGCTGGCGCCTAAAGAGGGGATCACGCTCATCAACGGCACGCAGACGCACACTGCCGTGGCACTGATCGCGCTGGTGGACGCTCGCTCGCTCTGGCGCACGGCGCACGTCGCGGGCGCGATGTCGCTCGAGGCGCTGCTCGGAACGCCGGCGGCTTTCGACCAACGCATCCACGACGCGCGTGGCCAGAAAGGACAGATACGCTCGGCGGCGCTCTTGCGCGATTTATTGGCGGATAGTGAGCTGCGAGAGTCGCATCGTTACGGCGATCCCCGGGTACAGGATCCCTACTCGCTGCGCTGCATGCCACAGGTCCACGGTCCGGTTCTGGATGCGCTCGACTGGATAGACGACGCCGTATCGAGAGAGCTCAACGCGGCTACCGACAATCCGCTGGTGTTCGAGAATGGTGAGACGTTGAGCGGTGGGAATTTTCACGGGCTCAGGGTCGCGATGGCGCTCGATTTCCTGGCGATAATCCTCACACACCTTGCGACGATGGCGGAGCGTAGAATCGATCGACTCGTGCACCCCGACCTGAATCAGGGATTGCCTCCCTTTCTCTCTCCCGATGCGGGTGTGAATTCGGGCTTCATGATGGCGCAGGTGACGGCCGCAGCGCTGGCGAGCGAGTGCAAGCTGCTTTCGCACCCCGCGAGCGTCGACACGATTCCCACTGACGGCAGCAAGGAAGATGTCGTTCCGATGGCGATGGGCGCGGCGTGGAAGGCGCGTCGCGTCGTTCGGAATCTGGAAAACATCCTGGCGATCGAATTGATGTGCGCCGCTCAGGGAATCGATTTTCGTTCGCCCCTCAGGCCTGGCCGCGGCGTTCGTACCGCGCACGAACGCGTGCGCGAAATCGTCCCCCATCTCGAGCAGGATCGCGTGCTGAGCGCGGACATCTCGGCATTAATGGCTGCGGTGTCGGATCAACGATTCGCCGATATCGGAACGGTCGCGTGACCAGAGTGAAAACGGAGATCGATCGAAAGGCGCCGTCACGGTCCGTCGAGGCGAGGGGGCCCATTCACGCGCCGCGCGGCACGACAATCTCCTGCGTCGGATGGCAGCAGGAAGCCGCGCTTCGAATGCTGATGAACAATCTCGATCCCGACGTCGCGGAGCGGCCTGAGGATCTCGTCGTCTATGGCGGAACGGGAAAGGCCGCGCGTAACTGGGAGTGCTTCGACGCGATCGTTCGCGAGCTGAAGGTTCTCGGGAACGACGAGACTCTGCTCGTGCAGAGCGGAAAGCCGGTTGGAGTGTTCCGCACGCACTCGAGCGCGCCGCGCGTGCTGATCGCCAACAGCAATCTGGTCGGACGCTGGGCAACGTGGGAGCATTTCCGCGAGCTGGAGCGAAAGGGCCTGATGATGTACGGGCAGATGACCGCCGGCTCGTGGATCTACATTGGCTCGCAGGGAATCGTGCAAGGCACGTACGAGACGCTGGGATCCGTCGGCCGGCGCCACTTCGGCGGAACGTTGCGTGGACGCTTCGTCCTCACTGCGGGACTGGGCGGCATGGGTGGCGCGCAACCGCTCGCGGCTACCATGCAGGGCGCGGCAGCACTGGTGATCGAAGTCGATGAATCGCGCATCGAGAAGCGCCTCGAGACGCGTTATCTCGATTGCAAGGCGCGCGATCTGGACGAGGCGTTGGACCTGATCACCCGCGCGACACGCGCGGGGGAAGCGACGTCCATCGGCTTGCTGGGCAACGCCGCCGATGTGCTCCCTGAGCTGGTCGCGCGCGGAGTGAATCCCGACGTATTGACCGATCAGACTAGCGCGCACGACATGCTCAACGGATACGTGCCCGCCGGCATGACGTTCCAGAAGGCGCTCGAGCTGCGCGAGACCGATCCGGAGGAGTATGTGCGCCGCTCGACGCAGTCCGTCGTCCGGCACGTGACCGCGATGCTCGAGATGCAGCAGCGCGGCGCCGTGACCTTCGACTACGGCAACAACATTCGCACCGTGGCGTTCGACGCAGGCCTGAAGAACGCCTTCGACATCCCCGGATTCGTGCCCGAGTACATCCGCCCGCTTTTCTGCGAGGGGAAGGGACCGTTCAGGTGGGTGGCGCTATCCGGAGACCCAAAGGACATCAAGCGAACCGACGACCTCGCTCTGGAGCTATTTCCGAATGACGACCACCTGCGGCGTTGGATCTCGCTCGCGCAGAAGAAGATAAAATGTCAGGGTCTCCCTGCCCGAATTTGCTGGCTCGGCCAATCTGACCGCGCCAGGTTCGGCGTCGCCATCAATGACCTCGTCGCGTCAGGCGAGATCTCGGCGCCGATCGCGATCGGGCGCGATCATCTCGATACGGGCAGCGTCGCGTCGCCGTTCAGGGAGACAGAAGGCATGCGCGACGGAACCGATGCCGTAGCCGACTGGCCATTGCTCAACGCGATGCTCAACGTCGCGAGTGGAGCGTCGTGGGTGTCCTTCCACCACGGAGGCGGCGTGGGGATCGGCAACTCACTGCACGCGGGGCAGGTCATAGTGGCCGACGGCACCCCGGAGATGCGCGTGCGCCTCGAGCGCGTTCTCACCAACGACCCGGGCACGGGCGTCGCACGTCACGCCGACGCGGGCTACGAAGAGGCCGTGAAGACCGCGCGCGACCACGGGCTGCACCTCCCGATGAGCGGCTGAGATGCTGACAAGGGAGTTCAAGCCGTGGCACGTCCCGGTCTTTCTGGTGAAGTACGCATATCTCACCGTCACGAAGCGTCCGGTGCTTGTGCACTTCGAAGTCACCATGCGCTGTAACGCGCGCTGCGGATTCTGCGATTACTGGAAGACGGATCCGTCCGCCAGGGCGAGTGAGCTCACCAGCTTCGCCGACGCCGCGCGCTTTTTCAATCCGATGGTGATCACGTTCACGGGTGGCGAGCCCACTTTGCGTCAGGATCTCGAGGAAATCATTTCGGCCGTCAACAACGCAGTCCGGCTGAAATACATGACTTTGATCACGCACGGCGGAATGCTCACGCCTGAGCGCGCGCGGTCGCTGTGGAAAGCCGGCGTCAATCAATTCAACATCTCGCTCGACTATCTCGACGATCGCCACGACCGGGCGCGCGGCATTCCGGGTCTTGGCGCGAAGATCATGCGCACTATTCCGCGCATGCGGGAGACTGGCATCACGGGCATACGCTTCAACACCGTCATCAAGCGTGACAACCTCGATCAGCTGCTTCCAATTGTCGCCCGCGCCCGCGAGCTCGGTTGTGGCGTCAACTTCAGCTGCTACACCGACGCCAAGAACGGCAACCGCGCGGGAGTCATCGACACCGGCCAGGCGCGGGAGCTCGAGGAAGTGATCGAAGAGCTGCTCGACTTCAAGAACCGAACGCGCGGCGTCATCACCAACTCGGACTATTATCTGAAACAGATTCCGAGGTACGTGCGCGGCGAGATCACGGAGCCCTGCCAATCCGGAATGCGTACTATTCACGTCGATCCGATGGGGCGTGTAAAGCGGTGTCCCGATTTTCCCACCGACTTTCACTGGACGGAATTCAGAAAGTACGAGCCGATAAACTGCAACGCGTGCTTTTACGCCTGCCGTGGCGAGGCGCAGGCTCCGTTGCAATTCTCGCGCGTGCGGGACGTGATGGCCTCGCCGCAACCTTTGAGCGCGCCGGTTTGACCGACCTTCTATTCGTCAACGCCTCGCAGGTCGTGACCTGCGCCGGTCCCGATCGGGCGCGAAAGGGAAGCGAGATGCGCGAGGCCGGCATCCTGAAGGACGCCGCGGTCGCGGTCAGCGGCGGACGAATCGCTGCAATCGGCGCAGCGCGCGATCTTCAGCACGCGTATGCTACCGCGGAAGTCATCGATTGCCGCCGCGGCGTCCTCACACCAGGACTCGTCGATTCGCATACACACGCCGTGTTCGGGAAGCCGCGATTCGAGGAGCAGGAGCTGCGCGCGTCGGGACACGATTACATGGCCATCGCGGCGCGCGGAGGCGGAATCCATTCGTCGGTCCGCGACTTTCGGACGCGCAGCGAGGACGAGCTTTACGAGCTGTCGGTGCCACGCCTGCGCGCGCTCGCGTCGTTCGGGACGACGACCGTCGAGATTAAAAGCGGTTACGGACTGTCGGTCGAAGACGAGCTCAAGGCTCTGGCTGTCATTCGTCGCCTCGCCGAGACGCTGCCAATGCGCATCGTGCCAACGTGGCTCGGCGCCCACGAGATTCCGCAGGAGTACCGATCGAGTGACGAGCGCCGGAAGGAATTCATTCGGCTTCTCGTCGACGATCTGTTGCCGAAGGTCAAGGCGCAGGGGCTCGCTCGATTTGCTGATGTGTTTTGCGAGCCAGGAGTATTTACCCTCGGGGAAACCCGGCACGTATTGGAATCCGCGCGAGCAGCAGGGCTTGGCCTCAAGCTCCATGCTGACGAGCTCGAGCCGTATGGAGGCGCGGAGCTCGCGGCTTCGCTCGGGGCGGTGTCGGCGGATCATCTCGCGGCGATCTCCGATAAGGGAATCGCGGCTCTCGCCAAATCGAATACGGTTGCGACTCTGCTGCCGGGCACCATGCTTTTCCTCGGAAAGACAAAGCAGGCGCCCGCACGCGCGCTCATCGACGCCGGCGCCGCAGTGGCGCTTTCCAGCGACTTCAACCCCGGGACGTCACCAACAGTTAACTTTCCCTTGATGCTCTCGCTCGGCGTCAGCCAGCTGAGGATGAGCGTTGCGGAGGTGCTCGTCGCGGCGACCGTCAATGGTGCCGCGGCATTGCGGCTCGCCTCCGAAATTGGACAAGTCGCGCCCGGCTTCGCAGCCGATCTCGCGCTCTTCCAGATCGGGGACGCGCGAGAGTTGCCATACTGGTATGGCGCACGTCTTTGTGTCGGGACGTGGAAGGCTGGCGCGCCCTGTCACCCCTGGGAAACAGGAAGTAACTTGAACCATTGTCCCCCGGTGGCTTCTGTACCGGGGTAGTCCAACCCGGCCGCCGAGTTAATGTCAGCACAAGTCGAAAAGCTCAAAAAAAAGGCTGCCGAATTCGAGCAGAAGAAGCAGTTCGACCGAGCGCTCGAGGTCTACCTGCAGATCATCGGTGCGTCCGAGGATCAGGAAGAACCCGATGTCACCGTCTATAACCGGGTCGGCGACCTCTATCTCAGGCTGAGCAAGGCCGACCAGGCCGTCAACTATTACGAGCAGGCAGTCGACCTCTACACCGACGGCGGCTACCTCAACAACGCCATCGCGCTCTGCAACAAAATCCTTCGGCACGCCCCGGCGCGGCACCAGATCTACTACAAGCTCGGCAAGATCTCCGCGAAGAAGGGCTTCAATAGCGACGCGAAGAAAAACTTCCTCGAGTACGCCGACCGCATGCACAGAGCGGGCAAGGACACCGAGGCATTCAAGGCGCTCCAGGAATTCGCCGATCTCTGTCCGGGTCAGGACGACATCAGACTGATGCTCGCCGACCAGCTCGCTCGCGCCGGCAAGAAAGGCGAGGCCATCGAGCAGCTGCAGATCCTCCATGAATCACTCGACGCCGAGGGGCGGACAGCCGAGGCCGAGGCGACAGTTCAACGAATTCATTCTCTCGACCCCGGCGTCGAGCCACGTCGTTCATCGGAACCGCGTGCGAGGGAAGCGGGAGGACTCGTCTTCCTTGACGTCGGCGCGTCGCCCGTCAAGCCGCGTCCCAAGATCGCGGGCGTCAAGCCGGCGTCGCACGCGCCCGAGCCGCCTCGTCCGGCAACGCCGCCGCATCAGCAACCGTCGCCGGAGTTCGAGCAGCTTCCGGACATCGAGCTTACGCCCGACGACGAAGCGTTTCCGGAAATCGAGCCCCTGGACTTTGAGCCAATTGCCGACCTCGAGCTCGACCCCGAGCCCGGTTCACAATCGGGGAATTCGCACGTACCCGGCCTCATGCAAACCGGCTCCAGCATGGAAGACACCGAGCCGGCTTTCGACCTGAGCCTCAGTGAGCTCGAAGTCCCTCCGCTCGAGGGTCTGGAATCCGCGGCGGATCCAGATTCGTTTGCGATCGATCCGGAGACCGATCCCGTGAGCGCTTCCATAGAGGGACTGGAGTCGTCTGAGCCCGGCCTCGGCGAGCCGCTGAATGATCAGGATCCGCTTTCGGGACTGAGCGTCCTGGAAGACGACCGCTTTTTCGTCCACGACACCGACCCACTCGCCGGCCTCGGTGGACAGGAGGACGAGGAAACGCCGGTCGATTCGTCGACTGTGTTCGGCAGCGGCGAGGAAGAACATTCCGCGACGGGTGAAGCCCACGCCACTCTGGAGGCCGACACCTTCGAGCTCGAGGATGTCGAGGCCGAAGAAGAGAAGGAAAGAAAGGCCGCGGAAGAAGAGGAGCAGCGCGCCGAAGATGAGCGCGCCGAAGCTCGAAAGGCCGAGGAAGATCGCGGGCGCAAGGCGTCAAAGGAGAAAGCCCGCAAGGACGCCGAGGAGAAGGAGCAGAAGGCGGAAGAGGAGCGAAGGAAAAAACCCTCTACCCCCCGTCGCGTCGCGCGAAAGGCTCCTCAGAGGACGGAGCCCGACGAGGTCGAGCACGAGGAGGAGTCGCGCGCCGAGCAGGAGCGCCTCAAACAGAGCCGGCTAAAGGTCGTCCAGCCGGTTCGCCCCACGCGCCCGAAGCCGAGACCGGAACCGGAACAGGCGAAGGAGCCGGAGCCCGCCGAGAAGCGTCCGCTCAATCCGTTCCTGCGTCCGCGCGCAAAGGAAGCGCCGAGCCAGCCCACGCCTAAGGCGGCTCCGCGCGTTCCTACGCCGCCTGAGGAGGTGCCACGCCTCGCAACGCCCAAGAAGGTTGCGCATCAACCCGCCGGGGACGACAAGTTCGTCGACCTCGCGGACTGGCTCCGCGAGGATGCCGGCCCGCGCTCGTACCGCATGGTGGCCGCGGATGACAAGCGCATCGGCGAAGAGCAGGCCGACTTCACCGACATGCTGGAGAAGTTCAAGGCCGGCGTCGCCGCAAATGTCGACGACGAAGATTTCGACAGCCACTACGACCTCGGCGTCGCCTATCGTGAGATGGGACTCATCGACGAAGCCGTAGCGGAATTTCAGAAGGCGCTTCGCGGCTCGACGCAGCGTCTTCGCGCCTACGAGGCTCTCGGCCAGTGCTTCATCGACCGCGCCGAGTACGACGTCGCGATCACGATCCTGTCGCGCGCGCTCCGCGAGCCCGGGCTCGAGGACGAGGATCTCATCGCGGTTCTTTATCTTCTCGGCTTCGCTTCCGAGGAGGGGAAAAAGCCCCGCGACGCTGCCGCGTACTACCAGCGTGTGTTTGCCGTCGACATCGACTTCCGCGATGTGAGCAAACGCCTCAAGCACATGGGTAAGGTCGCCTCCAAGTGAGGACCGACGTTGCCGCAAACCCAACAAGAATGAACGGAACCGCTCCGCGTGGGGCGTCGCTCCAGGCGATCCAGCAGCCAATTCGATCGAAGCTCGACGACGTTTCGCGCGAGATGGGCTCCATCGTGGCGAGTGAGCTACCGCTGGTGGGCCAGGTGAGCGCGCATCTCCTCGCAATGCGCGGCAAGCTCTTTCGCCCGACGTTGCTGCTTCTGTCGAGCGAAGTCGCCGAGACGCCCGACAAGAAGGCGATAACGCTGGCGGCCTCACTGGAATTGATTCACCTGGCGACGCTGGTGCACGACGATGCAGTCGATCACTCAGCGCTGCGCCGCGGAATGCCGACCGTGAATGCTCTTTTCAGTCACCAGATCTCGGTGATCATGGGCGACTTCCTCTACTCGACAGCGCTCACGCACCTGGTGGGGCTCGGTGATCTCGCCGCGCTCCAGGCGCTCACGCGCGCATCGACGGAGATGACCCTCGGCGAGATGCGTCAGTTGGCGGTCACCGATCCGTTGAATTTCACGGAGCGCGAGTACGACGAGCTCATTCGCTCCAAGACCGCTTCGCTGATGCGCACTGCGTGCGAGCTCGGCGCTCTCGCCGGTGCGCGCGACTACTATGAGCGGCTGGGCGCGTTCGGGGAGAATCTCGGAATGGCGTTCCAGATCACGGACGATCTCCTCGACTACCGTGAAGTGAAGGAAACCACCGGGAAGCCGTCCGGTCTGGACCTTCGCGAGCACAAGGTTACCCTCCCGCTGATCCATGCGTTGCGCGAAATGTCCAGGGCGTCGCGCGTCGAGGTCGAAGGGTTGTTCGCCGGCGCCAGCGCGAGCGACGATGACATCGCGAAGGTGGTTCAGATCGTCGCCGACAGTGGCGGGTTCGATTACGCCCGTCGGCGCGGTGAAGAGTTTGCCGAGCGCGCGCACGAATCGCTGGCCGAATTGCCCGAGACAGTGGCGCGCGACCGCCTCAGTGCGTCAATTTCCTACGTCATGGAGCGACACTCTTAAATGCCACCATATCCACGGGGCCATAACCGGCGGGGCTCGACCTTTCACGCGCTCGTTCTGGCGAGCGGTTTCATCGTGGGTGGGGTGTTCCAGCAGGTAGGGCGCAAGTTTCTGCCTCTGGGCGCGGCCAAGGAATTCTTTACGACGGGGGTGACGCCGTCCATGGGGCCGCTGCCCGTCGATTTGGTTATACTGAAGTTCGCCATTGGCCCGATCGCGCTCGATGTGTCACTTTTGAGCCTGCTGGGGGTATTGGTGGCTTATCTGATAGCACGTTCGCTCTTCTAGGAGTTTCCCATGTTAGGCAATCTTGGTTTTCCCGAGCTGCTGATCATCATGGTCGTGATTCTCTTGCTCTTCGGAGCGAAGCGAATCCCCGAGATCGCAGGCTCGATGGGCAAGGGAATCAGAGAATTCAAGAAGAACATCAACGACGCGACGCGCGAAGTCACATCGGAAACGCGCACGGGCTTCGAGCCTGAATCGCAGTCGCGGCTGACCGCCGCCGAACTGGAGCGCCGCCGCGCCGCCGATGAGACAGCAGAGCGGTCGGCGCCCAAGAGGCTGCTCTAGCTACTGCGTCTGACGACGGGAGGAAGCCTCCACCTGCTTCCTCTTGTCGGTGATCTTCGCCACCGCCTTCAGATTCGTGAGAAACTCCCTCACGCGTTGCTGCCGTAGCTGCTGCATTTCCTGCTGGCGGAGAGCGGCCTTCTGAGCCTCGAACGCGGGACGGCCAGCAGGAGTGCGGTTGTCGACGCGCTCTACCACCACACCGCCTGATCCTCTGATCGGTGCGCTGACCGCGTGCAACGGAAGCGTGAAAGCCGCTCCCACTGCTTCCGGCACCTGCGCGAGCTGCGGCACGCCGGTCACGCGTGTGAACGGCTTGGTCTGGGCGACCTGCAGCCCCATGAGCTTCGCCGACTGCTCGAGCGAGCTCGCCGCGGCAACCGTTGCGAAGTTAGTCGCCTGCGGAATCAGCTTGTCGATTTTTTTCTGACGCAGGAGATAGGTGGTGATGTCCCTCTTGGCCTGATCGAGTGACAGCGTTCCACCCGGTGTGAGCGAATCCAGGCGCGCCAGGTAGTAGCCGTCCTCGGCGTCGAACAGCTCGCTGGTCTCACCGGGCGTGGCGCCCTGAAAAGCCCAGGGTCCGACGCTTGGGATGAATTGGCCGTTGATCGTCAGCGCGTTGCCTTCGATTACATCCGCTCGGAGAATGGGGATCTGCAGTAGTCGAGCGGCGCTATCGAATCTGGTCGGCTGATCCGTGCTAGCGGCAATGCGCGCGAGTGAATCGGCACGCCGGTCGGTGCGCGACGCCGCGGAATCGCTCTGCTGAATTCGCAGCAGAATGTGGTGAAGCGTCAGCGTATCTCCCTTCCGAGAGTCGAGTTTGATGATGTGATAGCCGAACTGCGTGAGCACCGGCTGCGTGATCTCGCCAGGTTTGAGAGTGGCCGCTGCGACCTCGAAGGGCGCGACGAATCGTCCCTTGGGGCCCGACCCGAGCGCGCCACCGTTCACTGCCGAAGCGGAATCGGCGGACTCGGCGCGAGCGACATCTTCGAACTTCTCGCCCCCCAAAATCCGGGCGCGAAGAGCGAGCGCGTGCGCGCGAACCGCGGCCGAATCAGCCGGCGTTACGGCGCGCGGAATGATGATGATCGAGACCTTCGCCTGACCGGAGCGCTCGAACAGATGCTTGTGCGTATCGTAGTACGCCCGGATCTCGTCGTCGGTCACCTTCACGTCGGCGTCGGGAATCCGCTCCGGCTCGAAGCCCACGAACGATACCTGGGCGGTGTCGTGACTATCCTGCCAGCGGCGCCAGAGCGCCTCGTCCGACACGTAGACATCGCTCGCGACCTGATCGAAGAGCTTTTCCTTGGGAATCTCGGTTCGGTAGTACTGCTCGAGCTGGAAGAGCAGACCCTGCTCCTTGGCGAGCGGGCTCTGCAGAAACCGCTGATATTTCGCCATGTCGAATTGCCCGTCCGTCTGCAGCTCGGGGGACTGGGCGAGCTGAGGGGGCGGGCTGTAGCGTGCCGCCTGGAGAATTTCGTCGTCTGTTACGGTGATACCGCGGCGCTTGTACTCCTGGCGGAGCAGGGCGTCGGACACGAGCTGGTCGTAAGCCTGGTCCTGGAGACGCTGTCTGTCGTCGAGGCTGATGCTCTGATTGTTCGCCCGTGTCGCCTGCTGCTCGAGGTTCGCGGAAGCCTGCATCCAGGTGGTGGCGAGGATGTCCTCTCCATTTACGGAAGCGACAGCGGTAGTAGAAGTGACCGGCGCGCGTCCGAGCAGACCTGACGTCTGGGCGAGCAGAAAACCGCCAATGAACAGTACGACGATGATGATCCAGATGTATTTTGCGGAGGCCCGCATCGCTTGCAGCAAGGCACTACTCCTTACACGGAATGAAATGAGCTATAGCCTTGTAAGGTATGAGTTTGGGGGACCGATATGCAAGTCGCGCCAAGGCACCAATTGATGCAGATTACAGCGTCGGAGGGAACGAATGGACTACGATCGGCTTCGTGAGCTGCAGCAAAAATACGACGAGAACCCCCGGCGGTATTTCGCGCCCCTCGCGAACGAATATCGCAAAGGGGGCCAGCTTAAGCGCGCCATCGACATGTGCCGCGCGCAGCTTGCGGAGATGCCCGGACACATGAGCGGGCAGATCGTGTTCGGTCAGGCGCTCTACGAGGCCGGCGAATTCGAAGAGGCACGTCAGGTCTTCGAGCGCGCGATCGCGCTCGACCCCGAGAATCTGATCGCGTTGAGATCGCTAGGCGACATGTCGCTTCAGGCGGGTGCGACAACCGAGGCGCGCGGATGGTACACGAGACTGCTCGATGCCGATCCCAAGGATACGGTCGTCATCGCGCTGGTTACCGAAATCGATGCCGCAGTGGATGCATCGCCCGTGCCCATGGACATCGAAATTCCCGGCGTGGACAGCGATGCCGGCGATCAGGAGATTCCCGCTCTCGAAGATGCGGTTAGTAGCCCGGAGCCGGCGACATCATCGGCAACGGCTGAATCCGCGTCGAATGTAAGCGCATCGATCGCGGAAGCAGCACCCGTTGCGCCCGACGG
The DNA here is from genome assembly GCA_039936175.1 of Gemmatimonadaceae bacterium. GTDB lineage: Bacteria > Gemmatimonadota > Gemmatimonadetes > Gemmatimonadales > Gemmatimonadaceae > UBA4720. The sequence continues at coordinate 447 of JBDTIV010000012.1, read as the reverse complement.
ACTCGAGCGACACTACCCGGTCGAGGAGCCAAGCATACAGCCCGAGGGCAATGAGAGTTCCTCGGCCGAGAGTCTGAGCCAGGAGGAGCTGGGAGTTCCGAGTGGCAATTCCGCGGCGGAAGGTCTCACGAGCATAAAGGAAGACGTCAACGCATTCCTCTGGTCGCCCCCGAACGAGTCGTTTGCGGAACCATCGGCCTTGACACGACCTTCGGAAGGTCAGGAGCGCGTCCCCACGCCAGCGCCAGAGCCGGAGCCAGATCAACAGTCGACGCCCGTGCCGGAGCCGGTGGAAAGCGCCCCCGCCGCGAAGAGCGCGGCCACCGCACCCGAAGAGGCTCCGCCAACTCCAGTAGCTTCAAGCGCGACCACGCAGGCCGAACAGTCGTTCAACGACGCAGGCGCCACACGGGCCGAGGAGAAAACTTTCGACAGGGCAAGCACGGA
>JBDTIV010000011.1:0-98932 GCA_039936175.1 Gemmatimonadaceae bacterium | reverse complement strand
CGGCGATCAGCCCGACTTCCTGTCGAATCTGGCGGCCGAAGTCCTCGGCGCCGATGCTGCGATCGGATTTGGGCACAAGCCGAACGTAAATGCTGCCGACATCCACGTCGCCGCTGCTTCCACCGATCGTCGTGTACGTGAACAGCACTTCCTTATGCGCGCGCGCGATCCGAGCGGCTTCCTCCGCCTTGATCCGCGTGTACGCGAGGTTGGAGCCGGGCGGAGTCTCGATCGCGATATTGATCTCCGACTGATCTTCGGTGCCAAAGAAGCTCGCACCTACAAGTCCAACGGCTGGAAGAGCGAGCGCGATGATGAACGAAGCCAGCGCGATCAGAACCATTGCTACACGGTGATCGAGCGCCCACGCGATCAAACCCTTGTAGCGCTCGGCCATGCGGTTGAACCAGTGGTTGAACTTCTCGAGTGTACGCGCGATCGGATTGCGGTGCTCTCCCGCCTCTACCTGCGGATCGGCCCAGTAGGCCGAAAGCATGGGGTCGAGTGAGAAGGAGACGAACAGGGACACCAACACCGATGCCGCGATCGTGAGAGCGAATGGCTTGAACCACTGTCCGGCCACTCCATACATGAACGCCACAGGGACGAACACCGCGACGATGGAGAACGTCGTGGCGGCAACAGCGAGGCCGATCTCGTCGGTACCCTCGTGCGACGCCGTCATGTGATCCTTACCCATCTCGATGTGTCGCACGATGTTCTCGCGCACCACGATCGCGTCGTCGATCAGGATTCCGATAGCGAGCGATAATCCGAGCAGCGACATGGTATTGAGCGTGAACCCGAACGCCCACACCGCGATGAACGACGCCATCACCGACACAGGCAGCGCCAGGCCCGTGATTACAGTCGATCTCCACGAATTCAGGAAGACGAATACAACGAGAACCGTAAGCAGCGCACCGATGAGGAGCGCTTCCTCGACGTTGTTCACCGAGGCCTTCACGCGGAGCCCCGAGTCTTTCACGACGTCGATCTTCACACCGGGTGGAAGTGTCTTCTGGATCTCCGCCACCTTTGCACGAACCTTGGAGCTAACGTCCGTCGTGCTGTAGCCCTTCGATTTCACGATGTTGATTCCGACGGCTTCCACGCCGTTGTAGAGCGCGAGCGAGCGCTGCTCCTGCGTGCCATCGATTGCATCAGCCACCTGACCGAGCCGCACGATCTGCCCGCCACGCTCGGCAACCACGAGGTTCATGAAATCCTGTGGGCCTTCGAGTCGGCCTTGCAGGCGAATGGTACGCTCCTCGAGACTTCCGTTCAGTTTCCCAACGGGTGCGGCGAGATTTTGCGCCTGAAGCGCCTGGACTACCTGATTGACGCTTATGCCAGCCGCCTGCAGCGCTTGCGGCTTGAGCTGGATCGTCATCTCGCGCTTCACGCCTCCGACGAGCTGCACTTGAGCGATGCCGGAAATTCCCCGCAGCTTGCTGGTGATGTCGGGATCAGCGAGTCTCGTGAGCTGAGCCGGAGTCATTGATGGAGATGCAATCGTCATAGACACGATCGGTTGGTCCGACGGGTCGAACCGCTGCATGACCGGCTCCTTCATCTCCGGAGGAAGATCCTGGCGGATCCCCGATATCGCGTCGCGAATATCCTGGGTGCCGACCTGCGGATCCTTCTCGAACACGAAGAGCGTGATGATCTGTGCGTAACCGTCGCCGGCTGTGCCGTAGATCTTGTCCACGCCCGATATTCCTTTGATCGCGTCCTCGACCGGCTTGAGAATCTCGCGCTCGACACCCTCGGGTGATGCACCCGGATAGGGAATGAAGGTCATGACGACCGGCTGCTGAATGTCCGGGAATTCGTCGGTCTGTAGGCGCCAGAGAGCGAACAGTCCGAATACGACCAATGCCACCATCGTTACTACCGTGATCATTGGGCGCTTGATTGCAAAATCCGAGATGATCATTGTGTCAAACCCCTCCGCTTCTGGTCGCCACCGGAGCTGCCGGAGGCGCCGAAATCCGCACCCCGGTTCCCGGTGTAATTCCCTGTGCCGCTCCAAGCAGCAGCGTGTCGCCGGCAGACAGACCCGAGAGAATCTCAATCGTCTCGGAGCTCTTGTCGGTGAGGCCCACCTGTACCTGAACCTTCTCTGCCTTTCCTCCCCTCACACGCATTGCTGATGGGGCGCTGCCGCGAAGATCGATCGCGTTCTGCGGAACCACCAGTCCCAGCTTCGTGGCGCTGGACATCCGACCGTTGGCGAACAGTCCACCTACCAGTGCACGTCCCGAATTCGGGATCGATACGTAGATGCGCACCTGTCTGGTCGTCGGATCGGCAGTCGGGTTGATTCGGGTGATGTGTCCTACGAATTCTCGCCCAGGATAGCCGCTCACCGTGAATACCACCGGTACTCCGACGCGAATCAGCGACAGCTGCTCTGCTGGCACCGATGCCTCGAGCCTCATGCTCGACGGATCGACAACGGTGAACAGCGCTGTGCCGGGCTGCACGACATCTCCGGCTGAGACCGGGCGCTCGCTCACGATGCCCGCGAACGGCGCAGTCACCGTCGTGCTGCGATAGGCCTTCTCCGCGGTCGCCAGCCTCGAGTTCGCATCCTCGAGCGCCGCCTCGGCTGAGATCGCGGTGCGTTTGGATTGCTCCATGTCGCGCTCGGCGATTGCACCTGCGGCTAGCAGCTTCTGATTTCTTGACAGGTCGTTCCTCGCCACATCGGCGGAATTTCGTGCGGCAACCTGGCCGGCACGCGCCGATGTGTACGCATCCTGGATTCCCGACGCATCGATGCGCGCGAGGACGGTACCGGTGCTGACCGCCTGACCCTGATCCGCGTAGGTCTGGAGCACGCTTCCGGCAACCTGCGAACGAATCGCCGCTTCACGCTCGGGTTCCAGCGTTCCGGAGATGGACGGTCCGGTCATGATGGAGCCGTTGGCCACGATTGCGATGTTCTCGGCTCCGACCACCATGCTCTGCGTTTTGGCTTCGGCCGCGGATACATCATCCTTTTTGCTGCAGGCATCGAGACCGGCAATGGTGATGAGGCCAACCAGAAGTGCGGCGCGCCTAGTCAACATGCTGTGATTGAATATTGTCATATGAGTTTCTTCGTTTCGCCTACTGTGGTGGTATGCCGGTGGCTTGTTGTCCCGCCGCCTGCTGTTGTGCTGCCTGCGTCGGCTGACTGGTTTGCTGCGACTGCTGCTGTGCGGTCGTCGTCTGTGCCTGCGTCGTTCCGCTGGTTGAAAGCGGAAGATCCGGCAATAGCGCCAGTTTCACGCTCGCGACCTGAAGATTGCGCGCCGCCAGAGCACGGTTCGCGACCGCTTGCTCGAGGAGAATGCGCGAGTCGTTGAGCTCGATCTGCGTGGAGATCCCTTCTTTGTAGCGCACTTCGGCGATCGAATACGCCCTGCTCGCCTGCTCCGCGGTTCCTTTGCTAGCGTCCCACGCCGCGCGGGCCTGCAGAAGGTTGTTGATCGTCACGCGGGAATCGAGCGCGGCGAATTCCCGCACCTGATCATAGCGCGCCTGGGCTTCGTGCAAGTTGGCCTCGGCCACGAGCTGGTCGCCTCTGATGCGACCGCCAGTGAAGAGCGGAATCTGCGAAGCCACACCGATCGTCCAGTTGGTGCGGAAATCTCCGGTCCGCGGAAAGTTCGCCGTCGGAAAAGCGACTTTGCCGTATTGCGAGGTGAGCGCAAGGGTGGGGAAGCGCTGCGCTTTCGCAACCCTGAGAAGTCCGCGCTGCGCGTCGATGGCCTCGACTGCTTCGCGAACGGTTGCCCGATGAGTTGCAGACGTGTCGCCCATGATGCGGGCAGGCGCAATCGCTTCATTTATGGCCGCAGGGTCGTCGACGAGAGTCGTCAGCTGTATCGGAGCGTCGAGGGGAATATTGAGCATCTGCTTGAGTCGCAGATAGGCGACCTCTCGATCGCTCTGTCGCTGGATCACAATCGGGCGCTGATTAGCACTCGAAACCTGCGCGCGCAACAGCTCGAACTCGGAGACGTTGCCAACGTTACGCGCGAGCTGCGTCTGTCTGAGCACGCTTTCCGTTTGTACCGCCGAGGATTCGGCCAGCGCTACGAGTCGATCAGCGAGCGTGGCATCGAAATAAGCCTGGGTCACATCGAGCCTGACCTGGGCACGCTGGGCGGTTAGCTCGATGTCCGCGGTCCGGCGCCCGGCGTTGGCAACTGCGTTCTGCGCCTGGATGCGTCCACCCGCGAACAGATTCTGAGAGAACGAGAGGCCCACGTTGTACTGGTTCTTGGCGCCGAAGCCCAGGTTGCCGAAGGACGAGAACGGATTACTGCCAAGCGCGCAGCGCGAGGCATCCTCGAGGCCGGCGAGCCGCTCATCGGCCGTAGCCGTCGGGCCCAGCAGATACTGGTCGCAAGGAGCCGGCGGTGGCAGCGGCTTGGTCGTATCGACCGGCGGCACACTCCCCCCGGCGCTCGAAAACTGCGAAGCGAGCGTCCGCGTATAGCTCGCCGACCCGTTTATCTGGGGAAGGCGCTGGCTACGGGCCTGATACTGCTGCCCCTGGGCGCGCTCGACTCCCGCGCGCGCGATGCGGATCGCCTCACTCCTGGATTCGGCAGCGCGCACCGCCTCGTCGAGCGTCAGGAGTTGCGGCTGGGTGGCAGTAGTTTGGCCGATGGTCAGGGTCTGCGCGCGCGTGACCGCCGGCAGAGCGAAAGCCGCCAGAGTAAAGAGCGTTTTTATGGCCAGGCCGGCGCTTGGCGCACGGCAGCGGATTCTGTTTAGGGGCACTGTTCAGGCTGAAAGTTGTTTCGTTCGTCTCGTCTGCTTACTCGTCGTTCGACTGGAGCCGTTTTCGACACCAATCGCCTGCAACAACAATCGGGTGTACATCGGGGCCGCCTTGGCCTCTGGCTGTGGGAAGACATCCGGCATCATCTCGCGTCCCATGGCGTCGGAGAAGATGGCGCCCATGAGCATGGCGGCAGCCGTCCTGGGCTCGAACTTCTGCGCCGTTCGACCCTGCCGTTTCAGAGCGGCGAGGTAGTGACACAGGTCCGCCGAAGCCCGCCTCGGAACGTCGCTGGCACACTCCGACATCTCCGGTCGCTCTTCGATCTCACCCATCGTCTTACGGATGATCGAGCTCCGAAGTCTCAAATGCTTGATGAACGACTCGCTCCAAAGGGTCAGCTCGCGGTCCGGATCGGCGGGCACGGCGGGCAGTACTTCGAGCCCGGCGGATTGCGTCAGGTTATGCATTGCCTCGCGAAGCAGTGCTTCCTTGGACCCGAACTGGCGAAAAATCGTTATCTCGTTGACGCCGGCTGCATCGGCGATGCGTCGGGTCGTTGAGCCACGGAAGCCGTGCTGAGCGAAGACTTCAGCGGCGGCGGCCAGAATATCATCTCTGTTGTGCATGGGACGGATAATAATGAAGCGGTGGCCGACAATGCAGGTAGTCACTTACTTACACAGCCGTTTCCCTCCAACACGGTGACGGATCAAGGAAACGGTCTTGACTCAACAACATTTCTTGATATATTAAGGTTATGACCGCGACAAGCAGCTCGAGAACCGAACGAGCAATCGACCTCTTCCACGCCCTCTCCGACGAGACAAGGCTCGAGATCATCGAGCTGCTGCGCAACGGAGAGCGGTGCGTCTGCGAGCTGACCGACACGCTCGACGCCGCGCAGTCCCGGCTTTCATTCCATTTGCGCGTGCTCAAGGACGCCGGAATCGTACGCGATCGAAAGAACGGACGCTGGGTTCACTACGAGCTCGACGCGGACGCGTTCGAAGAGATGGAGACCCTGATCGGCGGCATGAAGCCGCGCTCACTTCGGAGCCCGAAGACTTGCTGCGCCTGATTTTTTATTTCACCAATACATCAACAAATATTGCTGGGAGTCTATGTGAGCGTATCTGATAAGGCACTCAAATCCACAGTGAAGGAGAAGTACGGACAGGCGGCACTGCGCGTCAGTGAAGACAATACAGCCACCTCGTGCTGCGGATCCAGCGCCTGCTGCGGAGCGACGACCGAGGCATGGGATCCCATAACATCGGATCTCTACGACGAGAAGCAGAAGGCCGGCATTCCCGTGGAGGCCGTTCTGGCCTCGCTCGGATGCGGAAATCCCACCGCGCTGGCCGCGCTCGAGCCCGGCGATATCGTCCTCGACCTCGGCTCCGGCGGTGGCATCGATGTCCTGCTGTCGGCCAAGCGCGTCGGGCCCACCGGAAAAGCGTATGGACTCGACATGACCGATGAAATGCTGGCGCTCGCAAATGAGAACAAGCGTCGGGCCGGCGCGAAGAATGTCGAATTTCTGAAGGGAGAGATCGAAAGAATCCCGCTTCCCGATGCCTCCGTCGACGTCATTATCTCGAACTGTGTGATCAATCTATCTGGCGACAAGCGCAAAACGCTCTCGGAAGCATTCAGGGTTCTGAAGCCCGGTGGAAGATTCGCCGTGTCGGACGTCGTCGTGCGCGGTGATGTGCCGGCCGAGGTAAAGGCCAACATGGAGCTGTGGATCGGATGCGTCGCTGGCGCACTCGAGGAAAAGGAGTTTCTCGGTCTTCTGCGCGAAGTCGGCTTTGTAAAGCCTTCGATCGAGCCGACCAGAGTGTACAGCTCCGAGGATGCCGCCGCGTTCCTGGACGGGACCGGCCTCGACGCGGTCGAATTCGCATCACAGATCGATGGCAAGTTCATGGGCGCATTCGTGCGCGCCACGAAGCCCCTCGCGTGCTGCGTTCCGGGCTCATCTTGCTGCGATTCCGATTGCACCTGACCATGCATATCCGAAAAGCGACGATCGATGATTTGCCCGCAGTCGAAGAGCTGTTGTCAGCGAGCAAGCTCCCAATCGAAGGAGTGCGCGACAATTTGGCCGACTTCGTCGTCGCCGAGGATGCGGGCGCGATCGCAGGTGTGATCGGGCTCGAGAAGTACGGGTCTGCCGCATTGCTCCGGTCGGCGGTGGTGTCGCCGATGCACCGTGGGACCGGCATCGGACGTCAGCTGGTGGAACATCTTCTGAAGCATGTCGAAGACACCGGAATCGACGAGATCTATCTCCTGACTACTACCGCCGAGGAGTACTTTCCTAGATTCGGTTTTGTCCGGACCACCCGGTCCGCCGTCCCTGACGCAGTCAGGACATCCGCGGAATTTCGTGGAGCATGTCCCGAGACTGCGGCCGTCATGACTCGTCGGATTGTCGCAGGCGCTCGACGATAGTGCGCTACGCACTGATCTCGGACATCCACGCCAATCTCCCCGCGCTCGAGTCCGTTCTCGCCGATATCGATGCGAGAGGTGACGTTGATGCGATTTACCACCTGGGAGATCTCGCCGGCTACGCGCCCTGGCCCAACGAAGTGGTAGCGCTGCTTCGTCAGCGAGCGATTCCTGGCGTCGCCGGCAACTACGATTCGACGTTGGCGACGGACTACAAACATTGCGGATGCAGGGCTGACACGCCGCATGACGAGGAGTTGTCGCACCTCTCATATGCGTGGACGCGCGCTCACGTCACGGCCGATACGAAGAAGTATCTGGCGAGCCTCCCTTTCCGTATCGACATCCGCCCGCTCGGCGGGCACGTATCGGGGCCGACCGTCACACTGGTACACGGAAATCAGACGCTGAACACGGTATACATAACCGAAGACCGGCCCGACTCCTTTCTGGGAAAGATGGCGGCTGATCTGGAATCCCGGCCGGACGATGTGATCTGCTTCGGCCACACGCACAAGCCGTGGCAACGTGAAGTGAGCGGAGTTCGCTTCCTGAACACTGGAAGTGTCGGCCGGCCGAAGGACGGCGATTGGCGGGCGTGCTACGTGCTGCTCGCCATCGATGGCGCAGGGGCGCGACTGGAGTTTGTGCGGGTCGAGTATGATGTCGAGAAAGCGGCGCGTGGCATTCTCGGGAGCGAGTTGCCGCATGAATTCGCGGAGTCTCTAAAAGCGGGCGGGACGGCTGGTCAAACGGCGCGGTAGCCAGTTGCAGTTGTGTCAGCGATTTCCCGCCTGCAGCCTTTTCGCGACCGCTTCAGCCTGGCCGAAGACGCGCAACAAATTCTCTCCGGCCAATTTTCGCATGTCAGCGTCCGACCATCCTCTTCTCGCCAATTCGGCAAACAGCGCCGGATACGTCGACACATCTTCGAGCCCCTGCACCACCTCCGTAATTCCGTCGAAGTCGCCGCCGATGCCGACGTGGTCTACGCCGGCGACCTTCCTCACGTAGTCGATCTGATCGGCCACCTGGGATAGCGTCGCGCGCGGCTCCTGGTGCGTCGCGGTCCACTGTTTTACCTCACGCGTGATCGCGGCGGTGTCGGCGCCGTATCGGGCGCGCAGGTCCTTCATGGTGGGACGCGAGTCGTCGTACAACAGGACCGCCGGCGACACGAAGCCCGTGACGAACGGCACCATCACGATTCCGCCGTTCGTTGTCACGCGGCGCAAAATCGAATCGGGCACGTTGCGCGGGACGTCGACCAGCGCTCTGGCTCCCGAGTGCGAGAAGATCACTGGCGCCTGACTTACATTGAGCGCGTCGCTCATCGTCCCGGGCGAGACGTGCGAGAGATCCACCAGCATCCCGAGCCGGTTCATCTCGCGGACGACGCTGTCGCCAAACGGAGTGAGACCTCCGTGTTTGGCGGAGTCGAGCGCGGCGTCGGCCCAGCTAAGTGTCACGTTGTGTGTGAGAGTCATGTAGCGAACTCCCAGATCGTAGTACGCCCGCAACGCGCCAAGTGAGTTTTCTATCGCATGACCGCCCTCGAGACCGAGGAGGGAAGCGAGCTTTCCCTGCTTGAATTCACGGCGGATGTCGTTGGCGGTCAGCGCCAGAGCGAGCCGATCCGGATAGCGGTCGATCATCCGGCGGGCAATGTCGATCTGCTCGAGCTGCACGCGCGCGTACCCCGAGTCGCGATACTCGCCCGGCGTGTAGACGGACCAGAACTGGGCACCGACCATCCCGCGTTTCAAACGGTCGAGATCGGTATGGCCGGGCGTGCGTTTGCGAAGGTCGTAGGCATCGACGTTTCCGCGCGCGACGGTATCCTCCCGGATGCGCCACGGAAGATCGTTGTGACCATCGATCAGGGGGGTTTTGCTCAGGATTTTCTTCGCTCGCGCGAGATCGCGGGCAGTGGGTGCGGGTGCCGTCTGTGCCTGAAGCAAGGTGGTCGCACAGGCCGAAAGGACTATCAGCGCTCTAAGTATCATCGAAATAGAGGATCAGGGCGAAAGTGTGGGCCGGGGAGGCGTGTCGAGGAGCTCCAGCGCGTCACCGCTGTCTTCCTCCCTGACCACCAGACGAATCGGGTGCAGCCACTGAAGCCACGGCATCATGCCGCCGGCGTCGTCGCGAATGAGATAGGAATCGATGCCGTTGGCGTTCAGAACCGCTTGCGCCACATGCGCTTCGACCTCGTTGGCAAACGTCCGAATCACCGTGTTGAGCTCGGGTTGGTCTTTCTCCATCTTGTCTCCATCGGCAGGCGGAGCTGGCGAGAGTGAAATCTGCACCGATGGCGCGTCAGCCGCATCTGGACAGGCCCTTGTAATGGCACGCGCTCTGCCCGAACTATCCCTATGCCTTCACCTAAAAAACGAAATATGAAGACCCCTTCCAGATATTGGTTCGCTGCCTGCCTCGTGCTGCTCGCGGGAGGCGTGGGCTGCAGCAAATCGAAAGATCCTCCGAAGGTAGTCGCCGTCGCCCAGGACACGATGCTTCTCCGCGACCTGGCGGAGGCGAACAAGAACACCGCGGCCGCGGCGGCGCTGGACAATAGTCTGACCACCGTGAGGACGACTGGCGATCAAACGCTGACGCCATCGACTAGCGGAACGGTAGCCACGTCGACGCCTGTGACGCGCGTCGTTCCCCGGCCGGTGGCGAGCAACAATGGAGGTCCCGTAGCGCCCAGCGTACCGCCGTCGGACACCTCCATCATTCGTGTAGCGGCGCGCCATGCAGCACGGACACGCCCCAAGCCGTCTGCCTCCTCCGGCGATCCGTGCGACTCACCGGACCCGGTCGATCAGCGCTCGTGTCTCAATCGGTCGATCGTGCAGAACGATGCTGATCTCAATCAGACTTATCAGGAGCTACTGGGACAGGCTCGGAAGTCGGGCGGATCAGGGTTGGAAGACCGATTCAGGCAGACACAAAGGGAGTGGATCAATACGCGTGACTCGAACTGCCAGTCGGCCGGACAGGGCGCGCTTTGGGCACGAGCTCGCGCTCGATGCCTCGCAGATTATTCGAGCAAGAGAACCGCGGAGCTGCAGCGGAGTCTGAGCAGCCTGCGCGGCCAGTAGCGCTCTATCAGGAGCTCGAACGCGTCGACGTCACCGAACTGGGCGCGTCGGATGCACTCGAGTGCGGCAGTCTTGTTTTCGGCAAACCTTGATTTGGGACTCAATCGAATCGGATACCACCGCGCTCGTCTTCATTCAGGCACGTCTGAGATGCCGGTCGACCGCCCAGGGTTGGAAACCACGAGATGCTATTCGATGTCGCCACCCAGATCGAACTTCGAGCGCGTATAACCGATGATTCTTTCGAGGCCCGCCTTCACTTCAGGCGGGAGGTCCCTGCGCGCAATGAGACGTTCGGCCTCTTGGCGGATCGAATCGAGCGCCTGCATGAAGTTTCCCTGCTTGAGTTTTCCGGTATCGTCGGACATACGGATGCTCCGGATTGTAGGGCGGATGCTTCGGATCTATCGAGATCTATAAAACAAACAAGTAAATAAGATACTCCGGAGCATCCGGTCTTCATCCGGAGCATCCGTTTCACGCCCGCGCGAGCTGCGGCAGCTTCGTCCCGGGAAGCTGCGGCACGGCGCGACGCTCCCCGACCTGCTGACGCCACATCGCGTAGTAGAGTCCGGTTCTTTCGAGCAGATCTTCGTGCTGGCCCGCTTCCACGATCTTGCCGCGCTCCAGAACGTAGATGCGGTCCGCGTGCATTATCGTCGACAGGCGGTGCGCGATGAGAATCGTGATCACTTCCCGCGAATGCGCTACATCGCGCATTGTGCGGCTGATCTCCTCCTCGGTAAGCGAGTCGAGCGACGATGTCGCCTCGTCGAATACCAGCAGATGCGGGTTGCGGAGAAGCGCACGTGCGATCGAGAGGCGCTGTTTTTCTCCGCCCGATACCTTTACACCGCCCTCGCCAATTACCGTGTCGAGGCCTTTGTCCGCGCGCGCGAGAAGTGTGTGCGCCGCTGCCTTGTTCAACACGTCGAAACACTCGGCGTCCGTCGCGTGGGGATTCACGAACTTGAGATTCTCTCTGATCGTCCCCGAGAACAGCTGCGCATCCTGCGTCACGAACCCGATGCGCTCGCGGAGCCGGTCGAGATCGACAGCGTCGCTGGGCAGTCCGTTGTATAGAATCCGGCCGGTCCTGGGCGGATAAAGGCCAACCAGCAGCTTTACGAGCGTGGTTTTCCCCGCTCCCGACGGACCCACGAAGGCGATCGTCTCTCCCCGCGTCACGCCGAACGAGATGTCGGTGAGCGCGGGCGTCGTCGCCGTCTGATGCATGAAGCCGACGTTCTCGAACTCGAGATTCTCGATATCCACGAGAGGAACCGGGTCGGCGGGCTTCGGGTCTTTTGGGGTCTCCAGGATCTTCCGGAAGTTTATCAGCGAGACTTCCATCTCCCGAAATACGTTGATGATGTTGCCGAGCTCCTGCATCGGGCCGAATATGAAAAACGAATAGAAGAGCAAAGAGAAGAACTGTCCTACCGTGATCTTCTGGGTGAAGATCAGGTACAGCATCATGAAGAGAATGCTCGTGCGAAGAAGATTGACCGTCGTGCCCTGGATGAAGCTCAGGCTCCGGATGTATTTCACCTTCTTCAGCTCGAGATTCAGAATCTTCTGCGTGGTCGTGTTGAGCCGCACGACTTCCTGATCGGCGAGTCCCAGGCTCTTTACCAGCTCGATGTTACGCAGCGATTCGGTCGTCGAGCCGGCGAGGGCCGTCGTCTCCGACACGATGATCTTCTGCATCGACTTGATGCGGCCGCTAAGGAGCCAGCTGAGGGCGCCGAGCACTGGCACCGTGGAGAGAAAAGCAGGGACGAGCAGCCAGTAGACGTTCCACGCGTACACGACCACGAAAAGCACGCCGACGAGCGTCGTGAAGATCAGGTTGATCGATAGCGAAATGAACTTTTCTACGTCGGCGCGCACCTTCTGCAGCTTGCCCAGCGTCTCTCCGCTGCGCTGATCCTCGAATACGGAATAGGGGAGCTCCAGCGAGTGCCGGATTCCGTCGGAGTACATCTCCGCGCCTATGCGCTGGACGATGACGTTGACGAAATAGTCCTGAAAGTTCTTGGCGACACGGGAAATGAACGCGACACCCATCGCCAGAAGGAGCAGCTTGCCCGCGCCCTTGATGAACTGTCCCGTCTGATACTCGCGGAACCTGGTCGCGTAATCGTCGATGACGTGACGGAAGATGAGCGGATCGAGGAGAGAGAAAATCTGGTTCGTCGCCGCCAGCACCAGCGCGAGCAGAATCAGCGCGCGGTATTTCCTGAGATACGAGTAGAGGAGGTCCACCCCAGATACTAATGGGGGGGGTCACGGCCGCAAACTCCCTAGGTCGTCTCTTCGCCACCCTCGCGGATCTTGTGACCTTTCATCTCCTCTTCGTCGACTGGATCATCGGCGCCCGACGAAGTGCTCTCGACCCATTTGGATTTCCAGCCGCGCTGAGTTTCGTTCACGTGGGAAGGCTTGGCGCGCGCAGGCGGGTGATTCTCGTTCGGATCTTTCTCGGTCATGGCTCTCTCATTTTTTGCGTCGGAAGTGCGCTCAGAACGGCCTGCAAACCCTGATATTGAGGCATAGCCTATGCCTGTAATAGACGCATGATTCCATCACAGGAGCAATCAATGAAAGACCAAAAAAACAGTCCCAGCACTGACATTCCGACCGATTCCGGTGAACTCGCGGGTGATCGGGCCGAAATTGATCGTGCAACTCCCAGGAGAGCCCTGGACCCCGATGAGCTTGAATCGGACGGGACACCCAATCCGCCGCATACGACCAAGGGCTGGTTCACTGCCCCAAAATTTGGCTCAGCTTCGAGCGGCGGCGGTGAGATCGAGCCCGGACCCGAGAAAGACTGATCAGGCCTGGCTCCGGATAGTCATTTCCTCAGCTCGACCGGCCGGCCGATCGTCCACGGAATCCTGGCCGCGTCGAGACCGGCGTTCAGCGCCGGAATCCCGCGCTGCAGCAGCCCGTTGATGCGTCCAACCTCGCGCTGAAGGTCGGACGTCACAAGCGTCAGCGTCGACCGCTGGAGCTCGGTGGGCTGCGAGGTCACATCTCCGATCTCCTCCGCGACGTTGTTCACGCGTTCCTGGATCGACGGTTCTTCGGTTTTCTTGTCATCCGCTGCCGCATTCTCCTCGGGGTCGCCGCGAAGTTTCTTGACGATGTCGGTCAGCTCCTTGTCGACGGCTTCGGCCTGCTTGGACACGCTGTCCGGCGCGGGATTGCTCTTGATGGCCGCCTTTACATCCGTCATCTGATCTTTCAGCTGTTCGGCTGTGCGCACCGCCGCCTGCACCGTCGCCTGAAGGCGTCCGGTACTTACCCGCATATCGTAAAGCGCGCGGTAGTCCGTCGCGCTCATCGGAACCAGCGGATCCGATCTGACTTCGATTGGAACCTCGCTCTGAAATGGCCCGCCAGATCCTCCTTTCACCATCAGGCGCGCGGTATAACGTCCCGGCAGTACGAATGCGCCCGATGGGTCGCGCTGTCTGAACTGCGATTCGCCGGCCTGATTTGCCGGCTTGCGCACCGTGTAGGGCGGAGCGTTGCGAAGATCCCAGGTGACGCGATGCATGCCGCGCTTCTTGTTGGCCGTGAGCTCACGCACCCGATTCCCGCTGGAATCGTAGATGCCCAGTGCGACATCGGCGGCCTTCGGCAACGAGTCGCGAATGAAATAAGTGATGATTGCACCAAACGCCGGGTTGGGCGCTGAATACTCCCGGTCCCCCGTTGCTCCGGCTCCTCTCAATCCGCCCGGCACCGAGCTGTTCTGATTGTATTCCGTCGCCGACTTCACCGGGAAAAGATAGGTGCCGACACGATTTGCCTCCCCGAGCTTCTCCAGTGGCGTGATGTCATCCAGAATGTAGATGCCACGCCCGTGCGTGCCGATGACGAGATCATGGTCGCGCGGGTGAACCACGATGTCGTGCACCGCGACGGTAGGAAGATTGTATTTGAGCTGGGTCCACGACGCGCCCTGCGTCGGCGAGTAGAACGCACCGAACTCGGTGCCGAGGAAGAGGAGGCTCGATTCGACGACGTCCTCGCGGATCACCTGCACCGACCCGCTGGCCGGGAGATTTCCGGCAATAGAATTCCAGTGGGCACCGTAGTCGCTGCTCCTGATGACGTACGGCTTGAAGTCGTTGTTGCGATGATTGTCGAGCGTGGCGTAGACGGTCCCTTCGTTGAACCTGGATGCAACCACGCGACTTACGTACGTCTGATCGGGGACGCCCGGAAACTTGATGACTCTGTTCCAGGTCGCGCCGCCATCGCGTGAGATCGAGATGACTCCATCGTCGGTACCGACGTAGAGAAGCCCCTGACGAATCGGAGATTCATCGATCGTGCTGATATTCCCGTATTCCGCGGTTCCCTGATGGCGCGCGATCGCGTCGCGGGGCCAGATCTTTCCCATTACCGGCAGGCTGTCACGATTGAGCTGGCGTGTGAGATCGGAGCCGAGCCTCGTCCACGCATCCCCGCGGTTGCTGCTCTTGAACAGGTAGTTCGCGCCGAAATAGATGGTGTTGTGATCGAAGGGCGAGATGAGCATCGGCGAGCTCCAGTTCCACCGATATGGCTTGCCCCCAAACGCGGGGAGGGGCTTGATGGTTTTCTGTTCGCCGGTACGAACATCGAAGCGCACGATGTCGCCACCCTGTGACTCGCCGTACACGGTGTTCGGATCAACGGGATCGATCTGCGCGTAGAAGCCATCGCCGCCGGTAGTGCGAATCCAGTCGGCGTTGGTTATTCCCTGCCGATTCCGCGTCTGGCTCGGACCGCCCCAGCTGCTGTTGTCCTGTAATCCACCGTACACATAGTAAAACGGCTCACGCATGTCGGTGGCTATCGCGTAGTACTGCGATATTGGGAGGTTCGGAACGAAGTCGACCGTGAGGCCGCGATCGTAGCTGATGTAAACCCCGCCGTCGCAGCCGATGATGAGGTGATTGGGATCGGTGGGATCGATCCACATCGCGTGATGATCCGAGTGCGCGGAGCTGGCGGTGCCATGAAAGGTGCGGCCGCCATCGGTCGAGACCTGTAGCGAAACGCCCATGAAGTACACGCGATCGGGATTGGTTGGATCGACGCGCACCTGTCCCATGTACCACGGATACGAAAAGCCGGTGCCCATCTTCTGCCAGCTCTCGCCATAGTCGTCAGAGCGATAGATGCTCGCTTCGGTGTTCCCCGACGACGCGCCGTTTCCGGTGACCTTCGTCTCGATCGTGGCGTAGACGACGTTGGAATTCGACCTGCTGACATCGAGGCCGATTCGTCCCACGTCGACCTTGGGCAACCCTTCGGTGAGCTTCGTCCAGGTGTCGCCGCCATCGATGCTCTTCCAGAGTCCGCTGCCCGGGCCGCCGCCGACGTAAGAGTACGGACGCCGCTCGCGCTGAAAGGACGCCGCGTAAATCACGTTCGGGTTGGACGGATCGAAGATGACATCGGTGAAGCCGGTGTGGACGTCGATGTTCTTCACGTTCTTCCAGGTGTGGCCGCCGTCGGTGGTTCTGAACAGCCCACGATCGCCGCCCGATCCCCACAACGGACCTGCCGCGGCAACGAATACGATCTCCGGATTGATCGGATTCACGATGACGCGTCCGATGTGCTCGGATTTCTTCAGACCCATGTTGGTCCAGGTCTTTCCACCATTCTCCGACTTGTAAACGCCATCGCCCCACGACGAGCTGCGCTGATTGTTCGCCTCTCCCGTCCCGACCCAGATGACTTGCGGATTGCTCGGGGCGACTGCGATGTCTCCGATAGATGCCGAGCTCTGATGATCGAAGATCGGCTCCCAGGTGGTTCCTCCGTTCGTCGTCTTCCACACGCCGCCCGACGCCGAAGCGACGTAGAAGAGCTCACCCAGTCGTCCGCCGATTTGCGATTTTGGCCCTTCTGGAACCGCGAAGTCGACAACGCGTCCGCTCGTCACGGCCGGCCCGATCGATCGCCACGGCAGCTCCGCAAGTCGCGCGGAATCCGCATCGAATGCCACTGGAGTTGTCTTGGGGCTCGACGCCTGAGTGAGCGCAATCGAAGGAAGGGACGCGAGCAGAACGGTCCCAAGGACGGAGCGCGAGAGCGGGCGAGGCATCAGTTGGTGGAGTGAAGGACCTGCATAATTTCATTCACGGCAAGCTGATTCGCCAATGATCCGGCGATTAGACTTGCAGGACCACCGCACCGCTACCTGGGGGACGGCAACGTCACCAGAACCGAAGTAGCGATCAGCACAAGACCCGCGAAGGTCAGCTCCATCTTCGCCGACCGCCGAATAGTATGTTCCGACCCTTCGACGCCGAGTGATGGTCGGACGCGCTTCCAGTTCCAGGCGCCGAACGTGACAACTGTGAGGACTAGCGCGAGCTTGACCAGAAGCGCGATTCCGTAGCTCGTGGTGTAGAGCGCGGACAGACGCTTCAGGTGCAGCCACGCGGTGGTGACGCCGGTGATCGTGACGATAGTCGCAGCGGTGAGCGCCAGCGGCGAGAACGAATTCACGAGATCACTCACCAATACGGCGCGCTGCTGCCCGGACGCGGTGCTCCTGATCACTCCGCGGATTCCAACGATCGACAGGACGAGTAGAGTGCCGAGCCAGGTCGAAGCGGCGAGGATGTGAACGGCATTCACCTTGCCCGACAATCTTCCGCCGTAGAGCGGCTGGAGGGTGACTATGAGAACGGAAATCGCGGCGATCGCCCAGCCCGCCGATGGCTGTGCGCGGACCAAGGCAAAGCCGATGAACGCCAAAGTCAGAAGAACCAACTTGAGCTCCAGAGAGCCAAGATTCCTCGGCAGCGATTCGGCGTACGTCTTATGCTCCATGATCGACTGAATGTAAGGGCCGCCGAGCGCCGACAACGCGATCAGCAGAATCCCGAGCACGCCGAGGAGTGCGACGTTGTCCGCGCGCAGAATCGTTCGTGCTTCATCCGTCATTCCGCGCACGCGGCGCACGATTCCATACCGGAAGCCGACGGCGCCGACGGCGAGGAAAAATCCGACGAACTCGACGAGCTGCATCAACGCATCGGTGTAGCTGAAGCCCGGCGGTAGTCCGCCGGGTCCACCGCGGCCATCGCCGGGCGGTCCAGCCTGCTGAGCGGTTTGCGCGACTGCCTGCAACAGATCCGCCAAGTTGATCACGGAGCATTTCTCCCGAGAAACCATGAGTCGTAGTGGGCCAGCAGGTCTGCGGGCCCATCGTAAATCTCCACGGCGCCTTTGAGATCTGTATCGCCCCAGCCGCCTGAGCGGAAGGCGATGGCTGGAATTCCGGCACGGTTCGCTGCCTCGACGTCGTATGGAGTGTCGCCGACCATCACGAGATTCTCGGCGGGAAGTTCGCTTTGCTCGATCGCCGCGTCCACGATGTCGGGGTCCGGCTTCGACCGTTTTGCATCGCTGGCGGTCGCTCTCTTCCATGAGATCATCGACACCAGCGGTCTTGAGTAGACCTTTCAGCTCTTCGTCCTTCGCCGATGTGGCGACGATCGCCTTCATGCCCTCGGCCCGAACGCGAAGCACGAGCGCGCGCGAACCGGGGAATGGCGCCAGATGCGGAAGGTATTTTAGAGGTCTTACAACATCGACGGCACCTCGTGGCCAGCTTCCGCGAACGTCTCGATCCAGGACCGTGCGTGCGCGTCGTTGCTGTCCAGGAGAGTGCCGTCGATGTCGAAGATCACGCCCTTGAGCAAATCCTACTTCAGTTTCTTCTGGATCGACTCAGCCAGATCGAGATGGCCCTGAATGACCGGAGCAGCTTTCTGAATCAGATTCTTCAGCTCCGTGTTCTGCGTCTGGCCCGCGGCCTTGGTCGCGAGATCAAGGACGGCTTTGTGGGCGTCGACTTCTGCGTCTATGTACGCCTTGTCGAAATCCTTGCCTTTGGCTGTTGTAGTCAAGGTGTTGGTCTCGGTCTGCGCCATCGACATAACCGGATCGTCGGACGGAGCCGCGGGCGTGACGTTGAGCTTTTTGGCGAGAGTCGCTCCCTGTACCCGAAGCGTATGGTGGTCGCGCGTCATCCTCTTGCCGAAATCGCGAACAGCGGCGGCCGTCCCCTTCGTTGCTGCGATGGCACCGGCGCTGCTGTCAGCTGCGTTGGCTTCATCGAGCAGCGCGAAAATATTGGCGTCGCTCCAGGTGCCTGCTGTATTGGTCGAGCTGGCAGCCATCGCGGACGTGTTTGTCGACATCGTGCTCGACGCGGCGGTTGAATCCGCAGCGGAGTTGTCTTTCTTGCTGCACCCGACCACGGCGAAAGCGGCCGCGGACAGCGCTGCCAACCTGAATCTTGATGCCACCATTTGTTCCCCCCCTTCCAAACGTCGTTAAAAAAAACCGTTCCCACACGCCAATGCGGCGCCGGGCGTTTTGTAGGGGATGGGGGCAAAAAGCGTACGCGTTTGCCGCTTTGCTTACAACTGTCGAGCTCCAACGGTAGGATTGCGCGCCTGGTCGAAGATGTTCGGATCAGCAAATCGTGAAAATCCGCTCTTCACGTCGAGCGCGAGACTGCGAAATCTGTCGGCCGAGGCGGCTGACACGCGTACGGTCGCGAACAGTATTACGGCGAACAGCTCCCCATTCGGAAGCACTCCTCCGAATCCAAGCACCGACTTGATTCCATAGCGAACGACAAATTCCTCCTGAGCCGGGATGTAGGGGCTGTTAACGGCATCCTCCACGTGAAACACACCGTGGCGCTTACCGGCAAGCTCCCGAACGACGTCGGGCGACGGCCGCAGCACGGCGCTCAGGTCGAGCCCAAATTCCTTGATCAATTGAGAGATCATGGGCGCCTTTTCCACGATGTCGGAGCTCGGCAGCGGTATCGCCCGGTGCCCTCGGGAAAGGAATCTCGAATTCCAGGGCGCCGTTTGGCCCACAGTTGCCATGAGCGTGAGGCATTTCATGCTCGGCTGTGGGTGCTCGACACCCATTACCGCCCTGGCGAAAGACTGGAGGTCCGGTTCGAGCGAGCCGAATTCGTGAGTCTTATAGCAGCGGACGAGGGCGCATTGTCGCTTCCCTTCACGGTCGCACAGCTCGTCGTAAAGGAATCGACAGACGCGCTGGGCCGACGATTCGAGCGTTGGCGCACCTACCGCCGTCTCGCGCAGTCGCAGACTGCACTTCAACATGTCGCCAAGATCGAATCTTGTCAGATCGTAGGTCATGAGCGCCCGGTGATTCCTATATTACCAGCCCGATCCCACTATTAAGCCAGTATCGTGCCCCTTCGACCACCGACCGATATGCACACGCGATCCAGGGCAGTCAACGCCGCGGCGAGCTACGCCGCCATACTACTCGCCGGCGCCGTGGCATGCGCGGCAACAAACATCGGCCATTTGCAGGCGGCTCGACTTCCGATCGTCCATGCAGACACAGCGGCATTGCGACGAAAGCTCGATTCGATTGCCGATGCCCACCACGGGATAGTCGGCTACAGCGTCATCGATCTAGAGACCGGTGAGCGCATCAACAGGCGCGGCGACGAAACGTTCCCAACGGCAAGCCTCATTAAGGTCGCGATCCTCACGACGGTGTACGATCTCGTAGCAAAGGGACAGCTCTCACTCGACGACCCGCTTACCGTTCTCAAGATCGATCAGGTTCCGGGTTCGGGGATCACCCAGTTTCTGCACAACGGTGCCATTCTTACGGTCCACGACGCCGCGTGGCTGATGTCCACCATCAGCGACAATACGGCGACCAACCTTCTTCTCGATCGAATAATCATCAGGCGCGTCTGGGACAAGATGGACTCGCTCGGGCTTCAACACACGCGGGTTCATTCGAAGAGTTTTCTGCGCAACTCGAGCGTGGCGATGGACAGCTCGATCAAGTATGGACTGGGTGTGACAACCCCGAACGAGATGGCGCGTCTCTTCGAGCTGATGGCGCAGGGGAAGGCCGTGAATCCGAGCGCGGATTCCGCCATGCTCGACATCCTCGAGCACAACACCACCGACTTCATGTTACAGCGCTACGCCGGCGGCGCGCGCGCGGCCCACAAGGATGGCGAGACGGACGCGGTGAAAACGGAGTGTACGCTCTGGTATCTGAGAAATCGCATCGTCGCGTGCGTCATGACGAAGGACAACATGGATCAGCGCTGGATTCTGGACAACGAGCCGCAGCTGACGATGGCCAACATGGGCCTCGCGATCATCAACGCCTTTGGCGGAGTTCCGCCCGTGCCACCGGCCTCGTAAAGCGCCGCGCGTTAGTGGCCGGTTCGCTCGACAGTCTTGCCGGTGAAATTCTCCGTACTCAGATCCTTTGACGCCAGCGACCGCACGTAGGCGGTCAGCATCCAGATCTGATCGTTGGTGATTCGTCCACCCCATGATGGCATCCCATCGGGGCGTCCCTCACGCGCGGCCGACCGCCTGTTGCGCGTTCTCGGGGCGAAACTTCCACTTGAGGGGTTGTCCGGTCTGAGCCAGATCGATCGCGTAGGACACGTTCGGGTAAGGCGTCACGACGTACATGGTGTTGCCGACCACAAGCGGCTGCCCCTCATGGCCGCGGAGTACCCCCGTAGAGAACGCCCACGAGACGTGGAGGCTCGCTGCGTTCTGCGGAGTGATCGTCGCGAGCTCACTATAGCGCGAGCTGGCGTAGTCGCCAGCAGGTATCTGCCACTCGCCCGGCGGACCTGCGTGCGCCACCGCGATGCGCGCGCCAGTCACGGAGGAAGTGCCCACCTGCGCAGAAGACGTGACCGCGGGATCAGCATTCCCGGTTGTGTCGGCTGCCGGTGCCTTGTTCTCCACCCTGCAGGCGCACAGTAAAGCCGCAATGACGAACGCGCCCGCCAGTCCCACAGCTCGAGTCATTCTGCTTGATCCCCGCACGTCCACGCCGATCGCGTCAAGGTATCAGATAATCCTGCGCCGCAATTATCTGCCATCTCGCGCCACGTTTCTGCCAGGTGTCCGTGAACCTATATCGCTTGTCGAAGACGGCCGCCTTTGCATCGCGTCCTTTCACGTGCAGGATGCCAGTAATGACGTGAACATGTCCAAAGTCGTGGAGCTTCATCCCCTCGTTCCGCGCCCAATCGACCTTGTCGGGTCCGGTGACGCTCTTGACGACGTCGCTCCGGCTCATCACCGCGTCGTTCTCGGTGTACACGAAATTGGGAGCCAGCAATTGCTCGAATGTGCGCGCGTCGCGCTTCACCAGCGCGGTCGTCCACTGGTCTTCGAGTTGAAGAGGCGGAAACGGCCGGAGCTTACCCTGCGCTATCGCCGGCGTCGCGAACAGGATCAGAATGACAGCCCAGGAACCTTTCATCCGCACCCTCCATCAGTGCCCTTTGGAATACACCCGTGGTCATCTGCCTGCAAGGCTCCGGCCCCAAGCTTGTTACGCAAAGCGTACGCTACGGTGTCCCCGGGTCACACGATGTGAGGTATAAAGCGTTTTCGCCCTTTCATGTAAGTGGCGTAAGGCTCGCCTAGCGTCTGGAGCAGGATCCGCTCCTCGATCGCCACGCGATAGGCGTAGGTCGCGATCGAGGCGATCATCAGCAGCGCGAAACTGACCCAGCTACCGAGCGCCAGACCGATGCCCGTGAACATGATTATCCCAGCCGTATACGAGGGATGCCGCACCAGCCGGTATGGGCCCGTCGAAATTACCGGTTGATCCTGCGCGGCTCGTACGTCGCCCGTGAAATATTCGCCGAGCGTGCGGAAGCAGTAGCGCCGGAGCAGACTGCCGAGAATGATGAAGACCAGACCAAGCACGAAAAGTGGAAGCTGCGCTCGGGCCGGAAAGGACCACGCTCTGACGAATGCGAGTGCGAACGCGAACATGAGCGCGATCCACATCCCGCCGAGCAGCACTTGCAGCGAGCCGCTGTCCTTCGAGCCAGTCTGTTTCACTCCTTTCATGCCGGCCTGCACGACTTTCCACTCCGGCAGGAACGCCACGAAATAGACGGCCCAGAAGACCAGGAAGTAGGGCCAGGTGAATGGAAGGGGTCTCACGAATCGCACCAGTCGCGACAAATCCGTTTTTGCGTCATAATCCCTCCGCCTTTCGCTGTGCCCAGTAAATAGCATCGGCGTTCTTCCAGCGCCAATTCGGCCGACCATAACCTCCGCAAACCTCATGGATCCCATCGAGCTGGTGGCCGTCGTGATGACGCTCGTCGGCATCATCCTCACCATCAGGGAGAAAATCTCCTGCTGGCCGGTGGCGATAGTGGGAATACTCGCGTACATGGTCGTGTTCATTCGGGCGCGCCTGTACGCGGACACCGTGCTCCAGCCGATCTATGTAGTGCAAAACATCTACGGCTGGTGGTACTGGGCCCACGGAGGAGCGCGTGGCCAGGGCGATGCGCCGATAGTGGTTTTGAACCAGAGGAATCGAGTGGCCTGGCTGGCGGGAACCGTCGTCGTGTCAGTGATCGTCGGGGCAGCCCTCGCGCGGTGGACCAACGCCGCAGCTCCCTATGCCGATGCAACGCTATCCACGACGAGCCTCGTCGCGAACTGGCTGCTCGCGAGGAAAGTGCTCGAGAACTGGTGGCTGTGGATCGCCGTCAACATTGGCTACGTGATACTGTTCTGGAGAAAGCATCTGGTGCTATCCGCCGGTCTTTACGCCGTACTTCTCGTGCTGGCGATTGCCGGTCTCATCGAATGGCAGCGCTCGAGAAAGCGATCTATGCCAGGAAGTGAAGAAATTCCCTACTTGAAACCGTAGATTAGCCACGTTCGCGTTTCTGATGACACCGCCGTAATGCAGCCCGCTCCGAGGATAATTTGATCCAAAAAACAACTCAAACCACGCCAACGCCGGGCGCTGCCGTCATCGCAGAAGGCGCGCGGTCCGCCCCATCCGCGGCAGCCATCTATGAGGGATTCAAGGCTCAGCGCGAGGTTCTGAACAATCAGCTCGAGGACCTTCAGAACACGCGTCAAACCATAACCGGCCAGCTCGACGAGATCGGACCTGCGGCGTCGCAGAGGAAGGGCCTCGAAACACGACTCACGGATGTCGATCAGAGGATCGTGACGGTCGACGGAATGATTGCTTCCAACGCCACGCAGCTCGCCCAGGCCGCGGCAATACCCGGCGCGGTCGTGGAACCGCCACCATACGTGCGACAGGGACCCCCGGAAGAAGCCTTTGTGCTCGGGGGAATCTTCATGATTCTGGTCTTCTTTCCCCTTGCTATCGCCTACGCGCGGCGGATCTGGCGTAGAGGCTCGGTCGCCGTTTCCGCATTTCCGAAGGAGATCTCGGATCGGATGGCTCGGATGGAGCAGGCCGTTGAGGCAACGTCGCTCGAGGTCGAGCGGATAGGAGAAGGCCAGCGATTTCTCACCCGATTGTTCACGGAAGGAGAATCCGCTCGCGCGCTGGGTGCTGGCACCGTTCAGCCCATCGAGCAGAAAAAGGGAGTCAAGGTACCCGACCGACTCCCGTAACAACGCGAGACGCTCGCCGCGCCGTCACCAGTTGCCCTGTTCCCCCATTACATCTATTGCCCGGACGAGACGTTCCGCGGCATGCCGCCAGTTGGTCTGAACCGCGCGCTGAGCGGCGGTTGAATTCCCCGTTCTTATTGCGTCGATGATCGCGTCGTGCTCGGTTCCGGCCACGGGAACAGTGTCGAGCAGCAGAGCGATGTACATCCTGATGTAGCGTTCCGCCTGAGGCTTTACGGCTTCGTGCAGTGACCGGAGCCGAGCGCCGGAGCCGAGCTCCACGTAGCGCCGGTGAAACTTCTCGTCGAGCTCGTAAAGCTTTCCGGGCTGCGCCCCGCGCGCCGAAACCGCTTTGCGAAAATCGGAGTTCAGCCCTTCCAGATCCTTTGCGAGTCTCTCCCTCGCCGTCTCACCGAGTCTCGCCGCGTTGCGCGCCGCCAGACCCTCGAGCTCGGCCACTATCTCCAGGAGCTCCTGCACGTCTTCCTTTGTGAGGGGCGCAACCGTCATCCGGGCCTGGTGTGTCGGCGACGAGGTGACGTATCCCTCTCGCTCGAGTCGCTGAAAGGCCGCGCGCACCGGGGTTCGGCTTACTCCAAACCGCTCGGCGACTTCGGTCTCCACGATCCGCGCCCCCGGCGCGAGCTGCCCGCGCACGATCATGCCGCGCAGCGAGTCATAGAGACGCGTCGCCCTCTCCGATGCGCCGCCGCCGCCGCGACGCGTGGCAGTGCGGGCTCGCGGCTTCGGAGTGATTCCTTTCGGCATTATGCGGCCAATATAACGCCGCGCTGGGCGGGCGCCCGCTTGCGGAGTCGTGCCCGGTGAATTATCCTGGCTGGGCGTTGTGTACAATTTCGCATCCAAATAGGAGGCCCCGATGTCGCTGTTCGTCAGGAAGGATCTGGCATCACTGCTCGCCGAAGCAGGATCCGGCACCCTCAAACGCGAGCTCGGCCCGCTTGCATCGGAACCGGAATTTTTGTCCTCTCTGGCGTCGTTGCCTCCCAGCACGCAGGGCCCGCCCTCACCATCTCGATCGTGCTCGCTGGAATCGCCTGCGCATTCGCCGGTCTGTGCTACGCCGAGCTGGCGAGCTGGA
This sequence comes from Gemmatimonadaceae bacterium, assembly GCA_039936175.1. Classification (GTDB taxonomy): domain Bacteria; phylum Gemmatimonadota; class Gemmatimonadetes; order Gemmatimonadales; family Gemmatimonadaceae; genus UBA4720. The sequence continues at coordinate 73,987 of JBDTIV010000011.1, read as the reverse complement.
TCATCGGCTGGGACCTCATCCTCGAGTACTCCCTGAGCTCATCCACCGTCGCCGTTGGCTGGTCCGCCTACGCGGTAACGTTGCTCGGGGAAATGGGGATCAATATCCCGGCCCGGCTCGCCGGTGCGCCCGGAACGCGGATGCTCCTCGCCGATGGTACCTCGGTAACAGCGTTTTTCAATCTCCCCGCGGTCATCATCTGCCTCGCGGTCACGGCGCTGCTGGTGAGGGGCATCCGCGAATCCTCTCGCGTGAACACCATCATCGTCATTCTGAAGGTTGCCGTTCTCGCGATCTTCACCGCCGTCGGCATGCGATACGCCAATGGAGCGAACCTCCACCCCTTCATCCCACCCAACGCTGGCCAGTTCGGGTCGTTCGGCTGGAGCGGAATACTACGCGGCGCTGGGATCATCTTCTTTGCGTACATCGGATTCGACGCCGTCTCCACTGCATCTCAGGAGACAAAGAATCCCGGCCGCAACGTACCAATCGGGATTCTCGTCTCGCTCGCGGTGTGCACTGTGGTTTACATCGCGGTCGGCCTGGTGACTACCGCCATCACCGGCGTGGTGGTCGCAATCGCGTCCGGACTCTTCCCCGTCACGGTACTCGGACTGCTCGTGAGCATGGGTACGCTGCTGGCGTTTGCAATTGTCTGCACCGGCGTGTTGATCCTGCGGAAAACCGCGCCGGACACGGCGCGTCCATTCAGGACTCCAGGCATACCGTGGGTTCCCATCATCGGAACTCTCATCTGCCTTTACCTGATGACCGGATTACCACTCCCCACATGGATCCGACTCTTCGTGTGGCTCGCCGTTGGCCTCACCATCTACTTCACTTATGGAAGAGTTCGAGCGGCGGCCGTGCGCGACCAGGCGATGGCGGACGCCGCTTAGTGTCGCACGGGGCGGGCAAAGACGTCATCCCACGTCGCAAGCGCCGGCTTCGGTTGAAGATTCGTGTCGACGAGCCCGAGCGCCGCGAATAGCGGAAGAATTCCTGGGACCGGCTTGGGAAAGCTGCCGAGGTCCAGGTCGGTGAATGACAGCTGAAAGACACCGATGGCATTGACTGCATCGAGCAGCTGCGACTGCCGCGCGATATACGTCGCCTGCATCTCGGGCGAGGACGAGAACACTCCGCGAACCGACGCCGACGGCCAGCCTCCTTCGACGACCATGAGCGGGAGCGACCTCGTGCCCCTTACCCGCGCGTAGTAGTCGAGCGGGATTCGATCCGGATCGGCGAACCCGCCCAGATACGGATAGGAAGAAAGACCGATGACGTTCATGAACGGAAAGTCGTGCAGATCCTGGTCGATCCCCTTGAACACGTTCTGCCCGCCGAGCTTTCCCCACGCCGTCTCGACTTGCACGCTGACATACAACGGAAGGGCTCGTGCCGAGTGCTGCTTGCGGATGTCGCTCGCGGCATCGTTCGTCATGCGCACAACCGCATCATAGACCGGTCGAGGGCCTAGCTCCCGAACGAGATTCGTCTCGGCCGCCAATCCCAGATAGTCCGGATGCAGCTGGTCGACGAGGGCTCGCACGTAGCTGCGGTAGAGTCGCTGAACGGCGGGCTCTGTGATGCTTCGGTGCGCCGCTACCAACGGAGGAGCTTCACTCTCGCGCGCCAGGCCGTTGGTGACATCGATCGTAACCACGAGAGTCAGGTGCTTCGAGCGATAGTAGTGCTCGAGATCGACGCCGTCGCGGCGCAATGCATCCTCGGGCGTCGTCCCGGCGAGGAGCAGCGCCCAGGGTACGTCGAGATGCATGATCGCGGCATCGGCGCGTTTGGTCCAGATATCGAGCGAGCCGACCGCTATTGCCAGGTCAGGCCGGGGCGGAATTACGGAAAAACCCATCATGTAAGACCGCGGCGTACCTCTCGTCACCTTGGGAGCTGGCGCATTTTGCGGGCATCCCAGACCTGCCGCCAGACACCCGAACAGAAGCCATTCGCTGCGGAAATTCATATGGAAGAAAATATCGTGGTACCTGTAGGGGTGCTGCAACGCCAAACGGATGACCTGGGTGATTACCCTGCAAGTTGTGCTTGTGGCAAAGTCGCTGCCTCCGTATGCTGTTAAGCCTCCTTTCTGGACCGTCATTGTGGAATTGCAACCGCGGGAAACGCGCGACCTCAGAGTCCCTCACGCAAAGTCGTGGCAGCCTGTTCGACCCGAGGAGAGCACAAGACTCTCGGACCCGCGCCAGCAATTCCACCACGCGGCGCAATTCGCTGCCGCCGCCGGACTCTCCTTCCTGGAGCGTCTTCCCGACGACAGTCAGGCAACTCTGGAATGGATTCCGTCGCTCGCCGGTCTGTTTTCCCAGGTGATTCCAGCGGCTACTTTTTTTCGAATCGGCGTCACCCCCACCGATCTCAGCGTATTGATCGTTACCGAGAACGATCAGCCATTTGCGCGCTACAAGCTGCATGGACACAACATCGTCGACGCGACAGACTGGATCCGGGCTCAGGTCACGTCCCTCGGCGCCGATTCGTCGCGGTACACGTTGAAGCGGCCATACGAAATTCCCAACCATGCAGTCGAAATGGGCGACGATTTCGATTCGAGCGACAAAGCGCACTTCGACGAGCTTTCCCGATGGTTTTCGAATGGCGCAGCGACCATTGCCTCTTTCGCGCGAACAATGCGCGAGGCGAGCGAAGTGAAGTGCTGGCCGGAACATTTCGATATCGCAACGCTGATCCAGGCAACGTCGGATAGAACGATCGGAGTGGGTCTGGAGCCCGGCGATAACTACTACGACGAGCCGTACTTCTACATCAACATGAATCCGCAGCCCGCCGCACTCCAGGCTCGCTCGCGTCCTCTCTGGGGGCGCGGCACCTGGCACACAGAGGGATGGGTTGGAGCAGTGCTTCCGGGATCCCGACTCGGAGCCGCGTCCGCGCAGCTCGAGCAGGTTCGAGAGTTCATCGACTCAGCGGTTTCTGCCTGCCGCGGGTTGGCAACGGAGAACTAGATCGCTGCTGCGGGGGGCGTCCTTCGCAACAATTTTCCACGCCTGTGAGCTGGCGCGACAAGTTGCTCAACCAACCCCAGGATCCCATCGACTGCCAGCGCGAGCGCGGCCGCAGGTAGCGCACCGGAGAGAATCATTCGAGTGTCGGCGAGCGCGAGCCCCGCGACTATCGGCTCGCCCAATCCTCCGGCTCCAATGAATGCCGCAAGCGTTGCCGCTCCAACCGTGATCACCGCTGCTGTACGAATTCCAGCCATTATCACCGGAGCGGCAAGAGGAAGACGGACCCAGAGCAGACGCTGAGCAGGTGTAGTTCCAAGGGCCTCCGCGGCTGATACGGCGTCGGGATCGGCGTCCCGAACTCCCGTGTAGGTACCGCGGGCTATCGGGTAAAGAGCATAGAGCCAAAGTGCGACGAGAGCGGGCACGAACCCAACGCCGAGCAGCGGAATCATGAACGCGAGGAGCGCGATACTCGGGATGGTTTGCAGCACGCCGAGGCCTCCAATCGTTGGCTCGGCAATCCGGCGAGTGCGCTCGAGTGCAAGACCAAGCGGAAGCGCGACGATCACCGCGGCAATGAGAGCCAATCCGACGAGCTCGAGGTGACGGGCCGTTAGAGCCGCGATATTCGCGCGCCGATCCCACATGTATCTGGCGAATCCACCACGTCCTTCCGGCGAGCGTGTTGCAGTCGCGCGAAATCCTCCGACAATGCCAAGTGTGGCGAGCTCATCACGCGCAACGCTCGCGACGTCTTCGCCGTCGACCTCAACCCGCCGGTTGAGCCCGCGCATCGTTCCTTCGTCGAGGCGTCCGCTCAGAAGCGTGAGAGCGGAGACCGCCGCGGGCAAGCGCTGATCGAGAGCGCGCGACACCAGCGCGGACGCCTCATACGGCGGGAAGAAGTGACGATCGTCGACCAGAGTGACGAGATCGTATTTCGCGAGAAGTCCGTCGGTGGAATAGCCGTCGATCACATCAACGGCCCCGGAGACGAGTGCCTGGTACTTCACGGCCGGAGCAAGCGGCCGGACTTCGTGCGGGTGAATCCCGTATACGCGTGAGAGCCCGACGAGTCCGTCACTTCTCCCTATGAAATCAGCAGTGAATCCAGCGTTCAGATGTGAGCTCTCGCGCGCCAGATCGCTCAAGGTTCTCAGGTGATATCGGTTGGCCGTTGGGCGCGTGACTGCGATCGCGTAAGTATTCTGAAATCCAAGCGGTGGAAGCCAGCGTACGTGAAATATCTGCGATGACTGTCGCGCGACGTATGCGAAGACGGCTCTTGGGTCACCGGCGAGCGAGTCCGCCAGCGAGTCGTGCAGGATCGCAAGCAGTCCGGTGCCCGTGTATTCGGGATAGACGTCGATTGCATCCCTCCGAATGGCGCCGAACGCGATCTCGGTGGCGCCGAGTCCTGGCCGGCGCTCGACGGAGAAACCGCGCGACTCCAGTACCTGCGCGAACATCTCGCAGAGGAGGTATGATTCGCCGAACGGCTTCGACGCGACGACGATCGGCCTGTTGCCTTGCGACCGCGACTGCGCGGTGGCCAGCGTAGCTGGAATAGAGTTGATGCCAAGTGCTAATACGGTGCAAAGCAGGGTGGCTCTCATGCGCGCAGCGCCTCGAGACCGACACGGGCGCGCTCAATGAGACGGCCGACGTACTCCGTTGCCGGCGCTGCTACGAGCGTATGCATGGAACCCCTCTGCTCCACGCGTCCCTTTCTCATCACGACAACTTCGTCCGCGAGACGCCCCGCTTCGGCCAGGTCGTGTGTCACGAGCAGCGCGGTGACCGAGAGCCCCCGACGCAGTTCGTCGAAGGCCTCGTGGAGCTCGCCGCGCGAGATGGCGTCGAGCGCTCCGAACGGCTCGTCGAGCAGCACCACACCTGGCCGCGCCGCAATGCTTCGGGCGAGCGCGACACGCTGGCGCTGGCCGCCGGAGAGCTCGTACGGGAAGCGCGCACCAAACTCCTTTGGAGGGAGTCCCACCAGCTCGAGTGCTTCGCGCGCTGCATTCTCGGGGTCGGGCATTCGCTGAAGCACCGGAACGAGCGCGACATTTCTCAGTACCCGCCAGTGCGGCAGAAGGCCGCCGTGCTGCTGCACGTAACCGATCCCACGTCGCAGTTGGACAGCGGGCTGGGTTCGTACGTCCTGTTCGCCGACTCTCACTTCACCGCGCCCGGGCTCGACGAGCCGGTTGAAGCAGCGAAGAAGCGTGGTCTTACCGGATCCGCTTTCTCCGACGAGCGCTACTGCCCGACCTGCTGGTATGTCGACGCTTACATCGTCGAGCGCGACAACATCCCCGAAGCGGTGCGAGACATTCCGTGCTTCCAGAGAGATCGGCATGGCAATAAGAGTGACAGCGATCCGGCTCGACCGCTATCACCGTCCATCTATTCTCTGCCAGACATCGCGGCCGGGCGCTTGCGTCCCGGTCAATTCGGAGTATTTGTTGAAGTACGCCTTTTTCAACGCACCATCACGCTCAGGAATTCAAGATGACTCCCGCCAGCTCCAGGATCCGTCGGATCGGCTCTCAGGGCCTGCAGACTTTCTCCATCGGCCTTGGCTGCATGGGAATGTCCGAGTTCTATGGCCCAAGCAACGAAAAGGAATCCATCACGACCATACACCGCGCTCTCGAGCTGGGTATCAACATGCTCGACACCGCGGACATGTACGGCCCCTTCAAGAACGAGGAGCTTGTCGGTCGAGCCATCAACGGGAAGCGTGATCGCGTTGTCATCGCCACCAAATTCGGCAACGTGCGCGACGCCAAGGACCCTACCAAGCGCGGCGTCAATGGCAAGCCTGAATACGTTCGCGAGGCGTGCGAAGGGTCACTGAAGCGACTCGGCGTCGAGACCATCGATCTTTACTATCAGCACCGCGTCGATCCGAACACGCCGATCGAAGACACCGTCGGCGCAATGTCGGAGCTCGTCCGCCAGGGGAAGGTCCGCTACATCGGCTTGTCCGAGGCGTCGGTCAATACGATTCGTCGCGCGCACAAGGTGCACCCGATCAGTGCCGTGCAGACGGAGTATTCACTCTGGACGCGCGACCCCGAGGACGGGCTGCTGGATGCACTCAGGACGCTGGGCATCGGCTTCGTCGCCTACAGTCCGCTCGGTAGAGGATTCCTTACGGGACAGATCAAGCGCGTCGAAGATCTCGCCGCCGACGACTTCCGGAGGCAGAACCCGCGCTTTCAAGGCGAGAATTTCCAGCAGAACCTCGAGCTCGTCGCGAAAGTCGAGGAGATCGCGAAGGAACACAAGTGCACTCCCGCGCAGCTCGCGCTGGCGTGGGTGTTGGCGCAGGGTGACGACATCGTGCCGATCCCCGGCACGCGGCATCCCGAGCGTGTCGAAGAAAATGTGAAAGCGCTCGACATCGGCTTGTCGGAAAACGATCTGCGCCGCATCGACGTTGCTGCCCCGAAGGGAGCCGCGGCCGGTGATCGCTACGCCGCCGGCGGAATGAGGATGGTCAACATTTAGCCAGAGAACCTACCGTCCCCGGTGCCGCCGTCTCGAAGTGTTCTTTCGCGGTCCGCCCCCCGACCCATTCTGCGCGGCGCCCTGCCCTGACGGCTGCCCCGCCCCAGCGTGTCCCCTCGCCGGCGCGCCCCGCCTATCTGCCTTTGCCCTCGATCGTGCGCGCTCGTCTGCTTTGCGGCTCCGAATCGCCGCAATGCGCTCACCGATCGGAACCTCGAAACGTCCTTCCGGCTTCGCGTTGTAGTCGAAATCGGGAACCGTAATGCGCGGCAGTCGTTTTCCGATTGCCTTCTCGATTCCGCGAAGATCGTTCTCTTCATCCGGCGCCACGAAAGTGAAAGCGTCTCCCACTTCTCCGGCTCGCGCGGTGCGACCGACGCGATGGATGTAATCGTCTGGCGCCTCGGGTACGTCGAAGTTCACTACGTGTCCAAGCGCCTCGATATCGATTCCGCGCGCCGCGATATCAGTCGCGACCAGCACGCGGTAGTGACCGGTTTTGAATCCGGCGAGAGCCGCGGTGCGCTGCGGCTGTGACCGGTTGCCGTGAATCCGCTCCGCCTTGATGCCCCGTTTGACCAGCTGCTCGGCCAATCTGTTCGCGCGGTGCTTCGTACGGGTGAACACGAGCGCCTGCGTCATCTCGTTGCGGTTCAGCAGCGACATCAGGAGGCCAGGCTTGAGATCCTGCCGCACCGGATAGACCGCCTGCGTGATCCCGACCGCGGGCGTCGAGCGACGCCCCTGATCGATCATCACCGGCTTGTTCATCATCTCTTTGGTGAGCGCGGCAATCGGTGGCGGCATCGTCGCGCTGAAAAAAAGGGTCTGGCGTTTGGCGGGCACCATCTTGAGAATGCGCTTGATGTCGGGAAGAAAGCCCATATCGAGCATTCGGTCCGCTTCATCGAGCACCAGGAATTCGATGTTTTTGAGAGTCGCGTACGGCGCGCTCAAATGATCGAGCAGGCGCCCTGGGGTGGCGACCAGAATATCGACCCCGGCGCGCATCGCGTGTTCCTGCTGCGCCATTCCGACGCCACCGTAAATCGCGGCGGCCGTGATGGGAGTATGGACCGCCATGGAATCGATCGCTGTCAGAATCTGTGCGGCGAGCTCACGCGTTGGTGTGACAACGAGCGCTCGGGTCTTGCCCCGCGGCTTGTCGATCAGATGATGGAGTATCGGAAGAACGAAGGCGGCGGTCTTGCCGCTGCCGGTCATCGCGCACGCGAGTACGTCGCGTCCTTCGAGTGCCAGTGGAATTGCTTCGGCCTGAATCGGTGTCGGTCGCTGAAAGCCCAGCTCTTTGAGGCCTTTCTGGAGGCTGGGGTGAAGCTTTAATGAAGAAAACGGCAGAATGACGCCTTATGTAATGAGTGATTTTGTAATTGTATCGAAAGGTACACTAGGCCGGCCTCGCGGCGCTTTCTTTCGGGCCAGGCAACCATTTCCAGTGCACGGCTACTAATTCGGTATGAGCATTGCGAATCGCTGTTTTATCGGCACATTGTTGCTCGTTTCCGGAGCTGCATTTGCGCAGCAGCCAGCCAAGTCTGTGGATAGTCGGCCGAGGACTGCTCCGATTCCTGAGACGGAACTGGTGCGCCGTCTGTCCTCTTCGCTCGATAGTCTGAGCGGAGCGGGACAGTTTTCGGGAGTCGCGGTGCTGGCGAAGAACGATAGTCCCGTTCTGCAGCGCGCGTACGGTCTGGCGGATCGGGCCACGAACCGACGGAACGATCTCGAGACGGCGTTCAATCTCGGATCCATCAACAAGATCTTCACGCAGATCGCGATCATGCAGCTCGCCGCTGCCGGGAGACTCAATCCCGATTCAACGCTGGGGAAGTACTGGCCGGACTATCCGAACAAGGAAGTCGCGCGCAAGGTGACGATCCGGCAATTGCTGCGGCATACCTCGGGAATCGGCGGCAACATTTTCGATCCGCCCGCGAGCGGCAAGAGAAATGATATCCGCAGGCTTCAGGACTATCTCCCGCTTTTCGTAAATGCGCCGATGCAATTCGAGCCGGGCACACGGAACGCGTACTCGAACGCCGGCTACGTGGTGCTCGGACTGGTGGTCGAGCGTTTGTCGGGCGAGGATTACTACAGCTACGTTCGGAAACACATCTTCGAGCCCGCGGGGATGACTCGCACCGGTTCGTTCGCCGTTGATTCGCTGCCACCCAATACGGCGATCGGCTACACGCGCGGCGATCAGGACGCTCCCGCCAACGCCCCCGTGCATTCGAATGTCAGCGAACTTCCCGGACGCGGTAGCTCTGCGGGCGGCGGATATTCTACCACGCAGGATCTGATGAAATTCCTCAAGGCGCTCCGCGAGCGCCGAATCGCCAACGGGCCGCTGGCCGGGTTAGGTATCGCCGACGGATCGGGTGGAATGAACGCGATAGTGGAAGGAGATCTTCCGGGTGGCTACGATCTCATCGTGCTGTCCAACCTCGATCCACCTGCTGCCGAACGCGTATCGAGGATGTTGAGAGGGTGGCTCGGAGCGCAGGATGACGGACCCGGGCCCGGCGTCAGACAGCCGCCGCCGCCGCCACCGCCCGGGATATAGGCAAGATCGGCGAACCGTCCCTGTTAATCAGAGTCGGAACAGGTAGCTGATCTTCCCGAAGAATCCGTCTCGGGTGCGCTGCAGATTCTGGAATCTGAATTCGCGCGGCTCGTCTAGAGTGGATCCGTAACCCAGGTAGACGAGCGTGCCTGGAACCGGCCGGTAGCTGAAGAGCCAATCCGTGGAGAATTCGTTCGTCGTCTCTCCCAAGTCGAGAACACCGTTCACCAGAATCGGATCGCCGTTTCTGTCCCGCAACGGCGAACGCGAGCGCGCCGCGTACTGACCAACTAGGCGCAGGAAGATCGGCGGACTGATCTGGTACTCCACCTTGATGCGCGGAATCGTCTCCGAGGAAAAACGAGATCCATCCGACCTTCTGCCGATCGTCAGTCGCGAGAACTGGAGCGAGCTCCGGACCGCGGTCGTGGGACGAAGATCGAGCGCGGCATCAATGCGCGAGCTGTTGCCCGGCGCTGCTTCACGAAATATCGGGACCTGACTCTTTGTTATGGCCGCGGTGCCGCTGAAATGTCGAAAGGTGGGCGTCGTCAGGCTTAGCGATCCACCAAGCTCATTTTTTTCGGGGCCGGGAACTGCGAACGCCGCGGTATCGAAGACAGGCGAACCGCCGACGGGCACTGCCGGAACAATTCGCTGAATGGTTAGCCCCGTGTAGAGCGACGGATCGAATGCGAAATAACTGTGCGTGATCGCGCCACCCAGCTGCCATCCGCCGCGAAGCGTCGCCTGTGGCGTGATCGACTCCGTGCCCTCGGTCAATCCGTGTCCCGCGCTGGCGTTGTTCCAGATCCGATCCAGCCCGAAGAACGAGCTGTACGTCTGCACCAGTGCGCCCTGCGCTCCGTAGAAGCTGAGCCGGTTAAACGCTCTCGTCTCGATGATGCCGGTGCGATTTACAAATCCCGCTGCCGCCTTGAAGCCGGGATCGAGCGATCGAAGCGTGTAGTGGAAACCCCACGCGCGGCCGGTTCTGTCCCAATCGGCTTGCAGGAGCGATCCACTCATTCGATTACTCACGCTGTCCGTCCACGACTCGGCGGCCTGGAATTGCGCGAAGTAGAGCTTCGAGTGGTAGAACCGGTAATCCGCCGCGGCGACGCGCGAGAAGTCGCCGCCATCTTCGCGCGCGGTAAGAACCGCACCGAGAGTATTGTTGGAGCCGAAATCATATCTGAGCCGCGACACACCAAACAACGGCGAGTGTGCGCCGGTCCACGAATATTGTCTGTCGTCGGCCGCGACTATCGATGCGATGTTCAGCCCCGCCAATTTCCCCGTCAGCTTCACACCTGCCCTCGGCGCGACTATCTGCCTCGTGTATATCAGCTGGTTCGGCGAGTCGAACAACTCGAGCCCATCCAGAAAGAAGGGCCGCTTCTCCGGATAAAAGAGCGCAAACCGCTCGTTGAGCAGCACCTGCCCGATGTCCGCCTCCACCTGCGAGAAATCGGGATTGATGGTCCCGTTGAGCGTGAGATTCTGCCTGATTCCCCAGCGCACGTCGCCGCCGATCTCGGCTTTCTCTTGGTAGTCGCGCCCATTTCCAATTGTGGGCGATCGATCGGCGTGTGCGGTTGCCGTCGGAGTTGCTTCGAGCACGAGGCCGCGCCTCAGGTCGTGCAGGCCTTCGAGCGTGCCCGATTGCGCGAGGAAATTTGCGTTGGCGCGGATCGCGGGCGCCCACGTGTCCTGAAAGCCGGAATGCTGCACGCGCCGCAGGATGTGCAGGCCCCAGCTCTGAACTCGCGCGTCCTGGTAGCGGAGACTCTTGAAGGGAATCCGCATCTCGACTTCGTATCCACCTTCGACGAGACGCCCCTTCGATTCGAAGAAATAATCGGGATTGAGATCGACGCTTCCTTCGAGCGGATTGATGTTGCGGAATCCGCCGCCGGTGGCCGAAGCTCCTCCCGCGCCACCGGCAAATTGTGCGCTCCGGGTGCCGTCCTGCTGAACGCCGTACGGATTCACTCCGAACAGGAACGCGATCTGGTGCGAGTTGTCGGTGTCGAGCAGGATCTGAACCTGATCTTCGCTGTCGATGTTGTCGCGGTTGGCGTGCGTGGCACGCACGACGTTGCCGTGAATCTCGCGCGCGCGGATTCCGAAGTAGATGGCATCCGGGGCGTACCACACGAGTACCTCAGTTGGCTCATCGGCCGGACGGCCATCCACGGGCTGGTACTGAGAGAACCCGGTGAGCCGCGCCGCTCGCCGCCACACAGGTTCGTCGAGACTGCCATCGATCGTCACGACAGTATCGATACGTGGAACATCAATGTGCACGCGATTGGACCGGCCGTCGTAGATCAGCGCCGAGTCCTGAAGAAACATCGCCGCGATCAGACTAGCGACCAGCATTCCGCGATGTGTGCCCGGACATCAACAGATCTGGGAATCGGCTCATTGCAACTCCGGCAAGTGTTCGTCTGAATCTATTCCCGACCTGGCTTGTGGCGAGTCGGCAAAACCCGTATAAGTCGAACATGGATCAGAATTTCCTATGGCCGTATCTGCCGACGTTGTCGCGGCTCGCTCTCGCGGCCGCCATAGGGTTGTTCGTTGGAATCGAGCGTGAGCGAAGGCGTAAGGAGGCAGGCCTTCGCACATTTGCCTTTTGCGCACTGATCGGTGCTGTCGGCGGTTTGCTGGGTGAATCGTACGCTCTGATCGCGCTGGGATTGGTAGGCGTCCTGATCGTTCTTCTGAACATCGAGACCATTCGGACAGGCGAGGGCGCCGAGATTACGTCGTCGGCCGCGCTCATAATCATGACGCTTGCTGGAGTGCTGGCTGGGCGCGGGCTCACCTTCGCTCCGGTCACGCTAGCGGTAATAACGGCGGCGCTACTCGCATGGAAGGAGCCGCTAGCAGGCTTCAGCCACGCGTTGACGGAGTCCGAGCTTCGATCCGCCGTGCTGCTGGCAATTCTTGCATTCGTCGTGTTTCCAGTGCTTCCGCCCGGTACCGTCGATCCGTGGAACCTGCTCAGTCCGCGTGAGGCATGGGTTACAGTGATCCTCATTGCGTCCCTTGGTTTTGGTAATTACCTGCTCTTCCGGATGTATGGCAACCGCGGCGTCGAGCTTACGGGATTTCTTGGAGGGCTCGTCAATAGCACCGTAACCGTGACAGAGCTCGCGAACCGCGCGAGGTCGGTCAACGGGGCACTGTCGGATTCGACCTACCGCGGGATCGTGCTGGCCACCGCCGCCATGTTGCTTCGCAACGGCGTCATTCTCGGCATTCTCGCACCCGCTGCGTTTGTTCCTGCCGCGATTCCCCTCGGTCTCATGTTCATCGCCGCCACGCTCGCAGCAACGATTCGACGCTCCCGCGTCGTGAGGACAGACACAGACGCTCCATTGACGACGTTGCAGTCGCCCTTCTCACTCACTGCAGCACTACGATTTGGCTTCATCTTCCTGCTGCTTCAGGTTGCGGCGACTCTGGCGCAACAGAATCTTGGGCATGTCGGCTTTTACGGTGTGAGCGTGATTGGGGGGATGGTATCGAGTGCGAGCGCTGTTGCGTCGGCCGCCAACCTTGCCGCCTCCGGCACAATTTCGCCACAAGTTGCTGCACTTGGCGCTGTACTCGCGACCATGACAAGCGCCCTCGTTGGGTTGCCTCTTGCTGCACGGATCGCCGGCGAACGATCGCTGGTGCAGCGGATTTCGTGGGCACTCGCCGCGGTCGTCGTCCTTGGTGCCATTGGCATCGCCATACAAGCAGCAATTTTCTAGGAAGTCTTTCGGCCTGCGAACAGCAGCACGCCGCCAATCACGATGGCAGCAACTCCGACGATCGGAGTGACCATCCCTCGTTCCTGCGATGTGACTTTGAGCGGCCCTACTTCAACTTCGTTGTGGCTCTTCGTGTAGGGAATGCCGCGCATTGCGACGATGACGATACCGACAACGATGCATAAAACGCCAACCCAGGCCAGTGGCCGCATGAAACCTCCGGGAATCGCGACTACATATGCTGCGACTCACAGAGGTTCCCGGCAAGACACTCAGCTCTAACGGTGAACGAGTTTCCGGTATGCAATCCGGTGCGGGCGATCCGCATCCGCGCCCTTCCGCCTCTTGAAGTCCTCGGCGTAGTCGCGATACGACCCCTCGAACCACACCGTCTCCGAATTTCCCTCGAACGCCAGGATGTGCGTCGCGATGCGATCGAGGAACCACCGGTCGTGCGAGATCACCACCGCGCATCCCGCATAATCGACCAGGGCTTCCTCGAGCGCGCGCAGTGTGTCGACGTCGAGATCGTTCGTGGGCTCGTCGAGCAGCAGCAGATTCCCTCCCGACTTGAGCAGCTTCGCCAGATGTAGTCTGTTCCGCTCTCCGCCCGAGAGATTCTTCACGACCTTCTGCTGATCCGGACCCTTGAAATTGAACTGCGCCAGGTACGCCCTCGCCTGCATCTCGCGCTTGCCAACCTGGATTACGTCGTTACCCTCGCTCACTTCCTTGTAGACAGTGTTCGCATCGTTGAACTCGCGCGTCTGGTCGAGGTAGGCGAGCTGCACGGTGTCGCCGATCGTCAGTATTCCGCCGTCCGCTTCCTCTTTGCCAGCGATCATCCTGAACAGCGTCGTCTTGCCCGCACCGTTCGGCCCGATGATTCCGACGATCCCTCCCCGCGGCAGCGAAAACGACAGATCGTCGAACAGAACTTTGTCCCCGTACGCCTTCTTCAGTCCTTTCGCGATTACGACGTCGTTGCCGAGGCGAGCGGGTGGCGGAATCACGATCTCGTGCTGCATGATCTTGTCGCCCTCGGCCTCGGTCGCAAGCTCTTCGTATTTCTGGATGCGCGCCTTGCTCTTGCTCTGCCGGGCGCGCGGCGACATGCGCACCCATTCGAGCTCGCGCTCGAGCGTGCGTTGCCGAGCGGAGGCGTGCTTCTCTTCGGTGGCGAGACGCGTGCGCTTCTGATCCAGCCACGAGGTGTAGTTCCCTTCGTATGGGATCCCAGCGCCCCGGTCGAGCTCGAGAATCCAGCCTGCAACGTTGTCCAGGAAATACCGGTCGTGAGTTACCGCCACGACGGTGCCCGGAAATTCGGCCAGATATCTCTCCAGCCACGCCACCGATTCGGCATCGAGATGGTTTGTCGGCTCGTCGAGAAGCAGCATATCCGGCTCCTCGAGCAGCGTGCGACAGAGTGCGACACGACGTTTCTCTCCCCCGGACAGCTTGCTGACGTCGGCGTCGGCCGGTGGAAGACGTAGCGCATCCATCGCTATCTCGATCTTGCGGTCGAGGTCCCAGGCGTTGGCGGCGTCGATCTTTTCCTGAACCTTCGCCTGCTGCTCCAGCAGCTTCGTCATCGCGTCGTCCGACATCGGCTCGGTGAACTTGTTCGAGATCTCCTCGAACTTCTTCAGCAGATCGAGCGTCGGCTTCACCGCGACGTCGACGTTCTCCTTGACGTTCTTCCCCTCGTCGAGCTGCGGCTCCTGCGACAGGTAGCCGATGCGCGTGCCTTCATGCGGCCACGCCTCGCCCTGAAAATCCTGATCGACGCCCGCCATGATGCGGAGCAGCGAGGATTTGCCCGCGCCATTGGCGCCGAGTACACCGATCTTGGCGCCGGGATAAAAAGACAACCAGATCCCGCGCAGAATCTCCCGCGATGGCGGGACGACCTTGCGCAGGTCCTTCATTACGTAGATGAATTGTGGAGGCATCTCTACAATTTACCGCACCCGCCAAGCCTGCTTCCATTGGAGTGCGGGTCAACAGTGTCAATCCGGGCTTTTGGCATCTCCCAGCATCGCGTGGTCGTGGTCCATCATATGGTCGTCGTGCCAGATGGACTTGAGATCGTTGCCCGCGAACACGTTGGCGTGAACCATCCACCCGAAAGCCTGCGGAATGAAGCGCCCTCCCGCATCCTTGCACTCCGCTTCGGTAGCCACACCCAGAGGACCGAATACCGGGCGACCATTCTTCGTCTCCGTCCAGCGGTCTTTCTGAAGTCGGGGCGGGACGCACCAGTTGATGTGCCGGTGCCAGTGCGCGACGCTTAACGGCACGCGGTCGTTAAGCGCGCCCTCCGACGTTCCCTTCGACGCCGTGTACATCGCGCCGATCAGGTGAAATTGCCCCTGTTCATCCTTTTTATATAGAAGCGAGGTAGGACGCGCGGGGTCGAACCCGAACTGATTCCGGATCGCGTTCCATTTCTTGGTGAAATGGTACTGCGGCTGATTCTTGATCTGTGGCGCGAACATTCTATAGCCATCGGCTTCGGCGACTTTCACATCCTGATACTTGGCGACGGCCTGCCTCAGCTCGCTGATGATGTGCGTGGCGCGAATGGAATCGGCGGGTGTCAGCGGTCTGGCGCTGGAGTAGGCCGTGTGCTTCGCTATGGCCGCCATCTTCCAATCGTCGCTCGCAGAATGCATGTCCATTCCGTCCATGCTGTGCGAGGCGGTGGCGGCCGACGTTGTATCGGCATGGTCGTGCGTGTGTTGCGCGGCGAGCCGGCCGGAGATTGCCAGTATCATTGCTGCCGATATCGCCGAGTTCCTGAGAAGCGTGCGAATAGCTGTCACCGAGCACCCATTGAACGAGGAATACGCCAATCCGGCGTAGTATTTATTAGACGACTCCGGCTGCCCGCGGTTAACCCCCGAATTCCGTCAGAATCTTGTCGAGGGCCTTGGCGACCCTCTCGTGAGGCAGCTGCCTGATCTCGTCCTCGTGCCACGAAATGACTTCGCCCGGAGTGTTATAGGGAGCATAGGGTTTGTGTTCGCGCTTGAGGAGGACCAGCGATGGTTTTCGAAAAGCGGACGCCGCATGCGAGATGCTGGTATCGGGCGTGAACACCAGATCTGCCGTGCCGACGAGGGCGAACGCGTCGCGGAGCGTCGGCGTCTCGGCCGGCAGCGCGCCTACTGCGGCCGCGACCTCCTGCACGCTGGCCCATTCTTCGGGCAGCCCCATGACGATCATGGGTATGCCGGAAAAGTGCGCACGCGCGACCTGCAGCGTCGCGATGAACTTGCCGTCGGGCCATCTCCGCTTGGGCTCGGATGCCGAAAGATTGACGAGCAGTCGCCTGGTGGCGCTTTCGCCTTTTGAGATCAGTTCGCACGCGGCACTCCACCTCTTCTCGGCGCCGGCGATTTCATCGGGCGAAAGAAACAGCTCCGGTTGCCATTCGACGCTGGCGGGGTCGACACCGAATGGTACGGCGAGCCGTTTCGATCCTTCGATGTAGTGCTCGACCCGATCCCACGCCGGCACCGAGACGTTGTATATGCGCGGCTTGCTGTCTCCACCCGCGCCAACGCGAAACGGCGCGCGACCGGCGAACATCAGCAGTGGCGTCGAAGTGAATATCGGCGGGTTGTTGATTCTTCCATCGACCATCACCGTGTATCGTCCGCGTCGCAGCTGTCGCATCAGCCGCCTGTAGCTCCCCAACGATCCCCGGTCGAGCATGAGGATTTTTCCGACGTAAGGATTCCCTTCGAGGACCGGCGCAGTTTTCGGCGTCGCCAGCACATCGACTCTGCCGCCTGGCAATGAAGTCGCAATGTTGCGGATCAGTGAAGTCGCCATGATCATGTCGCCGATTCGCTCGTAGCGAATGAACAGCACGCGACAGTTCGGATCCGACACCGGCGAAAGCGTGGTCTCCTTAGGCCCCGGAAGCACCAGCGCGAGCAGGCGCATCCAGAAGGAGCGCCACGCGATTTCAATCTTTCTTGGATCCACCAGTCAGTGAAAGCTCGAGCAGCTTTCGTGAAGGTTGTGGATCCCGCGTGTGATAGAACTGGATCGCATTTATCACGAACGGCTCCGGTATTCGGGTCGTGAGCAGCTCACGGATCGATCGCGCATCCAGTGACTGGTACAGGCTCAATGTCACGTGCGGGCTAAAAGTGTACCGCGCCGGCGTGAATGGGAGCCCGCTGGTGACGATCCGGTCATGAAGCACCCTCAGCGCCCCGTGCGGGTCGATCGGAAGCATGATGATATTCGTCTGCATGAACCTTTGAGCGGGCTCCAACGTCACCGTGATGGGCGCGGTATCCTGGGTGATGGGCTCCAGCTTTGCGCGTATTTCTTCCACCGCAACCGAAGGCCGGATCGGTCCGGCGCCGGACGAACCCGCGAGTGTTAGGTGCGGCGGTTTGGACCGCGACAGCTTCGTGTCGTAGCGCTCATTGATCGCCCGAATTCGTTCCGCGATTTCCGACGGGAGCTCCGCCAGGATGAATATTCCGTTCAGCTGCAAGCATCACTCTCGGTAACGACCTGAAAGCTAAAACTGAATGGAGAAAAGAACCGGATTGGCTTGCAAAATACTCGACTTCTTCCCCTTTATGAGTGCGCGATCGATGCGATTTCCCGGATTCGAGTGCGTGTACTTGACGACTTTGAGACCAGTCAGAGTCCCTATCGCCGCGCCGACGAGCACATCGCTCGCCCAATGCTGATTGTTGTACATGCGCGACAATCCGATCAATCCCGCTCCACCGTAGAACACGGTGCCGACGTAAAATGCGGCGTGCGGCGCCCAGAACTGCGATTCCCTGGTGAGCGTGGACGCGAATGCAAACGCGGCAATCGTGTGGCCCGACGGAAATGATCGATAATTGTCGCTGGTGAATCCTCTCCAGAGCTGAAAATTGTAAGGGTTGTTGATGTCCACAAACGGGCGCTGCCGTCCAGCGAGCACTTTTATCCCACCGCCGATCGCGCCGGAGATCAGGATCGACTCGACGCTGTGCAATCCGAGAGACTGTGCTCGCCGCTGTCCGTCCGCGCGTCCGACGAGATAGATCGCGGTGCCAGTGAGCAGTGATCCCGGATCGCCGAGGAGCCGGAATCCGGTCGCCGCTCTCTTGAGGAACCGGTTTTCCTGAGCTCGCGGATTCTGGAGCCTGCTAGCCACTTCTTTGTCGAATGGTCCTACCAGCGCCGTGCCGACTGCAAAGGCGCCGAGAATGAGCGCGTCTTTGCCCTCGAACAGGGGAGTTTTCTTGTTGATGGTATCCTGAACCTGCGCCTGCAGGTTGACCGCGAGTGTCATCGCAACCAGCGTGACGCGAAGCAGCTTTCCGAACAAGAAAATCTCCTGCTGAAAGGTTTGTAGAGGTTGGCCTTCAGAGGGGGAATGCAAATCTCTTACCCCTTGTAAATCCTACTTGTAATGGCGATATCAATCGAATGCTGAATATCGATCTCTCCGGCAAGCGCGCGCTTGTCGCCGGGGTCGCGGACGACGCCGGATTCGGGTTCGCGATCGCCAAATCACTCGCCGAGGCGGGCGCGAGTGTCTCTGTGGGCACCTGGCCGCCTGCGCTCAATATTTTCATGAACCTGATGGAGCGCGGGAAGATGGATGCCTCGCGGCTGTTATCCTCCGGACAGCTTCTCAAGTTCGAAAAGATTTATCCGCTCGATGCCTCGTATGACACGCTCGCCGACGCGCCCGAAGACATCAGAACCAACAAGCGCTACAAGGAAACCGGCGATTTCAGCATCGACGGACTTGTCCGAAGCATCGAGTCCGACTTCGGCAAGAATTCGCTCGACATAGTGATCCACTCGCTGGCCAATGGTCCCGACGTCAGGAAGCCGCTCTTGGAGACCAGCCGTTCCGGCTACCTGACCGCGGTTAGCGTGAGCGCCTATTCGCTGATCTCGATGGTATCCCGCCTCGCGCCGTTGATGCGGAAGGGAGGGTCGTTTTTGTCTCTCACGTACATGGCGAGCGAGCGAGTGATTCCCGGTTACGGCGGGGGGATGTCGTCGGCGAAAGCGGCGCTCGAGAGCGATACGCGCGTACTCGCATTCGAAGCCGGGCGTAAGTACGGGTTGCGTGTGAACACGATCTCCGCGGGCCCGCTCGCATCGCGCGCGGCGAGCGCGATCGGAATCATCGAGAAGATGGTGGAGTACTGCGCCGCCAATTCTCCGCTCACCGAGCCCCTCGAGGCGGAAGAAGTCGGGCGGGCTGCCGCTTTTCTCTCGAGTGACCTCGCTACCGGGATCACAGGCAGTGTCATCTACGTCGACAAGGGCTACCACTCGATGGGGATGGCGCTTCAGACCCCGTCTGCCCCAGGTTGATTTCGAGCTACGGTTTTTTCTTTGCCGCTGCCTCGGCGGTTCGCTGCTGTTCGATTCTGCGCCTGATCTCCAGCAGCTCCGCGGCGGAGTGACGGCCCGAGAGCCTCATCACATTTCCGGTCGCAGGGTCCGTCCACCTTATCGTGGTGATCCCATTCGGAGTCTGTGCCAACGGAGCAGGTGCCGCGGCCACAGCAGCCGCTGGTGGGCTAGTCGCGGCCTGCTTCTGTTGAGTATCGGCGGCGGTCGGCATTGAGGTCGCTCCGCGAAGTCTAATCTGGCGAGCGGTGGAGGTGTCCACTCTCGTTGCCGCTGTTCCCCTAACAACGACCGTATCCAGCTGCATGTGGAGCTGTTCGGCCAGCAGCACTGTGTCGCCGGGCGCGACTTCGTACAGGGTGCGCTTTTCACCGATCACTCTTGGCGTATCAACAACTCGAATCGAAGTCGGCGCACTCGCCGGATCACTCAACGCGCCACGCGCAGCCTGTGTTTCGCCGATACCATAAGCGCGTGAGGGTAGCACTGCTCCTGCCACCCTTCCGGACAGCGCTGTCTGTACCGATCCAGCGGATCGGGGTGCCGCATTATCCTGGCGCTCGCGGCCGACATCGGCCGTTACGACAAGCGGTGGAGAAACTGCCGCAGATAGCGACTCATTGACTCCACTCACAGTCCCCTGATTGGCGATTTTGGCAGCCGCACGCGGAGAATTCGCCGCCGGAGCTGTCGCAGCTGGTTTGGTCATGACAACCCTGGGTGCCGCAACGACAGCTCGCGAGGGCTCTGGTCGCGCGGTGTCCGTTGCGGACTGGTCCGGAGCACTGGCATTTGCCTTGGACACGGCACTCATCGGCGCGGTGTCAGCGACACTTCCCCGCGTAGTCATCCGCTCGCTGAGTACGGCCAAACTCCCCAGGGCGACCACCAGCACCGCCGCCGCTGCCCTCCATACCGCCCAGTTTCGAGGTTTCGCGCGGGCAACCTCCGGTACCACTCCCTTGGGAACGTTGTCCAGCGCTGTCAGAATCCGCGACGATGCCGCGACGAACCCGCGCGCCTCCGCCACCGCGGCGGCGCACTGCGCGCATTCATCGACGTGCGCCTTTACGCGCGCGACTTCTTCGGCGCTCAGCGCGCCGTCGAGCCACGAGTGAATTACCCCTTCATCAAGATGCTGCATTTTTTTCTCTCTCTTCTCGACTCTTCTGCAATGCTTCGTAGCTCTCCACCAGCCGGCGGCGCGCACGCGACAGCGTGGTGCCCACCGAGCCCGGAGAGAGCTCCAGAGCCTCCGCGATCTCGTTGTAATCCAATCCCTCTTCGCGCATCAAGAGCGCTAGCCGATCCCGTTCCGCCAGACCATCTACCGCTTTGCGCGCCATCGCCGCTTCCTGCGCGCGTTCGAGTGTCGTCTCCTCTGGCTCGACGATCGTATCCCGCTCTTCTTCGGCCAGCAGCGCAAGATGCTTACGGCGTCTCATATCCTTCCTCGCTTCATCCCGCACGAGATTCGTCGCCACCGCGAACAGCCACGCCCGCTCGTTCTGTATCGACGTCTGCCTGAGCGCGCGCACGAACGTCTCCTGCGCGACTTCCTCCGCCCAGTCGCGGTCCCCGAGTCGCCGAGTCAGGTATCGCACCAGCGCGGCGTTGTAGGTTCGGAAGAGTCGCTCGACGTCCGTCACTCGATTACCAGCGATCCCGCAAGAGCGACAGATCGCGATCCGTCAGCCGTTCCTGTCCGAGTGGTGTCAGCTCGATCGCCATGTTCCGGCCGGCGATGATAGCACGCTCGCCGACAGTGAATGTCTCGCGCAAGTCCGGCTGCAGCTCGAGCAGCTTGAAGTAGGCGTCGGAGAAAGGCTTCACCTTGAGCACGCTTCCGGAGCTCTTGTAACGCACGTCGGTCCACACGCCGTCACGCAGAACGAAGGTGACGTTGCCGGCATGCCTGACATTCGCATCCTCCCTCAAGCCCGCCGCCGAATCCGCGGCAGCCATGTTGGTGACCTGGCGCTGTGCGGCCGCGGTCTTGGCGGCCTCGAACTGGACGGGCGCGGAAGCGGGCGCGGATACCGATCCGCGAAGAGTGCTCGCCCCCACGCCCGTGACAACTGCCTGTGACGAGACCGCCCCACGCAACAGAATGCGGTCGTTCATGCCGGGCTCGACCACCAGGTACGACGAGAACTCCGTCGGAATGCCGAATCGCTCGCCAAGATCGCGAATCTCGTCGTCGATCTCCCGCGAGCCACCGTGTTTTCTCTTTTCCGCGCTCAGATACCCTACGCGTTGCGTCGCCCACAGTCTCGCGACGAACGGATTTTCCCGCGAGCGATCCGGAAAATTGACCCGGCTGCTCCAGGTAACCGGTCCGTTGACAGTCTGACCGTCGAATCGGATGACCGCATTCCCCCCCCCATTGTAGCGCGCAAGAATCACGAGATCCTCCCCCGCAAATATGTCCACGGGCCCCGCGGGGTGCATCTTGAGCAAACGTACTCCGTCAGAATGAATGCGAACGTCGGTTACGAGCGGACTCGTAAGACGGCTCGCGACGATCCCCACCGCGCGCTCCACCGATTCCTCGGGACGCACGAAGCTCGCGGTGCCGCGGCCCTCGAGTGCCAGCTGCTCGATGAGCGAGATGTTGAGATCCGCGCCTACTCCGAACGTGAACACCCTGCGCGATTCCCGATGCTTCGCGACATTAGATGCGATCACCGATGCGTCGCGCTCTCCAACGGTAGGTTGCCCGTCGGTGAGAAACAGTACTATCGGAAGTCTCCCCGGTTGAACCGGAGAGGACAGCGCCTCATCGAGCGCGCCCGAAATGTTGGTAGATCCCTCAGCGTCCAGTTGATCGAGATACCGCTCAGCCGCCCGGATATTCTCGCGAGTTGCCGTCGAGAAGCCATCCCTGAATGTCCGCACGTCACTCGAGAAATCGATCAGACGGAAGCGGTCCATCGGAGAGAGCGTGCCAAGTATCTGTTTGCCCGCCGCGCGGGCCTGCTCGATCTTCTGTCCGCTCATCGAGCCCGAGACGTCGATCACGAACGTCAGGTCGCGTGGAACTGCACGTGGCCGGACCGCCGGCGGTGCCAGCGTGATCAGCGCAAATCCATCATCGTTGCCGGGCGCGTTGGCCAGCATCGTGATCGCCGCGCTCGTCGAACGCCGGATCGGGAGAAGGAGTGTGACCTCTCCGTACGCATCCCTTATCTCAAACCGGCGCATCGACCCGCGACTGTACGACGCGAACGACTGATCACTGTAGCTGTCCCCCGAGTCCCCCGAGCCATATCGCTGCTCGAAAATCGAGTGCGTCGGCGAATACGCCGTGCCGTACATGGCGTCGTTGGGATAGGTGAATACGAATGACATCCGGCCTTCGGGTTGGCGATTTGCCCCAACCTGATTCGATCTCATCCCGCGGAAGTAATTGATTCTCAGCGCATCGCCTTCGCGCTCGGCAACCGTTTGAAAGCGGACCACGACTTTTTTGGCTTCGCCTGGCGCGATCGGAAAGATTCTCGCCCGCAGCAACCCGTACCCCATCCACTCCAGCAGCGCCGGATCCCGTTGGCGGCGTACGATCTCCTCATAAATCCCGCGCGCCCTGTCCGCGCTCATCGTCTCGCCGGAGACCATCTCGCCGTTGATCGAGAGCTTGAGATCCTGGAACGCCGCGCCCTTCGGGAGCGGGAACATGAAGTCCGCCTCACCGACTCTGTTTCCGCGATTCACGAATGTTTCGGTGATCTCGTAGCGCAGCACTCTGTCCACCAGATCGACGCGCACGTCGCTGCTCTGTCGAACTACCGCGGGCAGCGGAGAAACGCACGGCCGCACGATACACGGCTGCCCTTGCGGGCAGGTCGGAGGCGCCTGGCACAGCCAGGGGCGCACATCTTCGACGATCTGCGCAGAGAGCAGCGAGGGAGTGGAGAGAACGATTGCCAGCAGGAATGAGCGCATGGGACACCAGTAGAGGAAGGTTCTACTGTGGGACGTCTCCCAATCCCAGCCTTACACATGCCTCGCGCGCTTCGTCCGTTTCGCCGGGTTCCTGCCCCCCAGGTGGGACTAACCTCTTTGGGAGGCCATCCCCGCGAGGAGACTAACTTGTCCGCGCCTTTTTCCTGCGCCGCTTCTGCAGGTCGCGCCGCTCGTCGACCCTCACCTCGAGAAGACGCTGATCCGCCCGGACCATCGTGTCCTCGAAGCTCTCCGACCCCTTGCGGGCGGCCCATCCCATCGAGAATGGGACCGGCGCCGAGGCCGGCGCGGCCGCGCGAAGACGGGCTGCAACGTGCTCGGTCTGATCCGCGCCCGAGTCGCAAAGAACCACCAGAAATTCGTCTCCGCCAACTCGCACCACCGCCTCTTCCGCTCGAACGTGACGCATGAGAAACCGCGCCATCTTCACCAGCACGCTATCGCCCTCGGCGTGGCCATTGGTGTCGTTGTACTGCTTGAAGTGATCGATGTCGAGATATATGCAGCCCCACTCCCCCTTCAGTTGCGACTCGCACTGCCTCGTGACGGTGTTCAGGTATCGGCGATTGTAGCAGCCGGTGAGCGGATCACGGATGCTGAGCTCGAGGAGCTGCGTCTGCAGCTCCTTTCGCTGCGTGATGTCGACGAGGATCCCGTGACAGTACTTCTCGCCGGTTTTGGGGTCGACCGAGAGAAAGGCGCTGTCGACCACAGTTCTCACTTCGCCGTCGCGGCGCGTGAGCTGGAATTCGATGTCCCGAACGGAGCCCTCGCGCTCGAGCAGATCCATCTCCCTGGCGCGTACTTCCGGCTTGACGAAATCGCTGGTGCGAAACCCCTTCAAATCATCGAGAGACTCGACGCCGAACATCTCCAGAAATGCCGGGTTGGCATCGACGATCTCTCCTTCGAGCGTCGTGATGTAAATTCCTTCCTTTAGACGCAGCGCAAGCTCACTGAGCGTCTTGGGATCGGTCAGATTTCGAAAACTTTTTGGCTTTGGCTTTGGCTTTTTGGGCGCTTTGACGCGATTCACATCAATGCCTCAGCGAACGGCATATCCGTTGCTTCGATGGAAGGATAAAGATTGGAGATATTATGTCATCCCCAAGAGAGCAGGAACAAGGTAAAAATCCTACCAGTGATCGATGAGCTTCCGCACGGCCGGCATACACCATGTCACCGGTATCGCGAGTGACCCGCAGCGGAATCTCGACTTCTATGCCGGCATCCTGGGCCTGAGGCTCGTCAAGCGTACCGTCAATTTCGACGACCCCACAACCTACCACTTTTACTTCGGCGACGAGCAGGGAAATCCGGGAAGCATCCTCACCTTCTTCCCATGGCCTGACGCCCGGCGCGGCAGACAGGGCGGCGGCCAGGTGGCGGTCACATCGTTCGCCATTCTTCCCAGCTCCGTCGGATTCTGGATAGAGCGGCTGATCCGAAAGCAGGTCGACTTCCAGCAGCCAGCCACGCGCTACGAAGACGAGCGCGTCATCGCCTTCAAGGATCATGACGGTTTCATGGGCGAGCTCGTCGCGCATCCGCGGGCCGAGGCGCGCGCCGGATGGTCAGGTGCGGGAGTACCGCCGGAGCACGCCATTCGCGGCATCTATTCCGTCACCCTCTGGCTCGACGCCAACGAGCTCACCGGCCAGCTCCTTACCAACACGCTCGGCTTCAACCTGGTGCGCGAACAGGGAAGCATCTTTCGATACGCGGCCGGCGATGGCGGTCCGGGCTCGATCGTCGACATCCGCTGCGTCCCCGGGATTTGGTCGGGAATGATGGGAGCCGGCACTGTTCACCATGTCGCCTTCCGCGCATCCAGCGATGCCGAGCAGATGGAGCTGCGCACCGAGCTCACCTCACTTGGCTACAACGTCACGCCACAGCTGGATCGCGACTACTTCAAATCCATCTATTTTCGCGAGCCGGGCGGTGTTCTCTTCGAGCTCGCAACCGATGCGCCGGGGTTCGCGATCGATGAGACCCCGGACTTACTCGGACACTCGTTGAAGCTCCCGAGTTGGCTCGAACAGCGCCGCTTCGAGATCGAGGCGCTCCTCCCCAACATCCACACGCCGCTGGAGTTGCGTGGCCCAAACTTGTGACCGACGACTTTGGGTTCGTGCATCGTTTTCTTCCCGCCAGCGAATCCGCATCGCGGGATGTGCTGATCGTGCTCCATGGAACGGGCAGGGATGAGAACGATCTGCTTTCCCTTGGGCAGGCGATCGCTCCGGGCGCGGCGATCCTGAGCCCACGCGGCAAGGTTCTCGAGAACGGCGCGCCACGCTTCTTCAAACGATTGGCGGAAGGCGTGTTCGACGCGAACGAAGTTCGCTCGCGGGCTGAAGAGCTTGCGCGCTTCATTCAATCCACCATCTCCAGGCACGGGCTGGATCTCACACGGATCTTTGCCCTCGGCTACTCGAACGGAGCAAACGCCGCGTCGACGGTGATGTTCGTCGAGCCTGGTTTGATACGCGGAGCGATTCTTTTTCGCCCGATGGTGGTCTTCGAGCCGGAAAAGAGCGTCGATCTCACTGGATCGACTGTTTTCATCTCCGCCGGTCGAATGGATCCAATAGTGCCGGCTGCAAGTGTCGAGGGGCTCGCCCAGCTGTTCGAATCGGCACACGTGAAGGTCACGCTCAAATGGCAGATGGTTGGCCACAATCTTGTTCCCGGCGACGTGCGTGAAGCCACTGATTGGCTCGCACTACAACGCGCCACGGTATGAGCTAGTTTGTAAATGACGCTCCATTACAGGCATGAAAGCTCCTACACCAAACGACGTCCATAGTTTTCTTATGTCAGAGCCCACATCCACCAATACCGCGGCTGCGCCGCGTTCGGCACCTCCTTCGCCTTCGTCGCCTTCTTCAAGCCAGTCTCTCGAAGATCTCTGCATCAACGCAATCAGAGTCCTGTCGATGGACGCCGTCCAGAAGGCTGATTCGGGACATCCGGGCACGCCGATGGCCCTCGCGCCACTGGCATACGCTCTCTGGACCCAGCACCTCCGCTACAATCCCGCAGATCCGAGCTGGCTTAATCGCGATCGTTTCGTGTTGTCGGCCGGGCACGCGTCGATGCTGTTATACAGCGTGTTCTATCTCACGGGTTACGACCTCACGCTCGATGATATCAAGCAGTTCAGGCAGTGGGAAAGCAAGACGCCGGGCCACCCCGAGCTTGGCCACACGCCCGGCGTCGAGACGACCACCGGACCGCTTGGCCAGGGAATAGGAAACGCGGTGGGGATGGCGGTCGGCGAAGCTCACCTGGCAGCGGTGTTCAACCGCGATCAGAGAATCTTCGACCACAACGTTTACTTCATCGCCAGCGATGGCGACATGATGGAAGGCATTTCGCATGAAGCAGCTTCGTTTGCCGGCCATCTAAAGTTGGGGAAGCTGATCGGCTTTTATGACGACAATCACATCACCATCGAAGGTGATACCGCGCTCACGTTCAGTGATGACACTGCTGAGCGCTTTGAGGCGTATGGTTGGCACACCCAGCACGTCGCTGACGTCAACGATCTCGCTGAGGTAAATCGCGCGATCGACGCGGCGAAAGCGGAAACATCGAGGCCGTCATTGATCGTTGTCCGCTCGCACATTGGTTATGGAAGCCCGCACAAGCACGATACGGCCTCGGCGCACGGATCCCCGCTTGGTGTGGACGAGATCAGGCTCACCAAGGAGGCGCTGGAGTACCCATCCCAGGAGCCGTTCTATGTTGCTCCTGAAGCCCTCCGGTACTGGCGCGAGGCGGCCAGGAAGAGAGCCAGCGCTCAGACCGACTGGCAGAAGATTTATGATGCTTACCGATCAGCGAATCCCGCCCTCGAAAGAGAGCTGCAGCGCCGTTTGCGTGGCGAGCTTGCGGCTGGCTGGGAGGACGCTCTGCCGGTTTTCACTGCCAAGGATGGCAACATCGCCAGTCGCGCTGCCTCCGGCGTCGTGATCAACGCCATCGCCCAGAAAATCCCCGAGCTGATCGGAGGATCGGGGGATCTCTCCAGCTCCACGGACACCATCGTCAAGGGCGCGCCCAGCTTTTCCGCCGAGGATTATGCCGGCCGCAATTTCCATTTTGGAATTCGTGAGCATGGGATGGGAGCCGTCATGAACGGCATGTCGCTGACCGGCGGCATCATCCCCTACGGCGCGACCTTCCTGATTTTCTCAGATTACATGAGGCCGCCCATCAGGCTTGCGTGCATCATGGGGCGGCAGGCCATCTACGTTTACACCCACGATTCCATTGGGCTTGGCGAAGACGGACCGACCCACCAGCCCGTCGAGCAACTAAGCAATCTGCGCGCGATTCCTCACATGACTTTGATCAGGCCGGCCGACGCTTCGGAGACCACCGAAGCCTGGCGCGCTGCTCTCAAGCACAAGGACGGCCCGGTTGCGCTCGTCCTCACCAGACAGAAGCTGCCATTCATCGACAGGACGAAATACGCTTCTGCAGGAGGCCTTGCGCGTGGCGCGTATGTGCTCGCCGATGCGCCGGGCGGAGCTCCCGAAGTCGTCCTGATGTCAAGCGGTTCCGAGGTCGCACTGGTCCTCGATGCCCAGAAGAAACTGGAGACCGCCGGGATCCGTGCGCGCGCGGTCAGCATGCCAAGCATGGAGCTCTTCGCACGGCAGGATCAGAGCTACCGCGACAATGTTCTCCCAAAAGGAATCAGACGCGTCGCGATTGAAGCCGCGCATCCGATGTCATGGTACCGCTGGGTTGGCGACGACGGAACCATCATCGGCATCGAGCGCTTCGGTGCCTCGGCGCCTGCTGCCGAAATCTTCACGCACCTGGGGATAACTGCCGATCACGTGGTCGACGCCGCGAAGAAGCTCCTTGGCAGGAAATAGTCATACGACAACGAGACTTCATCAGGGAATGATCTCGTGAACGGGAGTGAGCCAACGCTCCGCGATATCAGCGTTACGCTCAACCCCGACACACCTGAGTGGCCGGGAGACACGCCGTTCACGTGCGGATGGGCGTCATTGATTGGCGCCGGAGCGAGCGTGAATGTGTCGTCCTTCACCTCCAGCCCGCACGTGGGTACGCACGCCGATGCGCCGCTCCACGTGCGTGAAGGATGGTCGGGCTCGCACGAGCTTTCGCTGGACGCATTCTACGGTCCCGCCATCGTCGTCGACGTATCGAGTCTCACCAAGGAGATCGAGATGGAAGAGCTCGAGAAGATTCAGTCTCTTCCTTTCGTCGAGCGCCTTCTCCTGCGTACCGGACGCACGATCGCGAGCGGCGCGTTCCCGGAGGACTGGCCGACGCTTTCCGAAACCTGTGTCAGAACATTGCTTGGACGGGGGCTGCGGCTGCTCGGCGTCGATTCTCCGTCAGTCGACCCCAGGGACAGCAAGAATCTTCCCGTGCACCACATGCTCTTTGCGGGCAATGCCGCGATACTCGAGAATCTCGATCTGCGCAGAGTGACCCCGACGATGTACGAGCTGATGGCGTTCCCGCTCAAGCTGATGGCGATGGATGCGGCTCCAGTTCGTGCGGTGCTTCGCCAGATCGTTGATTAACTGCGCGCGACGCCCATTGCATCGATGACACGCGGCCGAAAATGGCCAGCGGGAGCCTGGCCAGGGCAGCGATATTCGCTCTGACCCTATGATCGCGAACAGCCGATAGCCATGCTCAGGCGCCTGATCGTCGTCTCCGCCGTACTTGTGTCGCTGGCGTTCTTCGTTCAGGCCCGGCAACATGGCCATACTGAGCGAACGCGAAGATCGTCGACGCATGGGCGACGTTTAACACGCAAATCCGCTCTGCCGCCGGTCTCGACCTTCGTGTCCGATTCCGGCGGCCGCGAGCTGATCGTCCGGCTCCTGGATGTCGGGCAGGGCGATGCGACGTACATCCGAAATGGATCGAGTCGCGTGATTATCGACGGCGGGCCTGACCCCGCAACCTTCGGACGCTTTCTCGATTCACTGAGACTCAATGGATCGACGATCGATGTAGTCATTCTCTCACATCCGCATCTGGACCACTACAGCGGTCTCCGCGAGCTATTCACCACTTCGCGACATATACGCGTCCGCTATTTCTTCGAGAACAAGGATCCCGGTCCGGCCGCAACGCTCGCAACTCTGCGGGATTCGATCCTCTCACGCGTGGACAGGGACAGCCTGATCTACCGCGACACCGGCGATCCCTGCTCGAACGGACATCCGATCTGCACCATCACGATGACCGGCGGAGCAAAGCTTCACATCCTGGCGCCGATGCCGAACGGAAACGGTCCGAACAACCGCTCGACGGCAGTGAAGATCATCGGGCCCGACTCCGCATCATTCACCATGTGGTTGGCCGGCGACGCGGAACACGAGGAAATCGCGTGGTTCGACAGCGCGGGCTACGGCCATGATCCGGGAATGCGCGTCAACGTGCTCAAGGCCGACCACCACGGAAGCTGCAACGGAGTGACACCTGATTACCTCGCCGTCACGGGACCCGCATGGGCCGTGGTGTCGGTCGGGGCGCGTAACGAATACGGCCACATGCACATTCAGGCGAAGAACATCTACAGAACAGCGGGGGTGCCATGGTACCGCACCGATCAGAACGGAACGATCACAATTCGCTCGCCCGGTATCCCCGAAAAGGGTTTTTCGATCATACCCGAGCGTCCGGGCACCGATCTGAATGGCCCCGGCGACCGCGTATCACATCAACCAGGGTGCATCGCCCCCTGATTGTCACACGGAAAACAGGCAACGGGTAACGGGTAACGGGTAACGGATACCTGCTTACTGCGAGCTGGTTGCCGGTAACCCGTAGCTGGCAGCTAGAAAATCACGAGGCGATCAGAGGCTAATATCCCCACCTCGGTCGTTCTTAGTTTTTCTCGCGACCTGCCGCTCCGACCGATCGAGCGCTTTGCGTTTCGCCTCAGGGTCAGTCTCAATCAGTAGCGCCGATTTGTCCTCCTTTCGATCGTGCGTGACCGACAGGACGTCGCCTTCCCTGACGCCCTCGGGTAGCATCCATTGTGGAATCGGCGTCACGCTGCGTCCGTCGACCTCGATCGATGCGGATCCGTCTTCGATCACATCGACAACCCAGGTGTGTTTAGAATGTTTGTTCATCGATTCTCCGGCAGGCCCGTTGTATTCACGCACGATCTAGACTAGCACATGGCATACCCTATGCGCCATTGCCATTCTTCGTCCCACCATTAGCGCCCCAGCCACCGCAAGAGACCATCAATGCACAGTGACTCAGGTCATACGACCTCCGTCTGGATGAGCACAACCGAAGTTCCCCAGTTCCAATCGCTGACCGGGGACGTGCGAGCGAACGTCTGCGTTATCGGAGCTGGCATCGCGGGAATGACGACGGCCTACCTTCTCGCGCGCGCAGGGCGGGCCGTGGTGCTGATAGATGATGGCCCCATCGGGGGAGGAGAGACGAGCCGTACCACCGCCCATCTCACCGCGGCACTCGACGATCGCTACTACAACATCGCCAGAATGCACGGCGAGGACGGCGCACGCCTCGCCGCCGAGAGTCATATGTCGGCGATCCATCGCATCGAGACGATTGCGTCGATGGAGGACATCGATTGCGATTTCGAGCGCGTCGAAGGCTATCTCTTTCTCGGCGCGGACGGCCAGCGCAAGGATCTGGAACGCGAGCTCGAAGCCACGCACCGTGCCGGAATCAGCGACACGCAGCTCGTCGATCGCATTCCGTTCGATTTCTGGGACAGCGGCCCCGCGCTCCGTTTCCCGCGTCAGGCCACTTTCCATCCCCTCAAATATCTCAAAGGTCTGGCGCGCGCCATTCTGCGCGACGGAGGAAAAATCTATACCGGCGTCCACGCCGAAAAGATTGTTGATGGAGAGCCCGCCCGCATTACTACGAGCGCGAGTCACGTCATCAGCGCGGATAACGTAGTCGTCTGCACGAATACTCCCGTCAACGACTGGCTGGTCCTTCACACCAAACAGGCAGCTTATCGCACCTACGTGATCGGTGCGCGCGTTCCACGCGGATCGATTCCTCGTGGACTCTATTGGGACACACCGGATCCCTACCATTACATCCGCCTGCAACAGGCCGAGGATGCGTCAGGGCGCGAGCTCGACTACGACATTCTCATCGTCGGAGGCGAGGATCACAAGACCGGCCAGGCACACACGACAGGCGAGCGCTTCAATCGCCTCGAAAAATGGACGCGCGAGCGCTTCCCGATGGTCGACCGCATCGAGTACCGATGGTCAGGGCAGGTGATGGAGCCGGTCGATTACCTGGCGTATATCGGAAAGAATCCCGGAGGAGACGAACACATCTACATCGCGACGGGAGATTCCGGAAATGGCATGACGCACGGAACGATCGCCGGCATCATTCTCAACGAGCTGGTACAGGGAAGAAAGCACCAGTGGG
The DNA here is from genome assembly GCA_039936175.1 of Gemmatimonadaceae bacterium. Classification (GTDB taxonomy): domain Bacteria; phylum Gemmatimonadota; class Gemmatimonadetes; order Gemmatimonadales; family Gemmatimonadaceae; genus UBA4720. The sequence continues at coordinate 42,284 of JBDTIV010000011.1, read as the reverse complement.
CCAAGTTGTACGACCCCTCGCGCGTCAGTCTTCGCGCTACTCCGACGTATCTGAAGGAGAACGTAAACGTCGCGGAACAGTACAAGGATTGGTTCACACCCGGCGACGTCGGTGCTGTCGAGGAGATCAAGCCGGGCGAGGGCGCGATCGTTGGCAGAGGTCGAGGCAAGGTCGCGGTGTACTGCGATGAGCGTGGGAAGATTCACGCGCGCTCCGCGGTCTGCACCCACCTCTACGGCATCGTTCGCTGGAACGACACCGAAAAAACATGGGACTGTCCGTGCCATGGATCACGATTCGATACCCAGGGCAACGTCGTCAACGGTCCCGCTATAGTCGGACTTTCTCCGGTTGGCTCGGCGCTGGAGAAGAAGACGGTGGAACAGGAGAAGAAGCCGAAGAAGGCTGAAGCGAAGCTGTGACGTTGTGGGTCCTGCCATCATCCACCAGCGGAATTCCGTCTTCAGCTCTCCGCCCATCGACCGTGAGCTGCGTCGATCCGCGCTCAAGTCCATGCGGATTCTCGATCGTGATGGTGTAGGTCGCTGACCTGAACCTGTACTCGACGGTAAAGCTCTTCCAGCTCGCCGGAATGCAGGGCTCGATGAATAGCTGCTCACCCCGCTGCTGGAATCCGAGTATCGCTTCCAAGGCAATGCGATACATCCAGCTGGCGGACCCCGTATACCACGTCCACCCCCCGCGACCGAGATGCCCTCTCGCGGTATACACATCGGCCGCCACCACGTAAGGCTCTACCTTGTAGATCTCCACCGCAGCCGGACTATCTGAGTGCGTTATCGGGTTGAGCATCTGGAAGAGCTCGAACGCGCGGTTCCCATCGCCTTGCAGTGCCGTCGCAAGAACGGCCCACAACGCCGCGTGCGTGTACTGCGCGCCGTTTTCGCGCACGCCCGGCAGATAGCCCTGAATGTAGCCTGGATCGTGCGTCGTCTTGTCGAAGGGCGGCGTCAGAAGCATGATGAGGCGCGCATCCTCTCGAACGAGATGCTTGTTGAGCGACTCCATCGCTATGCGCGTACGCTCCGGCTTTCCCGCGCCCGAGATGACGCTCCAGCTCTGCGCGATCGAATCGATTTTGCACTCGTCGCTCGTGCGCGAGCCAAGCGGTGAGCCATCGTCGAAGTAGGCGCGGCGATACCATTCCCCGTCCCACGCAGATCGCTCCACCGAATCGGCGTATGCCTGCGCCTCGGAGAGCAGCTCGTCGCGAACTGGGGTATCGCCCCTGGCACCCGCGTGCACCGCAAACTTGCGAAGCGTGGAAATCAGAAACCACGCGAGCCAGACGCTCTCTCCCTTTCCTTCGATTCCCACGCGATTCATTCCGTCATTCCAGTCGCCACTGCCGATCAACGGAAGCCCGTGTACTCCCTTCGTGCACGCTCTTCGGAGCGCCCGGACGCAGTGATCGTAGATGCTACCGGATTCCGACGATACCTTCGGCAGGTCGTAAATCTCGTGCTCGTCCGGATTGAGCTGGCGCATCGTGAGGTACGGAACTTCGACATCGAAGATTCCGCGATCCGCTACGACGTTGACATAGTGATCGACAACGTACGGCAGCCACACGAGATCGTCCGAGAAGCGCGTTCGCACGCCGCGGCCGCTGTGGGGATGCCACCAGTGCTGAACATCGCCCTCGACGAACTGGCGCGACGACGCACGTACGATGTGATCCCTGGAGATTTGTGGCTCCGAGTATACGAAAGCCATCACGTCCTGGAGCTGATCGCGGAATCCGAACGCTCCGCTCGACTGATACAACGCCGTGCGCGCCCACATCCGGCACGACAACGCCTGGTAAAGCGCCCATCGGTTCACCATCAGATCGAATGTCGGATCGGGCGTGGTGACCTTGATCGTCCCCAGCCTCCGCGCCCATGCATCGATATTGGCATCAACTGATTGCCGCGCGGCGCCAGACGCGCGATGCCGCTGAATCATCTCCTGCGCCGCGCTCTCACCCTCGGCTGCCCCAAGCAGCATGACGATGTCGCGGGACTCGCCCGGTCCGATTGTTATGCTCACCTGCATCGCGCAGCATGGATCTATCGTCGCTCCGATCGCGCCTGACAATCCCGCCCGTTCGAGGGCTGCCGGGCTCGATATGGTTCCGTTTCTGCCCAGGAATTCGCGGCGATCCGCGGTGTAGTACGCGACCCGCTCGCTGATCGAGGCGAAGGCCACGGTCTCGGCGAAATCCGTATCGAAGTAGTTGCGCGCGAACATCGACTGGGTGTCCTCGTCGAAGCTCGTACGCACCTGGTACTGCGTCTGCTCGCGTGAAAGGCCCAGCACCCACTCGAGATACCATGTGAGTGTCAGCTTCTTGCGCGTCTTCGAGTCGTTGCGCAGCGTCAAAACGCTGATCTTGACCGGATCGTTCTGGTCGACTCCGAGACGCAGTGAGCTGGCGAGACCCTTGTGTGTGTGATCGAACACCGAGTAGCCGGCGCCGTGCCGCACGCGATACGGGGTTGGCTCCCGAATGGGGCAGGGCGTCGCCGTCCACAGATCGCCGTTGCCATCGTCGCGCAGGAACACGCAGTCGCTCGATGGATCACGCACTGGATCGTTGTGCCAGGGCGTGATGCGATAGAAGAAGCTGTTCCTCGCCCACGTCACTCCGCTTCCACCTTCGCTCACGCAGAAGCCGCCCGCTGCATTCCCCACGACATTGATCCACGGCGCCGGCGGAAGGTCGCTGCCCGTCAGGTGAATTTCATATTCACCGCCCGCATTGAATCCGCCAAGACCATTGAACGATTGCAGCCCCGTTCCTCGATCGGCTGGATCCGCGTGGATCGGTGCGGCGCCCAATGGAACGATATCGCGGTTCATGATCTCGAGCTTGGGCGGGTAACGGTCCTCGACTCCGGGGAATTCGAGGAAGTTTCCCAGCCCCAGTCCATCGCAGTTGACCTGTACGCGCGCCATTGCCTTCAGCAGCGTGATCTCCTCGGGCTTGAGCAGATCCGTACGCCTTATGAATACGCCGCCCGGTCGGTCCAGCAGGCCGGCTTCGCTCGACGCCATCGTAGTCGAGAGCAGCTCGTCGTTCAGCTCCTGCATGTAGGTCGCGGGATGCATGTTGAGAATCACGAGATCACACGTGATGCCCTTGAGTCTCCAGTAGTGGTGTGTTCTCAGCAGCTGTCTGATGCTCGGCATTCCCACCGCGCTCTCGATCGTCGCCAACAGAATTGGCCAGTCACCCGAAATTCCGAGCCCCCACAAAGCCTGCTGGCCAAGTTTGTTCTCTTCGACCGCGCTTTGGGCCGGTCGAAATCCCGGGTGCGGGAACATCAAATGTCCGGCGAGATCCTGATACAGCGCCGCGTCCGCGGGAGCGATTCCCAGATCTCGGAGCTCCGCCTGTGCCTGCGCCCACGACAGATCCAGCGCACGGCGCGCGCTGTACGGATCATGGTAGAGATCCGCGAGCTCGATCGCTCGTTCTTTCTTTTCCGTGACGAACGTCGTGAATGCGACGTGCGCCGACGCTCCCGGTGAGATGCGGACGCGGACTCGCAGCGAGAGAATAGGATCGAGCACCGCGCCGACCGTCCCCGTCAGCTCCGCACCTTCATCCAGCGCTTCCGCGTTCCTCACCGAACGACCTCTGCCTACGAATTTCGCGCGGTCGGTCTCGCAGGTGACGCTTCCCACAAGTTCGGGCCCCACGGCTACGACGTGCGCGCACCAGATCGATGCTTCCGTCGCCGAGCGGGGACGGCGGGTGGCCAGCAACGCAGCATTCTGCTCGAGGAATTCCGTCTGCACGAAAAGATTCTGGAATGCCGGGTGCGCCCGATCGGCCTCTGGCGGCGCCAGCACCACCTCCGAGTAGCTGGTGAGCTCTATCTCGCGCGCCTGGAGCGATCTGTTCGTCAGGATTATACGTCTGACTTCAGCCGCGTCGTCCGACGCTACTGCGATCTCCGTGACGGTGTCGATATCTCCGTCTCGCCGGATGAACGTGATACGATCGGCGGCAAAGAGCACGCGATACCACTGCGGCTCCGTTCCCGATGGCTGGTGCGCCGTCGACCAGACGTGACCGGTGCTCACGTCCTTCACGTAGCACCACTGGCCGTAATTGTCGCGTGTGGAATCGTGGCGCCAGCGCGTAACCGCGAGATTGCCGTACCTGCTGAAACCGCCGCCCGCGTTGGTGATGAGCGTCGTGTACGGCACATTGCCCAATATTCCAACGACTGGCTGCGGTGTATGCGGCGTCTCGATCTCGCGCACCGCCGGCTTCTCCGTCTCGCTCGGCACTCTGGCAGCATCGGTCCCGGATACGTCCTGCATCACCAGTCGCCGCGGAATCCGCTCCTGCAGCACCAGCTCCGCCGAGCGCACGAGCGGATCGGTATGGAAGCGGCGCGGCCAGATTTGCCGATTGAGAGCATTGTCGAGAGCGACAATGCTCATGCCGATGTGGTGCGCCATGAAGGTGCACACGAGTGTCTTCCGGGAGCCGGGAGATGGGCGCGTGTAGTCCAGCGCGTCACGGAACCCGAACGGCCCCAGTGCTCCTTCCGCTTCGAGTATGGTGAGATTCTTCAGCGCCTGCCTGGGCTCGACGATCATCGCCAGGAGCGTCGCGTACGGAGCGACGACGAGTTCCTTGCTCAATCCGCGCTTGAGCGCGAGATCGGGCACTCCGAAGCCTCGATATTGATACGTGTGTGAGCGATCGCGTACGGCGTACGCGGATTCCGAGACTCCCCACGGAACCCCGCGCTCCGCCCCGTACGCGATCTGTCGTTTGACACAACCCTTATGCGTCTGGTCGAGCAGCGTGAAGGGGAACGTCTGCATCACCAGCGCGGGCATCAGGTACTCGAACATGCTCCCGCTCCACGAGAGCAGTGTCCTCGTCCCGGCAGCCGCGGTGAGCGAGCGCCCCAGCCTGAACCAGTGATCGACCGACACGTCATCCTTGGCCACGGCCATGAACGACGCCAGACGCGACTCCGACGCGAGGAGATCGTAATACGAGTTGTCCACCGTATTGCTGCCGATGTGATAGCCGATCGTGAACAGCTTCCGTTTCTGGTCATACAGAAAACGGAAATCCATCTCCACTGCGTACGCGTGCGCGCGTTCGGCTATCGCTTTCAGTCGCTTCGCATCGGGCTCCGGGCATGTCGCGTCCTTGAGCATCTCGAAGCACGCCTGCTTCAGCGCTATCAGGTGACCGGCGAAATTCCCGCTGTCCACGGTGGAGACGTACGCCGGCTCCAGAACGCGCAGCTCGTTCAGGTCGTACCAGTTGAAGAAGTGCCCATGGAATCTTCGCATCCGCTCGAGCGAGCGGAACACCTTTTCGACACGGTCGATCATATCCGACCGCGTGATGAAGCCGAGGTCGAGGGCGCTGACGGTCGAGAGCAGCTGAAGCCCGATGTTGGTCGGCGATGTGCGGAGAGCGAGCACCGGTTCAGGATCTTCCTGGTAGTTGTCCGGCGCGAGCCACTGCGTTTCTTCAGTTACGAATTTCTCGAAGTAGGTCCAGTGCAGCTTCGCATAGCGCAACGATGCCACACGCTCTGCATCGGTTAGATGAACCTCACCGAGAATCGCCGGTCTGCTCAATGCGGAGGCGATGCTCGGACTGGCCAGCCAGGCGAGAACCAGCGGCAGCGTTCCCATCACGAACAGGAACCGGTCATTGGAGCTCGACGCCGCGCCAATGGATACATGCAACCCGATCGCTACTCCGAGCGCGAGACAGAGAGCCGTCACCGGCCACATCTTGCGCCAGATCTCGAGCTGCTTGCGCGTTCCGAGCGATCGCTCCACCTGAGACGCCGTCTGCCATTCCAGGAGCGATCTGTGGCTCACGAACAATCGGAAGACCGTGCGCGCGATCGCGTCGGCGCAGATGACGGCCTGGTGCGGAAGGAACACGACCGCCAGCAGGAACTGCTGCGCGTTAGTTATCGCGTCGCGCCCGACGGCGAGATAGTACGCCATCCACGACTGGTCCCGCGGCGGCCGCAGCAGCGAGATGGCGAGCGAAAACAGCCACGGAAATGCGACCGCCAGCAGTACAAGCGCCGTCCACCTTATGACAAATCCCCGGAGCAGGAACCATCCGGCGATGAGCATCGAGAGCTGCGCGATTTCCACGAGGCTCCGGCGAAGATTGTCGAAGATCTTCCACCTTGAGATCGCGGAGAGACGATTTGGTTCTGGTCCATCGGGTCCCGGGACGATGCTCTTGAGCCATCCCAGCAGCTGCCAGTCGCCGCGTATCCAGCGATGCTTGCGCCGCGTGAAAGTCAGATAACGCGCGGGATAGTCGTCGTAGACTTCGATGTCCGTCGCCAGACCCGCGCGCGTGTACGTCCCTTCGATCAGATCGTGGCTGAGTAGCGTGTTCTCCGGAAATCTTCCGTGCGTTGCATCCTCGAACGCGTCGACGTCGTAGATGCCCTTTCCGGTGAAACTTCCTTCTCCAAAGAGATCCTGATAGACGTCGGAAACCGCCGTCGTGTACGGGTCGACGCCTGGATGTCCCGAGTGGATCGCGGCAAAGAAGGAACGATGCGCGCTCGTGAGCGACACTCCGACCCGCGGTTGGATGATTCCGTAGCCCTCTGTCACACGACCGACCGTCGGGTCGTAATGCGCGCGATTGAGGGGATGGGCGATTGTGCCTACGAGGACCTGCGCAGCATCTCTGGGCAGGACGGTGTCGGAGTCGAGTGTGATCACGTAGCGGACGAAAGAGAGTCTGCTCGTATCGCCGATTACCGTGCTGAATGCGTCCCTCGCCCCGCCGCGCAGGAACTTGTTGAACTGCGCCAGCTTTCCACGCTTCCGCTCCCAACCCATCCAGACACCCTGCTTCGCATTCAGCAGTCGCGAGCGATGGAAAAGGAAAAACACATCTGCGCCGCCATTTCCATACTTGGCGTTGAGCGATTTGATGCCCGACCCCGCTGCCGCCAGAATCTCTTCGTCGCCCTCACGGTGCTCGGTGGGCGAGTCGGTAAAGTCGCTGAGAATGGCGAACTGGAGGTTGGGGTCGCGGTTGGCGAGATACTGCACTTCGATGTGCTCCAGCGCCTCCTCTACGCCATGAAGGCTTCCGAGCAGAGTCGGCACCACTACCGTCGTCATGTACTCCTCGGGAATGCCGTCGTCCCGCAGCTCGAGCTTCGAGAGCGTGCGTGGAGGCATTAGAAGCGTGATCAGCTGATTGATCACACTTATTCCTATTTCGCTCGCCGGAATGAGAGCGAGAAGCGCCAGAAGGACCTGAACTATCGCGGGCGCTATCTCCACCACTTCGAGAATCACCGCCAGCGCCAGCATGGTGAAGAGCGTTATCCCGCCGAAGTAGAGCGTGTTCGCATGCCGCTGCGTCCAGCGATACAGCCATTCGCCCGATGGCGGTGTGTAGCCGACTTTCTCCTCGAGAACCTTTCGCCCCTTGTCCACGAGGAAGTAGCCGACGTGGGCGTGCCTCGTATCGTCCGGATCCGCGAGCTTTGCCAGCGCTACGACTTCGCTGGCGATCTCCTCCTCGGGGCGCTTTACCCTTTTCGCGATGTGCTCGACGACGTGGCGATAATGGTCGCGCGTCCCGAACGTCATCGATTGGTAGTGGCCGCCCGGATCGCGCCGGAGGAGGTTCTCGGTCGCGCTCTGGGCTTCGACGAAATCCTTCCAGTCGAGACGCGATATCGTGCGAAGGCTCGTGATGCTGTTGGCGACCGTCACCTGCGTCAGCGCAACACGTCGGTTCGATCGCGTGGCAGCTTCTTCCGCGCTCGGCCCGTCCTCCGCTATCCACTGCTCCAGCCATATGAGCGGTGTGAAATTCGTCTGATACGACCTGACCTGCTGGAGGAATCGCGCGACCCAGGTGGGCGTGAACGGAGGGTGGTTATCGACAAAAGCAGCGAGCGCCGTCGCGAGCGCCTGCGCCGATTCCTCGCTCGCTTCGCGCAACACTGTCGCGGCTCTGTCCGCAGACTCCACTTCCTTGAGACGTGCGGCGACTCGGAGCGCCATCCGACGGATGTTCTCGACGAGGCCCAGCCTCAGCATCGTCGGTATTGCCCACAGCTCGCCCATTCGCAGCGATGTTACCGTCTGATATTCGCGCACGAACAGCGTGATGTTGTCCAGGTCGAGGTGACCCTCGGTATGCGCGATCAGCTCGATCGCCACCTCGTACGCGCGCGGATATCCGGCGAGCGAGCCCGTAGCCAGCTTCGGAAGCTCTTCGTAGTAGCCTTTGGGGAGGCTTGTGCGAATCTCCCGGATGTGCTCCTGAACGATGTAGAAGTTGTCGAGGAGCCAGTCGCCCGCGGGACTGATGTCGAGGCCGCCCTCCGTCCCCTGATTCAATTCCTGATAGACTCTGTCGAGGACTACTTTGGTGTCGTCGAGACGCTGAAGCAGCGGACCAGCGCCATGTTGCTTTTGCGCGGGCAGGAGATGGTGCCCGCGCGCAACCGCGCGGGCACGCTCGCCGAGCCGCTCGATACCCAGCACTTCGCCCCGAATTGGGCCGACGAGCTCCTCGGCTGTCCCATCACGGGAACGGCCAAAGAAGCGGCTCAGAATTTTTGTTGGACTTTTGGGCGGGATTGCTGTTGCCACGTCACATACTCAACGCCAAAGATATGCCGCTCCCCGGTGGAGCACTCCCGCAAAATATCCCGGTTCCTTACTCGGCGTAGTAGGTCTTGACTAAGAGCGTCGTAAGACGCTGGCGGATGCCCGGGTTATTCGCCTTTGGCGGGTTGGTGCTTTCCGCCTTTTTGGGGGATCAAATTAGGCTCGTCCCTGCTTTCCTGCAGATGCTTCTTGTCGAGTTCATGCAGGTGCTCGTCGTTCGTTCTGGTCTTCTGGTCGGTGGCGACTGCCTGCTTCTGAAATATTCCGTTGCTCTTCATTACGTCTCGCTGGTGGTTTGCAGGCTTCTACAGTACAGGAAACGTGCCCGATCGGGGACGATCTCAATCTGCTATCGGAATCGAACCCCTCCCATCAGACGGAAAAGCGTCGCATCAGCGGGCACCGAATAGATCTGGGCACCGACATCAAAAATCTGACGCGCGATCGCCGTGATCCCTCCGAAGACGGCTGGGCGCACCAGGGGAGAGTCGAGTTCAACCTGGGTCCGGTCGACAACACCGTTGCCATCCGTAAACCCAACCTGAAAGTGCGGATCGATTCTGTTCACGCCTGCTCCACCGTAAAACGAGATCCCTCCGGCTCCAGGAGCGAAGCCGGCTGCGATTTCCCCGCCAAACATGTCAGGGTGAAAGGTGTCCTTGGACGGCTCCGTTCCAAAACAGGGATTGATGTTGGACGTTTGTTGAAGCTGTGACCTGGGGCAGGTGATCGCGCCCTTCACGTTTCCGAACGTCCCATGAAGCCGGAGCATCAGCATCGTCCCGCTCGAGACGGGACCAGCCGCAAAGTGGTGGGCGTGTGATACGCCAAAGCTGAAAAGATTGGGTTTCGCACGGGCAATGGTCACGGGAGGGAGGTATGCGGCCTCCAACGCAAATCCGAACGGTCCGCCGATCGTGATTCTCGGCCTGCCAAACACTGGAGACAGCGACGTATGCTCGCTCTTCTGCGTGAAGCACGCTCCTGTCTGTTCAATCGACTTGTCCGGCTTCGGGATGTACTCGCCCTCGGCCCCGATTCGTATACTGGCCAGACGCATCACCGCCGGTGCCGTGGCCATCGAGAACACAATCGGCGCCGTGTAGAACGCCAGGAGCTTCCCCTCGTTGCTGCTGCTGCTCACTTTGCACTGAGCTCCAGCTTCGTGTTGCAGGAGAGCAAACAAACCCACCGCGATGACAAGGCCACGCCGCATTATTCTCCCCTCTCGGATGAACCGCTTTTTGTGAGATGGTTAAGGTAGGACTCGGACCCGCGACAGGCGAGAATCCATCGGCAAGAGCGGTAATAGTTGGCGTGAGCGTATGACTTGCGAAGGCGAGCGCGTGGCCACACGACGGTGCCACGGTATCATCTCATCGACGCGCGGGCGGTGGGACGTGCCGAACATAGGTCCGCTGCAGACACTCCGAGTAAAACAAGGGATGCTCCCGATAGGCACTCCATTTTTTGTCGGCTGCCTGCATCTCGCGATCATAGGCGAGAAAGAGTGCCGTCTTTGCCTGCGTCTGCCGTGTTGTGCGATTGGCGGCTCGCGTCGCCAATGCATAGCCGACGTAGTAGCTGACCCTCCAGTTCTCACCAGTTCGAGCATCCGCGACGAGAAGTCCCGCCATTCGATGATCGAAGTGGTCATGGGGATTTCTCACTATGTTCGGATCCGTCGTGTGCACCCCGACTTCGGCGGCATTCTGGTCGATGATCGCGGCGACCGTAGCCATCAAGTCTGACCAGCTGTTGTAGGACGCGCTCCCGTCGATGGCGTCGATCCTCGAAATTTGCTTCGCGCGAAGCTTGCGTAAGCTCTGAAAACGGTCTGAGGCGAAGCCCCTTCCATCCCGGCCGCCGTCCGGGAGCCGCAGAAAATAGGACTCGGTGCTTCCGATCATGCACCGCGTGATCGAGTGGCCAAGCATTGATGTCACCGAACAGGTATGGATATTCGATTCCGGTAGGCCGAGCGCCACGCTTGTGGATTGAAGCGCCCCGCGCTCCCTTGTGAGCCAGTAGACGGAATCCCGCCCGTCGTCTCCCGCGGTCAGATAAACGAGGACTCCCCGTCCCGGCTGGCGGAGCTTGTCCGACAATACGTCGCCCATGAACAGCTGCCAGTCGTCCTGGTGAGCAATGATGGCGGCGTTTACGGACTGCGCCTGGGAATTAGATGACGATCTAACTGGGTCGCTAGCTGGCCAGGACCCCATCGGTGCCAACGTCAGCAGCGCTGCGGCAGCTCGAGTCAATAGCCCCGGGAGATTTCCCATCTGGGAAAGATAAGCGCTTGCTCCCGCAAAAGACTTGACTGGAAACGCGAGGGGCAGGAGCACCAGACCGGTGCACCTGCCCCTCTTAGATCCTTATCTTACTACCGCGTCAGGCAGTTTTGATCGCTTCGACTTCGAGATTGATCTTGATGTCGTGCCCGACGGTTATCCCGCCAGCTTCCAACGCCTGATTCCAGGTAAGACCGAAATCACGACGGTCGAACTTGCCGGTTGCGCTGAATCCGACGCGCTCCCCACCCCAGGGATCGTTTGTCCTTCCTCCAAACTCTACATCCAGCGTGATCGGCTTCGTCACATCCCGAATCGTCAGGTCACCCGTGAGCTTGAAGTTTTCCTTGCCGCCCTCGATTCGCGTGCTGCGGAACCTGATCTCCGGATACTTCGCAGTGTCGAGGAAATCGGCCGAGCGAAGATGCTGGTCCCTTTGATCGGTCCGGGTGTCGAGGCTCGCGGCCTTGAGTGTCACTTCGACGGACGATTTCTTGGGATCCTTTTCGTCGGTGTAGATGGTGCCATCGACGTCTGCAATCCGACCTCTGACGGTCGTGATCATCAGGTGCTTCGCGGAAAACTCGACGGTCGTATGCGTCGGATCGAGCTTCCACGCGGTTCTAGTCCCTGCGGCGGGTGCTGCTGTTGCTGTCGCGGTCATATCATGCCTCTGGTGTCTCGGTCTTGGTACTGCGATCCCATGCTGACGCAGCAAATGGGACTGGACTTACTATTGATATGCTAGTATACTTTAGTAAGTAGCTTGTGTCAAGCCACTACATCCCCAAATTTTGATCATGCCCAGAAACGATCCGCCGCCACACGTCTGTTCTCGCTTTCACCAAGCCGTCGAGCTCATCGGCGGGCGGTGGACTGGCGCAATCATACAGACGCTGCTTCAGGGCAAAACGCGCTATGCGCTGATCAAGGCCGCGATTCCGGACATCACCGACCGCATGCTGTCGGAGCGACTCCGTTCTCTCGAAGCGGAGGAGCTCGTCACGCGCCGAGTCGTCCCCGAGAGTCCGGTGCGCGTTGAATACGAGCTCACCGCCAAAGGCCGTTCGCTCGAGAACTCTCTGCGGGAGATCGGAACCTGGGCTGAACGCTGGATTCCTCTCGAGACTGAAGCCCCCGCAACGAAGAAAAAGGCCGCGGGTGGTGCGTAAGTCCTTCCGGGCATCTGGCGCATCACATCGAAGTCATCCCATCATGGAGACCCATTGATGCGCACCATGCTTTCGTCGCTGCTCATTTCGGCAACCGGTCTTGTGTTTGCTCCTTCTGCCGCTGACGTGCCGCTCCGGGGGTTCTTCCCGCAATCAGTTCAGGCAGAGCGTGACCTGGAAACGCGATTCAGAGCGATGCCCGATCCGACTCGCATGCGAGAATCGATGCGGCGACTGAGCGCCAGACCCCATCACGTCGGTTCCCCCTACGACAAGAACAACGCTGAATGGCTCCTTGATCAGTTCAAATCCTACGGATGGGATGCACATATCGAAAACTTCGACGTCTTGTTTCCGACGCCCATCGATCGCGTCGTGGAGCTCGTAGCTCCGACCACCTTCAAGGCATCTCTGCAGGAGACTCCGCTCCCTGGCGACCCGACATCAAATCAGCAGACGGAGCAGCTCCCCTCGTACAACGCATATTCGATCGACGGTGACGTCACGGGCCCGCTCGTCTTTGTGAACTACGGAATACCGGCCGATTACGAAGAGCTAGAGCAGCACGGCGTGTCGGTGAAGGGCGCAATCGTCATCGCCAAGTACGGCGGCTCGTGGCGCGGCATCAAGCCGAAGGTTGCGGCCGAGCACGGCGCGATTGGCTGCCTGATCTATTCTGATCCGAGAGACGACGGTTACGCCGCTGGAGATGTCTTTCCCGCCGGCCCAATGCGTCCGGCTCAGGGAGTTCAGCGCGGCTCGGTCGCCGACATGCCGGTATACCCGGGCGACCCGCTCACCCCTGGCATTGGTGCGACCAAAGATGCAAAACGGCTTTCCGTCGCTCAGGCAACTACGATCACGAAGATTCCCGTGTTGCCGATTTCATATGGTGACGCACAGCCCCTTCTCTCAGCGCTTGGAGGATCCACCGTTCCCTCAGGCTGGCGAGGCGGTCTTCCAATCACTTATCGCTTTGGCCCCGGTGCAGCCAGAGTCCATTTACGCGTCAAGTCGGACTGGGGACTCAAGACGCTCTATGACGTCATCGCAAGACTTCCCGGGACTACCGAAGCCGATCAGTGGATAATTCGCGGCAATCACCACGACGCGTGGGTCAATGGCGCTGAGGATCCTATCTCGGGTCTCGTCGCAGAGTTGGAGGAAGCGCGCGGTCTTGGCTCGTTGTACAAGCAGGGATGGCGACCGAAGAGGACGATTATCTACGCCGCCTGGGATGGCGAAGAGCCAGGCCTCCTTGGCTCGACAGAATGGGTCGAAACCCACGCCGACGAGCTCAAGGCGCACGCCGTCGCGTATATCAATAGCGACGGCAATGGCCGAGGGTATCTCGGCGTTTCGGGATCACACTCGCTGGAAAAATTCATGAATGGCGTCGCGATGGATGTCACCGATCCAGAAGCCCACGTCAGCTCGTGGAAACGGATTCAGGCATCGAGAATTCTCACCGGCACGCCGGAAGTTCGCCGCGAAGCGCGCGATCGTGAGGACCTCCGCATCGGTGCGCTCGGCTCTGGCTCTGACTACTCATCGTTCATCGACCACCTGGGCATCGCATCACTCAACATCGGATACGGCGGCGAGGACAATGGCGGTATCTATCACTCGATCTACGATGATTTCTACTGGTACACGCATTTCAGCGACACCTCGTTCGTGTACGGACGCGCGCTCGCCCAGACGGGAGGTACCGCCATTTTGCGTCTGGCAAATGCCGATCTCCTTCCATTCGCGTTCACCAATCTGGCCGAGACCGTTCAGGGATACGTGAAAGATCTGCAGTCTCTCCGTGATCGCAGAGCGGAACAGATCAGCGATCGCAACAAGTCCATCGACGAAGGTCTTTTCAGACTGACGAGCGATCCGCGCGACCCCGTGACCGCTCCACAACGTCAGCAGCCGGCGCCACAGTTGAACTTTGCACCGATCTTGAATGCACTCGACTCGCTGAGCCACGCCGCATCCCGCTACGATCACGCCTACGCTCGCGCGGTGATCGAGGGCCGGGCTGGTGCGGCCAAGACCATCAACACGCAATTGATTCAAGCCGAGCGCGCGCTCACATCCACTGAGGGTTTGAAGAACAGACCGTGGTACGTGCACCTGCTCTACGCTCCCGGCTTTTATACGGGGTACGGCGTGAAGACGATCCCTGGTGTTCGTGAGGCCATCGAACAGGGGCAGTGGAACGACGCCGACAGGGAGATCGTGAGGGCGGCTGCGGCGCTCGAGCGCGAAGCGACTCTCATCAGTGGTGTTGCGTTGACTCTATCGCCTGGAAGTTGAAGCGTCGTAACACTACCGAAAAAAAGCGGCAGCCCTCCAAGGGCTGCCGTTCTGTTTACCCGATCATCATCAGTGGCTAGGGACGGAATCGAACCGCCGACACGCGGATTTTCAGTCCGCTGCTCTACCAACTGAGCTACCTAGCCGTACCGGACTCGCGCCCGGAATGATCAATTAAAACCCGTCCGTCCTTCTAATCAACGGGCCGGGACTACTTCGGAGACGACACCTTACCGTGCACGGCGGTGATTGTTGACTTCACACCGCCACGAACGTTGAAATCGCCGACGACCCTCATCCATTTGGGTTTTGCGCTCGCGACCAGGTCGTCGAGAATCCGGTTCACCGCGCGCTCGTAGAATATGCCGTCGTTCCGGTAGCTCCACAGATACAGTTTCAGACTCTTGAGCTCTAGGCATTTCGCGGCAGGGACGTACGTGATGCGGATGGTCCCGAAATCAGGGGCACCCCCCTTGAGGAGAGCGAGTTCTTCCGCATCGCTCTCTATCCCGCCGAGCGGGCAGAGCGATGTGAATTCCGAGCAATCCATGTGGATCTCGTAGTCACGATCAGCGTATGGATTGTCGAAGCTCTCGAGCAGCTCAGGTCTTGGCATCCTCGAACGATGCACCTATCGCTGGCTCGGATCAATCCGAGTGAATCACTCGTCGCGCAGCTTTCGCGACATTTCCTCGAGCAGGCGTCTTTCGTCTCTCGTCAGGCTGTCAATCCCCTGCTGAGAGATCTTGTCCAGAACCAGGTTCACTTTCGCCGCGTATTCCTTGGACGACTCCTGACGCGGAACGTGCTGCAACGGCTTGCTCTCCCGAAGCACGATCGCGTTGCTTCGTGCGACTACTTCGTCCACTCCACGAGCCCTGTCACGCACTGGCGACCGATTTCTCGGCACCGCGCGTGGCATGTCCTCCGGTTCATCCGGCACGGAGGAGACCCATCCCCTCACTCGGGTGAGTCCGCCAAACGACGACACCTTGAGAAGCAGCCACCCGAACACCATTCCACCAACGTGAGCAGTCCAGTCGATTCCCGAGCTCGGGGATAGGGCAAAGACAATGTTCATTCCGATCATCGCCGCGATCAGCCACCGTGATTTCATCGGGATGACGCCGAAGACGTAGACTTCTTCGTCGGGCCACCGTAGCGCATAGGCGACGAGCACGCCGCTGATCGCGCCGGACGCTCCAATCACCGTGCTGTGCTGCGCGAATATCAGATGCGCGATCGCGCCGCCGAGTCCGCACCACAGATAAAACTTGATGAACGTGCGGCTTCCCCACACATGCTCGAGTCTGGGCCCGAACATCCAGAGCGTCAGCATGTTGAACGCGATATGCGCCAGCCATGCGTGCACGAACATGTACGTGAGAACGGTCCACCAGGCGCTTGGGAACCGCGCCGGATCGAGCGCGAGCGCGGAGTAGACGGCATCCTGTCCGAACAGCGTGAGCTGCAGGAAATAAACGCCAATGTTCAGCGCCAGTAGCCACTGAACAGCACGCGTCATGCGCGGAGACTCCGTTGCCTCGTACAGCTCGCTCATACCGACCTGCTGCGAAAAGACCTACATCCTAAGACACAGCGCGCGATGAGGGGTTCCTGCAGAGCCCTATTCCAGCGCCAGCTTGACTATCCGCTCGCACAGCTCGGGGAACTTGATCCCCATCGCCGCCGCACCCTGTGGTATCAGACTGAGTTCGGTCATCCCGGGCAACGTGTTGGCCTCGAGACAATAGAACTCGCCTTCAGTCGTCAGTCTGAAATCTATTCTGGCGTATCCCTTTAGCTTGAGAGACTTGAATGCAGCCAGCGCCTGCTGCTGAACCCTTTCCGTGGCTTCGCGAGAGATCTTCGCCGGGAACTCTTCGGTTGCCATACCAGCGGTATACTTGCACTCGTAGTCGTAGATCTCGTGCTTCGAGATGATCTCTCCCACGGGCAACGCCACGTTTCCCAGGACACCCACCGTCAGTTCCCGCCCCGGGACAAACCGCTCGATCATTACTTCGTCGTCATACTTCAGCGCCTCTTCGATCGCGCCGGGAAGATCTGCCCGTTTCTTGACCAGCGTCAGCCCAACCGTCGAGCCTTGCTTCGAGGGCTTCACGATCACCGGCAATCCCAACATTCCTTCAACCTGCTCGGTCGTGGCCGGAGCCATCAGCCAGTCGGCCGTTTTTACGTCCTCAGCGCGAAACAGTTTCTTCGAGAGATCCTTGTCCATCGCCAGGGCGCTCGAGAGATGTCCACTACCGGTGTACTTCACGTGCGCCATGTCCAGCAGCGCCTGGATCGTCCCGTCTTCCCCCTGACCGCCATGGAGTGCCAGGAACGCAACATCGGCGTCCTTGATTTCCTTCATCGACGTAAGGTTGGGCAGGAAGGTTCCCTCCGCGAAACCGGACAACTCCTCCAGCGACGGCGGTTCCGTTCCCACCTTTCCCGTGCTCAGCTGGCGTTGTTCAGCATCGCTGATCACGCCACGCGCTGGGTCCAGCGCAGTGACTTTGTGTTTGTTGCCGCGAAGTGCCTGTACGATGCGAATGCCCGATGCAAGCGACACGTTTCGTTCGGACGAAGTGCCGCCCATGAGTACTATGACGTTCATTACTTCCTTTTCCTTTTTAGCGGGACATCATGAAGTGCAGCATGTCGGATCGCGTGACTATTCCCTGCACCAGTCCGTGCTCCTGCACGAGCACCGCCGGGTTCGATTTCGAAAGCAGTTTGACCACGCTGTCCACCGGCTGATCCGAGGCGACCATTGGAAAGGGAGAGTCCATTATCTCGCTAACGGTGGTCTCCAGGAGCTTTGGATTCTCGAGGCTCTTTTGTGAGAGCGACCAGTCACTCACGGAGCCAACACAGTTGGCTCCATCCATCACGGGCAGTTGCGAGACGTCGTGAAGGCTCATTAGACCGATGGCCTGTCGAACGGTGGCACCAGGCGCCACACTCACTACGGCCGGCGCGCCTCCGTTCTTTCTACCGAGCACCGTGTGCAAGGCGACCTTGGGAGTATCGAGCATTTGGTTCTCCCGCATCCATTCGTCGCTATAGAGCTTGGAGAGATAGCGCTCTCCCGTGTCGCAAAGGACCGTCACGACCATTGCTTTTGGATCGTCCAGCTCGCGCGCGATTTTCAGCGCAACAGACGTAATCAGTCCTGACGATCCCCCCACGAATAAACCTTCCTCGCGCGTGAGCCGACGAGCCATCGCAAAGGATTCCTTGTCGCTCACGGTGAGGTAGTCATCGATTACGCTCATGTCTAGCGTACCCGGAACCTTGTCCTGGCCGATCCCTTCCACTTTGTATGGAGTCCCTTCGATTTTGTTTTCCCCTTTGCTTCGCCAGTACTCAGCCAGTATCGAGCCCGCGGGATCTCCCGCGATGATTCTTATCTTCTTGTTACGCTCCTTCAGATAGCGGCCGACGCCGGTGAGCGTCCCGCCAGTTCCCGCCGATGCCACGAAGTGCGTGATTTTCCCATCCGTCTGCTCCCACAGCTCCGGACCAGTTGTGGCATAGTGCGCCTCGGGATTGGCCTCATTATAGAACTGGTCGGCGAGGATCGCGTTCGGCGTCTCCTGAGCAATGCGCTTCGCCATCACCACATAATGGTCGGGGTGATCCGGTGGCACTGCGGTCGGAGTAACGATGACCTCAGCCCCGAATGCTTTCAGCAGTCGAACCTTTTCCTGTGACATCTTGTCCGGCATCGTGAAGATGCACTTGTAGCCACGAAGTGCGGCGGCAATCGCGAGTCCGACACCGGTGTTGCCGCTCGTCCCTTCGACGATCGTTCCACCCGGCTTCAGCTTGCCTTCGCGCTCGGCCCGCTCGATCATCGGCAGTCCGATCCTGTCCTTGACCGATCCGCCAGGATTGAAAAACTCGGCCTTTGCGTACACGGGAGTTCGGATTCCACGCGTCACCTGATTCAGCCTGATCAGCGGCGTCCATCCGATGGTCTCGAGGACATTGTCGTATGGGCTGCGATTGCGTTCGTGCTTCATCTAGCGTTTGGTCTTGCGCTTCGCCGCGCGGGCGGCTGGCTTTGTTGAGGGCTTCGCCGTGACGGTTGGCTTCACGGTGTCCGGAGTCGGGACAACCGTTGCAGCAGACGCCGCCGAATCACGTTTTATGATGGAGTCGCCAGCCAGCGGTGGCGCATCGGGATGTCTGAAGAAAACCGGAAGGAGAATCGACACTGGAACGGGTTGCCCGCGCGTTTTTGCGGCATCGAACTTCAGGTCGCGCGACCCCTTCATCGCGGCGGAGTCCAGCGCGCTGAATCCGGAAGTTTCCGCGACACGCGTGGAGTCCGGTACGATCGCGCCATTGCTGTCGATGTAGATGCGAAGGGTGACGTTCCCCTGGACTTTCTGTGCGTAAAGCGCTGGTGGATAGCGAAACGGAAGCTCCTTGTTCAGCATCACCGGGGCAATGTCCGGCTGCCTTCCCACTGTCTGAAACGGCAGACTCGAACCGTCCCCTTTTTTGCAGCCCGCTGCGGCCATCAACACGAGCAATACGCACGATATTCTGAGTCGTGGATTCATCCTCAGCCGTTCCCTTGTTCCTGCTTCGATTCGTCGACGAGGCGCGCCAGGGTTTCCAGAGCTTGGATCGGTGTCATGGCATTGGGTTCCAGTTTTCTCAGCTGTTGTACGACAGGATGAGCAGTCGAGGCGAACAGGCCTAGCTGGTCGTCCGGCGCGGCAGGTGTGACATTCCCACGTCGGGGCACGATCTGTTCCGCTTCCAGGAGCCTCAACAACTCCTTTGCGCGTTTGAGCACACTGGGTGGGAGCCCGGCGAGTCGCCCAACCTCGATTCCGTAGGACCGATCCGCGCCACCCGGCTGCAAGCGGTGCAGAAAAAGTACTTCGTCCCCCGCCTCCTTAACTTGTACGTTATAGTTGCGAACTGCTACTAAACTATCGGATAGTTGGGTCAGCTCATGGTAGTGCGTGGCGAAAACGGTCTTGCAGCCTACGGTGTCATGCAGGTGTTCGCTCACCGACCACGCGATCGAGATCCCATCGTAGGTCGATGTGCCGCGACCGATCTCATCCAGAAGGACGAGACTCCGCTTGGTCGCGGTGTGAAGGATCGCGCTCGTTTCCGACATCTCCACCATGAACGTAGACTGCCCGCGGACCAGGTTGTCGCTCGCGCCCACGCGGGTAAACAGCCGGTCGATGATTCCGATCTTCGCTCGCGAAGCAGGGACGAAGCTCCCCGCCTGCGCCATCAGCACGATCAGACCGACCTGCCGCAGTATGGTCGATTTCCCGGCCATGTTCGGCCCGGTCAGGATGATCATCCTCGCATCTTCGGTCAGAGTCACATCGTTCGGCATGAACTTCTCGCGCGGCATCATTCGCTCGACCACCGGATGACGACCGGCGGTGATTTCCAGAGAAAAGTCATCCGTCAGCTCCGGACGCACATAGCCTTCGCGCTCGGCAACCTCGGCCAGCGACGCAAGGACGTCGAGTTCAGCGACGATTCTGGCGACTCCCTGAAGGCGGCCAATCGCGATTCCCACCCGAGCGCGAAGTGCTTCGAACAACTCCCGCTCACGGCCCTCGACCTTTTCGGCCGCGGTCAGTACCCGCTCTTCATATTCCTTGAGCGCGGGAGTCACGTACCGCTCTCCTCCCGCCAGTGTCTGTCGGCGCTGGTAGTCGGAGGGAACGAGGTGGGAGTTGCTGTTCGTTATCTCGATGAAGTAGCCAAACACTTTATTGTATCCGACTTTCAGCGAGCTTATTCCAGTTCGCGCGCGCTCTTCAGCCTGGATGCGCGCGATTCCATCCTTGCCGCCATCCCTCAGCGCTCGCCATTCGTCAAGCGTTGCGTCCAGTCCTACACGAATACTGGACTCGTCCCCGATCGTAATCGGCGGCCTGTCGACGAGCGTGCGTGTAATCTCCACGCAAAGGTCTCCGCACCCATCCCACGTGGCCACATGGCGGTCAAACGCTGATTCACTTTTGTCGGCCGCGAGCGAGCGAGCACGCTCGAGCGCCGATTCCACCAGAGGAAGGCGCGCCATGGAATCGCCGAGCGCTCGAAGCTCGCGTGGGGAGGCGCGACCCGCTGCTGCTTTGCCGCCCAGGCGTTCGATATCACGCACGCCATCGAGAGCTTCACGCATGGCGCTGCGAACTAGAGTGTCACCAAGCGCATCGACCGCGCTGAGCCGTACCTCGATGAAATTCCGGTCGACGAGTGGAGCCAGCAGCCACTCCCTCATCATGCGGGCACCCATTGGTGTGAGAGTGCGGTCGAGAACACCAAGCAGAGTTCCCGATGTTTCTCCTCCGCGCATCGATTCGACGATCTCGAGATTGCGCCTAGTCATCTCATCGAGCGGAATGCTGCCCTCCGGACGGTCGATTCGCGGACGCGTAAGGTGCGGTATTCCAGCAGGCTGAAGCTCGGCCAGATACCGAAGCAGACTGCCAGCCGCGCCTACGCTGACTCGATCGCGATCTTCGATCCCGAAAGCTTCGAGCGAGCTCACGCGAAAGCGCTCGACGATCTGATCGCGCCCCAGGTCAGCATCGAACTCCCACCCTTCGCGCTCCGTCACCATCGGCCCTTCTTCGCCGGGCCCGCCTTTCAGCGCGTGCACGAGATTCGATCCACGCGCGACGATCACCTCGCCCGGAGTGAATCGCGACAGCGCAGATTCCAGATCTGCAATCGGAGAGGTTGCCAGTCTGAGCTCTCCCGTCGAAAGGTCGACGGCGGCAATTCCCACCAGGTCGTCTTCGCGGTTGAGGGCGCACAGATAGTTGTTTCGCGCGCCATCCAGCAAGTCGTCAGAGAACGCAGCACCAGGAGTGATGGTTTCTACCACCTCTCGCCTCACAATCCCTTTGGCGAACCTGGGATCCTCGGTCTGTTCGCAGATGGAGACCCGAAAGCCCTGTTGAATCAAACGACGTAGATACTCTCCAGCTGCCTTGACCGGGACGCCGGCGAGAGGAACTTCACTCGCCCCGCCATTATTTCTCGAGGTAAGTGTGAGACCCAGCGTTCTGGACGCGACTTCAGCATCCTCGTAGAACATTTCGTAAAACTCCCCCATTCGGAAGAAGAGGATCGCGTCCTGGTGCCGCGACTTGATCTCCCGGTACTGCTGCATCAGGGGCGTGGCTGCCGTACGACTCACCGCGCAGTTACTCGCACCACGAATCCATCCATGCGCTTCGCCTTGATTCTCTTCAACGCTGCCTCGGCATCATTTTCAGTGGCGTATCGTCCTATTCTCACCCGGAATGGTACAGTGTCTCCATCCACTCGTGCCTGATAGCCTCGCTTGATCAGAGCCGACACGAGGGTTTCCGCATCAGCCTTGTGGTTATACGCGGCTACCTGAACGGAAAAAATTCCGGTAGAAACGGTTTTCACGGGTTCTGGAGCTGCTTTGGTTTTCTCAGATTCCGAAGAAGCTTTGAGTTTCTCCTGAGGCTTCTCTTGCACTGGCGGTTGTGCCTTCTCTTCCACTGACGGCGAAACCGTCACCGGTGGATTCACCACGGGTTTTTGTTGAGATGGCGTCGAGGAAGCGGTCGGCACGACCGAGCTGACTGTCGGAGCGGCTGAAATCACCGCTGAAGCTGCTGGTACGGCCGGACACCGCTGTCCCTGGTACTGGATCTGGTTTCGCAATTCGATTTCATCTGTCGCTGCTTGCGAGAGGGCATTTGCGTTCGCGACGCATGCATCCGGGATATCGTTCTTTTCGAAAAGTACACGCGCCGTCCAATAGCTGGCCCGTGCGAGCGATTTGCTTCGAGGGTAGTCGCGGGGAATTTGCTGAAGATGGCCGAGTGCTCCGTCGCGATCACCTCGTGCCAATTCGAGCTGAGCAAGGCGGAGCAAAGCATCCTCCGCCTGGGGCGCGAGCGGATAGTCCACCACGATATGCTTGTAATCGCTCTCGGCATCAGCTGCATTTGACGCCAGCGAAGCCCTCCAGAAAAGAGCTTGGGGATACATGGGTGCGTATGCCGGCGTTGCTTTCAGCACAGAATCCACGAGGGCTCTGCCGGCCGCGCCGTTTCCGTCGCTGACCATAGTCTGCGCTCTCACGAAAACCGGGTCGACCGGACGCGCTGTGGCCTGAGCGGCCGCCAGCGTGGTCCCACATGGTACGAGTGCGATGGCAAGAATTCTCCAACTGGACATCTTGACACTCTCCTATGGCTCATGCGGCAGCGCTTCTATCGTCGGCTGCGCATAGGCTGAGTACTACGGTAGCGAGCAATTGTTCGTCGGACGATACCCTGCTCTCCTTTAGAGCGACGTCCGCTTCAAGCAGAACGTCGAGGGCATGGTCGAGTGCTTCGCGGCTCCAGCGTTCCGCCGCGCGGGTCCATACTGCTGTTGCGGATCCCCATGGGCGCCCCGTGTAAGCGCCTGACTCTCTGAGGAGGTCGAAGTACTCCTGCGATAGGCGAGCCTTCGACACCCCTTCGTCCAATTTTGCCCGACCCCATGAAATCGCGAGCATCTGGGTCGTCAATGCCATGACGATTGAAACGCCCGTGGATTTCGCCTGGGCAAGAACGTGCGGAATTAGGTCCAGCGAGCGCGCAACGCTACGGTCCGCAACCGCGTCGAGCAGATCGGCTTGGGTCTCGCCACGTCTGACCCCGACGACCGCGGCGACGGCGTCTTCTCCTATTTCATCGCCTTTCCCTTCCATATAACTGGCGAGCTTATCGATTTCCGACGCGAGCTGATGTAGATCACTTCCGACCGCAGCCTGAAGCAGCTCGATTGCCGGCCCGCTTATCCTCATGCCCATACCGGTCATTGCATGGTGCGCGATCCACTTGGGGATTCTGTCGCCGGTCAACGAATCGAATTGCAGCGGAGTGGCCGATCCGGACAATCCCGGATCCGGCTTCGACCCGGCGGCAGACATCAGAATGAGCAGCGCATCCAAAGCGGGGCGCTTCAGATATTGATCGAGGACCTTTCGCGCATCCTTCTTCAGGGCTCCGGCGTCGCGAATCACCACCACCCTCCGCTCGGCCATCATCGGGGGGGTCGATAGCAGCACACCGAGCGTTTCCGCGTCGATATCTGTACCCCGTCTTATATCAAGATTGAAGTCACGGGAGGAGCTTGCATCAAGCGCGGCATCGGTCAGTTGTCGGACCGCATCGTCCTTCTGATAGTCGTCTTCGCCGGAGATGTAATAAACGCCGTCGAAAACCCGGCGCTTGATGGCATCACGCAATGTTTTGAGGGAGGACACGGACATTCTCCAAATATATGGCGACTCTCGGAGACTGCCGATGCCGGCTGGAGCGTTATCGCGTGTAGTTCGTCAGCTCGAGCTTTGAGTGCGCGAATCTCACCGGGATCTGTTCAGCAAAGACCGCTGCCGGCCAGATGGTCAGGCCCGCCGATACCGATGTGACTATGGCTGGCGAGGAAGTTGCGATCGGCGCGATATCCGTTTCTGGAAGGCTGGCGACGACGGGTGGCATTATCAGATCGCGCGGAGCCTGAGAGTGATAGAGCGTGGTCGCGATATATCCGAGCATTACCGCGCTGGCCAGGGTAGCCGCAATTGCACCGCGTCTCAGATTGCGTTGGGTGGTGGCAAGCAGATTCTCGCATTGAGCCTCGCGCCGCAGGCGCGCGTGTAGCCGTTCCGAGAAATCCGGGGATGGCTCAATGGAAGGAAGGTTCCTGAAAAGAAGAAGCGCGCGGCGTATTTTGGCATCCTGCTTCGCGCAGCACTCGCATTCAGCAAGGTGGCGCTGCATGCGGACCAGCTCGATACCAGCGAGAGTATCGTCTACGAACGCGACGTGCTTATCACTAAACTCGCGACAATCCATGGAGATAGGTTGAGGGTTCGATAACAGGTACCCACCAAATGGGTGCCTGTTCCCGAGCCAACCGAACCTAATCTACATATGGGGCAATGATTTCCGCGAACGAGTTTCTTGCCCGATTTAGCCTCGATTTCACCGTTCCGAGGTTGCATCCGGTGATCTCGGCAATTTCCTCGTAGGACTTGCCCTCGAGCTCCCGGAGGATAAAGACGTTCCGGTGATGCTCGGGTAGTTTCGCTACAGTCTCTTCAACGATTTGGCGCAGATGACGCTTCCGGTACATGTCATCCGGGCGCGACGTGGTGTCCTCGAACTGGAGCGGGCGATCTTCATCCTGGAAGTTCTTCTGCACCGTCTGAAAGAGCACCAGCGGATTACGCGACCTGTTCCGGAGCTCGTTCTTGGCCAGGTTGGACGCGATCGTATACGCCCACGTCGAGAACTTCTTGGAGCGATCAAATCTGTGCAGATGACGGTAGACACGAATGAAAACCTCCTGCACCAGATCCTCAGCCTTTTCACGATCTCCTATCGTGCGATAGACGAAGTTGAGAAGACGCGTCTGATAACGGGTCACGAGTTCGGAGAAGGCGCGCTCTTCACCGCCGAGAAATGCAGTTACGACGGCTGAGTCATCCATCGCCTGCAGTCGCTCTCTGACGGTCGCGCCTTCAACAGCAACCATGTTCTTACGGACGATTCCAGCCATTGGCCTCTCCTATATGTAGGAGACTCTCACGACGGATAGTCGTGCACATCCCCTTGGAACTTTTCCCGCCGACATGTAGTGCACGCGGTATGCCTGACAGGTTATGCGACTAACTTGTTGTGGTGTAAGGGCTTAGGACAGCGAGGTCAAGCTTGAGCTTGTCCAGATTCTGTCAGACTGTCCTATTTCCATGACACGTCAGCGTCTTTTGCTTGATTAGACGCCAATTTGGCCTGGATGGTTAATGGCCAGCCCGAAACCCCGCCGCGAAAAGAAGACCGAGAGCCGTCTTTGCATCCTGGATCTCGCCAGCTTCGATCATCTGCAGGGCGCGCGAGAGCAGCATCGGTTGCAATTCGAGAAATTCGTCCGCTTCATGCTTAGTCTCACCCGCCACCAGATGGGTTGCCAGGAAAAGGTGGATTTTCTCGTCGGTGAATCCGGGCGTCGTGTACATCGTGAATAGATGAGCCACCTGTCCGGCCGAGCATCCCGTTTCCTCTTTCAGCTCTCTGAGCGCGCAGTCACGAGGTGCTTCGCCGGGATTGAGCCGCCCAGCGGGGATCTCATAGAGATACCCTTCGGCTGCATATCGATATTGCCGGATCAGCAGCACCTGTGGGTCTTCGCCGGCCGGGTCACTCAGAAAAGGAACGATTGCGCTCGCACCGGAGTGCCTGATCATTTCGAGCTCGCCAATCGAGCCATCCGGGAACCGAACCGTATCCACATCGAGCGAAATGATTTTGCCGGTATACACACGGCGCGAATTCACGCGACCCGGTGGATCTTTTTCGCTTGCCGACACGTTTAGGCGTTGTGGACGGTGATTTCGCCCAGACCGCTCGCACCGAGAGAGCCGCGAACCATCCCAGCATCGCCCACGATAACCGTTTGCAGTCGGTCTGGATGAAGATGCGATCGTGCCGCTTCGAGCACTGCGTCGCCGGATACTTTGTGAATGTTCGTCCGGTAGGTGTCGTAATAGTCTGCGGGCAAATCATAGATCACCCGTGTCGCCAGCGCTGACGCAATGGCAGCCGTTGTCTCGTAGCGGATCGGGAACACTCCCTCGAGATAGTCCTTCGCCAGGGATAGCTCTTCCCGCGACACCTTCTCCCCGCGAATCCGCTCGATCTCGAAGAGAATTTCCCGAAGGGCCGCTGCGGTAACTTCACTTTCAACGGCCGTAGAGATGACGAACGGGCCAGGTCCACGCCGCCAGTCATAGAACGATGAAGCCCCGTAAGTATACGCGTGTACCTCCCTGAGGTTGAGGTTGATCCGCGAGCCGAACAAACCACCGAGCACGGCATTCATCACCAGCGTGGGAAAGAAGTCCGGATGCCGGCGCGGCAGACCAACATGGCCGACTCGAAGCTCCGATTGCGGTGCGTCCGGCTTGTTCACGATATGGACACGTCTCCGATCCGTTCGTGACTCCGCAATCAACTCATGTCCGCGGACTTTACCACCAGGCCACTCCTTGAACGCCTCCGTGATTGCTTCCTTCGCGTCATCAGAGGAGATGTCGCCCGCCACTATCACAGTGGTCGTTCCCGAGTTGTAGTTCGCGCGATAAAATCGCTCGACATCTTCCCGCGTCAGGGAGCCAACGCTCTCCGTGCTGCCTTCGTCGGGCCTGGAATACCTCGATTCGTCAGCGTACAGAAACTCCGAAAACTTCTCGTCCGCCAAGCCGCGTGGCTCCGTCTCGAGCTGGAGAATCTCCGCCAGCCGCTCAGCCTTTAGCCTCTCGATGTCCCGTTCCGGGAAAACCGGTCTGCCGATGGCGCCTCCAAGGAGCTTGGCTGCCTCGCGGAATTTCTCGGAAAGAACGGTGATTTTCAGAAACGCGCTATCCCAATCGGCACCGGATTCTAGCGACGTCCCCAGTTGCTCGAACTCTTCGGCCAACTCCGCTCCATCGTACCGTGCCGTGCCCTCCAGCAGCCCGGCGGCAGTAAGTGCCGCCGTGCCCTCTTTCCCTCTCGGATCGTTCGTCGAGCCGGCGTCCACCAGAACCAGAACCGTCGCCAATGGGAGCTTGGCAACAGGCGCTGTAATCAGCCGAATCCCGCTTGGTAGTATCTCATCACTGAAGTGGGGGAAACGATAGCTGTGAGTGGGTCCGGTTTTTGGTCGTAAGGAAGTCACCATCAGGCCACTCCAGCGGCCGCAACGAGCGCGTCCTCTGACTCAACACCCTCCTTCGGCACGTAGATGAGATTGGCTCGGTTGTTTTCTCCGAATCGGTCAGAGATGATCGCGTTTACGCGTTCGGCCGTGACTGCGGCATACTGACCAGCCTGTTCGTTGATCAGTTGTGGCTTCTTGAAGAACGTGGCGAACATCGATAGCCGGTCCGCGCGCTCGCCGGCGGATTGAAGCGAAGCAGTGAGATCCGTCTGAATCAATGCGATTGCTCTTCGTACCTCTGCTTCCGAGACGCCGTCCCGATGAAGATGGTCGATCTCCCGCTCCACCTCTTCCTCAAGTTGCGCCGCACTGGTTTCCGGCCGGGCAGTGACATCGACCACCAGAATGTCCGTGCCCTTGGCCAGGTCGAAGGTAAACGCCGATGCATCTGCCGCGATCTGTCGCTCGCGGACGAGCGACCTCTGAAGACGACTACCGCGTCTCAGGCCCAATAGCGCTGACGTAACGCTGGCCGCGTAGTAATCCTCGCTTCCGAACACGGGCGACCGAAAAGCCATGAACAGCCGGGGCAGGCTGATGTTGTCGTAAACCAGCTCCCTCCGCCGCTCGCCGAATACAGGCGGAAGATTCATCGAAGGCAATGCCGGTTTCCCTTTTCCTTTGTAGATCGGACCGAAATATTCGGTAACAAGTCTTCGCGTTTCTGTCGGATCGAAGTCACCGGCAATCGAGAGAACCGCATTGTCCGGCGTGTAGTAGGTCGCGAAAAACTCGGCAACATCGTCGAGCGATGCTGCCGAAAGATCGTCCATCGATCCGATGAGCGAGTGTTGAAAAGGATACGAGGAAGGGAAGACGAGCTCCTGCATCTTTTCCAGCATCGTACCGTAGGGCTGGTTGTCGACTGCCCAACGTCTTTCATTCTTCACGACATCTCGTTGGGTATCGAGTTTCTCCTGAGTCATTGCCGGCAGGAGCTCGCCCATTCGATCGGCTTCCAGCCAGAGAGCCAATGCCAGCTCGTTCGAAGGAACCGTCTCGAAGTAGTTGGTTCTCTCGAGCCAGGTAGATCCATTCAGCGTTCCGCCGGCTCGCTGAATCAGCTCAAAATGTTCGTTGGAACCGACGTGAGCCGATCCCTGAAAAAGCATGTGCTCGAAGAGGTGCGCGAATCCCGTTCTACCCGGCCTTTCATTGGCGGACCCAACGTGATACCAGAGATTGACCGCCACAATTGGGGCGGTATGATCTTCCGACAGCGTGACAAGCAGCCCGTTGTCCAGGTGAAAGGTTTCTACCGGAATTCGCATTGTCGTAAATTGCCCGCCATGCAAACCGACTGGAACCCCCTCGGCGCGGCCGTATGACCGCTGTGATCCTTGTAGTTCTGTTGGTTCTAGGCGCGATAACTGTTCTTTGGTGGTCCCAGGAGAGAATTCTCTTTCAGCCCCCTCAGTTCTTGGGAGACCCTGAGGAGGCCGCTTGCGTGTACTACGAGGCATCGGATGGGCAGCATCTCAAGGGTTTTCTCATTGGAGATCCTCGAGTCGCTCCTGGAACTCTGCTTTGCTTTCATGGGAATGCGGATCTTGCTATCCGACAGCTCGAGTGGGCACGATCTGTCGAAAAGCGCACCGGCTATGCCGTGATGCTTGGCGAGTATCGAGGTTACATGGCCCTCGGTGGAAAACCGACGTACTCGACCACCAAGCTCGACGCCCAGGCGGCCCACGACTACCTGCGCTCTTCGGGCGCCGATGAGACACGTCTGGCCTATTTCGGCCACTCACTTGGAAGCGCGATAGCGACCGAACTGGCGCTCATTCACAAGCCCCGAGCCCTGCTGCTCCAGTCTCCGTTTACCTCTGCTCGCGCCATGGCCAGGGTGATCGTCGTGCCGCCGATCGCATTCGTCTGGAAAGTAATTTCCCGTATTCACTTCGACACTGGCCGAGTAGTCTCGACGCTCGATGTCCCCGTTTCCGTAACACACGGAAAACGTGATCGGATTGTCCCCTTTAGAATGGGGATTGAGGTCTATAATGCCGCAAAAGTGAAGGGTAAGCTTCTCGTGGTTGAGAAAGCCGGACACAGCGATATCGCTCAGCTAGCGGGCGAGGAATACTGGAGATGGCTGTCCGAGGCGCTTTACTGAATCGGCTATCCGGACATTCCACGTATCTGGATCGGAGCGACGTTGGCCGGCTTCAGGCCGGCTTCAGGCCGGCTTCAATCATCGTTCGGTCTCCAGACAATCACCACCGCTTGCGTGGCCGCGATCTGCGGGGTCGTCTGCGCACCTGCCCGCGAGCCTGCTGTTAGGTAGCAAGAAGCGACTAAATGGTTGCCTTCTCACAGCTTCCTCTCGACGATGAACGCCATCGGGGCCTTTAGCGATTCGCTGAAAATATACTTCCATCGCTCCTCCCGATTGGGAGAGATCGGACT
Source organism: Gemmatimonadaceae bacterium (assembly GCA_039936175.1). Lineage (GTDB taxonomy): Bacteria > Gemmatimonadota > Gemmatimonadetes > Gemmatimonadales > Gemmatimonadaceae > UBA4720. Next base: position 12,628 of record JBDTIV010000011.1, on the reverse strand, counting down.
TGTCCGGGTGGGGGAAGTATAGGGCGTGAATCCGAATCGCCTGGCGAGAATCCGCAACCGCAGCATGTGGAACGGATCACTGACCAGAAGCGCGCTCTGGAGCCCGCGAACTTCCAACATGCCGGCCACGGCTCTCATGGACTCACTGGTCGTGCGGCCCTCGTTTTCGATGAGGATCGCGCTATCCGGGACGCCGTGCTTCTTCGCGTAGTTACGCCCGACTGCGGCCTCACTGGTGGTATCTCTCGTTCCTATCCCACCCGTAAGAATCAGCACCGAAGCCAGGTGGCGGTTCCATAGATCCAGTGCGTGGTCGAGTCGGGCGCGGAGTACCGGCGAGGGTTTTCCGGCGTACTGTGCCGCGCCAAGAACTACGATCGAGTCGGCCGGTCTGGCCTCGTCGCGCGAGCTCCAGAACAGCACCGCAACAGCCGACCCCAGCCAGACACAGAAAATAGCCAGGACGGCCGCGCTCAGTAGGCGACGCACTATCACGATAGCCCGCTTTGCTTTCGCTCCCTCCCTCATCCGTAGAAGCTACGCTAGAACACGCGTCGCGTGTGAGGCTCCGGACAATCGACGGTGTAGCCGAGTGCGCCAAGCGTCGCCTTGAATTCATCCTGCACGGATGCCTCTCCGTGGACCAGCCACACCGGACCCAGGTTGGGAGACTTGTCCTTCACGCGCTCGAGCCAGCTGATCATCTCCGTGCGATCGGCATGCGCGCTGTATCCGTCGATGACTTCTACGCGCGCGTGAAGAGGGACACCTTCGCCGAAGATCTGAAGGACCGGCTGCCGCTCGACGACTCTGCGGCCCAGCGTGTGCTCCGCCTGAAAACCAACCACGAGTATGGTGTTCCGGGGATCGCTGGCACCCTGTGCCAGGTGGTGGACAATCCGCCCGTTTTCCATCATTCCCGAGGCGGCAATTATGACCATTGGCCCGTGGGCGCGCGACAAGGCCTTTGATTCCTCCACGTCCCTCGTGTAGTGCAATAGATCGAAGCGAAAGAGATCCTTCGCCTTCTTTACCATGTCTTCCGACCTGTCGAAGCTTTCCGGATGCATTTCGAAGACGGTCGTCGCGTCAATGGCCAGAGGACTGTCCACGTAGATTGGTATGGACGGAATCGCGCCTTCTTTCACCAGGGAATGAAGCACGTAGATCATCTCCTGGGTGCGACCCAGCGCGAAAGCAGGGATCAGAATGCGGCCCCCTCGCGCAGCAGTTTCCCGAATTACCTGGGCAAGCTGGGCCCTCGCCCCCTCGACCGATTCGTGTTCGCGGTTTCCGTACGTCGACTCCATGATGAGCACATCGGCGCCCTCGGGTGGAACCGGGTCCCGGACAATCGCCAGTCCGCTGCGCCCGATATCGCCCGAGAAAACGAGTCGCTTTGTTTTGCCTCCTTCTGTGCAGTCGAGCAGGACTGAAGCCGAGCCAAGTATGTGCCCCGCGTCCACGTAGCTCGCCTTTAGCCCCGGCACGACATCGAACACCATGTTATATGGAACACCGACCATGAGATCCATTGCGCGCACGGCATGACGCATTCCGTATAACGGCTCGATGAACTCTTTCCGCCTTTTGGCGAGAAACTCCGCGTCCTTTTCCTGAATGTGGGCGGAATCAGCCAGCATGATCGCGGAGAGATCTCGCGTTGCCGATGTCGCCCAGATCGTTTTCGAGTAGCCCTCAGCGATGAGGTAGGGAATTCGCCCCGAGTGATCTATGTGCGCGTGGGAAAGGACGACGGCATCGAGATCCTTGATCGGGAGGGGGAGTTTTCGATTCTTGTCGGCCGATTCCTGGCGGCGCCCCTGGAACATCCCACAATCGAGTGCGACGGTATATCCATTTACATGCAGCAAATGGCAGGATCCGGTGACTTCCCGCGCCGCGCCGACGAATGTTATCTCCAAGTAGTCAGCCTTCGGCTACCGCATCACGCTGAAAGAGGATCGTGACGCGTTGCTCATCCTGAGACATCAGTGCTGGTTCCCAGCCGCCTCTGCTTCGCTCGTTCAGAAGGTCGGTTAGGGTGTCCTCGTCTTCTCGCGTATGGCGAGTCAGCTTGACCACAACAGCCTGGTATTCTTTCATCAGGAGTTAGAGATTATGAGCAAGTGAGCATTGACTGTATGAGACCGAAAAATTCGTGGGGCGGAGATGATCGAAAAGGTCAAGGAATTCCCTACGCTGACTATTATCCGGCATCCACTGGTTCAGCACAAGTTGACGATCTTGCGCGATCGTCAGACGGAGACGAAACATTTCAAGGAGCTGGTAGACGAGATCGCCATGCTCATGGCTTACGAGGCCACCAGTGAGTTGTCGCTCGAGCGCCGGGAGGTTGATTCTCCGCTCGAAAAAACATCGGGCTGGCATATCAGTGGTAAGAAACTCACCCTCGTTCCCATTCTCCGTGCGGGTCTCGGAATGGTCGAGGGAATTCTTCGCCTCGTTCCGTCCGCGCGTGTAGGGCATATCGGACTCTACCGGGATCACGACACACTACAGCCCGTCGACTATTACTTCAAAGTTCCCGGGGATACCGCCGAGCGCGATTTTTTTCTCCTCGATCCAATGCTAGCTACCGGAGGGAGCGCCGTCGCGGCGGTGTCATCCCTCAAAAAGGCGGGCGCCAACAGAATCAGGTTCCTGTGCCTAGTGGCAGCTCCGGAGGGAGTCCGGCGCTTGAGCGAGGTCCATCCCGATGTTCAGATCTACTGCGCCGCCTTGGATCGTGAGCTCAATGGCCAAGGTTATATCCTGCCTGGACTGGGCGACGCCGGCGACAGGTTATTCGGAACCCGGTGATCCTCTAGCCAAACCACTCCCTGGGGTTCAAGCGCTGCTGCTCCGCCGCATCGATTACCCATTGCTGGCTCTCGACATCGGCCACCTCTCCTGTCACCAGCTCAAACCAGCGGCCGGCTGTTCTACTGTCGCCGATCCTTCTCCATAGCTCGCCGACCAGATACGTGAGTATCGCTCGCTCTTCTCGCGGCACGGCGTCGTAGGCGTCAAGCGCTTCCTCGAACTTCCAGGCAGCGTGTCTGCGAAAATACCTTTCGGCTTCGATATCGCCCTCATCGACACAGCACCATGCCGCGCGAAGAAGCAGATCAGCGACGTATCGGGAGTCCATTCCCTGCCACTGGGCCACCTTGGCGGCCGCTTCGTACTTCTCGGAGCCGCACGTGGGGGAGTGATGCCGCGGAGTGAGTTCCGTCAACACCTGTTGTTTCAGGATGGGACTCACGTCGGTGGCTGCGGTGAAATCGGCTTCGCCACCGGAGTAGCCGCACTCGCTACACATGTGAATCAGATAGGCGAGCGGCTGTGTACCCGCAGCTCGCTCGTGGAAATCAGTTCGTTTTCCGCCGAATGCATTCGTCGAAACGACACTCTGGGACTTGAATTCTTTGTCGCACACAGGACAAAGAAGCTCTATCTGGCGCAGCGTTGTCATGGCTCCTCCCTCTCCCCGCTCCGGAACCTATCGAGAAAGACATAGGGAATATTTGTGCCACGAAATGGGTTTTCTTTTGGAAGAGATCGGCCTTGTTGGGACTTTGGGTCGATTGTATCTTCTCGCATCGCAAAGACTGCGACAGGCTCCCCACCCCGCGAACTGGTCGTTGATGCTCATCAACCTACTGCCTGATTTTTTCGCAGTTCACAACAGTACCGACCGTGTCGCCGCCTATCTCCGCTACTTCGAAAACCACCGCCGCTTTCTGGAAGCCTACTGGCACAACTACGTGCTGGATCCGGCTGGCCCCCATTTTCTGGAAGTCGTTCGCTCTGCCGCACTTGCGAGCCGCGTAGATCTAAGGACGATGCTGGAGAGAATCGACGTTGTCTCTCTCGCAAGAAATGCGGAAGAGCAGTGCAAAGCCCTGCTCGATGTCGATACCGATATAGATGTGGTGCTCATGGTGGGGGTCGGTGCTGCGAACGCCGGCGAGTTGGTCATCGACGGCAAGGGGATCGCCTTCGTCTGTCTCGAGCACTTTACCAGTGTTACAAACCCCGAAACCCAGGGTCTTGGCCTCGATCCCGAGCTGATACCTCTCTGGCTCGCTCACGAGATCGCCCACACCGTCCGATACACATCGCCCTCCAGTCGTAGCGAGATGAAACGCCTGATCGACGATGCGGGCGGCTACTACTCGTACTGGGAAACGGGAAGACGTGCTCCATTGCGCGAGCTCATGATCAACGAAGGACTGGCCACGCATGCCTCGAAGATCATCAGCCCCGGTCACGCGGCGTGGGAGTATTACGGATACACCAGACGTGAGTACGCCAGCGTCCGTGAGCTCGAGCCACTTATGAGCCGCGCACTCAACGCCGACCTGGATCGCGCAGGACTGGGCCTGAGACTTCGCTATCTCTCAGGTGGAATGAGCGACGATGCCCGCACCGTAGACCGTCACGTTTTCCCGGAAAGAAGCGGTTATTTCCTGGGAGCGAAGATCGTAGAGGCAGCGGTGAATGCGCGAGGGCTGTCGTGGGCAGTCCGTGCAAGCGCGACCGAGATCATGTCGATCGCAAGCTCTGCTGCGGCTTCTGCTTAACGCTACTTCCCCACGCAGAAAGAGCTGAATACCCGATCGAAGATATCTTCGATGTCGACGCCGCCGATCAGCTCCTCCAATAAGTAGACTGCCGTACGAAGGTGGACCGAAGCAACCGGTGCCGGCAGTTTTTCCTCCTGCCACGCTCGCTGAAACTGCCGCAGTTCATTGAATGCCATTGTAACCGACTTCCTGTGGCGCGCGTTCGTAAGCATCGGAAATTCGGGAGCAATCTCTCCATAATTGTTTGCAATTGCATGATTGATTGCGTCGAGTAGCTCCTGAAGGCCTGTTCCAGTTTCCGCGCTCACACAAATTGCGGAACCTAAATGGCCTCCCAAAGAGACTAAATCTGCCTTGGTTCGCACAGGCACAATCGGAGCATTCGAACGACTGGCAACCATCTCCACGGTTTGATCGAGGCCGCTCGTGTCTTCACCACATGCGAGCACGACGTGCGCGCCGGACAGATAGCGCTCGCTCACCTCAATCCCCATTCGCTCAACCGGATCAACGGTCTCCCTGAGTCCGGCAGTGTCGACCAGGCGCAATGGGAATTTGCCGCCGTCGATGACTGCCTCGAGAGCATCTCGCGTCGTCCCCGGAACTTCCGTCACAATCGCCCTCGACCTCCCCAGAAGGGCATTGAAGAGGGATGATTTGCCGACGTTGGGCGGTCCTGCAATCACGACGACCGCACCTTCCCGGATGATCTCGCCGGCCGGAGCTGTCGCAAGCAGCGACTCGACCGAGGCGCACAGTTCTATTGTTGCACGTTCGATTTTCTCCCTGGGGACGGGCCCATCATCCTCTTCCGGAAAATCAATGTCGTACGCGATAAGTGCTTCGAGCCCGATCAGATCATCCCTGAGATCCAGCAAACGGCGGGAGAGACCTCCGTTCAGTTGGCTTAGAGCGGCGTGTTGCATGGCGCGTGAACGCGCATCGATCAGATCCCCAATAGCCTCGGCTTGAATTATGTCCAGCTTGCCGTTGAGTACGGCCCGCCGAGTGAATTCCCCAGGAAGTGCCTGCCTCGCACCTGACAAAACCAGCGCTTCGACTATCGAGGCCGGGACGAGATATCCCCCGTGCGTCGAGATTTCGACGGTATCCTCCCCTGTAAAGGAGCCGGGAGCTGGAAACAGGGTGATGAGCGCCTGGTCCAGTGATTCCCGCCCATCGTAAATCGCACTGAGGTGGGCTGCTCGCGAGTCCGAGGGCCAGGACCGTACGTGCTTCCGCGCGATCGCAAACGCGTTCGGCCCGCTCAGCCTGATGACCGCCAGTGCGCCCTTTCCGATTAAAGTCGCTACGGCGACAATCGTGTCCTCGAGCTGCGGAATTCCAGTCGCAACTCCCGAAGTCATTGGCCTTGAGTAGGAAGAACGAAGCTGGTCCCGGGCTCCAGAATCTTCACCGTGGGATGGAGGGGGTGATTCTGGAGGGTCGCTCTCAGCCGATCGATGGCATCAAAGGCCGTAGAGGTGACATGATTGAAGGTTCCCCAGTGGTAGGGGATGAAATACCTGGCCTTCAGGCGCTGGAAAAGCGTGAGGGCGTCGGCTCCCGTGAGATGACCTTTCCGGAATCCTGGTTTCCACCACGGCGCGTAGCCAATCGGAAGGAGCGCGACGTCCAGAGTCCGGCCATGGGGTACGAGGTGATTCTCCACGAGGTGAGTGGTGTCCGACATGAGGGCGGTGTCGCCGGCAAAGAAGCACGAAGTTTGATTAGTGCTGATTAGATACATATTACTGGCGCTCCGCCATCGATCTATTCCATACCGATTTCCCTTGTGTGTTGCAGTCGCTGCCCGGACTGTCACCGCGCCAAGCGTGCTCGCTTCACCAGGCGGGGCAGGGACCGCATGATGATATCCCTGTTTATAGAGCCATTTTGCTACGGCAGGCGGAGCAAAAAGGGGAATGTCCGCGGGAAGCGCGTCGAGTGAATCGAAGGATAGGTGGTCAGCATGAGCATGCGTCAGGATTATCGCATCGAGCTTTGGCAAAGCATCGAGCGCAATTCCCGGTGCGCTAACCCGTGGAAGGAGCTTCCCGAGAGCGGGGTCGAAATTGGGATCGGTGATAAATCGTTGGTTGCCGATCTCAATTAGTAACGTTGCGTGACCAATATACGTTACTCCGAGCATATGCTATCCGGCTGGGCGCATTTTTGCCCGCTCACGGGCCAACAGCCATTGTTGCGGAAGGGATGCAATATTCTGAGCCGTGTAGTACAGATTCAGGCCCGAGGCCATGTTGATCAACACCACCGTCATCATGACCGGGAACATGTAGCTCATCATTTTTGCCTGTGGATTAGGAGGAGCATTACGCATTCCAATCCACGAAAGCAGGTACATCGAGACCCCCATCAGGAGCGGAAGAATGTACAGGGGATCCTTGATGGAGATGTCGTGAAGCCATAGAAACGGGACGCCGCGAAATTCGATGGTATTCTGAAAAACGAAGAAGAGCGCGAAGAGTATCGGCATTGGAAGCAGGGAGGGCAGACATCCCGTGAGTCCTGCGAACGGACTGACCCCGGCCTCCTGATACACTTTCATTATCGCTTCGCGCTGCTGTACCGGATCTTTGTATTTCTTTTGCGCGGCAGCAAGCTTGGGTTGAAGCTCCTGCATTTTGAGACTCGACCGCATGACGTTCTGATTCAATGGCCACATCGCAAGCCGAACACCAATTCCGAGAATCACCAGGACCCACCCGTACGTCAGGTTGAGCCGGTTGTGCATCCAGAGGAGTACCTGAATCACCTTGGAAGCAATCGGATGCACAACGCCCTGCAGAAAGCGCCATCCGTACGGATTCACATGATCGAAATCGCGACCCATCCGAGTAAGACGCTGCGATTCCTGAGGCCCGGCGTAAATCTCGAATCCGAAGGTGTTGTTCTTGATCTCCTGAACGACGGTCGCCGCGGCATTCGTCGCAACTTTTGAAGTGCGAGCACCGCCTGCAAGAGTAGTCTCACTAAAGAGCGGACCTTTCGACGGCGCCAGAATACCCAGGACGAAATACTTGTCCTTTACGGCAACCCAGCTGAGCGGGCCTGTCTCGAGAATCTTGTCCCCTGGATCAAGGCCACTGAAAAGAACACTCCGTGAATGATCACGCTCTGGTTTGAAGCTGTATGCGAGGCTACGATGGTCTGCGACAGTGTCTGCCTCAGCTGATTTGAGGGTCCTCGGCAGATCGGTGAGCAGATAGCTCTGTCCAGATAGTCCCTCTACTCGACCATTCACGCTGACCGCATAGCTGGCGGTCGTGTCCTGCGAAATGGTGTAGGTAACTGACACCGAATGACCTTTTACGAAAGCGGTGTAGGTTAGCGCCTCATTGCCCGCGGTGTTTTTCGCTCTGGCAAGAGCAAATGACACTCGCGAAAGGTCTGCGGTGTCTATGGGTGTCACCAGCTTGTAGCCGAGGAGCGGCAGTCCTTCTGCCGCAAGGTCTACAGGACCCCCGCTTGCCGATCGATTCACATACTCGCGAATCTCAATCGAGACTGGTACCGCGCCAATATTGCTGAACCTGTAGATGGCCTTCGGTGTGACGACCGTTGTCGTTTCCGGCGTCAGTCTACTCACGGTATCACCAGCTGTAGCATTCACGCCAATCGCCGATCTTGGTGAGGCAGTATTAGGCGACGTGACCGATGACGAAACCGTAGAGGACGCGGTTCCGCGGTCTGCTGTGATCGAGTCCTTGGGTGTTGCTGTTCGAGATCCGGGAACTGGTTTTGGCGGCGGGAAGAGCAATTGTGAAATCGCGATCACAACGAGCGATAGAAACAGAGCCAGAAAGAAACGCTTATCCATTCAGGGGACCGGGTCGTAGCCGCCTGGCCTAAACGGATGACAGCGTAGAATCCGACTGGTCGTCAGCCGAATTCCTCTCATCACCCCATATCGCCTGAAGGCTTCAAGCGCGTAGGCCGAGCAAGTTGGATAGTAACGGCAACTGGCTGGAAAGAGCGGTGAGATTGCCAGCTGGTAACCGCGAATCAAGAAAATGAATACTGACCGCATTTGTTTAACGAGCCGCGATGCCGGATGCCCAGCTGGCAATCGTATCTACCTGGACAGCCAGCTTTTCGAAGGTCGATTGATATGCTTCTGGCTTCGCGCGTAAGAGAAGATCTGCTCGTCCCATTAGCGGCAACAATCGAACTCGAGCCAGCTCCCGGAGGCGTCGTTTGGTACGATTCCGATCGACGATTCGTCGTCCATATTTGGGAACAACCACCCCTATCCGCGGATGAAGCAAAAGGGAAGCAGATATCCGAGCTTCCAGACACTCGGTTTGCATCCGCTTCCCTGTACGTCTTACCAACTCCAGATCGGCTTCCTTCGTCAGCCTCGAGGCCCGAGAAAACCTGAGATTCTTAGACGCCGGCGTATTTTGAAGGCAACTGGACGGTGAGCCGTTTGCGCCCTTTCTTGCGGCGGCGGCTTAGAACTTCGCGTCCCCATTTAGTAGCCATCCGCAACCTGAAGCCATGCGTGCGGATGCGGCGTTTGTTGCGGGGACGATATGTAGGCTTGCCCATTCAATGCTCCAGAAACCAATAAGATGCTGTCGAGAGCGGGTAAAACTATTCCAGCGTTGAAGATAGGTCAAGTCACGTGAAGGACTTCGCTTCTTCGCTCGTTTGACTTTTCCACATAAAGAGGCTAGCGTGGCGCGTCATGTCGCTGAGCCCCGCCGAAGTCTGGAATCGCCTACTCGACCGCGCCCGTCAAGAACTCCCTGATCAGACTTTCCAGGCTTGGCTCGAGCCCACAGAGGCTCTTTCAATCGAAGGTGACACGCTATTTGTCGGCGCTCCGGACCAGTTCACCGCGGATTGGAATGACTCCAAGCACGCCGATTTACTGTCGAGCTTCTCGCCTATAGTCCTCGGTCATCCCATGAACGTCGTCTTCCGCGTCCATGAAGAGCGCAAGAAGCGGTCGCAAATGGACTTTTTCGTCGCGCCGCCTGCTATGGTCACCAAACCGGCGTCGACACAGAACAACATCAGCACACCACCGCTGAGCCAGCGTTACACTTTTGATCTCTTCGTCATTGGCAAATCGAACGAGATGGCTGCAGCAGCTGCTCACGCGGTAAGCCAGGCTCCCGCCAAGGTGTATAACCCGCTCTTTATTTATGGGGACACGGGGCTCGGAAAAACCCATCTAATGCAGGCGATTGCCCATGAGACGCTCAAGCGGAATTCGGAAACGCGAATAACCTACGTGGCTGCCGAGCAATTCATGAACGAGCTGATAAGCTCGATTGGTGACCGTACTGTTTCCGATTTTCGCCGGCGTTATCGCGAGGCGGATCTCCTGCTGATTGATGACGTCCATTTCCTGAAAGGCCGTAAGGAAGCAACCCAGGAAGAGTTCTTCCACACTTTCAATGCTCTCTATGAAGGCGGCCGTCAGATCGTTCTCACAAGCGACCGTCCCCCTTCTGAAATCCCGGGCCTGGAGGATCGGCTAAAGAGTCGCTTCGAGTGGGGAATGGTCGCTGATATCACACTGCCCGATTTCGAGCACCGCGTTGCCATTCTCAAACAGAAGGCACACATAGACCGGCTCGAGCTCACAATTCCTGACGATGTAATTCACTTCATCGCTGAACACGTGCGTTCCAACGTCAGAGAACTCGAAGGATCCATAATCAAGCTACTCGCTTACGCTTCTCTGAAGCACAAAGACATCACCGTCGAAGTTGCTCGCGAGGCGCTAAGAGACAAGCTGCGCGCAATCGAAGGGCTGGAGCCCGACAGTAACGGAAAGCTCACCATTTTTACCATCCAGCAGGTTGTCGCGAAGGAGTGGGGGGTCACCGTCGATGGCCTTCGTTCCAAGACCAGAACAAAAACGCTGACCATTCCCCGTCAGATTGCCATGTACCTCGCGCGAGAGCTTCTCTCAACTCAGCTGGTAGAGATTGGAAATGCTTTCGGCGGACGTGATCACTCCACTGTGATTCACAGCATCGACAAGGTCCAGGACGCGGTAACCCATGATCCCGATCTCAAGAGCCGTATCGGCAAGCTCCGCGGAATGTTGGAAACCTCCAGTTTTTTGCATCCCCGTGTGGAAAGGACTACAGCATCCTAAAAGTGATGTCGACAACGCCAGCCATCGTGCATTACCAACACTCTACCACACATCATACAGCGTAGCGGAAACTACGCTCCTTTCATAAGTTAGACCTTATTCAACACTGATCCACAGCACCTACTACATCTACTAGTTCTAATCTCTTTAAAAGAGACTACTAGTAACGTCACCCGAATCCACAGAGGGAAAGGGATGCGCTTTACGATCTCTCGCGAAAAGCTTCAGGAGGGACTCGCGGCTGTAGCTGCGAGCATCCCAGCGAAGACGACACTCCCTGTGTTGGCTAACATCCTGCTCGAGACGACGGATAGGGGAATCAAACTTTCGGGAACAGATCTCGACATCGCAGTAAGTACGGAAGTAATGGCTGATGTCGACGTTCCTGGTGCTGTTACGATTCCGGCGAAGAAGCTGAGTGAAATAGCGCGTGAGTTACCACCTGCTCCGGTAAAGATTGGCGCCGTGGGAGAACAGCGGGTCACGATTGAATGTGGTCGATCGCGGTTCAAGCTTCTGGGCCTTCCACGGGATGAGTTTCCGACATTCCCGTCCGTTCGGTTCAGCGAGAGCTGGAGAATCCGATCGGGAGACCTGCAGCAGTTGATCTCCCACACGTCATTTGCGGTATCGTCCGAGGAAAGTCGGCCGATTTTGAACGGTGTACTGTGGGAGCTGAGACCCGACAGGATGCGCATGGTGGCAACCAACGGGCATCGATTGGCGAAGATGGATATCCCGATCGACTCGACTAATGCGCCAGCGAGTGATTTGATCGTTCCGCCAAAAGCGCTGGAACAAGTAAGAAGGCTTTTCCCACCCGAAGAAGAGCTCGAGATCGCTCGTGGGGATAACCATATTGGTTTTCGGTCGCCCTTTACGGCCGTTTTTACGCGCCTTATCGAGGGTCCGTACCCGAATTACGAACAGGTCATCCCGAAGGACAATGATAAAGTGGCGGTTGCCGACAAAATAGCCTTGGCGAGCGCGCTGAAGCGCATGTCGGTAATTGCTTCAGATCAGACTCATCGGATTCGTTTGTCCTTTAATTCGGGGTTGTTGAAATTCAGTGTGCAAACTCCGGATCTCGGTGAAGCCCAAGATGAGCTTCCGATTCGATATACCGGAGATCAGCTCGATATCGGATTCAACGCAAGCTATCTGCTCGAGATCCTGCGCTATATCCCGACAGATGAAGTGCGGCTGACCTTCAAGGCGCCTGAAAGAGCGGCGACACTGGAACCGGAGAGCTGGAAGGATCCGGCGTCGTATATGTGCCTCGTGATGCCACTTCGTCTCGTCGACTAGGGGACGATCCTGAAATCCTGCTTCGAATCCTGGTTGAACTGGAACTGTCCAGTCAGGGTCCCCAGGCTGAGATTCAAAATCTGATCGACCGTTAGATGCAGAATTCGGCCGGCTGTCGTGTCGAGGTAATAGACTGCAGTTCCGGTTCCGGTTGCGTGAATCGACACGCGGTGTTGCTGAAGTCCTCCCTCTCCTTCAGCTCGGGTTGTATCGGCTCTCATGATCAGGAGCACTGAACGACCTTCGTACGAGCGCTGTCCTGAGACGACAAACGACCTGATAGTGTGTGCGGATGTCGGAACACCGGCTTGGCAGCCTTTTACATCCGTCGAGTCTTTCCAGACTACACCCGATGACAACTGTGCCGGAAATGCTACCAGCAAATTATTGATGTCTGTCACGAGCATCGAGCTGACGGTGCTGCATTTCTCGCTTTCAGTCTGGCTGTTGATTGTTACAGTGTTGTCGACAAGAGATCCGGAGCTCTGGATCGGCAGCTGGACGGGTTGAACTGGGCCAATCAGCCCTTGTGTCGTCGTCGCGAACGTATCCACCACAACGGTGAAATCCGTTCCCCGCTCTGTCGAGT
>JBDTIV010000010.1:0-111261 GCA_039936175.1 Gemmatimonadaceae bacterium | reverse complement strand
TCGAGCTGCAACATCGCCATCGAGCTCGGGGTCATGGGGCCCAACTCCACGAACGCGATGAGCTGCGCGTCGGGCGCGATCGCCATCGGCGATGCGTTCCGGCAGATTCGCGACGGCTACGCCGATGTAATGATCGCTGGCGGGTCCGAAGCACCGCTCGCCCCGCTCTGTTTCGGCGCGTTCGCCTTGATCCGCGCCATGTCGACGCGAAATGAAGAGCCGGAGATGGCTTCACGCCCGTTCGACAAGGATCGGGACGGATTCGTGATGGGGGAGGGCGCGGCCGTCATGGTGCTCGAGGAGTACGAGCGAGCGCAATCGCGCGGCGCGAAGATCTACGCCGAGGTTGCGGGTTACGGTACGACGAACGACGCGCATCACATGACCGCCCCCCGCCCGGACGGCTCGCAGGCGGCGAGATCGATGCAGCTGGCGCTGGACGATGCGCACGTCTCTCCCGATGAGATCGGCTACATCAACACGCACGGCAGCTCGACGCAGCTCAACGATTCCACTGAGACGAAGGCGATCAAAAAGGTGATGGGCGATCGCGCCTACAAGGTTCCGATGAGCGGAACGAAGGGTTACTACGGTCACGCCCTCGGCGCTTCCGGGGCGATAGAGACCGCAATCTGCGCGCTGGCGATCGAGAAGGAATGGCTTCCGCCGACCGTGAACCTGCAGGTTGCGGACAAGGCCTGCGATCTTAACTTTCTGCCGGGAGCGGGGAGGCAGGAGCGTGTGGAGCATATCCTCACCAATTCCTTCGGCTTCGGTGGAATCAATGCCGCGCTGGTTTTGCGTCGAGTGATCTAGAGAGCTCGCGCGTCGCGGCCCCAACGGTCACAACGGGGGCAGGACAATGCGGGACTCGTGGCGGCATTCGGTCGCTGAATTCATAGGCACCTTCGCGCTCACTTTTGTGGGCAGCGCTGCGATCATCCACGCGAGATCGACGGGATCCCCGACGGGTCTGATCGAGATTGCGTTTGCCCACGGATTGATTCTGGCGGTAATGGTGAGCGCTCTGATGCGCGTCTCCGGTCATTTCAATCCGGCCGTGACGCTCGGCATGCTGGTGACGAAGCGCATCGAGCCGATGATGGCCGCGATCTACATCGTAGCGCAGCTGATTGGGGCTATAGCGGCGGGTTATGCGCTCAAGCTCGCATTCTCCGACTCTACGTTTGTCGCCACGCGCGGTGGCGGCCTCACAATCGCTCTCGACGTGACCGGCGGCCAAGCTTTCCTGGTTGAAGCGATTGCGACCTTCTTCCTCGTCTTTGTGGTGTTCGGAACGGCGGTGGATCTTCGCGGACCAAAGATCGGTGGACTTGCCGTCGGGTTCGTGGTGGCGGCCGATATCCTGGCGATCGGGCCGATGACCGGCGGATCGATGAATCCGGCGCGGTCGTTCGGGCCTGCTGTCGCGAGCGGAATCTACGAGGCGCAGCTGCTCTATTTCTTCGCTCCGATCACTGGAGGGCTGGTGGCGGCGCTGCTGTACGAATTCCTCTTCATGCGGCGAGGTCGGGAGCCGGTGGAGCACGGGGAGCTGCGACCCTAGCGCAACCCCAACGGGCAACGGGCTACCGGCTATCGGCTTTACGAAGTCATCACGCCGAAGTGCGCGTGTTGACGCGCGGGCGCAGCCTATCGGTCGTATGCAGGTAGAGCAGCGTGAGAATCGCTTGCACCAGCATGAGGAGACCAGCGAGCACGGGCGCCATCTCCACGTCCGCGGCATTCATGTTGTGGATGACCCCCTCGATCAATCCGTCGGCGCCGACGCAAGCAGCAAGACCTTCACCGGCTGTTAGCCGTGATTGTACGCGTTAAGATACCGTTTTACTTTGCGATGTCAAGTACTTTGCACTATTCCTCGTCGACCGGCCCTCCGGCCTCTTTCCACGCGCGCCAGCCCCCAGTCATCGAGGACACATTCGTGTATCCCATCTTCTGCAGGCTGTCGGCGGAGAGTGCGGAACGGAATCCGCCGCCGCAGTAGAGTATGAGCTCGGCACCCTTGTCCGGCACGCGCGCCTCGATGTCGCGCTCGATCACTCCCTTCCCCATATGCTCGGCGCCGCGCACGCGACCGGCGGCCCACTCGCCGTCCTCCCGAACATCGATGACCCTTGCCTTCCCGGTCTCCAGCTTTCGCTGCGTTTCGCCGACGCTGACTTCCCGGACGCGCGCCTTGGCGTCGTCGACGAGCTTGAGAAATGCTGGCGCGTGCTTCACAGGTTGGCGGGGGATCGCTTGCCGGTCAGCTGCCGCAGGCCCGCATGCGCGCCGCGTCGTGCAACGAGCTCAACCGCGGCCACCGTGGCCGCCGACATGGCTGCCCAGGCAATGGCAGCGGGCCAACTGTCACCGCGGCCCGGATGCTCCGGAGGGTCTTCATGCTTCACGGCGCGCCATCCACCTTCGAGGCCCCGTTCCACCAATCTGCCAGCTACCATCGCAGCTCCAGCGCCGACCAATAGCCAGGTCGCTTTGCTGGAGTTCAGTTTGTCCGTCTTAACGCGCACTGAGCACCGCCATCAGGTTGAACAACCAAGACAGGCAAGCGCGGTGCCGCAACGCCGGTAGCCGGATGCCGGTGCGATCAGCCGGCAGCGGGTAGTGTTCAGTTTCAGTTGCAGTTGCAGTTGCAGTTGCAATCCAGACGTGGCAGCTCACGCTCTGAAAATCGCAAGCTCTGTCACCATCCCTCGCGCTTTCTCAACGATGTTATGTGTGCCACATGGTGCCGGCCATGCCACGCGTACAGGCCCAGCAGCTGCGCCAGCGTCATGGTACGATTGTGCTCGGGATGCCGGAAAGTCCGATTGAAGTCGGCGGCGTCCATTGACCGGAGAAGCGCCACCCAGCGCACGTGGAGCGCATCGAGCAGATCGAGCGAGACGTCGATCGGCACTTGTGTATCCTGCAGCTCCGCCCACTTTGCTTCGTCGTATGGCTTGATCGTGGGCTCGTTCTCCGTCAATGCCAGCTTGAACCTGGTGTACGCGTTCAAGTGGCTGTCCGGTACGTGGTGGACCACTTGCTTCACGGTCCATCCTTCCGGGCGATACCGGGTTTCCAGCTGATCGCGGGAGAGTCCGGCCACGGCGGAACGGAGCGCTCCCGGCGTCGCCGCGATCTCCGCAATGAGACGCGGATAGTCCGATGGGCTGACCACTCCATTCCAATCAAACTTGCCGACCGGGTAGCGAACGTCTGTGCTTTCTGCTGTCGCTGTCATATGGGTTTCCTGCTGAGAGTTACACGATTCGCACCGGCATGTGCACGGCCACGGCGGATCCGTCTGCAATGAAAGCTGACGCCGGTGCATCCGAGAGTACAGTGGGAAAAGGGGCGTCGTAGAAAGTTTCCAGCGGCCCGACGAGCTCGGGGCGAGCGCCAGACCAGACGCGCCAGCGCGCGTGCTCCACTTTGTATTCGATGGTCCCGCCATCGCGCTGGGTGGTGTATCCCCACGCGCGCTCTGTGAGAAACTCCTCCTCCGAGCCGCGATCCATCTCGCGCGGGCCTCCGTCCACGTGGAGTGCGAGCCGGCACTGTTCGCGGCCGGCTCCAAACATGTACTCGATGGTTTGTAGCTCGCCGCTCGTCTTCACTATCGTGTGCTGCATCGGCACCCTGCGGTAGGGCTCATTGTACGTGAGCTTGGCCGTCTCGGCGACGAGGAAAAGCGGCACCATCTCGCGAATGAACACGACTCCGGAGCGCACTTCTTCGCCAATGCGGCGTCTCACGTAGAATCGAAGATTTACTTCTTCGAAGTTCTGGTGGAAAAGCGCGGGCAGTCCGAGCACGTGTGTATCGAGAAAAAGAAACGCGACCAGACTCAGGTAATGCTTTCCGTTGCGATCATCGAGCTCGGTTCCTTTCGGCAGAAATGGAACAAGAACGGCCGGCTCGACATCGAAATTGAGCATCGCGAGGTAGCGCCAGTCTGCGGTCAGGAACCTAGGCGCCATGCGATCCAGCCTCCGCCTCGCGCTTTACCTCGTCCAGAACGCGTCGGTGGATTTCGTGGAGCAGGATCTCACTTATCCCACGCCAGTATCCCTGCGGATAGACAGCCACGCTGTACCAGGTGTGGCCCTCGAGTCGCGTACCGCCCCCAGCCAGCGGCACCAAACGAAACTCACCACGCTGCGATCTGAAGTAGCCATTGATATGCGGCGCGTAGACGCGGCTATAGATGCTGAGCTCCTTGAGCGGCGGCGGCTGCTCAACGACGTCGAAAGCGAGCCGCCGAGGCGCGTCCCAGATAGTGATCGGCTCGACGAACGCGCCGGTCGAAAATTCACACCGCCGAATTGCGCCTGGTCCTTCTCCCACGATTGTAGCGCGCTCGGGATACGCGATGCCAGTCCGGAAAATCCACGGCAGCGGGGATGTTATCTCGCTGAACTGAATGACCTTGGGCCAAACGATGTTCGGCGAAGCGGATACGTCGACGCTGGTAACCACCTCATACGTTGGCGCGGTCGAGTCGGTAGCCTTCTCCACCAGAGCACCGGTGGGAACCACGAAGAGCACGGCGGCAGCCCCGGCCATCGTTCCGCTGCCGCGGAGCGCAATGCTGCGTCCGACGATCGCTCCCATGATGCCCAGCACGGCGGCGATGGGGAGCGCCATGAGGAGGCAGACGATGCCCTCCATCGCGAACAGGAAGACTACGCCACCGACGAGCAGGAGGCTGATCCAAACCACCGCTATTGTCTCTCGTGTCGACCTGACGCGCTCGCGATTGAACGCCCACCCGCATACTAGGCCCTGAACGAAAGGCGTGCCCAGAAAGAGAGGGCCGCCATAATTCCTGAACCCCACGACGCTGACCAGTATCGCCAGAAGACCGAACGCGGCGGCGCCGAGCACTCCGAAAATCGCGGATCCAAAACGATCGTCGGATGATGGCGATGGCTTTTGCTGCACGGGCTCGGGGACTTTGGAAGGAAGCGCCGCGAGAAAGAGCATCGCCGCGTAATTTACGACCGGAATGAAGAACGCCGCGCACCATCCAGGGGAGCGACCGGCGTCGATCGCTCTGCGCAGCATCATCGTCACTCCGACCCAGATGAACGGCAGGGTCCAGAGGAGCAGCGCAATCTGAAGCCAGTTCGGGAAAGAGCCGACTTTGGTGGCGTGGACTCCGATCAGCGGGAACAGGTAGTCGAACGGAGTCCAGATGAGGTGCGCAACCAGATAGATCGTGGTCGCGTCAACTACGTATTTGAACACCATCAGCCCAACGCCCGCTGTCAGGTATTCTCTGCGGGTAATCCTGCCTTTCGCACTGAAAAGCGTGCGAAACACTAGCTACAGCCTTCGACCCATTTCACTTCTGGAAGGCGTCCTGCGCGAAAGCTGGTAACCCGCTGCCCGTCCGTCTCGAACACGAGGGCTTTTCCCGCGCTCGTGCTGTCGCCAACCACCGTCATATAATGGCCACCGGTGATGAACTTGTGCGGCTCGACCGGCACATCGCCGTCGTAGATGGTGCGGATCCGTTCTTCGGTGTCGCCTATCTTCGCGCCATCTTCCGTCGTAACTAACCCGGTGTCGACGTCGATGCGGGCGAGCCTTCCCTCCACGACCATGACGCTAACTCCGTCGGGAATTCCCGCCCCGACCGCCGGAAACACGAAATCACAGGTCGGCTTCATGGTGGGATTCTCGTTCAGCAAGCCCATGTTGACGGCGTCGTCGAGATTCATACCGATCTGAATCTGCCCGAGCCCATCTTCAGAGAGCGCGAGATCGCTGACGCTGTCGCGCGCCGCGCCATTCGGGCCACTCCTTCCCTTCACCGCGCTCTCCTCGCCCTTGCTGCACGCCACAAGCAGCACGCCGAGGAGCAGTGACAGCGAGCACACGTACCGCAGCGATCGTTGACTATTCATATCGTCCTCCGCCCGCGCCGCGCGGCATCGAGTGATTAGGTACCGACCTGATGGAATCGCTCCTGATAGCGCGCGATCGATTCGTTGATTACGTGCGCCGCAACTTCGCTCTTTTCCCATCCCACGATCTCCACCCGCCGTCCTTCGAGATCCTTGTAGATATGGAAGAAGTGCTCCACTTCCTTCAGATAATGCTGTGAAAGATCGGCGATATCGAAGTATTCGTGATAATATGGGTCGTGGCATGGCACCGCGAGGATCTTGTCGTCGGGTTCTCCGCGATCGAGCATCTTGAGGACTCCGAGCGGACGGCAGTCGATCTGACACCCTGGAAACGTCGGCTCGTTGATATGGACGAGCACGTCCAGTGGATCTCCGTCCTCGTGCAGCGTCCGCGGAATGAGGCCGTAGTCTCCGGGGTAGTGAACCGCCGAATACAACACGCGGTCGAGACGAATCATACCGGTAGCCTTGTCCAGCTCGTATTTGTTGCGGCTCCCTCGTGGGATCTCGATTACGGCGGTGACGTTGTCGGGCGGATGAATCCCCGCGGGCAGATCATGCCACGGATTGATCACGTGGTGACGCGTTCCATGGTCCCCTTGAATGCCATCGGTTCCTCATCGACTCCGAAATTGCCCCCCGAAAGCTGGCCGATGCGCGCAAGGTCTTCGGCCGAGAGGTCGGGTTTGTCGGAGGCCTGGGCAAATTCCTTCAGCTGATCCATGTCGTAGATGTTGGGCAGTGTCGTCACCACTCGCGGCTCGGCGAGCAGCCATTTGAGTGCCGACTGGCCAAGCGTCATCCGCGTCGTAAGGAAATCGAGCGTGCGAATTTTTCTGACGCCGGTCGTTAGCCACGACCGCGGGCGATGCCGGCGGTGATCGTTGGCGGGGAACACGGTGTCTTCCGTGTATTTGCCTTCGAGCATTCCGGACGCGTGGGTCACGCGGATGTTGAATGCGCAGTTGGGGGCGAACTCGCGCGCGGCCTCGATCATCGCGGTGCCCGGGTGCTGCTCCAGGATGTTCCAGATCATCTGTATGGTGCCGACGTCACTCTCCCGCTCGCACAGCTCTACCGCCTCGTAGAGCCACCCGATGGCCGGACCGAATGCCGCGCCCCACACGCCGATGAGTCCCTCGCTCTGCATCTCGCGGAGCGCTTCCCAGATCGCGGCATTCCGGACGTGCTCCATCTTGATGTTGTGCAGCTGGAGGACATCGATGTAATCGGTTTCGAGCCGCTCCATGCATTTGTCGAGCGCGAATCGCATGTAATCGCGGTCGAACTTCTGGGGAAGCTCGTTCTGACCGCGCCGAGTGGATTGCGCGGCGGCGTCATAGATGTCGTAGCCGATCTTTGTGGAGTAGACGACAGCGTCGCGCCTGCCGCGGAACGCCTCCGCCAGCTGCCGTTCTCCCCGCCCATTTCCGTAAGTGTCGGCAGTATCGAAGAAGTTGATGCCGAATTGCTCGTGGGCGGCGCGAAGCATCTGAACCGCTTCGTCGTCGGTCTTTTCGCCCCACCAGCCGGTGGACAAGGTCCAGGTGCCGAATCCGATTTCACTGACCTTGATGTCGGTTCCGGGGAACTGCCGATAGCGCATATATCGCGGGGCTAGTGTTGGACGTACAAGTTAATCGCGTTGGGGGCATCACGCCGATATGGTGCCTCCCGACCCTGCACAGCCCGCGCTATCGCCAGGCATCAATGTGCCTGGCGAAGGAGGGCCCTTAATGCCTGACGCAGCGCGTGATTTCCTGAGACCACGCGCCGATACCAAACGAGATTACTTGAGTCCTTTAATCCAATCCGCGATCGTCGGAGCCAGCTCCGGCACAATAGGAATCGTAGGATCGGTATAGAGCTTGAGCTGCGCCATGCGATCGGTGCTCGCCGCCGCGCGAAAGACGTGGTTCGCCATCGGAATCACGACGAGCTTTGCGGCCGGCTGGGCTGCTTTCAGCGCGCGCGCATCAACCTCGCTCACCTGGATGTCGTGCGCCCCCTGCACGAGCAACACGGGAACTTTGACGCGCGCGATCTCGACGGTCGGATCATACCTGACCCACGACTGCATGAACTTCCGGTTGATCGGAACGAGCAGCGACATGAGGCCGGGATTCACATCCTCGGGTTGCTCGCCCCTCAGATAGCGCGCGAACGCAGAGTCCCATTTGACGAGCTCTTCGGGCGGAAGCTGCCGCGAGAGTTGCTCCCTCAGGACGGCAGTTATCGGTCGTCCCGCCCCGGAGAGCATCACTATTCCGGCCGCGGGCGCGCCTCGATTCACCGCCTGCAGCACCAATCCCGCTCCCTCGCTGTGTCCGATGAGAATCACCCTCGAGAATCGACGGTCGGAGACGAGCTTCCTGGCGCCCGCGATGGCATCGGCCACGAAATCATCGATCGACGTGTTCGCGATGTCGACCTTCTGAAGATTGTCTCCGATGACGCGCTTGTCGTAGCGGACGGAGGCAACTCCGGCTTGGGCGAGCTGCCACGCGAGGATTGCGTAGAGGTTGGAGTTGTTCGCCGCCCGGAGAGGACCGGCAGAATTGCCATTCCTGTCGGTCGGGCCGGAGCCCGCCACGATCAAGGCCACTGGAATCTGCGCGCTGTACTTCGCGGGAAGAGTCAATGTGCCGGGCAGAGTGAACGTTCCACTCTGAAACGAAAAAGGCAGCTCGAGCACAGAACGAGGAGGTACTGTGTCGATCGGGGCCGGTGCCGGTGACTGAGCGCCCGCCCAAGAGGCCAAGCACGCCATCGACAGAACGAAGAGTGAGAGGCGAGTGAAGGATTTCATGAATCGATTGAGGTAGGGGTGACTATCATCCCGCACTTGCCGGTGTTTGCTCGCGCTTCCATTCGACGTACGAGTAGATCGCCGCACCCAGCGAGCAGGCCACCACCACCGTTATGAGAACAAAGTGCGCCCACTGCGGGATCACGATTGCGGCAAGAATGATGAGGATTCCGCCCCCGACAAACATCTGACCGCCGGCTCGATGCGTCTTCTCCCATACTCGGTCGCTCGAAAGAGTCCACGGCGTCCTGATTCCCAGGAACCAGTTGGGCCGAGCACGAGGGAGAAGATTTCCGATAACCACAAGCAGGACGCCGATTCCCAACGGAACGCCGCGCTGCAATGCTACCGGATACCCAAGCGCCGCGCGCAGAATGAAAATGTGCATCGCCAAGAGGAAGAACATTATGGAGACGACTATCGCCTGAAACGCGTCTCCAAACTTGAGGTAGTTGCTTCCTCGCGGGTCGATGGCCGGCAGGACGCGAAGGAAGCCCCAGACCGCAAGCATGAGAAGGGGAGTAATGAAAGCGCCGACGAAGCGGCTGCTCCATCCATTGGCCTGGCCGTCCATGTCCCAATGGGTCGCCATGGTTTCCGGTAATTTCGGATACACAACCGCCGACGCGGTGATTGCGGCAATTACGATGAGGAACGGAATCCATTTGCGCATTTTTATCTCCGCGGCCGAAGCCACTTGATGAGATGTTCGACGACGTCCTGAAATACAGTTGTGTTCAGCTCGTAGACGACGTGCTGTCCGTTTCGCTCGGCAAGAATGAGCTCAGCGTCCTTGAGCACGCTCAGGTGGCGCGAAATGGTCGCCCAGCTCGTGCTGAATTTTTCGGCGATCTCTCCCGATGTGCGTGGCCCCGAGCGGAGCATCTCGAGGATCTCGCGTCTGGTTGGATCGGAAAGGGCTTTAAAAACATTATTCATGTCAGTTAGTTAGTTAGTTAGTTAATTAGCCAATCACCTAATTATACGCCGGATTGCGGTTCTCGTCAATGTGATGTTATGGGTACTACCGTCCGCCGCGGAGCGCGCGCGGACCCTTCAGAGCTGTCCAGCCGCCTCGGTGGCGAAATAGGTGACGATGAAGTCCGCGCCGGCGCGGCGGATGCCCAGCAGCGACTCCATCATCACGCGCTCCCTCTCGATCCAGCCCCGGTCGGCGGCTGCGCAGATCATCGCGTATTCGCCGCTCACCTGGTAGGCCGCAACCGGATATCCCGTCTCCGCTTTAACGCGTGCGACTATATCGAGATACGGTCCCGCCGGCTTTACCATAATCGCGTCGGCGCCCTCTTCGATGTCCGAGCGTACCTCTCGCAGCGCCTCCTCTGCATTCCCGGGATCCATCTGGTACCCACGGCGATCTCCCGCCTGGGGAGCCGACTCGGCCGCTTCGCGAAAAGGACCGTAGTACGCCGACGCGTACTTTGCCGCGTAGCTGAGAATCGACACCTCCGAATGTCCGTCTGCGTCAAGCGCTGATCGGATCGCCTGAACCCGGCCATCCATCATGTCGCTCGGCGCCACGATATCCGCTCCGGCGCGAGCGTGAGAGACCGCGGCCCGCGAGAGCAACTCGAGCGTCGCGTCATTGTCGACTTCGCCGTCCTTCAGAACGCCGCAATGGCCGTGGTCCGTGTATTCGCACATGCAGACATCGGTGATCACGACGAGGTTGGGGATTTCTTTTTTCAGCGCGTGCACCGCGGACTGTACCGCGCCCTTCTCATCCCACGCCGACGATCCCGTAGCGTCCTTGGTCTCCGGGACTCCGAAGAGAATTATTCCGCCCACTCCCGCTTTCGCGGCGGATTCCGCATCCCGCAACATCTCGTCGACCGACGTTTGGCTCACGCCGGGCATCGATGCGACGGGGCGGCGCAGTTTCTTTCCCTCTCGGACGAAGACCGGCAGCACGAGCTGAGCGGGAGCGAGATGGGTTTCGCGAACCAGATTTCTTAGCGCCGCTGTGCGACGCAGTCGACGCGGCCGGTACTGCGGGAAGCTCGACACTGTTACTCGGGTTGTGGTGCGGGAAGTTTGGAGAGCTGGCGAAGCTCGACGAGCAGACTCGAGCCACCTCGCGACCGAATCTCGGCCGCGAGTGCCTCACCAGTGGCTTCGGGCGACTCGGCGCTCAATGGGCGCGATCCGCGCACGATGTGCGTTCCGTTCACGTCGGCCAGCATACCATATAATGTAGGCCGGCCATCCACGGCACTGACCAAGGCGCCAATAGGAACCTGACATCCGCCGTCCAGCGCGGCCAGAAAAGCGCGCTCCGAGCGCGTCGCGAGGGACGTGCGCGCGTCGTTGAGGGGCGACAGCAAATCCTTCATACGCCGATCGTCGCTCCTCGCCTGGATGGCGATCGCGCCCTGGCCAGGCGCTGGTAGCCAGTCCGGCACCTCGAAGTACATCGTGATTCTTTGCCGCACCTCCAGGCGAATGAGACCAGCGGCCGCGAGGATCGCAGCGTGAACCTGACCGCTCTCCACTTTACCGAGCCGCGTCGGAACGTTGCCGCGCAGTTCCACCACCTCGAGGTCGGGTCTCTTCGCCATAAGCTGAGCGCGCCGGCGCAGGCTCGACGTGCCCACTCTCGACCCGGCTGGAAGATCGTTCAGACCTTCAGCGCCCGTGCCGCGATTCACCACGAGCACGTCACGAGGATCCTCTCGGGCGAGCAAAGCGACGATCTCGAGTCCGTCGGGAAGATCCGTCGGCAGATCCTTCAGCGAGTGGACCGCGCAGTCGATTTTGTTTTTGGAAAGTGCGACTTCCAGCTCGTGGGTGAAAAGGCCCTTCGCGCCAATCTCGGTCAGCGGCTGATCGAGCTTCTTGTCGCCGGTCGTCTTGAAAGTCACGAGCTCCGACGCGATGCCGCGGGCGAGCAGCGCATCTTCCACCAGTCGCGCCTGCCGGAGAGCGAGCTCCGATGATCGCGTTCCGATTCGAACCACCAGGGCATCAACCTTCATTTCAGGCGCCACGGACTACCGCAGCAACGAGACCATCGATCGTCGACTCCGCGGCTTCGCGTATGACCTCGATTCCCGCCTCGCGCAATGCCTCGGACGTCTTCGCTCCGATCGAAGCGGCGGGCACCCGAACAGCCAGCTCATCGCCTACAGCATTAACGTACGCCTTGACAGACGAGGCCGAGGTGAAAGTGGCGAGATCAACTCTACCAGCTTCGATGGCGCGAGCGAGCTTTTCAGCGCCCTGACCATCGGGCATCGATTTGTAAGCCTCGATCACGGTAACTCCCGCGTGCATCTCCTCCAATCCGTCGGGAAGCACATCGCGCGCTCCCTGAGCGGTCACGTAAAGAACTCGCGCCCCCGCCATGTCATCGCGCTCGCGCAGCATCTCGAGCAATCCTTCGGCGACGAAGCGCTTCGGTATCAGATCGACGGCGATCCCGCGCTCGAGTAGCGCCCCAGCAGTGGCGGGACCAACCGCTGCGATCTTCAGGCCTGCGAGCGCACGCGCATCACGCTCGGCGCCGAGCAGCTGCTCCCAGAAAATGGCGACCGCATTCTGGCTCGTGAAAATCAGCCAGTCGTAGTGCTTTATGCCCGTAATCGCGGCGCGAAGCGAGGTGAGATCGAGACGCGCAATTTGTGTGGCGGGCATCTCGATGACATCGGCGCCCAGATCGCGGAGCTTGTCGCTCAGCGCAGGGGCCTGTTGAGTCGCGCGCGTCACCACGATCCGCTTTCCGAAAAGTGGCCGCTGCTCGAACCAGTTCAGCTCGTCGCGCAGCACTACCGACCAGCCGATAACGGTGATAACGGGTGCCGAGATGTTCTGTTCTTCAGCTTTGGCGGCGAGCGTCTCGAGTGTAGCCACGACGGTCCGCTGCCTCGGAAGCGTTGCCCACTGGATCACTGCCGCGGGGGTCTCACCCGGCATTCCACCCTTGATCAGGGCATCAGCGATGTTGCGCAGCGTTTTCACTCCCATGTAGAGCACGATCGTTCCACCCACTTTTGCCAGCGCGGTCCAGTTCGTTTGCGTGTTGGGCTTTGCGGGATCTTCGTGCCCCGTCACAAAGGTCACCGACGTCGCGAGTCCGCGATGCGTGACTGGAATGCCGGCATACTCGGGCGCGGCGATGCCCGCGGTCACTCCCGGCACCACCTCGAACAGGACCGATGCATCGTTGAGAGCCTGCGCTTCCTCGCTCCCTCGGCCGAACACGAATGGATCGCCACCCTTCAGGCGAACGACTCGTTTGTCTTCGCGCGCCAACTTGATGAGGAGCGCGTTGATCTCCTCCTGGGAAACCGAGTCTTTGGCGCCGCCGCGCTTCCCCACGTAGTACAGCTCCGGCCGCCCCGTCTCTCGCGCGCCCTCCGGCAGGAGTGCGGTATTCGCGAGCGCGTCGTACACGATCACGTCGGCGGACTCGATGAGCTGTTTCCCCCGCACCGTGAGAAGCCCCGGATCTCCCGGCCCCGCTCCAACGAGAAAAACTTTTCCTTCAGGCAACCGGCGGCCCTTGCGATAGTTCAGTAGTGAGAGAGCGAAGTTTCGAGGAAACTGGTGACTCGCCTTCATCTTCAAGACCTACGCGAGCAGCCCATTTCGCGTACTCGACAGGCGAGATCTCCGACGGTTTGATCTCGCTCCGGCCGCCCCAGAAGACATTCGTGTAGAGCACCGGAATGTCCGCTTCATCGAGATGCTGATCGATGGCCGCTTTGTGTGCCAGCACGACATCCTTGTCGTTCCCGTGGGCGACCGCCATGACGTTCACGTTCGCGAACTCGGGACCGCCCTCGCGCCAGTATGCGTGTGTAAGGATGTGATGCCGTCCAATCTCCTTCCCCGCCTCGATCTCCCTCCCCGGTGGCACCCGCCAATGAAAGAGCGCGTTGTATCTCGTGACGCGCTCGCCGGTAGCCGACGGCTTCACGTGCTCGAGAAAAGTGGAGAACCTGCCAATCACTTCGCGAGCGCTGAGCGAACGCGCGACCTGGACGAAGTCTTCGAGAGCGAGTCCAGCCTCCGCGGCCCGTGAGCGCCACGGGTCAGGTGTGATCTCGTGCAGCGAGAACTCGCGCTTGAGCGCCTCGAGCACCCGCCATTCGAGAGCCGTGAGCTCAACGATGTTCGTGTTCAGCACGCGTCCGGGATTGTCGCTGCGCGAGCCCGGCTCAATTCCGCGCCGGCGCACGTGACCTACACCGAGCGCGAACAGACGCTTTGCCGGCATGATGCGAAACGCCTCCGCGCCCACTTGTCGCGCCAGAAACTCGCAGTGCCGAGTCATCGAGAATCCCTGCGGCACCTTGAGCGTCGTCCACAGCCTATAGACTGATCCGGGTGTGTCGGCATCGGTCGATCGAATGACGACGTGACCGGAAAAAGGGTCGTCCTTCACCATGTACGAGAAGGCCGAGTCCAGTCTGTCGGCCGGGACCCGCCAGGCGACGAGCGCCCCCGGCGCGAGGTTGGTCGCCATCAACGTCTGTCTGATCCGGCGAATCACTCCGGCTCGCAGCATCGCGCGGAGACGCTCGATCACGATTTCTTCCGGCAGGTCCGCGTTGAACGCGATCTGAGCGAACGGCTCGTTCACGAACCCCGAGATGCGATCCTCCGAGACGGCGAGAATCCGCGCGTTAACGGCGTCGGAAACTTCCGTCGGTGTGGCCGGTGTCGTCGGCAAATTCGCGGGCATCTACTTTCCCCTCAATCGCTTGCGACGCAGGTAGAGACTGAGCGCGTAGAGGGCGTAAATCGAGAGCGCCACGGTGTACGCGATGTGATAGTACGACGAGGTCTCAGGCATGTTGCGCGGTAGCTCCGAGGGCACCGTCGCGCTCGGCGGCGAGGCGGTATCTCGATCTCACGAACGCGGAATACAGGAGCGTGAAGGAGATCAGTGAAAGAAAGAGCGTTAAGAGCATTTCGTTCGGAAGTGAGGGCGCGCTCGGCTTTCCGACGATGGGCATCGGATGCATCGTCGCGAAGAGATATACGCTCAGGTGAATGAACGGGATCAGCAGCGCGCCCAGGATTCCCAATACGGCTGAATAGCGCGCGCGCATCTCGGGCGAGTCGATGGCGCCGCGCAGAACGATGTAGGAGACGTAGATGAACCAGAGAAAAAGCGTAGACACGAGCCGCACGTCCCACCACGCCCAGTATGCGCCCCAGATCGGCTTAGCCCAGAGAGGTCCGGTGATGAGGACCACGGTCGTGAAGACCACGCCGACTTCCGCCGAGCTCTCGGCGAACCGATCGAGCCGCGGGTCACGGAGCCAGAGGAATACGCCGCTCGCGACGGCGACGAGGCCAAACGCGAGAAACGCCACCCACGCCGAGGGGACGTGGATGTAGAAGATTTTCTGCGCCGCTCCCTGCTTCGCCTCGAGCGGGGTGAAGAACGCCGCGCGAACTACGGTGCCGGCTACCGCCAGACCAGCGACGGTATTGAGCCAGGAGATCTTCATATTTGCAATTTAAGCGGCCGAAGGTGTGTCTGCCGGTGCTCCGTATAGCCCTCCGTCATGGATGCCTGTCGGAGCGCAGTCCTCATTCCTCGAGCGTGAACGGATACGCCAGCGTGCATGCCGCTACGAAAACGATGTCGAACGCCAGTAATAGCTTGAGCCATGCCCCGGCTTCGGCCACTGGCCGGCCACTCAGTAGCTTCGCGGTTGCCTGGGTCGCGGCGATCACTATCGGCACGAAGAACGGAAGCGCCAGCATGGGCAGCAACAGCTCCGCGAGGCGCGTATTTACCGCCATCGCGCTGAAAAGAGTGCCTACCGCGACCAGGCCGATGGCGGCAAGAAGCGCGATCGCAATCAATGGCGCGGCTACATCGCCAAGCGGAAGGTTGTAAAACAATACGAGCGCAGGGATGGCGATCATCTGCACTGCGGCTACAAAGACGAGATTCGCGAAGGCTTTGCCGAGGAAGATGGAATGCCGCGAGACGGGTGACGCGAGAAGGCCATCGATGGCGTGATCTGTCGCTTCGACGCCGAATGACCTATGCAGACCCAGCAGCCCGGAAAACGTGAAAATGATCCACAGGACCCCCGGCGCGAGATCCGCAACGGATACGGCAGTCGGGTCCCACGCATAGTAGAAAATCACCAGACCCAGCAGCGCAAACACGACGGAGGAGAGAAATGCACTGCGCGTACGGAACTCGATCGCGAGATCCTTGCGCGCGATGAGCCACGCGGCTGAAAGAGTATCAATCATCGGCGGCTACCGCATCGCGATAGATCTCTGAATACGACGCGGCGTCGACATCGGAGCGACGGTCGTAGCGCGCGAATCGGCCGCGCCGCATCACGGCGGCGTGCGTAGCGATCGACAATCCCTCCGCGAGGTTGTGCGTCACGATGATGATCGCGGTGCCCGAGGATCGAAGCTCCTGGAGCAGCGCGGTGAGGGCTCGGGCGCCGCTATCGTCCAGGCCGCTATAGGGCTCGTCCGCCAGGACCAGCTGAGGAGCGTGAACCATCGCGCGCGCAATCGACACGCGCTGCTGCATCCCGCGACTCAGCGAGCGAACCGGCGCATCGGCCCAGTCCATCATCGACATGCGTCGAAGCGATTCCTCGGCGCGCATGGCGGCATCGCGCACCGAGTATAGCTTGGCCGCGAAGGCTACATTCTCGCGGGGGGAAAGCGCCTCGTACAGCAGCGTGTGATGGGATATGAGACCGACGCGCGACCTGACTTCAGCGCCGGCAGGCAGCGAGACTCCGGACACGAGCGCCGCTCCCGACGATGGCTTCAGCAATCCGGCCAGAATGCGCAGCAGCGTCGTCTTGCCCGCGCCGTTGGGGCCGAAGAGCGCCAGACACTCCCCCGGGGCCAGCGAAAAAGTGACTCCGTCCACAGCCCGCGTGTGACCGAATGAGCGAGTGAGATCCCCGACCTCGACGATCGGCGCGGGAGAGGAAGCAGCTGTGAAGGACATTCGCCTAGAACTTGCCACTCTGGCGAGAGGCGCGCAAAACGCAGTATTCTTGCATCTCGCCCCGTTTCAGCGTGTCCAATAATCCAGGACAATGACCGACATCGACGTCCTCCTCCAGGAAAACCGGAAGTTCGAGCCCCCGCCTGAATTCAAGCGTGCAGCCAACGTGTCGTCGCAGGACATCTACGAGGCCGCCGCGCGCGATCCGGAAAAGTTCTGGGCCGACCAGGCGCGAGAGCTGGATTGGATAAAACCGTGGACCAAGGTGCTGGAATGGAATCCACCGCACGCGAAATGGTTCATCGGTGGAAAGCTCAACATAGCGGCCAACTGCATTGACCGGCACATCAATGGTCCCCGAAGAAACAAGGCGGCGATCATCTGGGAGGGTGAGCCGGGCGATCAGCGAACGCTCACCTACTGGGATCTTTATCGCGAGGTCTCGAAGTTCGCGAACGTTCTCAAAAAATTGGGCGCACGGAAAGGCGATCGAATTGCGATCTATCTGCCCCTCATTCCTGAGGCGGCGATCGCCATGCTCGCCTGCGCCCGTATCGGGGCGATTCACTCGGTCGTTTTCGGCGGCTTCTCCCCGGAATCATTGCGTGACCGCATCAACGACGCCGCCGCGAAGATCCTCATTACGGCCGATGGGGGGTATCGTCGCGGGCAGGTGATTCCCCTCAAGCGCAACTCCGACAAGGCGCTGGAAGAAACGCCGACGATAGAGCACGTGGTGGTGGTGCAGCGGCGGCCCGGCGGCGCCGGGGACGAAGCGTTCGCGGAGATGACCGAAGGTCGCGACCACTGGTATCATCGCCTCATGAAAGACATCCCGGCCCAGTGCGAGCCGGAGGTGATGGACGCGGAAGACGTCCTCTACATCCTTTACACGTCGGGCACCACGGGGAAGCCAAAGGGCATCGTCCACACCACGGGCGGGTATCTCACCGGGGTAGCGACGACGACCAGGATGGTGTTCGATCTCAAGGAGCAGGACGTCTTCTGGTGTACCGCCGACATCGGATGGGTGACGGGCCACTCCTATCTGGTATATGGGCCACTCGCCAATGGCGCGACGTGCGTCATGTACGAGGGCGCGCCTGACTGGCCGGAGCGCGATCGCTTCTGGGACATCTGCGAGAGACGTGGCGTCACCATTCTGTACACGGCGCCGACGGCTGTCCGCGCGTTCATGAAGTGGGGCGACGATCATCCCGCGAAGCATGATCTCTCCCGCCTGAGACTACTCGGCTCCGTCGGTGAGCCGATCAATCCCGAAGCGTGGATGTGGTACCGCGAGCACATCGGCGGCGACCGCTGTCCCATCGTCGACACCTGGTGGCAGACGGAAACCGGCGCGATCGTGATCTCGCCGTTGCCGGGAATAACGGCAACCAAACCGGGGAGCGCGACCAAAGCGCTGCCAGGCTATAGCGCGGATCTGCTCGATTCTCTGGGCAAGCGCATCGACGTGGGCGGCGGACTTCTCGCGCTCACCAAGCCATGGCCGTCGATGCTCCGCACCATCTGGGGTGATGACGACCGGTACGTCGAGACCTATTTCTCCAAGTGGCCCGGACGGCCCGATCTGTATTTCCCGGGCGACGGAGCAAAGCGCGACAGCGACGAATACTTCTGGATACTGGGTCGCGTGGACGACGTGCTCAACGTCGCGGGACACAGAATCGGAACGATGGAGATCGAGTCGGCGCTCGTAGAGCACCCGGCCGTAGCCGAAGCCGCGGTCGTCGGCAAAGCCCACGAGCTGAAGGGACAAGCAATCGCCGCATTCGTGACGCTTCGCGACAAGAGCAAACAGAGCCCGGCATTGCGAGATGAGCTGCGCGAATTCGTCGCGAAAAAGATCGGCGCACTCGCGCGTCCGGACGACATTTTGTTCTCCGCCGATCTCCCAAAAACGCGGTCCGGAAAAATCATGCGGCGCCTCCTGCGGGACATCGCCGAAGGCCGCGCTTTGGGTGACACGACGACGCTCGCGGACCCCAACGTGGTGGCGAGTCTCAAGGATCAGTACGAAGACAAGGAGGGGTGATTTCCTATCACCCCATCCGTACTGGGGGACGTTAGTGCATCCTCCATGTTCACAATGGGTTAGATCCACTAACCGAACAGACCCCGACGCATTTGGGGAACGGTCTGAAAGGTCAGAATCATTTTGCTTGACCAATCAACCATGAGTGTGGAAACCCTGTTACAGAAGAGGTCCGTCTTCGTCTTTATACTGAATTAATCGACCGCTTTGAAAGGGACCGGTAGCCAGCCCTCGGGCAGACCCCGGCACCATCAAAAACTCTTTGGAGAAATAACTACAATGAAAGCGACCCGTACTCTTCTGGCCGCGATGGTGCTTGGAACCGTCATCGGCGCCAGCCAGGCCAGTGCCCAGTGCTCGGGCAACGCAGGCTCGTGTAACACCACGAATACGGCATCCGTGACCGTTGGCGCGCTAGTCAAGCTCGGCATGAGCTCGGCGACCACGACCCTGACGAACCCGACCGCTGACGACGTCGATGCCGGCAACGTGATTGCCGATGCCGGCCCGAGCTTCACGATCAAGGCGAATAGAAGCTGGACGCTGAAGATCAAGTCGCAGAATGCGGCGAGCTGGACCTACGTGGGCAGCAACGCCGGCGTGAAGCCGATCAGCGACCTGACCTGGGCGACCTCGGCTGGCGGAAGCTACGCCGCGATCTCGAACATCGACGCAACGTTCACGTCTGGCGCGGGCGCAAGCAATGGCGTCGCCGCACAGGCTTTCTTCAAGACCAGCTGGTTGAACGACTTCACGAGCGCAAGCAATGCTCCTGGTGACTACAGCTTGCCGATCGTGTTCACACTTACGGCTCCGTAACTAGATGTTCATTTCTCGCTCGCGCTCGTCCGAAAGGGCGGGCGCAGAGCGTAGAGGGCGAGTACGGAGAACCGTACTCGCCCTTTGCGCTGTAGGAGTGGTGGTCTCGCAGCGCGCTTCAGCGCAGCTGCTGGTAGATCCGCTCGAAGTTTCGCTTGTCAGCGCGGGCGTCAGCCGCGTGTCGGGGAGCTTCTCGCTTTCCAACACGACCGACGCAGCCGTGCAAGCTACGATCACACGACAGGACTGGGATCGCGTCGAGAATGGCGACAACCGCTTTCTTCCCGCAGGCAGCACCGGCAATTCGTGCGGAGCGATGCTGAGCGCGTCGCCCGTTTCGATCCGGATCGAGCCGCATTCGTCGCGCATCATCCGCCTCGGCGTCCAGAGCGCGTCGGCACCCGCCAGGGAATGTTGGGACATCTTCTTTGTCGAAGAGGTCGCCCAGCACTCGGCGACCAAAGGCAACTCGCTGCAGTACATCTTCCGCACCGGCGTGAAAGTGTATGTCGCACCACCCGGGCTTACGCGCGATGGCGCCGTCGAGAACATGGCCGTCGAGGACGTCCCTGTAGCTCCATCTACTGCCTCGACCACCATAGCGACATCTACCGCGGCTCCGCAGCGCACCAAGCGCCAGATCGCGATCACGTTTCACAACTCGGGCAGCACGCACCTGCTGGCCAAGGGACGCCTTGAGTTCCGGCGTCTCGACAACACCCTCGCGATGCAGGTTCCGATCGCGGAATTCCCGACCCTGCCGGGCGCGATCCGGAAAGTCATGGTGGATGTCCCAACCAGTCTCGCGGCCGGCGATTATGTAGTTCTCGCACTGATTGATTTCGGCGGCGCCGAGATCGTTGCGGGCCAGATTGATTACAAGGCCAAGTAGGGAAAGTGTCGACCCGCGGGCGGAAACTCTCTGGCGGCAGCACCAGCCTCGCGATTTCGATAGGGATCGCGCTGGCGCTGTGCGTATCTCCGCTCGCGGCACAGAAAACAATTCTGTCGCTGACCGGCAGAACGATCACGTTTCCGGCCCCGACGGCGGCTGACTACATCGCTGGGTTCGTGAACTCCACCACCGGAGTCACATTCACGATCAATTCGCAGAACGGCGTGACCCGTACCACCACCATCTCGATCCGAACTACCTCTCCGGATCTCGGCAACGGCAAATCGATCGCAGATCTCGAGTGGCGACGCTCGGACCTGGCGACGTGGAGCAGCATCTCTCTAACGGACGCCCAGGTCGAACAGCGACAGGTCGTCAACAGAGGGCTCAACGATCCCTGGAGCAATACGATCTTCTTCCGGATGAGTCTCAACTGGACGACCGATGCCCCGGCGACCTACTCCGCAAGCTACACGGTCACACTTTCGCAAACCGTCCCGTGAGCCCAGTTCGCGCGTGGATTCTGTCGCTTGCAGTGGCGGCTTTCGCCGCAGGCGCGCCGGCTGGCGCGCAGGCAGCAACGAAGGCGGCTCCAAGCGGTGCAATCACAACTGCCCCTCGCGCAACCTTTGGTCCCAGAGCCGACTCATCGAGCGATATCGAGATCACTCTGCCGTCGGTGATGGTGACTGGCGCTCCACGGAGCTACCAGGTGGTTTCGATTCCGGTGCCTGATGCACTTGCGAACGCGTCGAACGTCGAACTCGAGATCGTTCCGCGCGGCGATTTCGTCGTTCTCGGAGCCCGCACACGGTCACTCGCCGCGACCGCGACTAAGCGCGTCGGGATAACAATCGGAATCCCCGCCAGCGCACTTGCCGGTCGTCTGACCGCTGCTGAAGCACGGTTTTCAGCCCAAGGGTCAGCGAAGCTGGTCGTTCCCGTCGAGATCAACGTCAGTCTGGTGCGTCGAATCGTACTGCGACCCAGCGACGTTCCAATCAATGGCCAGGCTGGAAACGAAGTGATCGTTCCCTTCGAGATCGTCAATTCCGGAAACGCCCGGGAGAACGTGAGCGCCGAGCTGACCTTGCCCCCAGGTTGGTCTTCCCGGGAGCTTCGCCAGACGTCGATTGCTCTGGAGCCGGGTGAAACGCTCAGGAAGCGCGTCCGACTTTCAATTCCACCGCTCTCGAGCACCGGGTCGTCTTTCATTCACATCGTTCTGCGCGCCGAGGACAATCTGCTGGGCAAACTGAAAGCCGGCGACGAAATACTTGGAGACGAGACGATGACGGTCGAAGTCTTCAACTCCAGCTCGATCGGAAGTCAGGCGGGTCCGCTCATCACCACCGCCGTTGCCCACGCCAACGACGAGGCGGGGCGGCCAAATACGCTCGTCTCATTCAACGCGGCGGGTGCGCTGTTTGATTCCGTGCGTATCGATGCGCGCATGTCACACGGCACTCCCCTCGGTGGCGCCGCGAGCAACGCGTTCGCTCACCTCGGCACGTTTCAATCTTCAGCTTCTCTCGCGCTTTCGTCTCCGTCGGGGCAGCTCAATCTCGGCAGCACCGGAACATCGTTCTCGGACCTGACCGGACTTTACCCGTACGGGCAGGGAGCGCTCGTTCACCTGCAACACCCCGACTGGTCATTTACCGGCCTCGGCGCGCTATCGGTAAGCCAGCCCGGAGTCGGGGCGCGCAAACCGATGGTGGGATTGAAGGGAGAGCGGCACTTTGGAGATGCACAGCTCAGCACATCGATCACCCACCTCGCTGACGCTGGCGCGTCGCCTCGCCGTCTCGACGCGTTCGGGGTAGGTGCCGCAGTTCCCTCGATCTTCGGCAGCACATTCAAGGCGGAAATCGCCGAGCGTCGGTTCGCGGACGGAAACGGGCTGGGTTGGGCAACTGGACTCGTAAGAACCGGCCCGCAAAGCAACGAAGAGTTTCGCGTTGCGCACGCGCCTGGTGGAAGTGACGCATTTGCGCGGGCTACCGACGAGATCGTGGGTAGCATCTCGGAGAGGTTGAGTTCCCGCGCATCTGTCAGCGCGAGCGCGTGGAAGACTACGGATGCGACCTCCGTTTTCAGCGGCCTCTCGGCGAATGGAGTCTCTCTCCGCCCCCAATACGCCCTGCGTCCGTCGACCACTGTTGCAATCGAGGCTCGCTCGTACGTCTTCGACGCGACTTCGCGTCCGATCGCCAGCAACGCCGGTGGAGGATTCGGCAATCGTGAGCAGCAGCTCGGGATCAGCCTCAGCACCTATGTGCATCAGTATTACTTGAACAGCTCCGCCTATCTCGGAAACGTGACGCGCTCCGTATCTCCCGTCGGCCAGAGCGTCATCAGCGATCGCACTCCCAGAAACTACTGGACGACGAACGCCGGCTGGTCGGGTGTGGGCGGCGCCGTGGAGCTGCAAACGCGCATCGAGCAGACCCGCGACCGCGGAGGATTCGTCAACCAGCAGTCCATGGCCGGCGTTCGCGGAGAGCAGGTGGTGCTTCCGTGGCTCGGCGGAGTGCGGGCAGAGGGAGAGCTGCAGCGCGTAAACGGTTTCGGCGACGAGAAGTCATCGATCGTGAGAGCGGGCCTGGCAGTCCCGATCATGAACGGTCTCGCGTTCAAGATCGACGCCGAGCGCAACTCGATCTTCCATTCTCTGAGTGGCAAAGTGCCATGGATAGTTGGCGTACGGTTCGAGCACTCGCTCACCGTGCCGATGCTCCGTCAACCAGGGACGTCCGGCTACGTCTACGAAGACATGAATGGAAACGAACACCGGGATCCGGGCGAGCCCGGTGTCGCGGGCGCCATTGTCCGGCGTGGAGGAGTAACTGCGGTCGCAGATGCGAGCGGCAAATATCGGGTCGGCGGAGATGCGCGGCAGCTGGTGACTCTTGACGACGCATCGCTGCCCGACGGATGGACGGCGAGCGGTGCAACGCGCGGAGACCTGAGTGTAACGCTTTCGACGTCGGCCGAGGTGGAGCTGGTCGTCGCCCCCCGCTCGGGAATCTCCGATGTGCAGATCGATCTCGCAAAGGCTCATGTGCTGGCGCGGGATAGCGTCGGGCGCGAATGGGCAGCAAGGATGACGGGTCCGAGCACCGCGACATTCGAAGCCCTGCCGGTCGGGACATACTCTCTGGAATTCGATCTTTCGGAGCTCACCGAGCCGCTGGTGCCGAGAACGCCGGTGCCGGTGCTCCGAGTGAGCGGGAAGGACTCGAAGTCGATCACGGTCACGCTCGATCCACGTCCGATTCGCATGTGGAATGGGTCGGCTGGAAAGTCCGGAGCGCAAAAGGCGACTCCTCCAGTCGGCGAGAAGAGCTCGGCACCTCCCGCGGGTTCGCCGAAATCATGAAGCTGATTTCAATCTCGCGCGCGCGAAAAGGTATGGGAGTTTTGGCGATAGCCGCCGGCCTCCTTGCGTCGGCGTGCCTGCGCTCGACTGCGCCGCAGCCCTCTGTGATTCAGCTCAACGGGAGCTGGAAATACACCGGCGTGCAGATTCAGCCAGTGCGCGAGAGCCTCGCAGGCACTCTTACGATCTCGCGCGAGTCGGGCACCAGCTTTCAGGGACAGCTCCAACTGGTCGCAGCGAACGAGCAGACGGGTCTGCCAACGGTGCTCGCTGGTTTGGTCAGCGGGACCGAGAGCGATGGAAGCGTGATCGATTTCGACGCCGACCTGGAATCGGTTCGGCGGCACGTCGGCCAGATAGTAGCGGACACGATAACCGGAACCTGGATCGGCACTGCATCCAATGGGATCATGTCTTCCGGAACCTTCAGAGTTGAGCGGGAGACGCAATGAAAACCCCTGGATTTTGCACGACGTTGGCCATGATCGTGATCGGCGGACTGATCATGCCTAAGGTGCTGGCGGCGCAATGTACGGCGAGTGGCGCTCCCGCCAACTGCACGCAGCTCGGCAGCGTATCGATGACCGCGGGCCGGGTGGTCAGATTGCAGGTGAGCGCGGGGTCCACCTCGCTTATTGCGCCGACGCCAGCCGACTTTGATGCCGGCTTCAATGCCACGGCTGGTCCAGCGTTCACTGTGAGCGCGAACGCACCGTGGACCCTCTCCCTGCGCGCGTCGACTCCCTTTTGGTCGGCAACCAACACCGCTCCCGGTGCGCCCGCGCGCGCGACCAAGCCCGCGGCTGATCTGAAGTGGAGCACGGCTTCCAACGGAACCTTCGCCGCACTGACGACCACCGACGTCACGCTCGTGAACGGTGCCGCGACTGCCAGCAGCGCTACGAACCTGTTCTTTCAGACACTGTACACTTGGACCCTGGACACTCCGGGCGATTACAGTCTCACGGTGGTTCTGACGCTTACGGCGCCATAACCGAAGGACGGTCGCGACATTCCCCAACCTCGGCGGGACCTCACAATGGGAACTGTGATTGTGACTTGGGCGCGGGATCCCGCAGTCATTTTACTATGAGCGAGCAGTCCGACGGCCAGCTCATAGCTGAGATACTGGCCGGCGATGTCGAATCGTTCCGTTTGCTCGTCGGTCGCCATCGCGACACGTGCACGCGGTTCGCCGTTCGAATGCTCGGCTCACACGCGGATGCGGATGACGTTCTTCAGTCAGCCTTCATGCGTGCGTACCGTGGATTGGGGAAGTGCCGGGATCGGGAGCGGTTCGGGGGCTGGCTCTACCAGATTGTCGTAAACGAGTGCAGGACTTTTGCATCACGACAGCGGCAACGCGAGCTGCGCTTCGTGAACGATGCTGACCTGATCGATCGGGCAGAGGCGAAGACGGACGAGGGATCGAGCGACGAGATGAGCGAGCGCGTCGAACACGCGCTCGCTCAACTGCCGCTGGAACAGCGGGAAGCTTTTCTGTTAAAGTACGTGGAAGAAATGAGCTACGAAGAGATCTCCGAGGACACTAGGGTCAGTGTCCCGGCTCTGAAAATGAGAGTGAAGCGAGCCTGTGACGGACTTCGTCAACTGTTAGAGGGCGTGATCAATGGCTGACCATGGAGACGACCTGTCCCCCGAGACCTCCGCTTTCGCGGAGCGCGTTGCCGGTCGACTCCGCCAGCCGGAACGGCTCGATGCATCTTTCGACGAAAGACTGATGCAACGGATCGAAGTCGAGGCGCGTTCCCTCTACATCCGAAACCGCCCCAATTCCGCAAGATGGTGGAGAACCGAGAGAGTAGTGCGGCTTTCCCCGATTGGTGCCCTGGCTCTCGCGGCGGGCATTTCAATGTTCGTCGCGCTTTCCACTCTCGCGGTGGGATCGCGCGCCTGGAAGCAGGCTCCGAGATCGAACGTGGCTGCGCTCACGGGGTCATCGGCGATTCGCAGCGATACCGTGAACCTCGTTCGCTTTGTTTTCGTCGACGCCAACGCTCGTCGGGTTGAGCTGGTCGGAGACTTCAACGAATGGTCGAAGGGCGCTACCGAGCTCAAGCCATCGGGAGCACGCGGCGTATGGACTGTTTCGGTCCCCCTCTCGCCAGGCCGCCACGAATATGCTTTTATTATCAACGGGTCACGCTGGGTGGCGGATCCGCTCGCCGTGAAGAGCTCGGATGACTTTGGTACGGAGAGCTCCGTCATTCGCGTTGGAGCATCGGCGAAGAGCACGACCTAGGAAAATCAACAGAGACCAGCTGCAACCGATATTCAATCTTACTTGACAGCTGCGAGACATTCATCCCCGCTGATCCTGAGAGGAGTGCTGTTGGCTCTCCTCTGTTTGTCACGGACCGCTGTGGCACAGAGATTCGAGTCGAGCATCGACGCGGGCGCCGCCGCTCTCCGTTATGCTGACACGCTGAGCACCCGGGCGGCGGCCATCACTCCGCATCTAACGGTCGATTGGGCATCCGGGTTCGCAGATGTGACCGGGACCTACTCCCAGTTCACAGTCGGCGGATGGAGCACGCAGGGTGTACTGTCAGGCTCCCGG
Organism: Gemmatimonadaceae bacterium; assembly: GCA_039936175.1. Lineage (GTDB taxonomy): Bacteria > Gemmatimonadota > Gemmatimonadetes > Gemmatimonadales > Gemmatimonadaceae > UBA4720. The sequence continues at coordinate 84,823 of JBDTIV010000010.1, read as the reverse complement.
TTCTTTCCGACCGCCGCGATGTCTATCTTCGAGATTGCCGGACTGGCCGGAGGCAGCACACACAGCGACGGAACACGAACGGGTGAAGCGCTCATCAACGGCCGTTTTCATTTCGGCCGTAATAGCCGAGAACTTTTCCTTGGGGCTGGGGCGGGCCGAGCATGGGACGGCGAAGCGTGGCGAAGCGTGATGCTGGCGGAGGTCGGCGCTTCACTCTCGGCTGGACCCGGAGTCGTTTTGATCTCTGTAAGCCCGGCGCTCGTAAATGATTCTCTCAAGTACGCCGACACGCAGGCGTCGCTCTCGTGGAAGCGCGACCGTCTCGATATTGGGGCCGTGGTGGGCTTCCGCGTCGGTGATCAGGTGACGACAACGAGCGCGAGCGCAAAATCGTGGGCCAGTGGGACCGCAGCGGCATGGCTGACGCCGCACCTCGCCCTGGTGGCAGGCGGTGGCACTTACCCGATCGATCCCACCCAGGGTTTCCCCGGCGGGCGCTTTGTCTCGTTGGCATTGCGAATCGCTGCCAGAGGCGCCAGCGCTCCTGAGAGGTCGATCCCGGTTGATAGCGAGGAGAATGCCGCCACCAGGCAACTCGGCGGGGCTATCACGGCATTCAGCGTGCGGACCGGGTCGTCAAACCTGGTGATGCTGACGGTGACCGCGCCAGGCGCCCGATCGGTCGAGGTAACTGGTGATTTCACCAACTGGATGCCGAAACAACTAACGTCCGATACCGGGACCGCTGGCTTGTGGTCGGTGATGCTTCCAATGAATCGCGGTAAATATCAGATGAACATCAGGATCGATGACGGACCGTGGCTCGTTCCGCCGGGCATTCTTACCATGCTTGATGAATTCGGTGGGACTGTAGGTCTGCTCATAGTCGAATGACCGAATGTGACTTTGCAAGTCATTTCTCAAGTCTATCTGGTATGAGCGCCGTACATTCATGGCGCTGATTTACTGAAATACGGAAATCACTCCCTCGTGGAGATGACACGTATGAATAGGATGCGAATCTTTTCCCTGCTCCTCGTCGCGATTGTAACGGTCGCGACGATCTCGAGCGCACAGACGCCGGCCAAAGACCCCTCTGCCCGTCTAAGGGAAGTGCTTCCCGCCGACGTCGCGCAGCACGTTCTCGCACGGATTGCAGACGCCCGGGCACGGCAGCTTCCGGCGGAAGCGTTGGAAAATCGTGCCCTGAAGTTTGCGGCCAAGGGCGTCGATCCCCGAAGCATCGAACGATCAGTGAACGAGCAAGCCGACCGAATGGAGAACGCGAGAGCGGCGCTGTCCAGCGGACGGCCCGCCCGCCCGGCTGGCGATGAAATCGAAGCCGGCGCCGAAGCCATGCGCAAAGGCGTCGACGGCGCGTCGGTTTCTCTGCTCGCGAAGAGCGCACCTTCAGGACGCTCGCTGGCAGTTCCACTGTTCGTAATCGGAAGTCTCACAGATCAGGGGCTCACATCCCAGCAGGCGCTGGAGCGGGTTCTCCTGCGGCTGAAAGCCGATGCCTCGGACACTGATCTCGAGAGCATGCCTGGCGAGCTTCCGCCTCAGGCCGCTGCTGGACAGGCGAATCGTCCGGCTTCTACCGGACGCGACTTCGGGCAGAGTCACCGGCCGGCGTCTTCAGGGCGTCCGGCAACTGCCGGCCCTCCGGCGGGCATTCCGGGAAACGGGGGCGTCAAATCGAATCCTGGCCAAAGTCATCGCCCTCCTCCGAACAAATAACTGAGAAGTCCAACATTAAACGGGACGGCCGTTGCCGTCCCGTTTTTTTGTCAGCGCAGGGTCATTTTGACTACTGACGCAGGTTTTGTCGGCCGAGCTGTGACGCACGCAAGCGCCGCCCGAGTCTAGCCAAATAGGGTCGCACTCTGCACGCGACCTCGGAACGCAAAAAGAACGTCGGACATTCGGTTATACCAATACAGGAGAAAAGACAATGAGCAGGATATTTCGGCTTTGCACCGCCCTCTTCATCGGCACACTAACCCTCGCGGGCTGCAGCGATTCTTCAGGGACGAACTCCGGACTTCTTACGGTACGTCTGACCGATGCGCCCTTCCCCTTCTCCGATGTTGCGCGAGTCGATGTGTTCGTGATTCGCGTCGACGCGAGAAACACCGCGCCCACCGACGCCGAAGCGACTGACGCATCCAATGGCAACGGCTGGACGACGATCGCGACTCCGAACACCTCGATCAACCTTCTTGACCTTGGTCAGGGACGGACAACGAATCTCGGCGCGACGACTCTGGCAACCGGAACCTACAATGGCTTCCGTCTCATCATCGACCCGAACAAGTCGTCGATCGCGCTCAACGATGGCACGACGCCGGCCGTGATGTTCCCAAGCGCGGCGCAGTCGGGAATCAAGGTGAATCTGGACAAGCCGATCGAGCTGACCGCAAACGGCTCCGTGATGACGCTCGATTTCAATGTGGGAAGCAGCTTCGTGATGCGTGGGAACGATGCGAGAAATGGGTTCATCTTCAAGCCCGTCATTCGCGCGGTGGCTGAGGACATCACGAGCAGCGTGAGCGGGTCGGTTCGGGCAAACAGTGCCACAGGTGCCGCTGTTCCTGGCGCCACCGCGGAAGTGCTTACCGCAGGATCACTGATCACGGATGCGGATCCTACCCATATCGTCGCCAGCACGAGCACTGACGCAAACGGTGATTTCCGCTTCGCATTCATACTTCCCGGGACCTACGTTCTGCGAGCAACGCCACCGACAGCCAGCGGATTCAAGCCGGCTCTGCTGGCCAACGGACTTACCGTTACCGCCGCGACGGACCTGACCGATCAGATCATCGTCGTAGCCCCATAGCTCCGATTCAGCTTGAGGTCCGCGGCCGCCGGCCGCGGACCTCAAGCGAGGCGGAAACCCCGTCTTTGCAAGGCCTATCCATTGGTACGCTCCGTGCCTAACATCAAGGCACATATCACCGACGGACGGCCTGATGTCCCTTCGCAATCTGTTTCCCGAATCGATCTTCGGACGAAAGCTCAATCCCAACGCCGAACGGCGTCTTCGCCTGTCCCAGGCACGCGCCGAAGAGACCATCATCCGCGGCCACGTCGACAACGCGCTCATGTTCGTGGACACGCTCGCGGAGGATCTCTCCTTCGATCGGGCGATCGACACTTACATAAGGGTGATGGGGATTCCGGAGCCTCTCGCAAGCACGGTAGCTACGCGCGCTTTGGTGCACCTCGGACGGGACCTGGTGCCCTTCAGACGTCGCATGCAGCGCGAAGGCGAGGACGTCGCGGCGGAGAAGCCGCGCCTGCGGCTCGATGAGGCGTCACGGGCGGGGGATGTCAAACGGGCCTAGCCAGTTGGAACAACGCTACCGGCTCAAGTGAACACTTTTGTTTTTAGATCTGATTCTCCAGACGGTGCATTTCCCGCAGCTCCGTCGCGCTCACCGCCAGTATCAGTGCGACCACGACCGCCGATGTCACGCACCAGATGCAGATTGCGTGGATGACCGCGAGCTCGAGATACGTGAGCCACGCGGAGAACAGGACGCCTACCGCGGCTTCTATCGTAAGAATCCGGGAGATGAGCGGTTCGCTCTCGAACCGCACCGCTGTCCCCACGAGCGCGATCACAAACACATCGACGTAAAAGAACAGCCCCCAGGCCGCGACCGGCAGACCGAGAAAATACGACCACTTGCTCGTGTTCACGGTCTCGCACGAGCCGATGCTGCAGCTCAGCTCGCCGATCACTCCGATCTTGTACAGCGTCAGATACAGGCTGATGAAGATCCCGGCCAGCGCCAGCGCGGCCACGATCATCCGCCTGGTCACTTCTTCTTCGTCGGGGCCGGGGTCGCCGCCGGCGAGCTAGCGGTCTTGGCGACAGAATCGACAATCGCCCTCAGGTCATCGTACGAACGCATGCCCGGGTACAGCTTGTTCCCGATGACGAAGCTGGGGGTGGAATTCACTCCCCGCTTGAGTCCCTCATTCAGGTTGGCGCTGATCCGCTTCTGGTATTTGCGCGCGTCGTAGCAGGTTTCCCATCTGGCCGCGTCGAGTCCTACTTCCTGCGCGTAGCGCTTGAAGAATGGCTTCGGAGCATCGGTCGCCTCGCCGTTCCACTCGCCCTGCGCCTGGAAGAGGCGATCGTGCATCGGCCAGAACTTTCCCTGCTCGTCGGCGCAGGCGGCCGCGTTCGACGCGGCCAGGGTATTCCGGTGCTGCGTGAGCGGAAAGTCGTAGTAGGTGAGATTGGCAAGTCCGGTGTCGAGGATCCGGGTCCTGACATCTGGCTCCGTGACCACCGAAAAACCGGCGCACGACGGGCACTCGAAGTCCGCGAACTCGATGATTTTCACCGGGGCATCGACTTTGCCCATCAGATATCCCTGAGAAGGGCCCGCGTTGGTTGTATCTATCTTTTCGGAGACCTCTCTGACGGCCTCCTTGGGTTTCGTCGCAACGTATGAGAGCGCGGCAACGCCGACGAGTACGATTCCGCCGAGCACCCAGAGGAAGGCTTTTGGCCGACTTGATGCATTGCGGGCTTCCCTGACGGCATTCCGGCGCGGTACGTTGCTGTCTCTCGGCGGCTCGTTCTTAGGTGGCATCTTCAGTTGTAGGGATTGTTGACTGCTGAGTGGGGTGTGACGCGAAAGCTAAGAAAGGGGTATAGAGATGCAAGCTGATGTCCTGAGAGCGCCCGTCGGTCCCGGAGCGATGCACGTCGAACGGTACGGCCATGGTGGCACCGCCGTCATACTTCTGCACGGCTTCGGCACCTGCAATTTTCTGTGGCGCGCAATCGCGCCTGCCATAACCGCAGCCGGGCACACTGCCTATTCCGTCGATCTGCTCGGACACGGACAGTCCGACCGTCCGATGGACGCCGACTTCGGCATCGCCGCCCAGGCTGAATACCTCGATGCCGCCATGACGGTCCTTCGCGTCTCGCGCGCAGTCGTCGTCGGGGTCGATTTTGGCGGGGATGTGGCCATAAAGCTCGCCGCGAACCGGCCGGACAGGGTCGAAAAACTCGTCCTCATCAACACGCCGGCGTTCGACGAGCTTCCGGCCCGCGACATCACGCAAATGCAGCGGCGAACGGCGAGGTTCGCCTTCAGCCTTACTCGCGGAGTCATGGGAGCGGCACCGCTGCTCGAAGGCGTCCTCAAAGGAAGCGTCGCGAGCCAGGAGCACATGCCGATGAAGCTCGTCGCGCGTTATCTCGCGCCCTTCGTCGGAAAGGATGGTGCCAACCACCTCCTGACGCTCGCGAGCTCCGTCCACGGCGGCGATCTGGACGAGGACGAGTACGCCGAGATCAAGGCGCCGACGCTCATCATCTGGGGCGACGAGGACAAGTGGGTGGATCCCAAGCTGGCGGATCGGCTCGTCAATGCGATTCCGGATGCCCGCCTGGTGCGCCTGGCGGGGATAGCGCGACTGGTGCCGGAGGAAAACCCCGAACATCTCTCGGAATTGCTGCTGGATTTCATCAAGAAGCGCGCTGCGGCATGAAAGCCGTCGCGGCATGAACCTTTCTTATATGAAATGGTGTCTAACAAGGGTAGATTGAAGAACACGATTTCATAGACGTTTTCACGCCAACTAAATTGATGAACACTCAGAAAAACAGATTCCGGAAGGAGCCAGTTCGAGCGGCAACTCCGTTCGAGGATGCCCGGGATGAGCTCTTTCAACAGATTATGCGTTGCGGGGTGGTAGACTCGGCGCCCGAGGACCAGAAGGATTGGTTCGACAATACGATGGACTACCTGACGGAGCGCTACCATGAGCTCAAGCCGTCAGAGATTGGGGAGCTTAGAGTGCTCGGCGAGAGGTTCGCCCAGCCGCCCAAGGTAAGAAAAGCGGTTTAAGGAAAAGGCGCCCTCGGGGCGCCTTTTTTTCTTGGCTTAACTGCAACTGAACACTGCTGGCCGGGGGCTGATGGCGGGGCCGGCCTGGGGCTGCGGGCGAAGACCCCTTCGGCTCTTACCGCCGACCGGTGATTCCGCGCCGGAGGACAAAGCCCACTCTCGCGCCGCCTCCGAGCCCAACTTCCACCGCCGGGACCCACCCGGCGCTTTGGCCGAGGGGGAGAGGTCCTTCCATACCCAGGAAGACCAGCAGGTAGGCGTGGGAGCCTCCGTCGGTGCTTGGTCGGTACCGGCCCGATATTCCGCCGCCTCCGTACAGTGCCCAACGGCTCTGCCGGAAAGGATCGAAGCTGAACCGGGTGACGAAGTCGGTTCTCCCATCGGCGCCGTGGCGGCCGGCGCCAAGTCCAACCACAATCCCGTTTCGAACGTAGATGCCGGAAGGAATGCTCAGTCCAAAGCCGGCCTCGACGGCGCTGCTACGGGCGAAAAGCCCGTCAACCCGAATCTCGCTCTGGAGTGGCTGGGGCCCGTTCTGGGCGGATAGGCGGGCCCCACCAAGGCTGGCGACTCCAGCCGAGAGAACGACGAGGACCAACCTCGTGAACGGCATTTCGCGGGGGTTGGGGAGTCTAGCGTGTCCGCGCGCGCCAGAGCGCGAACGTGTAATCGACAATGGACGCCGCGGAGACTGCGCCGATTGTCAGAACCAGAATGTTCGTCAGCTCCGGTACGATGATGATGGCGACGAGCGCGATCAGCTGCAGGACGGTGACGATCTTGCCTAACATCCTCGCTCTGAAGACCGCCGGCCGGAGCGTTGGGATAATTTTGGCGACTAGGAAGCCGACGGCAGTGGCGAGATCGCGCGTCAGAAAGATGAAATACTGGCCGGTGGTGAGCTGGCCTTCAATCAGGTAGGTCGAAATCGCAACCAGCACGAAGATGCGGTCAGCAATCGGATCGAGGAGCGCGCCGGCGGAGCTCTCCGATTTTCCGCGGCGCGCGAGCCATCCATCGATGAAGTCGGTGAATCCCGCGACCACGATGAGGGCAATGCGGTCCCACGGCTCCGAGACCAGCACGAACGCGAGCGCGAGAACGACGCGCGACAGCGAAACCGTATTGGGAAGCGTGAACAGGGCGCGTCGATTCATGCCAGCGAAAAGTACGAGCGCCTGTGAGCGCTTGCCAGCGCGTGACCTCATGTCTAGCTTCGCTCGATGACCTCGCACGGATGGCTGGGCGCCATCTACGTCGTCCTCTCGGTGGCGATGATCGGCTGGGATATCCTGATGGCGGGGCGAATCGCGCAGCTGCGACGCATTCCGCGCGCATTCCAGGCGATCACGGGCATCGCGGGCCTGCTCATCCTTCCCGCCCTCGTCGTCGCCTATACGGCCCAGTCGCTGCTCTACAGCCGCGCGATCCTGTTCGTGTCGTGGCTCTGGCCGTTCACGGCACTCCTCTTCGTGCTACAGACGATCTACGCGCTGACTCGCCGTCTCGTGACGCCCATGCTCGGGTTTCCGCTCCTCGTATACAACGCGATCATCGCGACCGTCGCTGTCACCAAGTTCGTGATCACACGCGGCAACTCACCAGCGGAGTTCGGGCTCGCGCTGAACGCGGCGCAGGCCAGTATGCTCGGCACTTTCTTCGGGTTGCCCGCGCTGTGGAACCCGATCTACCTTCAGGTGCCGCTGTTCGCGCCCTCGCTGCCGGCGCGGTGGGGATTCACCCGCCTGGTGCGCGTTGGGCTCGCTGGCGCGGCCATCGCGATGACGGCGCTGGTCCTCGTCGAGCTTCCCGGGGCCTATGCCGACATCAGAAGTTACGCGCCGCACGACAAGGATCAGCTGCAGGAGCATCCCGACGGCGATTTCAGGATCGGACTCAAGATTTTCCCCGATCTGAGGGGCGGCCCACCGCCGGTCGCGATCAGATACGATCTCGATCTCGCGGACACACTCAATGTCGACGCGATCAGCATCGTGATCGATCCGGAAGCCGCACGCGGGATCCCGTTGGATTCGATCGCGCGCTCGCTCGAGGTCGCGCGAGCCGACAGCACTCTGCTCATCGTGGCGCTCGGCTACCCGAAGGATGCCCTGAAGGAGATGAAAGCATCGCGCGAGGGATACACGACTGCGCGCCTCAAGGACATCGACAGGATCGCGCGCCGCCTGAAGCCGGACTATCTCATACCCGCCGTCGATCCGCTCGAGGAAGGCGAGCGCATCCTGGGGGCCCAGGCGCCACAGTACTGGATCGACTACTTCTCGCGCGCGGCCCGCGTCGCTCATTACATCTATCCGCGCATCAAGGTGGCCGTGCCGATGAGCAGTTACGGGAGTCGCGACAGCACACTCTACGCGTGGGCCGCGCAACGCGGCTCACCGATCGACGTGATGGGCTTTTCGCTTCTCGCTGGCTTCGACGGAGCGCGATCTCTCGACACGCACCTGCGAGTCGCGCAGCGGTGGATGCGGCTCTATCCGAATCCCAAGGAGCACTGGGTGTTCGCCGCGGGGGGATACCCGCTGGTTCATGGCGAGCAGAACCAGGAGCGGGCGATCAAAGCGGTTCTCGCGTGGGCTACCGCGCAGACTCCGATCAAGGGTCTGGTCGTATACGAGGGCGGTGACTACACGACGGTGCGCGGACTGCGTGCGCCGGGAGGACGATTGCGGCCCGCTGTCGACGAGATTCTAGTTGCGGAAAAGGGGTTGAGGGCGCATTAGCTGGCTTTCGGCCCTCATGGCTAAGAACAGCGATAGAGCACGCGATCCGAGAATCTAGAGGCACAGATCATAGATCCCAGACAACCGCGTTGGGACCGTTCGCAGAGACGTCTCACCAAGAGCAAACCTCTCCTTGCTCCCACTCCATCGAGGGAGGTCATAGCGCAGTTGTCCGAGATCTGAATTCTATGCCTCTGAATTCTCGGATCGCGTTCGTTGCAGTTCCGTAAAACGCGGCCTAGACAGTGCGGCCATTCCCGCGCACTACCCCCTCCACCCTCCGCTCAGGATCGAAGTACTTCCGCGCCACGTCGCGCATCTCGAGCGCCGTGACCGCTCTCACGCGCGACTCATACTCGGTGATCTCGTGCAGTCCCGAGCCGAACATCCACGCGTCGAGCATCTCGGCCAGCAGCGACGATCCTAGCTCCTGCGAGATTGCGTGGGAGCCGATGGTGAACTCTTTCGCCTGCGACAGCTCCTCCTCCTCGACGGGCTCCTGGCGGAGCTTTTCGAATTCTGCGAGCAGGCCCGCTCGGGCGATCTCCTCCTTCTCGGGCGAAGTCGCGATGTACGAGGCGAAGACTCCGGCCAGTCTCTTCTCGCTCGCGCCCGCATGGACGGTGTACGCGAGGGACTGACGATCGCGCAGCTCGTCGAAAAAGCGGCCGCCGAGTCCGCTCGCGACGGTCCCGATCATCGATGCCGCAAATCGATCCGCCGACGCCCGCGATGGACCCTGGAACACAAGCGCCATCGCGGTCTGCGCCTTGTCTCGTAACTCGACCTCTCTCTCGACGTGCTCGGGCCACGCCGGCTTACCCACGACGGGGATCTTTCTCGGCGCGAGCTCTCCGAGGTGACGCGCCACCATGTTCGCAGCCTCCTGGACATCTAGGTCCGAGACGACGCCGATAGCGACCGCTGACTTCATGATTCGCGTGCGGTGCCACTCGCGGGCCTGCTCGGCGGTGATCGAGCGGAGTGACTCCTCGGTACCCATCACCGGATTTCCGTAGGGGTGGCCGGCGAACGCGAGCTTCGATGCCAGCCGCACCGGGTAGCGATACATGTCGTCGCGCAGCATGGCGACGCTGGAAAGTGCGACGGCCCTCTCGGTCTCGAATGCGTCGGCGGGGATGGTCGGATGCTGTATGACATCGCCCATCAGCTCCAGCGCCTGGGAGAGGCGCGCCTGCGGCACCGAGAACGACCAACCGAAGCTGTCGCTTCCCGCGCTCGCTGAAATATTGCCGCCGAGCATCTCGCTGTCCTCGGCGATCTGCGACGCCGTGCGTCGAGTAGTGCCTTTGAGGATCGCACGCGCCGTCAGGAGTGTGAGGCCGGCCGATTCGGAGGGCTCTTCGATGGCGCCTCCGACGATGTAAACGCCGATGTTGGCGATCGGTGTGCCCTTCTTGCGGCGCACGAGGATGGGAATTCCATTATCCGTACGAAACACCGAAACGCCCGCTTCCTCCTTTTCGAGCAGTGCCAGGGCTGGCCGTGGCTCGACCGCTTTTACAGCGGGTACCGGCGGCAGCGGGTCGCTCCTGCCGCCTGAGAGGATGCGAAGCATGTCGTCAGCGCGGCGGGCAACGACCGGCGATTTCTCGGGACGATAGATGAGAGCGGCTGCGCGCTCAGGCGTGAGATATTTTTTTGCCACCCGTTGAATGTCTTCGGCGCTTGCCGACATGTATTGCCGGAAGTATTCGTCGCCCAGCCGCCAGCCTCCGAGAGCTTCCCACTCGGTGAGATGGTTCGCGCGTCCCTCGGCGGTCTCGAGTCGGCGAACCCAGCGAGCCTCGAAGACGCGTCGCACGCGCGTCAGCTCCTGTTCGTCGATCGTGCCATCCCGGAGCTGGCGCAGCTGGTCCCAGATCGCGGTAGCCGCAGCGGCTGTTTTGGCCGGCTCCGTTTCGGCGTGTATGACGAAAACTCCGATCTCGTTCGGCGTGTAGTCGTAGACGCTCACTGACGTCGCGAGTTTTCTTTCTCTTACGGCCCGATAGAATCTCGACGCGCGTCCCGTGCCGAGCAGCGCGGCCGCTGCATCCAGCACCGGCGTGTCTGGATCCAGGGTGCCCGGCGTTCTCCATCCCAGAACGAGCTCGCTTTGGGCGATGTCCCCCGAGAGCTCGCGATACCGGAATCCGGAGTGCTCGGGCTCGCGCGGTCCCGGCGTTCGCACGGACTTCGTCGCATCGAGATTTCCGTAAAGCTCGGACACGCGACGCAACGCATCCGCGGGATCAACATCACCCGAGATCGCGAGAATGGTGTTCGACGGTTTATAGAAATTTCGATAGAACGCGTTCATCTTCTCGCGCGTGAACGAGCGAAGTCCCTGTTCCCTGCCAATGCGCCAGCGTCTCATCCGGTGCGCATCGTGGAGAAGCTCGTAGAGGGTCTCAGTCACCACCGCCGACGGATTGTCGGACTTTCGCTTCGCTTCCTGGATGATGACTTCCATCTCCTTCGCGAGCTCCCCGGCGTCGATGATGGAGTTGGCGTATGCGTCGGCCTGGATGTCCAGGCCTTTCGCGAATCCAGACGACGGAAGGACCGTGTAGTAGACGGTGTTGTCGTAGATCGTGTGCGCGTTCAGGTAGCCGCCACTCGCCTTTGTCTCCTTGGCGATGTCGCCCACGCGGCGCTTTGTCGTGCCCTTGAAGAACATGTGTTCGAGCGCGTGGGCGAGTCCGTTCTCGTCGTCAGTCTCGTCGAAGTACCCCGCCTTCACGAGCGTCACGATTGCGACGACGGGAGCGGAGCGATCCTCCTGCACGAGGACGGTGAGGCCGTTGGGGAGGAGGGTGCGGTGGATGGTAGCTGGATCCATTGCGGACTATGGGCTGGAAACTGAACCGAAAAGAACGCGATCCGAGAAGTCAGACGCGTAGATCATCGATCTCAGACAACTGCGCTCGGACCGAGCTCGATGGGTTCAAGGAAGAAACGGGATTCTGTGTCTCTGGACTTCGCAGAATAAGGTCCGGACGTAGTTGTCCGAGATCTAAACTCTGTGCTTCTGAATTCTCGGATCGCGTTCTTTGTCGTTAACCTGGCCGGAAACCCCCATCAGCGGTGGTTAATCCGCCAACGGTCCGTACCTCAACAACCCCAGTCCAAGCACGAAGAATACCGCACCGTACCCCGCCAACCACACAACATCGCTCGCGGCTGCGCTTCCGTTCACAATGATGTCGGTAGCGATGTCGTTGAGCTTGTGCACCGGCGGCAGCACCTGCACGAGCTTGCCCGCCAACCCAGGCTTTGATCCGTAAATATCCCGCAGTACGCGCGAGCCGAGCCACACGGCGGCGAGCGTGAGCCAGTCAAAGCGCGTGGCAACGGAAATGAAGAAGCCGATTCCACCCATCGCCACGAAAATGAGAGCCGTGTAAATGAGAAACTTCACGATCCCGAAGCTCGGTGTCACCGAGTGCAGGAGCGAAGCGAGCACCAGCATCGAAGCGAGAACACCGACCATGTACACGAAGAACAGCTGCGCATAGTATGCGACGGGGCTGACGGGCTTGGCGAAAAGAAAACGGTAGTAACCCATCTTTCTGTCCGTCGAGACGATGCCGTTGACCGCCATCAGAACGGCGAGCGAAACGATCGACGAGGTCACCATGATCAGAACGGGACGCGCTGGAGAGGACGCATCGACGGAAAAGCCGGCTCCCATCGCGCGACGGAGCGGTTCGAGCAGAACGTAGCCCAGAAGAAGGCCGATCATCACGATCGCGATGCCGCGCTCGATCACAAAATCGCGAAACTGCCAGAGCGAGTACTTCGCCAATCGTCCGCGGTTCACTGTGAATCTCCCACGGCTTCCCTGAATTGCCGCTCCAGCACCGAATGCTCCGGGACAATGCTCGCGATCAGCGCTCCGCGCCGGATCAGGTCGGCGAGTGAGCTATTCAGCTCCTGGATGCTCCCAACCGTCACATCGTATTCGCCGCGCCCCGTATCTTCCGCCAGCGGAAACGATTCGAGGACTCTGTCGTAGCCGGCGGCCAGCGTGAGACGAAAGCGCGTTACGGCCGGCGCGCTCTGCTCGTAACCCGTGCTCACCACTCGCTGCAGCCGTCCGTGATCGATGATCGCGACGCGGTCGGCGAGGCGCTGGAGCTCGTCGAGATTGTGAGAGGCGATTACGATCGTTCGATCCGGCCGTCGTAGCTGCCCCACGATGTCGCGAAATCTCTGGGTCCAGACGGGATCGAGCCCGTGAGTCGGCTCATCGAGCACCACGATCGGGTCGTCGCGCATCAGCGCCTGCGCGAGCCCGAGGCGTTGGAGATTCCCCTTGGAGAGCGCCTTTACTTTCTTGTCGCGATGCTCGGCGAGCCCGAGCAGGTCGATCACCTCGTTGACGCGGGGACGGATGCGCGAGTCGTCGATTCCGGCGAGTCTCGCGTAGCGGACGAGAGCCGTCTCGGCGCGCCACTTCGGGTTTATCGCGACGAGCTCGGAGAGATATCCGATTCCGTTGCGCTGGACGTATTCGCGCGGGGAAAGTCCATCGATCTCAACATCTCCCGTCGTGGGCCGGAGGTAGCCGAGCATCATCGCAATGAGCGTCGTCTTCCCCGCTCCATTGGGGCCGGCAATTCCAAGGATCTCGCCTTCAGGCACCTGTAACGAAAACTCCTCGACCGCTTTTACCGACGAGCCGAGGAGTGATCTATAGGTCTTTCCGACATTTCGGAATTCGATCACAAGGGAGGAGGCGCGGTAGTGCTGACCGGCTGGAGACATGCCGCCCACGGAGTCGGTGGGCCCTGCGGCGTTTTCGTGCCCGCGTTATTTATGAACTTTGTCCCCTCCTGCACGCGTCCGAGTCGCATGAGTGCACAGCCGAGATAGCCCTGCGCGGCGCGATCCTGCGGGTTGGTCGTAACCGCGCGAACGAAGAACCGTCGCGCGAGGTCGTACTGCTTGGTCGAGAAGAGCACGAGTCCCATCTCGCGGAGCGCGATCTCGTTCTTGGGCTCCAGCCGCAACGCGGTGTCGAGCTGCGCGCGCGCGGTCGCCAGATCGCCTTCGTCGCGGGAGATTCTCGCGAGGAAGACGTGAGGGGTCGCGGCCTGTGGATTGCTTTTCACGGCCGCAGCGAATTCCCCGCGAGCCCGTTCCCTCTGCCCGTTCTTGAGCGCGTCGATTCCCGCGGTCAGGCCGCCACTGCTGCTCGACCGGCCATTGAACATGAAATAGCCGCCGAATATGAGAATCAGGACAACGGGAATACCAATCACGAGCCAGCCGGGAATGCTCCGCCAGCCATGTCCTCCGGCCTCAGCGGCGCCGAGGGCATGCTGGACTCTCGTGCGACCAATCCCTGCGCCCGCGCCGCCAACGCTGCTCACGCCCGAAGGAGTGAGAGAGCTCGCGGGTGGAAGCTCGATCGTTGGTGGACCGGTCGTCCGCTTGGCGGCGTACGCTGGCGGTTGTCGGTATCCACCGCCCGCCGAAGGTGGGGCGTAGGGTGACGGAGGAGCCTGCGGTTGTTGCGGCGGCGGTGGCGGCGGCGCGCGGGTTTGCTTCTGCGTGCTACGGGGAGTATAGACGGCCTGAAGCGGACTCGACGGAGTCGGACGCGTTACCGGGGCCGTGCCAGTGAGCGACGATTCAAGCGACTTGAATCCATCGACCGCGGCGTTGCCGTCGGCCTGAGTGGGTTTGTAGCTCGTCCGATTGACGCGATCGCGCGCGGCCAGGAACTCGAGGAGGGCGTGCGCCTGTTCGAGCGTGATGACCTCTGCCTGGCGGGCGGCACGAACCAGCTGCTGGCCGGTGAGCGAAGAATTTCCTACGAGCGCCTGGAGCGCCGCCTCAGCGCCAACCCAGAGATCGATGACGTCCGCGGCCAGATCTTCCGCGTTACGCGGCGAATTGAAATGCGCGAGAACGGGGCGAACGCCGTTCAGAGCGGTGAGCGCCGCCTGTGTGTTTTGTGGGCTCACCTTAAGATGCGCAGAAGCCCTGCATCCGCACTACGACGAATGAAGCTCTCCGCATCCTGCTCCGGCTTCGGAGCATCCTTGAGGCAATTGGCATCGCGCATCTTGTCGACGATTTCCTGCCACGTCCCCTCGAACGTATTGCCATCGTCGAGCTTGATGCGATGTTGCTCGGGCGTGGTCTTCACGTCCGCAAAGCTGGAAAGGAGCGCCCCGAAAAGCTCGAGCTGGCCTTTCGCATCCGTCTGCTGCGCATCCATGTGCTTCGCCTCGATCTCGGCCAGCATCTCGTCGATGTCGTCGAGCTCGCCCGACAGATCGCGAAGGCGCTCTTCCCACGGCCGCAGCTCGGGATCGTTGTCGCGAAGGCGATAGATCATTTTCTTCAGCTCGATCAGTCTCCAGATGCCGAGCTCGTCCCAGTGATCTTCGGGCGTCGAGCGATCCAGATGATAGAGCGCGGCCTCGTAGTCCCCGCGATCGTAGAAGATGTTACCGAGGTATATGCGCGCTTCGGTGTGGTCGGGATCCATCTGCAGCGCGCGCCGAAGCGTCGAGATCGCAGACTCGTCGTTTCCAAGTCTGTGCTCGGCGTAGCCGATGCAGGAGACTGCTTCGGCCGCATCGGGCGTCTGCTGCGCGGCGATCTCGAAAAACTGCTTGGAGTCTTCGATCAAGCCTTCGCGGAATAGCGCGCGTCCGATCTGAAGCATCAGCTCGACGTCATCCTGATAGCCCAGCTCGAGAGTATGGCGGAAGCTTTTGAGGGCCTGATCCTGCTGGCCGAACTTGAGAAGGGTCTCGCCTAGGCCGGCGAGTGCGTCCTCGTGGTCGGGATCGAGAACGAGCGCTTCCTCGAAGCTCCGCCGCGCCCATGCGTATTCTTCGCGGGCGTGGTGTGCGTAGCCAACTCCGATGTGGAGCTCCACCGCATTCGGGTAGAGACCGAGTCCCTCTCGAAGTACGTCCAGAGCTTCGTCATACTGTCCTTCATTATACAGTTGATGTGCCCTTTCGTCGTACTCTTCAGAACTCAAAAAAGGTGTTGGCATGACGACGCACCCTCCGAGGAGTCGATTGTAAGTCTATTGTACTCTTTAGACACTGCTATGTTCAAGGGAGTAACATCGGAAGAATAACGGTTCAGGTGACCACCGCGATTTTTTCCGTGAATCTCTGCCAGCTCCCGCTCTCGAGGCAGGCTTCGATTTCCTGCATGGCCGCGTCGAGCTCCTCGTCCTTCGTGAAGAAGTGTGGGGCAATCCTGATACCAGCCCCCACTCTGTAGTCCACCAGGATTTCTCGCGACACAAGATGCTGCGTGACTTCGTACCCGTGAGGTACATCCACGGTGACCGTTCCACCTCTCTCCGCAGCCTTTCGCGGGGTGTTGACGACGTAGCCCCGGGCGTCGGCGAGCTCGATCAGGCGTGCGGTGAGGCGGACACTCTTCTCCCTGATCGCCCCGGTTCCCGCGCGGCGAAGGATCTTTGGCCCTTCCGAGGAAGCGTAGAGCGCCGGAATGACCGGGGTGCCATTCAGCCAGCGAAAGGCGCCGGTGGTGTATTCCATCGTCTCCTCGAATGCGAAAGGCCGCGAGTGCGCCTGCCATCCGGTCAATGCCGGTTTGAGCTCGTCGCGAACTCGCGGGCTCACGTAGAGGAAACATCCCCCGGGACCACCACAGAGCCACTTGAGAACGCCACCTGTCAGGAAGTCGACATTGCTCCGTTTCACGTCAACGGGAACAATGCCCACGGCATGAAACGAGTCGAGTGAGACCAGCGCGCCCATCTCGTGTGCGCGACGGCAGATCGCGTCGGCATCCATGAGGAAGGCGCTTCGGAAGAGGACGTGCGACACGGCCACGAGCCTGGTTCTCTCGTCGATAGCCGCAAGCATCTTCGCGGCGTCTATCGTGAGTCCATCGTCCGACCGCACGACCACCACGCGCGCGCCAAATCGCTCCGCCATCTCGGCGTAGGCGTATCGCACCGACGGGAAGTCGAGCTCGGTCATCACGATCGTGTCGCGGTCCTTCGAGAAGTCTATGGCAGACAGCACTGCGGTCTGCGCGATGGTGACGTTGGGCATCATCACCACTTCGCCGTCCCCGGCATTGATGAGCGGAGCGATCTCGTTGCCGACGTCGACAGGAAGCTCCCACCACCCGCGCGTCCACGCCTTTACGCCGAGCTCTCCCCAGTCGCGCGCGTACGCGGCCAGTCTCTCTGGGACGGTGCGCGGCATCGGGCCGAGGGAATTGGACACGAGGTAGCTCACCTTCTCGAGGATGGGAAACTCCTCCCTGAAGGCGAGCAGCGGATCGTGCCGCGCCGGAATGTTCGTGCTCACTATGGTCGAGTGCTGTGGATTCTCAATGAGCGCCGCGTTCGCGCAGCGCCTTGAACTCGGCGTCAGAGTTCCAGGTCGGGACCGTGCGGGCGTTGCCGAGCGAAAGTCCAACGCGATAAACGATGTCCGCGAGCTGCGTTGCGCCGGTCAGGTCGAAATCCGATCGATACTCGTCCGACGGCTGGTGGTAGCGGTGGGCGGTGTAATCGTTGCCCTGTTGCACGCCCCATCCAGCGGGACGGCCGACGTAGTCATCACCACCGCCTATGGAGACCGCTGGAATCCCCGCCATGGCGAAGGAGAAATGATCAGAACGATAAAAATGTCCCTGCTCGGGATGGGCGTCGGGCGAGAGTCGAATTCCCTCGGCCTTCACGAGCTGCGCGATAAAGGGTCCGAGCGAGCTCTTGTTGTCTCCCATGACGTTGAGATCGCGAAAGCGCCCGATCAACGGGACGACATCGAGGTTGAGGGCGGCGACGATCTTGAATGCGGGCACCGTAGGGTGCTCACCGAAATAAGCGGATCCGAGCAGTCCGGACTCCTCGGCGGTGACGAAAACGAAGAGTTGTGAGCGTCTCGGCTTCACTCCTTCGGCTGCGGCGTGAGCTATGGTGAGGACTGTGGCAACTCCGGAAGCATTGTCCGCCGCGCCGTTGTAGATCGAATCTCCATTGACGACAGGCCCGATGCCGAGGTGATCCCAGTGCGCGCTATATGCGACATATTCGTCGCGCACCTTCGGATCGATCCCGCGCACTATGCCGACGACGTTGTTCGACGACATATGCTGGAGTTTGTTGCGCATCGTAGCATCGATGATGATGCCGGTGGCCACCGGACGAAAATCACGCGACTCCGCGCGCGTGCGCAGGTCAGCCATGCTGAGTCCGGCCTGCGCGAGCAAGGCGGTTGCAGCGCTATCGGTGATCCAGCCTCTCACGCCGATCGGCGGTGGCGCACTCGCGGCGCGTGGCAGCAGCCGGTGCTCGACCGAATTTGATCCGACGACCACCTGCCACGGATAACCAGCGCGCTCGGTGGTGTGTACGATGAGCATTCCGGCCGCGCCGCGGCGCTCGGCTTCCTCGTACTTGTAGGTCCAGCGGCCGTAGTACGTCATCGCCTTGCCGCCAAAAAGATTCGGCTCTCGCGGCGGGGCGGGCGGGTCGTTCACGAGTACGAGCAGAATCTTTCCGCGCACGTCCGTGCCCTTGTAGTCGTCCCATTTGTACTCGGGAGCGGTCGCGCCATAACCGACGAAGACGAGCTCGCCATGCGCCGCGCTTGCATCGGTGGCGGAGCCCGGCCAGACAACAACGTCATCGGTAAAACGGAGATTCGCACTCGCCTTGCCCGATGCGGTGACTTTGATCGACGCGGGGTCAGCTTTCACGACGTCGATGGGAACGCGCTGAAAATACGAGGAGTCTCCAACACCCGGTCTCACGCCGAACGCCATCAGCTCCGATGCGATGTACAGTTCCGCAAGCTGTCCACCGCGTGTCGCAGGAGCACGACCCTCGAGCAGATCCGAGGAGAGGAAGCGCAGGTGCGCGTCGATCTCCTGCGTGGTGATGCGACTCGCGGCATTGTCCGTCTGTGCGAACGCCGTGGAGGCGGAAACGAAGGATACAATTACGATCGAGAGCAGAACGGTGGACCGAGTCATCGATTCTTCTCTGCGTTTGTGAGGTGGTCAGTACATTATACTCACTTACACATGACCTTAGCATGGCCCGCGCTACTCCGCGCACTCTGAAGCGACTCTCGTCCGCCAAAACCCGAACGAAGGCGCATAAAATCGCGCTCGTTCTCGGTGGTGGCGGGCTGAAGGGCTTCGCGCACATCGGCGTGATCCGCGCTCTCAAGGAGCTGGGCATCGAGCCAACGGTGATCGCGGGCACGAGCATTGGCGCGCTCATCGGGGCGGCGTATGCGCGTGGGATGGGAGTGGCGGAGATGATCGATCGCGCGCGCGGGCTCAAGCGGCGCGATCTCTTTCGACTGAACCGGATTGGGATGCTGCTCGAGCGGCAGCATTCGCCCGCGATTTACCTCGACGAGCCGCTCAGGAACGTCGTGAAATCGGTGGCGGGGGAGCAGCGCTTCGATCAGCTGAAAAAGACGCTCCTCGTCAACACGGTTGATATCGGAAGAGGTTCCCAGGTCGTATGGGGTCTACCGGGGCTGCGCGACATGAGTGTGGCCGAAGCGGTCTATGCGTCGTGCGCGCTGCCCGGGTTTTATCCGCCGGGTCCTATCGCGGGACGCATGTGCGTGGACGGTGGGGTGCTCGACAACCTGCCGGTTTCGATCGCCGGCCGCGGAATGGATGCCGTGATCGCGGTCGACACTGGCTCGAGTGATCTGGAGCCGGAGAACGACATCGCGACGGCCGGCTTCGCTTCGATCTACATGCGGGCCGCCACTACCATGATGCACGCGCTGCAGCTGGCGCCGTTCGCGAGCTGGACGCGACCGCCGATGATCCTGATCAGGCCGAAGGTGAACCACATCGGATGGTTCAGTTTTTCTCACACCGACGAGTTGTTGGAAGCGGGCTACACTGCCGCGATAGAAGCGTGCAAGCACTACGAGGAATGCATCTCATGGGGGCTCGGCGTGTTCCCGCGCCGTCCAATGCAAATCGAAGTCGACAAGGACAAGTGCATCGGGTGCACGCTGTGCGTCGCCCTGGCGCCGGACCTGATGGCGATGGACGCGAAAAACAAAGCTTATCCGCTCACGCCGGTCGTCGAGTGGTCGCCGGCGGATGGCGATTTCGTGCACCACTGCCCGACTCTGGCCATCCGCGCGACTCGTCTCGATTCCGCTGGCGATCAGACTGGCAAGTCGACGGTAGATCCGACCAACGAGCCCACGACGCGTAAGACTGGTTGAGCTTTCGCGTTTCGCGTACGCGCCGCGGCAGGCATCCATGCCGGAGGGCTATGCCGGCTAGACGAATCAAGCCGCGAAACGCCCCACGTGATTTGTATTAGATTTACATTAGCCTGCCGTGCCCGGAATGAAGCGCGGCAGTGGCTCCGCGCTCCACGGCCAGCGCACTGACGCGGCCTAGTTCGGAAAAAACCCAAAATGACACATCCGAATTCTTTCGGTAGCCGATCAACGCTGGACGTTGCTGGTCGGCAGTACACGATCTTTCGGCTGGACTCCGTTTCGAAGCTCGCGAACGGGAACGCAGACAGACTTCCCTTCAGCCTCAAGATCCTCCTCGAAAACCTTCTCAGAAACGAAGACGGCAAGTTCGTAAAGGCCGACGACGTGCGCTCCCTTGCCACCTGGGACGTGAAAGGATCCGTCGAGAAGGAGATCGCATTTCGTACCGCGCGCGTCCTGCTCCAGGATTTCACAGGGGTTCCCGCCGTCGTCGATCTCGCGGCCATGCGCGACGCGCTCGCGCGACTTGGCGGTGACCCAAGGCTCATCAACCCACTACAGCCCGTCGATCTTGTGATCGACCACTCAGTACAGGTGGACGAGTACGGCAGCGAAGCCGCGCTCCTCATCAATGCCGATTTCGAGTTCCAGCGCAATCAGGAGCGCTACGCGTTTCTCCGCTGGGGACAGAAGGCGCTGCACAACTTCAGGGTCGTGCCGCCCGATACGGGAATCGTCCATCAGATCAACCTCGAGTACCTCGCCCAGGGAGTTTTCACCGAGATAGCGGGCAAGCAGACCTATGCCTACCCCGACTCACTGGTCGGCACCGATTCACATACGACGATGATCAACGGGCTCGGCGTCCTCGGCTGGGGAGTCGGTGGCATCGAAGCGGAAGCCGCCATGCTCGGCCAACCGGTGTCGATGCTCATTCCCGAAGTCGTCGGATTCAAGCTGCACGGCAAGCTCCCGCCCGGAGCGACCGCGACGGATCTGGTGCTCACGGTGACGGAGATGCTCCGCAAGAAGAAAGTCGTGGGAAAGTTCGTCGAGTTCTACGGAGTCGGACTCTCGAGTCTCTCGCTCGCGGACCGGGCGACGATCGGCAACATGGCGCCCGAGTATGGTGCGACGATGGGATTCTTCCCGATCGACGCAGAGACCGTGAAGTATCTGCGGTTCACGGGGCGGGACGAAGCGCAGGTGCAGCTCGTCGAGGCCTACTGCAAAGCTCAGGGACTTTTCCGCACCGACAACACTCCCGATCCGATTTTTTCGGATTCGGTCGAGCTCGATCTCGGGACGGTCGAGCCCAGCCTTGCCGGACCGAAACGTCCTCAGGACCGGGTGCCGCTCAGAGTGTCGAAGAAGATGTTCCAGGAGGCTCTGACCGCCGACCTCGACCGGACCGGCACCGTCGCCGCCGTTGCCGCAGCCAGGCAAGCGATGAGCGTTGCGGCGTCGCCTCAGCTCTCTCCATCCGTCGTCGCAATTGCTCCCGAGGACCAGGCCGCCGCGAATTCGACTGTGCCCGTGGAAATGAACGGACAGAAATTCTCCATCCGACACGGCTCAGTGGTGATCGCCGCGATCACGAGCTGCACCAATACATCGAATCCGAGCGTCATGCTGGCAGCCGGATTGCTGGCGCGCAACGCCGTGGCTAAGGGACTGACGACCAAGCCGTGGGTGAAGACGAGCCTTGCGCCGGGATCGAAGGTCGTCACCGATTATTTCCGCGCCGCAAAGGTAATGGATGCGCTCGAGAAGCTGCGGTTCAACGTCGTCGGGTTCGGGTGCACCACGTGCATCGGAAACTCGGGGCCGCTGCCACAGCCTGTGGCTGACGCCATCGAGGCAAACAAGCTCGTTGTCGCGGCCGTGCTCTCGGGCAATCGCAACTTCGAGGGCCGCATCAATCCGTTGACGCGCTTCAACTATCTCGCGTCCCCTCCACTGGTCGTAGCCTACGCCCTGGCCGGACGGATGGACATCGACTTCAGCACGGAGCCGCTCGGCGTCGGCGGGGATGGCCCCGTGTTCCTGCGGGACATCTGGCCCGCACCGAAGGAAGTTGAAGACGAGATTCTCCGGTCGGTGAAGGCGGAGATGTTCAAGGCACAGTACTCGAACGTCTTTCACGGCGACGATAACTGGCGGAGTCTGCCCGTCCCGGAAGGCGATCTGTACGCGTGGGATCCGGATTCGACCTATGTGAAGAACCCGCCATTCTTCGATGGGATGAAGCTCACGCCGCCTGGCATCCACTCGATCACGGGTGGGCGTCTCTTGGGAATGTTCGGCGATTCGATCACGACCGACCACATCTCACCCGCCGGATCGATTCCGGCGGCGAGTCCGGCCGGCAAGTGGCTGATCGAGCAGGGAGTGAAGACCGCTGACTTCAACTCATACGGCGCCCGCAGGGGAAATCACGAAGTGATGATGCGCGGAACGTTCGCCAACATCCGCTTGCGCAATGAGCTCGCGCCTGGAACCGAAGGCGGCTTGACCACGCGAAAGCCCGGCGAGAAGGCGACAACGATTTACGACGCGGCGATGGAGTACCAGAGTCACGGAATCCCGCTCGTCATCGTCGCGGGCAAGGAGTACGGCACCGGGTCGTCGCGCGATTGGGCGGCAAAAGGCACGCTGTTACTCGGTGTTCGTGCCGTGATCGCGGAGTCCTTCGAGAGAATCCACCGCTCGAATCTCGTGGGGATGGGAGTCCTGCCGCTAGAATTCATGCCCGGCGAATCGCGCATCACTCACGCGCTGACCGGATACGAGTCTTACGACATCCTCGGGATGTCAGAGGAGATGAAGCCCCGCGCGGTGGTGACGGTTCGGGTGCGAGCGCCAGACGGGAAGGAGAAGACTTTCCAGGCCGTGGCCCGAATCGACACGCCCGAGGAGATGAGTTACTACCGCCATGGGGGCATCCTGCCGTACGTGCTCAGGCAACTAGTAGGACGAGATAAGACCTGAACTGCAAATAACGAGTTGTGAGCTGTCAGAGGCGCAGTTGGTAGGTGTCGGACGACTGCGCTCCTGACCTCTCTACACGACTGCTTCTGACCACTCTCAACGGCTTACTGAATCCCTTGAGTGAGCGGGGATTTCTTTTTTCTCAGAGTGAACTGCGGAATCGACGCATGGATCTGCTCGGCTAGGTCCTCTTCGATTCGCTTCGGGTCGAGCGGCTCCAGCATCTGCTTGAGCTCGGGATCGTCGGCCAGCTTCAGGCCCAGCCTTGAGTAGAGTCCGGCCACGAGGTGGAGCGTCTTGGTCACCTCCTCCTCGACACGCAGATTCACCTGCAGCGTCAGCTCCTCGCGCAGCTCCCCAATGTTGGACTCGCGGCTCTGCGTCATCAGCACGAAGATCGACAGAAAGATCGCCTCGAGCGAGACGATCGTCGTGAGCATCCCGTATGGGTACGGATCGAAATGGGGGAGCGGAACACCGGGAATGTTCCAGATGATCCAGACGATAAACAGGATTGCATGAATGACGAGGAACGCCGTGGAGCTGGCGAGTCCGATCATGCGGTCGGCAAGAATCTCCGCGCTCGTGCGGTTGGCGGAATGCTGCGCCTTGATCGCGCGAAAAGCCTTGTTGAGCCCCGTGCTGCGACGGATGCGCCGCTTCTCGGGGGCTGCCGCCGTCTCCGGAACGATCGTCTGGATGCTTCCGTCGTCTGGCTGCATGTCTCTACTGTGTGGAATGTGCTAAGCTAACGCAATCAGCCGGCCACTTCCTGTGAAGGGACAACGCGTTAACCTTTCTCTCATGGCCATCCAGTCCTCGTTCACCGTAGGAATCGTACAGGACGCGGTGACGAACGACGTTCAGAATAACGTCGAGCGCGCCGAGTCGCGCATCCGCGAAGCCGCCGACAAGGGGGCGCAGATCATCTGCCTTCAGGAGCTATTCAATGCGCCCTACTTCTGCAAGTCGCAGAAGCACGAGCGCTTCGATCTCGCGGAGCCGATTCCGGGTCCGACGATCGAGCGGATGCAGAAGCTCGCGCGGGAGCTCGAGGTGGTGATCATCGTCCCGATCTTCGAGCGCCAGGCTGCGGGAGTCTATCGCAATTCAGCGGCGGTCGTCGACGCCGACGGCTCGCTGCTGGGCGCCTATCGCAAGATGCACATCCCGGACGACCCACTTTTCAATGAGAAGTTTTACTTCACGCCCGGCGATTCGCACATCGCGGACGATGGCGACCATAAGGGTGAAGGCGGATTCCGCGTCTGGAAGACGCGCTATGCGAACGTCGGCGTGCTGATCTGCTGGGACCAGTGGTATCCGGAAGCCGCGCGCATCACGAGCCTGCTCGGCGCCGACATCATCCTCTATCCCACGGCGATCGGCTGGCATCCTTCCGAGAAAAAGGAGTTCGGCGAGGCACAGGTCGACGCGTGGCGCACCGCGCAGCGAGCGCACGCGATCGCGAACGGCGTCTATGTAGCCGCCCCCAATCGCGTCGGCCACGAGGACGAGCCGGGCACGGACGGAATCGAGTTCTTTGGACATTCATTCATCTCTGACCCGTTCGGGCGAATTCTGGCGGAAGCGGGAACGGAGCCGGCGGTCCTCGTCGCGAGGTGCGACACCGCCCTAATCGAGAGCACGCGCCGGAACTGGCCGTTTCTCCGCGATCGCCGCATCGACGCGTACGCGCCGATCCTCAATCGGTACATCGGGTGACCATGCGCGATCGCATGAATCCGGTCGGGCGCTGATGGCGCAGGAAGTAAAGCCAACAGCTTCCGAGGAAAGCGGCGCGCTCACAATGGATCTCACGATGGGCCGGCGCATGCCGGCCGAATGGGAGAAGCACGAGGCGACGTGGATTGCATGGCCGCACCACGAGCCGGACTGGCCGGGAAAGCTCGCACCGATTCCATGGGTCTACGCCGAAATCGTGCGCGCGTTGAGCGCCTACGACAAGGTCGAGATTCTCTGCCACGATGAAGCCGTCGCTGACAGCGCCCGCACGCTTCTGGATGCACACGGTGTAAAGCGCGATCGCTATCGGCTTCATCTCGTCTCGAACGACCGCGTGTGGCTTCGTGACTCGGCCCCGACAGGCGCGGTGCGCGCCGACGGACAGGTCGAGCTGGTCAACTGGGGATTCAACGGCTGGGCGAAGTACGAGAACTACAAAAACGACGCAAAGATCGGCGATGAGATAGAGCGCATCACCGGGCTCCCTCGAATCGTCCCGCGGCGGCCCGACAATGGCGAGAGACTGATCCTCGAGGGAGGCGGCATCGAGGTGAATGGCGCGGGACTGATTCTCGTCACGGAAGAGTGGCTCCTCACCGACGTTCAGGCACGCAATCCGGGAATGGCTGCCGGCGACTACGAGCAGACATTCGCGGAGTATCTGGGAGTAACCGACACCATTTGGCTCGGCGAGGGGGCGGTGGGTGACGACACGCACGGCCACGTCGACGACATCGCGCGCTTTTCGTCGCGCGATGTCGTGATTCTCGCCTACGAACACGACCCGACCGATGAGAACCACGTGCGGTCGGTGGATAACCTGCGCCGGCTGGAGTTGGCCGGAGAAAAGCGTCCACTCCGAGTAGTGACGATTCCGTTTCCGCGGCCGGTGATGATGAATGGAGAGCGCCTGCCGGCGAGCTACGCGAATTTCTACATCGCCAATGGGGCAGTCCTCGTACCAACATTCAACGATCCCGCGGACCGCGTCGCGCTCAACGGAATCGCGGAAGCATTTCCCAAATACGATGTCATCGGAATACACGCTGTCGATCTCGTGTGGGGGCTCGGCACGCTCCACTGTCTGACGCAGCAACAGCCGGCTGGCACAAAGGGGCTGGGCACCAAATGAAAGTCACAGTGACGGCCGAGGAATCCCTACGGGTCGAGCTGACAGGCGAAGCGCTCACGATCGAAGCGCCGACAGCGGATCTTCATTACTCACCATTTCACATGCTCGCCAATGCCCTTGGAGCGTGCAGTCTGTTCGTGCTGCAAAGCTGGGCGTCGAACAAGGGCGTCTCGGTCGAAGGCCCGAAGATCGACGTCAGCTGGACCTTCGTCGAAAGTGAGCATCGCGTGGGATTCATGGAGGTGAAGCTCCATTGGCCGGCACTCCCGGCCGAGCTGTGGCCAAGAGCCATTCGCGCGGCGAATCTTTGTGGCATACACAAGACGCTCACCAATCCTCCGACGATTTTGGTGGTGGCACCGGACGCGCAGTCACCGGCGATAGAGGCGCCGGCATAGTGACCGTTCCGGTCGTTCGATTTACGGTGGCGGGCCGCGATCCGAACGCGCGTCCAAGGGCGGCAACAGCAGCAGAAACTGGCCGGCGCTACACCGTGATTTACGACGGCGAGTGCAAAGTGTGTGGCAAGATGGTGCGGATGCTCACGAAGTGGGATCGCTACAGCCAGCTCGAGATCCTGCGCTCCCAAGCTCCGGGAGTATGTCAACGATTCCCATGGATCCCCGAGCGCGCCTATCAGGATTCCGTGCAGGTCGTCCGGATGATGGATGGAAAGACGTGGCAGGCGGCAGCCGCGCTCGAGGAGCTGCTCAAGGTTCTGCCCAAAGGCAGGTCGATCTCATGGCTCTTCAGGATCCCGTTTGCGCGCCCGCTGGCAGACAGGTTTTACAGGTGGTTCGCGCGGAACAGGGGTCATTTCGGGTGCGGCGCTCATTGTCGGGTGCGTGCGCCCGACCTGGACTACAGGGACGAATGAGTTGGCCCACGGTGTGGCGACCAGCCGCAGCTTTTAATAGAATTGTGACGTGATGAACAGACGAGCGTTCGTTCAATCCCTTTCCGCCGCAGCCGTGGGCGTGGCCGCGGCGCCGGGTCGCGCCTTCGCAGCTCGGCATCTCGATCGCATTGGGCTCGAGCTTTTCTCCGTGCGGCACGCGATGGCGAAGGATCCGGATCGTACGCTCGCAGCCGTGCGCGCGATCGGCTACACCGATGTCGAGCTGCTCTGGTCGTTCGGAAACTTCGGGAAATCCACGCAGCAGGTGAAGGATGCTCTGGCCCGCGAGGGTCTGCGCGCGCCGTCCGCGCACATGGACCCGCTGGCGATTTTCGTCGGGTGGGAGCGAAGCCTCGATATCGCCAACACCCTCGGTCACCAATATCTGGTCGTGCCCAGCTTCACCGCCGAGAGCACACGAACGCTGGACGACTGGCGTGAGTGGGCCGACCACTTCAACACGGCCGGTGCCGTGGCGCGTCGACACGGAATCTGGCTCGCCTTTCACAACGAAGCGGAGCACATGAAGCCGCTAGAGGGTAAGATTCCGTACGATGTGTTCGTCGACCGCACCGATCCGTCCGTTGTGCGTCTACAGCTCGATACCGGTAACATGCTGATCGGCGGGGGCGATCCGATGGCTTACCTCGCGCGGTATCGCGATCGCTATTGGACGTTTCACCTGAAGGACGTAATCCCTGACCGGTCGGCGGATACCGAGCTGGGAACCGGAATATTCGACTTCAGACGCTTTCTGGCGGCGGTCCCCGACCTCGCCAAAAAGCCCTGCCACATCGAGCAGGAAAACGGCCGCGACGAGCTGGCCAGCGCGCGCATGGACTTCGAGTACCTGCACAACCTCGATTACTAGCGACGCCAGGTAAATTGGGAGTCGTATGGCAGCCACTCCCTTTCATCTCGGTCCCGGGCTCCTCATCAAGGCGGCAGCGCCGCGCCAGTTTTCCATGGCGGCGTACTCGCTGACGCAGGTCGTCATCGACATCGAAGCGGGCTACTACCTGCTGCGCCACGAATACCCGATTCATCGCGACATGCACACGTTCCTTGGGGGAGGCCTCATAGGCGTTCTGTGCGGAATGCTCGTTTCGCGAGCGGGTGTGTGGATAGCGAGGCCGAGGGATGCCGTGGTCGAAGCGCTCGCGGCCGAATACCGGCTGTGGACCGCGATTCTGAGCGGCCTGTTCGGCGGACTGTTCCACCCCATCCTCGACGCCTTCATGTACACGGACATTCGTCCTTTTCGCCCTTTCTCACCCAGCAATCCACTGTTCGGTCTCGTGAGTGAGCGGAACGTGTATCTGTTCTGCGTCGTGACCGGGCTCGTAGGCGCGGTATTGTTGCTGGCGTGGGAACGACGCCCGCGGCGGCTCTAGGTGAGCGTTGCGACGAGCCTCCTGCAGGACTTCACCGCTCAGCAAAACGCCAACGTATTCCTGAGGGCGTTCTCGTTTCCGACGATCCAGCTCCCGCTCGACGTCGCCGATGAAAGGACGCTCGCCGACCGCGTGGTGATGATGGATGGCGTCGGATTCATCTTTCAGCTGATGGAGCGTGAGCAAAAGGTCGCGTCCAAAGCCGGGGACCTCGAGAAGTGGGTGACGAACAACGTCGTGCGACGCGGCGTGAAGCAGATCCAGAACACGCGCGACGTGCTGCACGGCTATCTGGGGCTTTCGCTCGTCAACCAGTTCGGGCACAGGGACTACGTGTCGCCAAAGGATCCGGATCTGATGGTGGGCATCATCGTCTATCGCGTTCCAGCCAAAGCCCGCGCGTTCAGGGCGGCACGCTTCAAGAAAAACAAGAGCGGCGCGTTCGTCCACATACTGCGCGACGCCGATTATTTCGAGATCACCCAGCATTTCGTCACGCCCACGGAGATGCACGACTACTTCGGCTTTCGCCGCGACGTCCTGATCAACTGGGCTCCCACGCTGACCGCGGTCAGTGAAGCCGCGCTCATCGGACAGTATCTGTCAGAGGATTATTCGTCACCTCCGGACGAAAGGTTCGAGCGCGCCGCAAAATCGCGCGGCGGAACGGCGGCCTGCGAATTCTCATTCGTTCTCGACAGCCTGGCGACGAGTATCGCATCGCAGGAGGGCGAATACGCCGACACCGAAGGCTATGAGATCCTTCTTGAGCTGGGGCGTCTCGGGCGTCACGAGATCCGCGAGCTCAAGCAGCAGTCGAGGCTGGCGCTCGAGGCGGTCCTTGCCGACCGCTTCGAGCTTCCTCATAGAATCGTGTCGCCGAGAACTGGCTGCGGGTTTCTCGTCCTTCCGCTACCGAGCGAATTCCACGATCGGACGTTCTTTGCGCTCGAAAGCCTGTCGCAGGCTTCAAAATACGAGCTGGGGCTGGAGCGACAGGTCGGCATCGGCATGTGGCGCGACACCGAGTTCGTCGACATCGAGTGGCTTTTCCTGAGCGGGATGAACTTGCCCGACCCGTATCTCGACGAACGCCTGGCGGCACGATATCCATTTCGCAGGTCGAGCGAGCAGAGGCTGCCGCCGATCTTCATCTGACGAGGAGGTTGCATGCTGGGATCCGCGAACATCGTAGCGTTCGTCCCGACCAAAAATCCCGACAAGGCGCGGTCGTTCTTCGAGAAGACGCTGGGGCTCGAGTTCGTCGTCGACGACAAATTCGCCCTCGTTTTCGAGGCGAACGGGGTAATGATTCGCGTCGTGAATGTCGCGGGCATCGATTCTTTCACGCCCGCGCCATTCACGATACTGGGCTGGAGCGTGGGCGACGTCGGGAAGGCCGTGAACGATCTCGTTAGGCGCGGGGTGAAGTTCGAGCGTTATCCGGGCCTCGAACAGGACCAGCTTGGAGTGTGGACGGCGCCCGGCGGGGCAAAGATTGCCTGGTTCAAGGATCCAGATGGAAACATTCTGTCTCTGAGCCAACACTAGCTCGAAACGGGAACAATCAGCCACATTTTTGGTCTAACAGGCATCCCAAATGAGACCTCCCATGAAACGCTCGTTGCCCAACATTGCCGCCGTACTCGTAGCTGTCCCGGTTGCGCTGATCCTCCTCGGCGCCAGGCTGGGCATTGGCTCATCTGAACCTCTGGCGCAGCCGGCGGCCGCGCCCCT
The DNA here is from genome assembly GCA_039936175.1 of Gemmatimonadaceae bacterium. Taxonomy (GTDB): domain Bacteria; phylum Gemmatimonadota; class Gemmatimonadetes; order Gemmatimonadales; family Gemmatimonadaceae; genus UBA4720. The sequence goes on along the minus strand of JBDTIV010000010.1, from coordinate 55,062 downwards.
GATCGACCCCGCCCCGCTGTCGGCGACCGAAGACACGGCGGTATTCGCGGGCGGGTGCTTCTGGGGAGTCGAAGCGGTCTATGACCACGTGAAAGGCGTCAAGCGCGCAATTTCCGGTTACGCGGGCGGCGACATCGCGAGCCCTTCCTACGGGCAGGTGAGCACCGGCGACACCGGCCATGCCGAATCCGTCGAGGTCATCTACGATCCATCGCAGGTCTCGTACGGGAAGCTCCTTCAGGTCTTTTTCTCGGTGGCGCACGATCCGACACAGCTCAACCGACAGGGGCCCGATCGGGGCACGCAGTATCGCTCGGCGATCTTCTACCGGAATGCGCAGCAGCAGCAGGTCGCGGACAGCTACATCAAGCAGCTCACCGCGGCGAAGACTTTCTCGCGCCCAATCGTCACCCAGGTCGCCAGGCTTAAGGGGTTCTATACCGCCGAGGACTACCACCAGCACTACCTCGAGCAGCACCCGAATCAGCCGTACATCGTGATCAACGACATGCCGAAGATCGCGGCGCTGAAGAAGCAGTTCGCAGACGTCTATAAGAACTAGCTCACGCGACGAAACTCCGGACTCGCCACATCGTAAGGTCGAAAGACCTTCCGTCCGGAGCACAAAGATGTTCAGCCGCATCCTCGCCCTCACCGCCACACTCTCATTCGCGCAGTTCCTTGCCGCCAGCCCGATCGGCGCGCAGAACTCGACGACGATGCACATCAACGTGGAAGTGCCGGATTCAGTTGCGCACATCGTTGACAGAGAAACCGCGGACCATGCACGGTTCGCCATCGTAAGCAGGGATGGACAGGCGGCACTTCTATTGATGGACACCACCATCATCGCTCAGATGACCGATCGCGGGCTGGCACGCATGAACTCCAGAGAAGCGACCGACACGATCAAGGGAGTTGCCAACCGGCTCTTCGCGCGAATGGCGCTTGGGGCGCTGACACCGCTCTTCGATCACGGCATCGCTTACCACCTGCGGGATCTCGGCGAGGCGAAGTACACTGGCGGGCGGCTGTTGCTGCTTCGCCAGAATGGTGAAGAGGTATTTCGCAACGTTGAGATCGGGCACGGCCAACTGATGGCGAGCTTTTATCCCGAGGACGCCAAGGCGTTTGCGGCGCGAGCGCGCGCCGCCAGAGCACGTATCGGACACTGACCAACGTCGTTGCTGCAGGTCTGGCCGCGCGGGAGTAGATTTTCGCAGCTCTCACCAGACGGAGGTCGATCGATGCACCACTTCCCCACGATCAACTATCTCGCAGTCCTCGTCGCTGGAATCATCATCTTCATGCTTGGCGGGCTGTGGTACTCTCCAGCTCTGTTTGCCAGGCGCTGGATTGCGTTGCAGGGAAGGACCGAAGAGCAGGAGAGAGCCCAGGCAGCCGCGGCAAACATGCCCCTGATGTACGCGAGCGCATTCCTGTGTGGTCTCATTACGGCGTGGGTGATGGCGCTCATTTTCGCGCACATCGCCGCGCAGATGGACATGAACGCGGCGTACGGAGCGCTCTTCGGCTTCATGCTCTGGCTCGGCTTCGCGGGGACAACCAGCTACGCGACCGCGCTCTTTTCGGGAAAGCCGAAGCAGCTCTGGCTCATCGATTCGATGTACAATCTCGTTTCGTTCGTGCTCGCAGGGATTGTCCTGGCAGTCTGGAGATAGTTCAGCATTCCCCTACCAACAGGAGGAGCACCATGCCACACCCAGTTCGGCTCGGATATTTTTCGTTTGCATTGGCAGCGCTGGCCGTAGGCGCCGCGTCTGACCTCGGCGCTCAGGTTGTGAGAAGTCCGCGGCCACCGGCGGTGACGACCCGGCCACGCGGTCAGGGGCGTTTCAGAGTGTCAGCCCCGGATCTTCTCGCCAAAGGTCGTATCGCCCAATCCCACGCCTACAATGGAATGGGCTGCACAGGTCAGAACATCTCGCCGGCCCTCGAGTGGTCGAACCCGCCGGCCGGCACCAGGTCCTACGCGGTCACAGCGTACGATCCGGACGCTCCAACTGGGAGCGGTTGGTGGCACTGGGTGATGTACAATATTCCGGTGTCCGTTATCTCACTCCCCGCTGGCGCTGGCAATGGACGCAACGCTCCCAGAGGAAGCGCTCAGGGGAACACGGATTTCGGATCGAAGGGTTATGGTGGCCCGTGTCCGCCCGTGGGCGACAGGCCGCACCACTATCACTTCAAGGTGTTCGCGCTCAAGGTAGACAAGCTCGACGTCCCCGGAAATGCCACGGCGGCTATGGTCGGATACAATCTGAACACGAACAAGCTCGCGACCGCCGAGATTACCGCCCTTTACGGACGGTAGTCGAATCGGTTACAGGCTTGAGGAGATCTTTCACGTCGACGTAGAAATTCTCGTCGACGTGAAAGTCTTCCGGCCGATCGAGTTTCACCAAGGTCGTCTTCCAGCTCTCGGTGGGTCTGATCCACGTCAGCCGTCCCGGTGCGGTGGTGGCTCTTACCGGCATCGCAAAGCCACGCACTACGTTCGCCCACCTGTAAGTGAGCTGTGATTCCTGAAGCTTGTATTCCAGCGTAGGGACTTTCGTGGTCCGAAGGTACTGATCGAATACCTTGCTCAGATCCATCCCTGAGCGAGCGCTGATGTAGGTCTCGATCTGCTTCGTGGTCACGATCTGGTGCCAGAATGTCTTGCCCAGGCCGCGAAGGATCCCGCGCCAACGTGAGTCGTCATCCACGAGCTGGCGGATCGTGTGCAACATGTTCGCGCCTTTGTCGTACATGTCGCCCGATCCCTCGTGATTCACGCCGTACACGCCGATGATGGGAACATCGTTTCTGATCAGCTTCCGTTGTCCGACCGTGTACTCGGCCCCCGCCTTTTTGCCCTGGGTGCATTCCGTGAACAGGCCTTCCGCGTACGTGGCGAAGCTTTCGTGTATCCACATGTCCGCGGCGTCCTTCATGGTGATGCTGTTGCCGAACCATTCGTGCGCGCTCTCGTGGACGATGATGAAATCCCAGAGCAGCCCGTGACCCGTGCTCGAGCGATCGCGGCCGAGGTAGCCGTTCTGGTAGTGATTCCCGTAAGCGACGGCGCTCTGGTGCTCCATGCCGAGGTGAGGTGTCTCGACGAGCTTGTAGCCGTCCTCGTACCAGGGGAACGGACCGAACCAGCTTTCGAAGCATTGCAGCATCGGCTTGACCTGCTGGAACTGTTTCTTCGCGGTGTCGAGGTGATAGTCGAGCGGCCAGAAGTCGAGCGTGAGCTTCCCTTTCTCGCCGTCATAGAAGTCGCTGAAATGAGCGTAGCTGCCGGCATTGACCGCGACGTCGTAGTTGTTGATTGGATTGACCACGAACCATTCGTAGGTGGTCGTGGCATCGCTGTTTCGCTTCGTGCTTCGCAGTCGGCCATTTGATACGTCGATCAGTGAGTCGGGCACGGTGATAGCGACGCGTTGGCTGTCGGGCTCGTCGGAGTAGATGTCCTTGTTCGGCCACCAGACGCTCGCACCCGTGCCCTCGTTTGCGGTGACGACCCAACGTCGTGTGAGGCTGTCGCGTGCCCAGACGAATCCGCCATCCCAGGGCGGCCGCACGGCGACAACCGGTTTTCCGTGATAGTAGACCGAGAGCGTCTTCTTCGAACCGATGGTCTGCGGTGCGATCAGGCGAATGAAAAAAGCATTGCCGTCGCGGCGCGCGCTCAGCTCGGAGCCGTCCTGCTCGATGCTGTCGACGACGAGCGGCATCTGGAGATCGATCTGCATCTCGCGGGCTTTCTTCAGGACCCGATAGGTGATGGTGTTGTAGCCGGCGATGCTGCTGTCCCTGGAATTCACTTTGACGTGCAGATCGTAGAACGTCGCATCCCACCAGGCGCGCTCGGGTGTGTTCGAGCCGCGGAGGGTGTCGGCGTGGGTGAAGACCGGCGCGGCAGGTACTGCTTGCGCGGACAGGCCCACAGGTACCGCGAATAGAGTCAAGACAATTGCTGAGCGCATCTTTGTAATATCGAGGTCGTTGAGGCGAACTACTAACTGAACACTACCGGCCTGGGGGCGTTCGGCGGAGCGGCCATGGGCTGCGCGCTCGCTATTATGCGGTTCGTGGCCAGCCCGTGGCCCTCGGCCAGACCGCCATAAGCCCCCAGCGGGTAGCGTTCAGTTGCAGTTTGGTTTTGCAGTTTATCGTCGTTGCGGCGGCTTGATCTCATACTCGTGCGGCGGCTCCGCGCCGAGCAGGTTCTTCACGAAGTAGTCCCACCTGCGGCGCACCATGTACGGCTCGTTGCCGAAGCCGTGGGTGCGATTCGGCAGCAGGATGAGATCGAAATCCTTGTTCGCCTTGATCAGCTCGTTCACTACGAGAAGCGTGTTGTACGGAGGAACGTTGTTGTCCATCGTGCCGTGCGCGAGTAACAGCTTGCCCTTCAGGTTTTTGGCGTAGATCTGATTCGCTTCAGGCGCATAGTTGTCGCTTCCGTCGGGAGTCCGCACCAGCAATCCTTGATAGCGCTCGCCCCAATCGTCTTCGTAGTCTCGATTGTCGTGGTTTCCCGCTTCGGCGATTCCGACCTTGAAAAAGTCGGGATATCGGAACATCGCGTCCGCGGCGGCGAATCCGCCTCCCGAATGTCCGTAGATTCCGGCGCGATTGATGTCTATCCACGAGTATCGGCTCGCGAGCTCCTTCATCCCCGCCACCTGATCCGGAAGCGTGTTGTCTCCCATCCTGCCGAAATACGCGTCGTGGAAGGATTTGGATCTCCACGGCGTCCCCATGCCGTCAATCTCCACGACTATGAACCCGAGCTCCGCCAACGCCTGTGCGTCGCCGCGGGCAGGCGAGAAGCTGCGGCCGCCGACACTGCCCGTCTGCGGGCCCGGATAAATGTGGTTGACGATCGGATACTTTTTCGTCGAGTCGAGATTCGTCGGCGTGTACAATAGACCGTAGAGGTCCGTCTTCCCGTCCCGCGCCTTCACCTTGATCGGTTTGGGTGGCTTCCACCCGGTGGCTAGGAGGCGCGATATATCCGCCTTCTCGAGCGCGACAATGATCTTTCCATTCAGGTCGCGCAGCACCGATGTCTGCGGCACGTCGGGCCGGGAGTACGTGTCGACGAAATAGCGGCCGGTGGGCGAGAGCGAGATGTCGTGATCCGCATCTTCGGGCGTGAGGAGCGTGAGACCCTTGCCGTCCATCCCGATTCTATAGAAATGTCGGAAGTATGGATCGCGCGCCGGCTCTTTGCCGTTACCCACGAAATAGAGCGTCCTCGTCTTCTCGTCCACGCGACGCAGCTCGGCGACGTCCCCTTCCCCGCTGGTGATCTTGCTCTTCACGCGCCCGGTGGTGAGGTCGTAAAGGTAGAGCTGTCCCCAGTCGTCCCGTTCCGAAAACCAGATCACTTCGTTCGATGCGGGCAGCACGCGCCAGTTGACCATCGAATTCCCGGACTCGTACTGCGTGGCGACATCCTCACGAAAGACGTCACGCACCGCTCCGCTGGCGGGATCGGCAACTCTGAACACTTCGTGCTTGTGATCGCGCGAGGTCGAGACGAACGCAAGATGAGATCCGTCGGGATACCACTGCACGTCGGTCCATCCCTCGTCGCCGCGGCAGATGATGTGGTCGCAAAGCGTCGACCGGTGCTGGTCGGCCGGCATCTGCAGTCGCGTCACCTTGGGCGCGTCGACATCGATGATCACGCGCTGGATGGTCGTGATGATGCTGTCGCCGGGCAGTGGATACTTCCAGGCCTGCAGCTCCGGGTGCCCAACCTTCGTGCTGACGAGATACATCTCGCCCACGCCGCGCTCGTCCTGCTGGAAGGTGGCGATGCGACGGGAGTCCGGCGACCAGAGCAGAATCGGGCGATCGCTCTTCACCCAGCCGGCGTTGTCTGTTGCGTAGCCGAACTCCCTCACGCCATCGGTCGTCAGCTTCGTTTCACGACCACTTGCGACGTCGCGCATCCACAGGTTGTACATACGAATGAAGGCGGCTCGTTTCCCGTCGGGAGAGAGGATCTCTGTTCCCGCCCTGCCTGGTCTCGCCGTGAACTCGGCGCGCGCGCGCGACAGCTCACGTGGATCGATTGCCGCGTCACACCGCTCGGTGCTCGCGCTGCAAACACTCCGCAACGCGCGCGTGGGGTCCACGACGACAAGATCGGTCCCGCCAACTCTCATTCCGCGGTACCAGAACCGGTCACCGCCAAGCCACGATGGCTGAACACCAATTCCCGACACCAGCGGCTGCACATTCTCCCTGAGAAACCGCTCGGCGCGGGCATAGTCCGCCGCAGTAAGCTGCTGCGTCTGCTGCGCGCGAGCTGGAGCGATGGCAGTTGCGACGCAGATCAGTGTGACCCCAAAGCTGCGACACCGATTGCGCATCGCTCTATCTCCCGCCGGGGGTTTTCGGCGGCGCCTGTGGCGCGCGGGGCCAGGTGTTGTCGGATGGATCACGATCCGGAAATCTCCCGCCCGGATCGAGCGTAATTCGTGTGATGGACCTCCCGCCGAAATCCAGATTGGCGACGAACGTGCGATTGCCGCCAAACCATACATCGACAGGATAGGTGACGATCGCGGTGTTGGCATCGGGGAAAGTACTGTTCTGCATCGGCCTGAGTGCGTTCCCCGTCGGAGCGAACTCGACCTTGAGGATGACCGGCGACGGCATCTGACCATTTTGGCGAACGGTAACGATCGTCCGGCGGCCCGAGGTCTTCACGGTCTGGATCCCGCCGTCGACGGACTCGGTCGTGAACAGCCAGTAATTCCAGAACCAGCCCAGGTCCTTGTGCAGCGCGTTGTCCATGAAGAACGCGTAGTCCCATGGCGACGGATGCTTGAAGCGCCACGCCTTCGCGTATTCGCTCATCGCGCGCTGCACCGCCGTGTCGCCCACCACGCCACCGAGCGCGGAGAGCATCATCGGCGCCTTGCCGTAGGCGGCGAAGGAGTAGAGGGGGCCCGCGTAGTTCTCGTCCCACATCAGCGGCGGTTCCAGCTCGTTGCCGCTGATCCGTCCGTACGACATGCCGAGGCTGTCGAGTTTTGCGGGTTTATGCGCGTAGTCGGCGTCGGAGAGGATGTTCATATACTGATTGAATCCCTCGTCCATGAATCCGTACCAGGTCTCGTTGACGCCGACCATCATCGGCCACCACTGGTGTCCCGTCTCGTGATCGGCGGCGAAAACCGCCGACATGATGAACATCGGATATTCCATTCCGAGCTCGGGCCCATCGACCATCGTGAGCTGCGGATAGGCGTACGGCATCCAGAGCCTGGAGTAGTACTCGAGTGCGTGGCGGACGACGGGGCCGCCTTGCGCGTACCGCTCCGCGTGTCCCGGGAGATAGAGAATGTTCACCGGGATGGCGCCCCGTCCCGGAATCGTCGCGCGCGTGGCGTCCCAGACGAATTGGTTCGACGTCGCCCACGCGACGTCGCCAACGGTGTCGGCGACGAAGTGCCAGACGAGCCGACTTCCCGCGGCAGTCGATTTTCCAGGGCCGCGCTCAGCTGCCGAGACTATGGTGCGTACAGAGTCGGATTCGAGCACGTGGGAGAGCCGCTCGCGCGCTGTCGGGGTCAACACCTCGGTGGGATTCTGGAGGACGCCGGTCGAGCCGACTAACCAGCCCGCGGGCACATCGATGCTGACGTCGAAGTGCCCATAGTTGTTGTAGAACTCCGCGGGCCCCATGTACGGCTCGGTATCCCAGCTGCCGGGCCGAAGGTCGTCGAAAACCGCCACGCGGGGATACCACTGGGCGACCTGGTACAAAGAGTCAACCCAGCGCCCCATTCGCTCGCCCCGACCGTTGTCGGCGCGCGGCACGCGGAAGTTCCAGTCGGCTTCCATCGAGGCGGTGCTGTGCGCAGCGATTGGTGTGGTGAGGGGAATTCGCGCCGACGTGTTTTTGAGAGTGGCTGAGAGCGCGGGGAGGTGACGCGTACTTCCAGGAATTAACAGGCCGACGGTATCAGCGACGTTGAATGTTTGGCCATTGATCACGAGCCTCGTGACCCTCATGCCGTCGGTGAGCTCGCTCGCGGGCTCGAGGCGGATCTGGTTCGGGAGAAAGAAATTCTGATCGAGACGCAGTACCACGCCGCGCATCACGGAGTCGCTGTTGTTGTGGATGACCACCGTCTCCCGACCCGTGACGATCGACGTAACCGGATCGAGGCTCGCGTTGATCTTGTAATCGGTCCAGAGTTGCCAGTAGTTCCGGCCGGGGCGTCCGGTCGAATCGCGTGTACCCGCCTGAAATGCCCTCTGAATCATCCGCGTCATCGGGATGTCGCGACGCACGGCGCGAGTTGTCGCGGGAGCAGTCTGCCCGGGCGCGGCCAAGGGGGAAACCGCAAGGAAAACCGGGACGACAATTGCGACGAGCGAGCGTGCGGTCATCAAAACTCCTTATGAGAGCGATTCGGGACCAAGGAAAAGTAGTTGATGCGCGTCCTACAGAGTATGATTCCGAAATGGAGTTTATTCTCGAAGAAGCCATACCGGTACTCGAGCGTACGCCGTCCGTTCTCACGGCGTTGCTCCTGGACCTGCCCGAAGCATGGATTGACGCCCGGGAGGGCCCGGAAGCATGGAGTCCCGGCGAGATCATCGGCCATCTCATAAACGGCGAGCGGACGGACTGGATCCCGCGTGCGCGTATCATTTTGAAGCAGGGTAGCTACCGTCGCTTCGAGCCGTTCGATCGATTCGCCGAGCTCAAATCGGATCGGACGGTCCGCGAGAGACTGCAGGAGTTCGAGAAGCTTCGCGCCGGAAATGTGGCGACGCTTCGCGGGTGGAATCTGAAGGACAAGGACCTGGAGCTGACGGGCGAGCATCCGGGCTTCGGCGTCGTGACGCTGCGCCAGCTGCTGGCGACGTGGGTGGTGCACGACACGTCGCACATCGCGCAGATTACGCGCACGATGGCCCGCGAGTACACGGAAGCGGTGGGGCCGTGGACGGAGTACTTTCTGGTGCTGCAAAGAGATCTACGCCAATAAGCGAGGTCTTTGGTTAACTGCAAACTGCAAGGAACGCGATCCGAGAATTCAGAAGCGTAGATCACAGATCTCGGACAGCTGCGCAATGACCGCACGTGGTAGCGTTCTGGCCCAGGCAGTTTGGTAGAAGCGGACGGAACGGCACCACCGCAGTTGTCTGGGATCTGCATTCTGTGCTTCTGAATTCTCGGATCCCGTTCTTTGCAGTTTCTTTTGAAACCTTTGCCACGAGATGCCGGATTTTGCGCTACGTCATGAAACAAAAGCTCCTCTCCTGGGGCGACGACTTCACGATCAAGGACGAACAGGACCGCGATGCCTTCTTCGTCGACGGCAAAGCGCTCAGCTTTGGCGACAAGCTTTCCTTCCAGGACATGTCAGGAAAGGAGCTCGTCTACATCGAGCAGAAGCTGCTCAACTGGTCACCCACGTACGAGCTGTGGCGCGGCGATCAGATGCTCGCGGAGGTGAAGCGTGAGCTCTTCTCCTTCATACACCATCGGTTCACGGTCGACGTGCCCGGACCCGACGATCTCGAGGCCGAGGGCGATTTTCTCGACCACGAGTACACGTTCACACGCGGCGGAAGCGTCGTTGCCACGGTGTCGAAAAAGTGGTTCTCGTGGACGGATACGTACGGGATCGAGATAGGAGAGGGCCAGGACGCGGTGCTGATACTGGCCGCGGCGGTCGTCGTGGACATGGTGTGCCATAAGGACGACGGCAAAAGACGATAGCACTTTGAACTGCAAAGAACGGGATCCGAGAATTCAGAGGCACAGAATTCAGATCTCGCACAACTGCGCTATGACCGCCCGCGGTGGCGTAGGAGCAAAGAAGGGTTGTCGTATTTAGACGCCTCTGCGAACGGTCCCAGCGCGGGTGTCTGGGATCCATGATCTACGCCTCTAAATTCTCGGATCGCATTCTTGGCAGTTGGTCACCGAAGATGAGGACGAACCATGGACACCACACCGAACTCCGACCAGCTATCCCCCGATTCCTACCCCTACGTCACCCGCCTCGACATCCGCTACCCGGCGCTCGAGGTCATCGACCTTCCGAAGATCGTCGATAGCGTAACCGATCGGTGGTTCAACCAGACGCTCTGCAAAGTCAACGATTCAGTGGTCCGACTCGGCGTAATTCAAGGCGAGTACCACTGGCACAAGCACGACGATCTCGACGAGTTCTTTTACGTCGTCGACGGCGAGCTTCTCATAGATCTCGAGGATCGCATCGTCGCGCTGCAGCCTTTGCAGGGGTTCGTCGTGCCGAAGGGCGTCGTCCACCGCACGCGCGCGCCGGAGAAGACGGTGATTCTAATGGTGGAAGGCGCCGATATAGTGCCGACGGGAGACTAGCGCGCGCCGAACCTGAAGTCGTGCTCGAGAACGAGACTGGCCGGGATCTCCAGATTCTCCTGAATCGTCGACCGGCCCGCCATTCCGACCTTCCCGATGATCTTTGTTCCGCGCGAGAAGCCGCACATCAGATACGACCCATCGCTACCAGTGTCGGTCTCGACGGTGCGCTGCTGGTTGGTCGAGACCAACCGCCCGTTCTGCTGGACCCACAACACCTGCCACGTTGCCCACACGTGCGCATTGGCAACGGGGTTGCCCGCGGCGTCCCTCACGAAGCCGGCCGCCAGGCCCTGCGTCTCGGTGCCGGTTTCATTCTGACCGCAGAACCTCGCGCGGAGCGTCTTGTATGAAGGCATCACCAGGTTCACTTCTCCCTGTGCCCCGCTTGGCAGCGAGACCGGGCGCATCTGCTCGGAAATCCTGAAAAGCCTGAGTCTGGGATGCTCGAAGACCAGCGTGTCCGTCAAGCTGACATCGGTGGCGAGCGCGTAGCGGCCGGCGGCGTTCGTCGTCGTCCTGAATTTTCCACCGCCCGTCGAGACCTGAACATCCTTCAACCCGCGACCCGTCGTACTATCGTAAACGATGCCGGTGATGAGCGAGCGTGGAACGGGAGCTGCGGCCGCCGAATCAGCGACATTCTCATTTGGGCTCACTGAATCTGCCGAGACGGGTGGGACCACCGCAGCGACCGACGAGGACGCTTTCGTGCCTGCTGGCCGGGATGTGCCGCCGGCTTCCTGGAATCCGACCAGAGTGTCGCGAAGCACTACCGGAGAGCCGACTTCCGTCGACCTCACCTGTGAGACGCGCGGGAGCCGGATGTACCAGCGCGGTACGATCCATTGTCCGCCCGGAAGCTGCTGAAACTCGAGACGTCCGCTGGTCCGCGCGACGCGGAGCGGAACCGGAAGATTCACGTAGTCGAAATTCAATGAGCGAAGCATGTTCCCTTTGGGATCCATCCAGAGCACGCCGGTGAGCTCTGGCAGCGATCCGATCTTTGCGGGCTTGAACTCGAGTCCGCTCAGTCCAGCCTCCGGACCGTATCCCCGGATGGCCGCATAACAGTGCGACTTCACGAAGTCATCGGAGACGAGTGTCGCCGCATCCGGAGCACGATAGACGTCGCCGCCTGTGACAGCTGCTCTTCGCGTCGAGTCGACCTGGTCCCACGAGATGCCGACCGCGGGCCTTCTCGCGATGCGGCTGCGTTGCTCGGTGCGTTGTCCGACCACGTCGAGATTGCGATCGAGGGAACGCTCGTAGAGATCGACATCGAGCGGGACGAGTCCCTGCGCCTCGGTGAGCGCGCTCGCAGTGAGGGCCTTCCTGATCTCGACCCAGAGATCTCCGGCGGGTGTCCCAACGGTACTCAACGATTGGCATGCAGCTTCGGTTCTCGGGATCACCAGCTGCGGATTCCGCGTGACCGCCATGCCCACCAGAACGTGGATCTGCGTGGGAAGCACATGGAGCTGCACCGAGCTCCAGCTCTCGTAACCGATCTTGTCGGCGCGCACGGAATACAATCCCGGCGCGGGCGCGCGCAGCACGGTGTGACCACCTTGATCGCTGAAGTTTCCGGCGAGGCCCATCCCATGGTCATCGACCAGGGAGACGTTCGCGCCTACAATGGGCTTCCCATTGGAGAGCTCGACGACTTCGATGAGAACTTCCTGGGCGGCGAGTCTGGCGCCAGCTACGAAAGCCGCCGCAACTAATAGGATCGGCCTGAGGTGCATGGTCTGGAAATGCGAGTATAGGGTAGGCAACCCGGCATTCCGGGCTGTCTCACCTAATGACGCTCCATCGGGCGACTCGTTTTGCGCAAAGGAGTTCGGGACCAAGCAGTCAGACCTCTACCGCGGCAGGCTGGGTACCAATGCCGTGACGGCACGCGCTTGGACCTCGTCATTCGATTGACTTGAAGCCCCAAAAAGGGGAAAGGGGGAGCTGTTGTCCAAGGCCGTATTGACACTCACATTGCTGGCGTTCTCGGCGTGCGCAGGAAACAAGGATCCGTACGTCGTCGGAGCAGCCGGTCCGTGGAAGCAGGGCTACGGCCTCCAGAACCTCCAGGGTGTGCAGCTGGCCGCCGAAGAAATCAACCGGGCGGGTGGCATCAACGGCCACGCTTTTCTGGTGATCGATCGCGACGACCAGGGCGATGGAGCAGTAGCGTCCAAGATCGCCCAGGAGTTCGTCAGAAACCGCCGGATCTCGGCGGTCATCGGGCATGTCAACTCCTCCGGCATGCTCGCGTCGGCGCGAATCTACGACGGCAGACTGGCGGCGGTTGCCACCAGCGCGACTTCTCCCGATCTGAGCGGCATCTCGAGCTGGGTATTCCGTATAATCTCGAGCGACTCTCTCAATGGAATCGCGCTCGCCACTTTCGCGTCCCGGTTTGCGACACGAAACGCCCCCGCGAGCGCTGCGGTCCTTTACGAAAACAACACCTACGGCCGGGGGCTGGCGGATTCTTTCCGTCACGCATTTCATGGTCAGCTGCTCAGCATGGATCCGTACAACGACGACCTGCCGACGGCGGAGCCATACATATCGTATCTCAAGACCAAGAAGCCCAAAGTCGTTTTTGTCGCGGGACGCGTAGGATCGGGCCTCAAGATTCTTCGGGAAGCGAAACGTCAGGGGTTCTCCCCGACGTTCGTCGGTGGTGATGGCTGGCAGGGAATCGTCTCCGACTCCTCCGTCGCGGAAGGGACCTACGTGGGAATGTCATTCACCCCCGAAGATCCTTCTCCGGCCGCGCGCGCCTTCGTCGCCGCGTTCGAGAAGAAGTTTGGAACCGTGCCTGACGCGCACGCCGCGCTCGCCTACGACGCGACGAAACTGGTAGCGCAGGCGCTGAAAGCGCGCGGCGCCGACCGCACGCGAATCCGCAATTACCTGCGCTCGCTCACCCGTGAGAGCGCATACGTCGGCCTCACCGGACCCGCCTACTTCGAGGACACGGGTGATCCGGTTGGGATGCGATTCAAGGTCTTGCGCGTCCACAACGGCCTCTTGACGGTCGCGGAGGCCAGATGAGCCGGATCTATCACTTCAAGACCATCCGTGAGGTTCTCGCCGTCGGATTCTCGCTGCTGATCCTGCTTTTGATCAGCGCTGGCGTCGTCGGCTGGGTGTCGATGACCCGCATGGCGGACGAAGTCAGTCTGACCCTTGCCGAGGCGCAGCAGGATGCCAGGCAGGCGTCGGATTTCTCGAACGTCGTCACGCAGGAAATTCAGGCGGCCAATACCTATCTCAGCGACCAGGACGTGAAGTCGGATCTCGAATTCCGCCGCCTCGGCTGGGAAGCACACCGACTGCACCGCAGTTTCAGCACGCGTCCCGATGCACTGGCGGAACAGATCCGGCGGACGGTGGCGATCGACACCACCCTGGCAAGGGTTGAATCCGGGTTCGCGCTGTCGCACCGTCTCACCGATCTCGGAAGGCTGGACGACGCGCACGTCGAAGCACAAAAAGCGCGGAAGCTGGTGCCACCCCTTCTCGAGCAGCTTACGGGACTGGAGCACGCGCGCGCCGCACAGCTGGCGACGATGTCCGAGAATCTCCGCAGCCAGTCGGTAGCGCGGTCCCGGATTCTCGTCTCGGTAATTGTGGTGGCGACCCTCATTGCGATCATGATCGTGCTTCGAACGGGCAGCGCGGTCGGACGACCGCTTCGCCTCCTGGTAAAGCACGCGATCCAACTGAGCCACGGGGATCTCCAGCAGCGCACAGAAGGCGAAATGCCGGGCGAATTCCGCACTCTGGCTGACGCAATGAATCACGCGACGGTCGCCCTGTCGCGAATCGCGTCCGGAGCGGCGAAGACGGCCGACGAAGTCGCGCAATCCGCCAGCGATCTCCTCTCGGCATCGAAGCAGATCTCGGCGTCGGCGGGCGAAGTGGCCGACGCAGTCGAGGAAGTCTCGCACGGCGCCGAATCACAGGTGGCGCAGCTGCGCCAGGTGAACGAAGCTCTGGAAGGAATCCGCACGCGCGGCGACAACCTCGTGGGCGGCGCGCAGGAAGTGCACGGACTGGCCAGCTCCATCGAGGCCGAAGCCGAGGCGAAGCGTGTCGATATCGACCGGGCGCTCAAGATTCTGTTCGACGTTCGGACGATCGTCGAGCAGGCGGCGCTCCAGGTTCGCGAGCTCAACACGACCGCGAACGACATCAACAAATTCGTGATCTCAGTTGGCCGCATCGCGGAGCAGACGAATCTTCTGTCGCTGAATGCGGCGATCGAAGCAGCGCGCGCCGGCGAAGCCGGCCGCGGCTTCGGAGTCGTCGCCGGAGAGGTGAGAAAGCTCGCCGATCAGACACAGGCGGCTGCTGACGATGTCGTGAGAATGACGGAGAGCGTGACCACCCGCGTGTCCGCTACATCGAAGGCGATGGAGCAGGGCGTGATTCAGGTCGGTGAGATCGAGCGCGTGAGTCGCGAGCTCGATAGCGCGCTGTCGACGATTCTCTCGGCGGCGGAAAGAACGCGAGCGGCGGCCGCGGGCGTGACGACGGCGGCGATGGAGAACGCGCGCGCTGTGGATTCAGCAGCGGTGAATCTGGGACTCGTGGCGCGCACGGCGGAGAGCCACGCGACGGCCGCGATGGAAGTGAGCGCGTCGACGGAAGAGCAGAGCGCAGCGTGCGAGCAGATGAGCATGGCTTCGACCCAGCTCTTTCACGGAAGTCACGTGCTGCTGGACCTCGTCAGCGAGCTCAAGACCGGCGCGGCAGTTCCAGCTGCGCCGGTTCCCGAGTCTGAGTTGCCGCCGCCGGCCGATGCCGACGACGCGCTGAGACCGATTCCAACTCCACCGCATCCTTCGCCACGAATCAAGCGGGTCGCGTAAGCGACCCGCTCTTTTGCGCTCGGCCGCGAGCACTCTTTGATCTAGAGTCCATCGCGCGGTCGGTCGGCGCGTGTGTCCTCTTCGGCGCTACGCCCGTTTGGTCGGAGCCCCTAACCACGCTTCTTCGCTCCGCTCAGTCGCGGGTCTCCGTGTCGCGGTCCGTGTAAGAAACCGCTGGTCGAGGTCGCGGTCCTGACTGAACCGTAGATCGTAGTCGCGGTGATGCCTCGGGTGGGCAGCGGGGGAGAGCATGTAGAGTTGGCGCGAGTGTGCCGCCTGCGCCCGCCCAGCGTCGCCGAAGTCCCGACCCCTCCGACGACCCGGCGCGACAATCCCAAACAAACGCAGGCCGCGCGCCGGCAAATCTCACCGCTGAAGGCTACTGCACGCACGCCCCATGCGGATCGGGCCTGGGCTTATCGACCACGACTCGATGATCGAGGTTACCAACCCGAAGCGCGACATCGTGCACCAGCTGTGCAACCGCGCGCATGTGTTCGTAGTCGATGTACTGCGGCTCGTCGGTGAGCTGGTGGTAGTCCATGTGCAAACCGGTCGTGAAGAACGTGATCGGAATGCCGTACCGCGCGTACTCGTAGTGATCGCTCCGGCAGTATATCCGCTCGTGGTGGCCGTTTGCGTCGTATGAATAGTCGAAGCTCAGTGGAGTCGGCTCGCCTTTGTTCACCGCCTCGACGATGTCGCCGAGTTCCGTCGACAGTCTCCGCGATCCCACTAGCTGCAGGTAAGTCGGACCACCTCCGACAATGTCGAACGCGCCGCCCCGCCCGATCATGTCCATGTTCAGCTGCGCCACGATCGAGTCGCGCGGAACGGTCGGATTGTCCGTGAAGTAGCGCGAGCCGAGTAGTCCCGCCTCTTCGCCGGTGTGCCAAACGAAGATTAGAGAGCGGCGCGGCCTCACGCCCGATCTCGCGAAAGCCTCGGCGATTTCCAGCGCTCCGACCGACCCTGACCCGTCGTCGTCCGCGCCGTTGTAGATGGAATCCGGCCGCGCCGGCCTGATTCGACGCAGGCTGTCCACGTTCACGTGAATCGATGCGCGCTCGGCGGGCGTCAATCCGCCGCCAGGCGTACCGGGCGTGACGTGTGTTCGCGCCTCGACGATTCTGTTCGCCATGACGTTGTAGGCGCGAAGCGAATCAGAATCGAGCGGCCCCGCGAATCGAAAGCCGAGGTGGTCGTTGTGAGCGCCAATGGCAACGTACTCGCCGCGCAGGGCCGGATCGGTGCCCGGAATGATCCCGATGACGTTCCGCGCCGGCGCGGCCGACCGCGTGAACGCTAGCGACGAGAAGTGAAGCCAGCGGCCCACCGTCCCGGTGCGCGAAGCCAGTGGGTCGGCGCCCAGCATTCGCGCACCGACGGCCGGAGACACAGTGAAGTTCACTCGCGCCGGCGTCGTGTCGCTCGACATCGTCACGGCGTAGGGTCGCATTGTGCGGGGATCGTTCACGACGACGATCGTTCGCGCTTTCTCGTAGCGCGAGAGAATCCGATTCGGATTGCGGACAAGTGGAGTTCGTATCGCGAGTAGCAGCGCCTTGCCATCCGCCTGGTCGGCCGGCAGAAGCGTCGTGGTGTCGGAGAGATCTCCCGCGAAGATGACCTGCGCGCTGTCGAGGGCAATTCCGCGCCCCGATGCCGGGAAGCTGGTGATGTAGTCGGTGCCGTATGTGAGTGGCGCTCCGTCCACAACCAGCCGGGTCCCCGGCGCGATCGCGATTCTATAAGCGGGTACGTCTTGGAAATAGCCGCCGGCGGTCCCGCCCGGCTGGATGCCGAGTGCGGCGAGCTGGTTGGCGATGTACTGGGTGCCTTTGAGATTCCCTTCCGTCCCGAATTGGCGCCCCATCATCGAGTCGTCGGCGAAGATATAAAGACGGGTTCTGAGGTCCTCGGCGGTGATCGGACTGCTCGTGGAACCCATTGACTGACCCATCTGCAAAGCCGAAGCGCAGCCCATGGTTAGCGCGGCGACGACGGGTGTAAGCCTGCTGGCAAATCTCACTTTCGCTCCTTTTGATTGTGCAAAGCCTTCGGAAAATTGCGCCCGGTCGCAGGCCGGCGGTAGGCGTTTCCACCGAGGAACGTTTTGCGCGCCATATCGTCACTATTGAGGGATATCTGCTGCGTTAGCCCACCACACCCTCAGCAAGCCACTGTGTTCATTCACAGAGCCGCTCATGCCTACGTCTGAGCCCGCTCTTCTCGGTGGTTGCAGACACTCACAATCTGTTCGACAACCGAGCCGCGGATTCGCATGATAGGCACCGTTTCATCTTCTCGCCATCCGCGGATGGTCCGTCTGAGCTCGCGCTCGTGAAAATCCTCGTCGCCGAGGACGATGCGATCACGCGCAAGGTCCTGCAATCGACCTTCATCGGGCTCGGCTGGCAAGTCATGACTGCATCCGATAGCGCAGAGGCCTGGGGGGATTCTCGAGACATTCGAGGGCAGGCAGGTGCCCGAGCTAGCCGTAATCGACTGGATGATGCCTGGCCTCGACGGCCTCGAGCTTTGTCGGAGATTGCGGGCCACCCGCGGATTCGAGCTCACTTACATCATTCTGCTGACGAGTCGGAGCAACAAGGACGATCTGGCCGCCGGAGCGAATGACTACATCACGAAGCCATTTCATCTCATCGGGCTCGAGGCGCGCGTTCGCGTCGGCGAGCGGATGGTGAACCTTCAGACGAGCGAGGAGCTCTCTCCGGCACTGGAAACGGCCGCTCGGTAGCCGCATCGTGTAACTTTCGCGGAAGAGAAACCCCGTGAAAACCCAAATCAACAAGACCAGGCCGGCGGCAGCTCCGCCCGTAATCGTGCTTCTGAGCGGCGGACTCGACTCCACCACCGTTCTGGCCATCGCGCAGCGCGAAGGTCACCCTGTGCACGCGCTGACGTTTCGCTACGGTCAGCGCCACGTAGCGGAGATCGAGGCGGCAAAAGCCATTGCGCGGCGTTCCAATGTCGCCAGCCATCGTATCGTGGACATCGATCTCACCGTATTCGGCGGCTCGGCCCTGACGGCCGACATCCCCGTGCCGAAGGATAGGGACCTCGACCATCAAGCGCCGAGCAACAGCAAAATTCCGGTCACGTACGTACCGGCGAGAAACACGATCTTCCTCTCGTATGCGATTGCGATGGCGGAAGTGGTTGGGGGATCCGACATTTTCATTGGTGTGAACGCACTCGACTACAGCGGCTACCCCGACTGCCGGCCCGAATACATCGAAGCGTTCGAGAAAATGGCCAACCTCGCGACGCGCACAGGCGTTGAAGGAACGACACGGCTGAAGATTCGTGCTCCGCTCGTCGCCCTCTCCAAAGCGGCGATCATCAAGCTCGGTACGACGCTAGGCGTCGACTACTCCGGGACTACGAGCTGTTACGATCCCTCCGCGCATGGCGAGGCGTGCGGACGGTGCGATGCGTGTCAGCTCAGGCTGAAAGGATTCAGGGAAGCGGGGCTCGACGATCCCATCGAGTACGCGACCGCCAGGAGTGACGCGCGATGACGTACACCGTGAAGGAGATTTTCTACACGCTGCAGGGCGAAGGCGCACAGTCCGGCCGCGCGGCGGTATTCTGCCGCTTCTCCGGGTGCAATCTCTGGACGGGCCGAGAGGAAGACCGGTCGCGCGCTGTGTGTCAGTTCTGCGACACCGATTTCGTGGGGACCGGGCCAGACGGTGGCCGCTTCGCCAGCGCGAGCGAGCTTGCTGACGCAGTCGATCGATGCTGGGGCGGCGGATCCACGGTTGTCGGCGATGACGGGGGACTGGGCGGTGCCAAGTACGTCGTCTGCACCGGAGGGGAGCCACTCCTCCAGCTCGACCAAGCGGCGATCACTGCGCTTCATGATCGCGGTTTTGAAGTCGCGGTGGAGACCAACGGCACTCGCGCCGCCCCCGCGTCGCTGGACTGGATCTGCGTGAGCCCGAAAGCGGGAGCCCCCTTCCTGCAGACGAGCGGCAGCGAGCTCAAGCTGGTGTACCCCCAACCCGGCGCGCCGCCCGAGAGATTCGTTCAGCTCGATTTCCGGCATTTCTTCCTGCAGCCGATGGACGGACCGGACATCTCGCGCAACACGGAGCTGGCAATCGAGTACTGCCTGCGCCATCCGCGGTGGAGGTTGAGCGTGCAGACGCACAAGGTGATTGGGGTCAGGTAGGATTGAACAGCAAAGCACGCGATCGGAGAATTCAGAGGCACAGATCGTAGATCTCGGACAACTGCGCTAAGACCGCCCTCAATGGTG
Organism: Gemmatimonadaceae bacterium; assembly: GCA_039936175.1. Lineage (GTDB taxonomy): Bacteria > Gemmatimonadota > Gemmatimonadetes > Gemmatimonadales > Gemmatimonadaceae > UBA4720. The sequence continues at coordinate 35,492 of JBDTIV010000010.1, read as the reverse complement.
TAAGTGCAACTCAGTTGTCCTACTGAGACCGCCCCGAGAACGGTCCCGGCGCCGTTTGTCTGAGATCTGAATTCTGTGCCTCTGCATTCTCGGATCGCGTTCTTTGCGGTTTCAGAATGTGCTTTGCGGTTTCAGCATCCAGCCTAGGACCTGAGCGCCGGCCCCAGCACCCCGAGTCCGCTCGGCCTCTCGTGCGCCCCAAGCTCAAACACATCGAGGTACTTGATCCCCGACCCCGTGTTGAACAGCACGACCTTTTCTTCAGGCTTCACATCGCCGCGCGCGAGCAGCTGCCTGAGCGCTGGAACGCAAGCGCCCCCCTCGGGCGACGCGAAGATTCCTTCCGTACGGGCCATTTCGCGCGCTCCTTCGATCAGCTCGTCGTCGGTGACCGCGATAGCAGTTCCACCGGAATCCCGGATCGCATCGAGAATGAGGAAATCACCGATTGCTTTCGGGACGCGCAATCCCGATGCAACGGTCGACGCGTTTTCGAACTGATCGGCAAATCGGGCGCCGGCGTCGAACGCCCGGACGATCGGGGCGCAGCCGGCCGCTTGCACGCTGATCATTCGCGGCCGCTTCGCTCCGATCCAGCCCAGCTGCTGCATCTCGTCGAATGCCTTCCACATCCCCACGAGGCCGGTGCCTCCGCCCGTTGGATAGACGATCACATCGGGAAGTGTCCAACCCGACTGCTCCGCGATCTCGTATCCAAGAGTTTTTTTCCCCTCGACGCGGTACGGCTCCTTGAGCGTGGACACGTCGAACCATCCCTCGCTCTCCTTCCTGCGCGCCACTTCCGCTCCGCAATCGGTGATGAGTCCGTCGATGAGCGTCACATGCGCGCCCGCGACCTCGCATTCGATGATGTTCGCGCGTGGCGTGTCCCGCGGCATGAAGAGATAGGCACCCATGCCCGCGTGCGCGCAGTACGCTGCGAGCGCGCCGGCGGCGTTACCCGCCGATGGTGCCGCCAGCTTCTTCGCGCCAAGCTCCTTCGCCATGGATACTGCTACCGACATCCCGCGCGCTTTGAAGCTCTGTGTGGGATTGAGCGATTCGTCCTTGATGTGCAGCTCACTCATCCCGAGTGACTGGCCCAGCGATCTGGCGTGCAGAAGTGGTGTCCATCCTTCGCCGAGCGTGACGATGTTCTCTTCCCGGCGGACGGGAAGCAGCTCGCGATAGCGCCACAGGTCGGACCTGCGCGCGAACAGAGACTGTCGGGTCAGGAATTTCGCGATTCGCTTGAGGTCGTACCGCACGAGCAGAGGCTTGCCGCACTCCGTGCAGACGTTGTGAAGCCGCTTCGCGTCGTACTCACGGTGGCAGGCAGAGCACTCGAGATTCTTGACGTGCATTCAGTATCGCGTTTGGGCAGGCCCAGTGTGTGCGTTATAGCTTTACAGAAGTTACACGGCCACCGAAACCCATGCCTCGGAACCTTGGCAGTACTCGTCATAGATCGTCGCACTCACTGCTGCAATCCCGCCAGTAAATAGATGTACGTCGGACACGTGGGTGCCGTTCTTGGCGCGAAGCGGGTGCATCGCGGAATCGGACTCGGCGTCCTCATCGTCGCGACGTACGCACCGGACCTGGTCGACGGGGGACTCTGCGTCGCTGGCATCTCCAACCCCGTGGAGATGCTCTCGCATTCCCTTCCTGCCGTCGCCGTTCTCGCTCTCGTCGCGCTTGCCTCTTATGGTGCCGGGACGAGAGACTGGAGGGCGGGAGGCATTATCGCGGCGGTGGTCGTCTCGCACATGCTGCTGGACTGGATTACCGGTTACAAGCCGACGTGGCCGGGCGGACCAATGATCGGCCTGCAGTTGTACGAGCACCCGATCGCGGATTTCGTCGCCGAGGCAATCGTCATCGCCATTGGAGGAACGCTCTATTTGCGAACGCTTCCATCCAGAAAACGGGCGTGGGTCGATCTTTCGATTATACTTGGCGGCCTGATTCTGCTCCAGGCGGCGATAGACATTGCGCACCTCATGCTGAAGACCATGCCCAAATGCCCGCTCGCATCGTGATGCAGACTCGGGATCTTCGCGAAGTCGCCCGCCAGGTCATGCTCGACCAAGGCTTCGATCCGGAATTCGGCCCCGCGGTTGCCGCCGAGCTGAAGACGCTCGGCAAGCATCCGGATACCGGTGCGGGGCCGAAGGATCTGAGGAATCTCCTGTGGTCATCCATCGACAACGACGACACGCGTGACCTGGACCAGATCGAATTCGCGGCCGAGCTGGGGAGTGGAGACTCGCGGCTGTTGATCGCGATCGCCGACGTTGATGTCGAGGTCCCGAAAGGCTCGGCGATCGATGCGCACGCGGCGGCGCAGACGACGACGGTGTACACCGGCGTCGTGGTCTTTCCGATGATCCCCGTCGAGCTATCGACGGGAGCTACGTCTCTGTCCGAGGGTGCCGACAGGAAGGCGGTCGCAGTGGACATGGTCGTGGGGTCGGATGGCACCGTGCGATCCGCGGACGTGTACCGCGCGCTGGTGAACAACAAGGCACAGCTGACATATGGCGGCGTCGGAAGCTGGCTCGACTCGGGCGGCGCGATCCCTGAGAAAGTGCCGAAACTTCCCGGGCTCGAGGCTCAGCTCCGACTTCAGGCGAGGATTGCGACGGCGCTCCGCAAGACGAGGCTGGACAACGGCGCACTCGAAATCGAGACGGTCGAGGCGCGAGCCGTTTCCCACGACGGAGCCGTAACATCGATCGAGAGATCGCAGAGGAACAGCGCGACGGACCTGATCGAGGATTTCATGATCGCCGCGAACGGCTCGGTCGCGCGATTTCTGGAAGGTCACCACGTGTCGGGGATTCGCAGAATCGTGCGGAGTCCCGAGCGATGGGCGCGCATCGTCGATCTGGCCCGCGAGCTCGGAACTACTCTGCCCCCCGAGCCGAGTGCGATGGCGCTGCACGATTTCATGCTCGCGCGCAGGAAGATCGATCCCGACCACTTCCCTGATCTGTCGCTGGCAATCGTAAAGCTTATGGGGCCCGGCGAATACATTCTCGACCAGCCGGGAGTGGTGGAGCCCGGGCACTTCGGACTCGCCGTGCAGGACTACACGCATTCGACGGCGCCCAACCGGCGCTTCGCGGACCTCGTGACACAGCGCATCCTGAAGGCGGTACTCGCGTCCAGTTCCCCTCCCTACACCGACGACGAGCTGTCGGAGATCGCGCGCAACTGCACCCTCAAGGAGGATGCGGCGCGCAAGGTTGAGCGCAGCGTCCGGAAAATCGCCGCCGCAATTCTGTTCAGCAATCGGATCGGCGAGCGCTTCAAGGCGATCGTGACCGGCAGCAAACCGAACGGGACATTTGTTCGTTTGGTCGGGCCGCCCGTAGAAGGAATGCTGGTGCGCGGCCAGAAGGGCGTGGACGTCGGCGACGAGATCGACGTCCAGCTCCTCTCGACAAATGTGAAAAGAGGCTTCATAGATTTCGGGAAGGTCGGAGACACCCCGTTGCCGAATCCACCCGGAAAGAGATGAGCAACACGCGATGACTGAATCCAAAGCGCTGCCGCCGCGTCCTGACACGCTGGCCCTGATGCACGAGTATACGGCGAGCGAATCGCTTCGAAAGCACATGCTGGCCGTGGAGGCCGCGATGCGCGCGTACGCCGGAAAATTCGGTGAGGACGAAGAACGCTGGGGGACCACCGGACTCATTCATGATTTCGACTACGAGCGGTTTCCGAACAACGCGCGCTCGGGAACTGACGAGCATCCGTCGGAGGGAGTGCGTATCCTGAGAGCGAAGGGATATCCCGAGGACATCCTCGTGGCGATTCTCGGGCACGCGCAATACACGAACACCCCACGCGAGTCGCGGATGGCAAAGACGCTCTTTGCCGTCGACGAGCTGACTGGACTGATCACGGCGACCGCGCTCGTCCGGCCGACGAAGAGCGTGCACGAGGTCGACGCGAAGTCGGTTCGCAAGAAGATGAAGGACAAGGCGTTCGCGCGCGGAGTAAGCCGCGAGGACGTCGTGAATGGCGCGCAGGAACTGGGCGTCGATCTCGACGAGCACATTTCATTCGTGATCGCGGCCATGCAGGCGCGCTCGGCCGATCTCGGTCTGTCTGGGGCGTAGAGCTGCCGGCTACTGCACGCGTTGCCTTCGCATCTCTCAGCTCGCAAGGCACGCGTTGCTAATGTGTCTGGTGCGCGAGGAGGCGGGGATGTCCTCTTCGGCGCTACGCTCGCTTGGTCGGAGCCCCTAACTGCGCTCCTTCGCTCCGCTCAGTCGCGGGTCTCCTCCTCGCGCTCGCTTTGGAAAGCGCCTGCGAGGGCACCCCCACCTCCCCACATATATCTTTACCGCGCGCGCCCTGGCGGCGCGTGATGCGTAGGGACGCGTGCACCCTCCACCCGTGCGCCCCACACGCCCGTCTGGATACTCACCGCGCCGACTTTAGAAAACGCGATGTACTTGGTGCGAGGCAAGGTTAGGCGGATGCTCATTCGCGATCGCGATGCGCCGAAGCGTTTGGAGCGAAATCCGCTGATAGGGAAGGAGGGAGGGTCGATACGGAGGAGGCGTGCTCGCGTAGCAAGAGACTCTGGCTGGGTGCCCGCTCGCGAGCGCCAGCCGCGAGTGGGCTGACAGAGGCTCGATGCGTGTAAGCGAGCTAGCCGACGGAGTATCGACCCTACCTCCTGACCGGCGCAGAGATCGCGCCGGCAGCTTCAGTCCATCGCGAATTCGCGATTGAAGATCACGTCGAACGCGAAGCTCTTGGGCTTGGTCTTTAGCTCCATCACTTTCGCAATGCGCTCGAGACGCTCAGGGATCTCCATGATCTTCTCCTGCGCTTTACGGCCGAGATCATTCAAACCTTCCATCGTGTCGATCGACCAGTACTTGATCAATTCCTCCACGATCCGCAGATAATCGCGCGGTCCGTAGATCTCAGCGCGGCGCACCACGTCGGCGAGCTCGCGGAAGTGCGGCATGTTCACCCCCGGCATGTCGATGGCCGGCATGATCTTCGCCGCGGCGACGAGACCCTGGTTTGGATCCCGCTCCAGGACCGCCTTGAACACGGAGCGATAGAACGTGTAGTGCCGGGCCTCTTCCTTCGCGACGTTTGCCAGCACCGTGCCGATGGTGGGCTCGTACTGCGAAGCGTACTTGCCGGTGTTGGCGTGGGAGACCTGCGTCGCTCTCTCCTGCAGGGACGTGTAGACGAACACCCTGTACGGATCCTTGTCCCACTCAGGCTCGAAGCCCGCCTTTATGTAGTCGAACTGCATCTTCTCGATCACCACGGGATCGAAGACGCCCGCGTCGCGCGTATAGTCGTGGAGAATCGCGCCGTGCCGGTCCTCCTCCGCCGTCCACAGGTTGTTCCAGCGCGCCCAGATGCTATCCGTGCCGAGATAGACCGCGAGGAGCCTGTGAAAATGAGGCAGGCCTTCTTCCGTGAGGAGATTGAGCGCGAGTGCTACCCGCGCCGGATCGCTTATTCCCCGTGCGCGCTCCCGCAGCGCCTTCAGATGATGGTCTGGGTCTTCGCCCGGGGGCGCCTCGAGCAGTTCGGCTGGAAACCACAAAACGCGCTTGGCTTCGTGAGACGCCATCAGCTCCAACACGAGCGGCTCGAGGTCGGCGAGTACCTCGATCTTCGATAGAGTCTCGGCTTCGACTGGATTCACTGACAACCTCGGAGTGTTTTGGCCACTCTAATAACATAAACGCTCACAGACATGTGAGAAGGGAAGAAATCCACATCACAATCCCCTTACGAGGCAACCCCCATCCGGACAAATTGCGGCCTGCCGCTTGCGCAACAAAATACCCGGGAAATGCCCGCCTCGCTCCTGCCCGTCCACCGCTCGCGCGGTGTGACCGCGCGGCAGCGGGGATCTTCAAACTCGAATATCGTGGCAGGAGATTGATAATGGCGGACGAGCGAATCAACCAGGGGAACAGGATGGACGAGCGGAGCAGAGGCGGCGGGATCGACGAAGACGCGAAGGACGGAAGAAGCGACGCCACTTCGGAATCGCGGAATTCGGGGATCAGTCGGAAGACACCACGCGGATTCGCGGCGATGGATCCGCAGGCACAGCGCGCGATCGCCGCCAAGGGCGGACGCGCAGCGCACCAGAAAGGAACCGCTCACGAATTCACCAGCGAAGAAGCCCGCGTCGCCGGCAGAAAAGGCGGCGAAGCATCGCGCGGGGGCAAAAGGTCGAGCGGAGGAGATCAGAACGGCAGCTGACCGACCAAGCCGGGACGGAAGCGAGAGAGGCACGGTGAAAACCGTGCCTCGTCGTTTCCCCCGTCTCCGGCAGTCGAAATTTCCCAGCCGATTCGGCCCTGGAGTTGCATCTCTCGACTGTGCGAGAGCGTTTCGGCTCCTCCAAAGCGTCGGAGAAGATGGACCCCCTGCGGCAAGACACGGCCCCTGACGCGCGTGAAGCTCCGCGCAGAATTCGCGAGACCGATGCGTCCACCTCCAGGGAGACGACGTTATCGCGCGACGCGATCGAGCGCGAGCGGCGGAAATACTTCGAGCTGTTCGAGCTGGCCCCCGACGCCTGCTTCCTCACGGATTCGCAGGGCGTGATTCGTGAGGCCAACGCCGCCGCGACCGAGCTGCTCGGTGTGCCCGCGCAGGTTCTTCCCGGTAAGATGCTTCCCTCTTTTTTCGACGAAGACGCCCGCAAGACCTACCGACACCAGCTCGACCGGCTCTGTGGCCTCGCCAGATCCGACGAGTGGGAAATCAAAGTGGCAGCGCGCAACGGCACGCCCACCGATGTCTCTGTATCGATCGGACGAGTCGCCCGCAGGGAGACCGGGTCCGCGACATACTGCTGGATCGTGCGCGATATCTCCAAGCGCAAGACCGCGGAAAATGCGGCCCGAGAGCTGAATCGCGATCTCGAGCTTCGGGTGGCCGCGCGAACCTCACAGCTCGCCGCTGCGAACCGAATCAAGGACGAGCTCCTCGAAAGCGAGCGGAAGTCGCGCGAGGAAGCCGAGGTGTCCAACAGGATCAAATCCGAGTTTCTCGCCCTACTCAGTCACGAATTCCGCACACCTCTCCAGGCGATTTTTGGCTATACGGAGCTCCTCGAGCGCGAGATCCACGGCCCGCTCAGCGAAGCGCAACGCGCCGATCTCCTGCGCATCCAGCAAAGCCAGCAGCATCTGCTCAGTCTCATAAACACGATTCTCGACTTCGCCAAGCTGGAGAGCGGACAGCCAATCGAATTGATTCTGGAGCCGACGCTGCTCAACGACGTGCTGTCGCAGATGGAAGGCCTGATCGGCGCGCAGGTTGAACAGAAAGGACTGCACTACGCGTACAGATGCGTCGATTCAGCTCTCGTCGCCGATGTGGACTCGGTGAAATTGAAGCAGATCGTCCTCAACCTTCTCGCCAACGCGGTTCGGTTTACGGATCGCGGAGGAAGCATCACACTGGAGTGCAGTACCGAAGAAGACGTTGTCGCGATTCGCGTTATCGACCAAGGGAAAGGCGTTCCTGCCGACACGCTCGAGGCGATTTTTCTGCCGTTCGTACAGATAAAATCGCAGGGCTCCGTCTCGACGGGCACCGGCCTGGGCCTTCCGATTGGAAGGAAGCTCGCCACCGCCATGGGCGGCTCACTCGACGCAACCAGCGAACTCGGGAACGGCTCGACCTTCACTCTCCGACTGAAGCGCTCGAAATCCCCAGCCCCCTGAGGGCTACGCCGTACGCGGTGTGGTTCCCGCGACGCAGCACGACTCCAGCATCGAGACAATCTCCTCGAGCGTTGTCACCCCACGGTCCCGCGCGTAGAAAGTCCTGATCTCCTTGTAACGCTGATCTTTCGTGAGCTTCAGTCCGGTCTCGATCACCCATTTCTGAAGGGCGCGCGGCCGCGGACCCCACCACCCGCATTCCTCGAAGCTCTTGTTGAGCAGAATGATGATCGGGATCGAGCGCGACGTGCCCGTCAGATGGGCATCCATGATGTCGAGATTCTGATCGCGCGCGAGAATACGCAAATCCATGTTCGTCACCGATTCCGCCAGCTTGGCGACGACCGGAACGATGTTCACGGCGTCACCACACCAGTCCTCGCTCAGCACCACCAGATGCCAGCTGCCGCCCAGTGCGTCCACGCGCGCGGAATACTCGAGAGGAATCGTGACCCGATGCGTCAGCGCAACCCAGAGCTCGTGGTTGACCGTTGGTCGAGCCAGAAAATCGGCGAACGTCTCGCCCTCGCCGTAACGCGCTTTTGTAATCAGGGGAAACCCGGGCTAGCGGACCATGTCTACGTGAATGATTCCATCTTCCTCGTACGGCGCCGAAACGGTAGCGAATCCGAATCCGGCGTAGAATTCCTCGAGACGGCGCTGAGCAGCGAGCTTGATCTTCTCGCCAGGCACTAATGCCTCGACACGTCGCAAAGCTTCGGCCATCAGCGTGCGTCCCAAACCCGTTCCGCGCACCGCTTGAGCTGTAACTACACGTCCGATCGAAGCTTCCGTGTAGCGAACTCCCGGCTCGAACACTCGTGCGTACGCGGAGAGCATTCGCTCCCCGCCACTCGCCTGCCAGCCGAGGAGGTGCCACGCCCGCGGGTCACGGCCATCGGCGTCGGGATACGGGCAGTTCTGCTCGACGACGAACACCGCCTCACGCAATCTCACCACAGCGTACAGATCATCCACGCTCAGGTCCGAGAAGCGACACCACTGCCACGTGATATCGACGGACTGCGGATTGGCGTCGTGGCTGGCCTCGCGGGGCGCGGTTGTTTTGCTCACGTAGCGCCTGTATTCTGCGTTGTTGGGCCCATGCACGCCAGAAAACATAACACGGCCCGATTGGGCGATCAGAAAAGTTGTCGGTGGTCGTTCCAATCGTCCTTGTACGAACCCCCGGAGCCGGTGAGCCGGCCCGGCCCTTGGACCTCGTACCCGCCTCGGCTCATGAAGCCTCTCTTCTCGATCGTGCTCCTCGCTTCAGTCGCGCTGTCCGCCTGCGCGCCCCCGCTGCCGCCCGCACGCATTGCGGCCGCGCCACTGCCCGTGAAATACGTCGAGCCCCAGATGGGCCTGAACAATTCCGGACTCGACACGGCCCTCGGGAAAACACTCGACAAGATCGTGAAGGTCGCAATCGAAGAGGCGGTGGGCCCAGGCGCGGCAATCGCCGTCGGCAGAAACGGGCACATCGCCTACATGAAGGGCTACGGCTACATCGACTGGAACCAGCCCGGCTCGCCGGCCGTCGACACCAACACGCTCTACGACCTGGCATCGCTTACCAAAGTCATCGCCACGACGACGGTCGCGATGATCCTCGAGGAGAACGGGCAGCTGGACATCAATCGCACAATCGCGTCGTATCTCCCGGAGTTCAATTCGCCGGAGAAGGCGCAGATCACTGTGAGGCAGCTCCTCACGCACAGCGGCGGGCTCGAGGCAGGCGCGAACATCTACTCTACCGCGCGCGGCCGCGACCAGTACCTCTACCAGATCAACGCGCGCCCGCTGGAATACGCGCCGGGCACGAAGATGATCTACAGCGACTGGGACATGATCGTTCTCCAGCTCGTGATGGAAAGAATCACGGGCAAGACGCTCGATGTGCTCGCCGCCGAAAAGATTTTCAAGCCGCTGGGAATGACCGATACACAGTTCCAGCCACCTATCTCGCTCCGCCCCCGCATCGCGCCAACGCAGGTCGACGACGCGCGCGGGGGACTGCTCTGGGGAACGGTGCACGACGAGAACGCTTGGGCGATGGGCGGAGTAGCAGGTCATGCCGGACTCTTCTCGACCGCGCGAGATCTCGCGCTATTCTCGATGATGATCCTGAATGGTGGCGAGGGAGCAAATGGCGTTCGCATCGTAAAGCCGGCGACGATAGCCCGATGGACGGCACGGCAGGGGAAGGAATCGTCGCGGACGCTCGGTTGGGACTCGCCGGAAGGCGGTTCGAGCGCAGGCCAGTTCTTCTCGCCCTGGAGCTTCGGTCACACCGGCTTCACGGGGACGTCGATATGGATCGACCCCGAGAAAGATCTGTTCGTGGTTGTGCTGACCAACCGCGTAAACCCGACCCGCAGCAACACCAGGCACGTGCAACTACGGCGTGACGTTGCCGACGCCGTGCAGCAGGCTGTTCTCGGGGCGCGCATCGTCAATTGGGAAAGTCGATAGGGACCGATTTTGGATTGCGTCGCCTGATTTAGAGCGGCCTTCGACGGGGATTCATGACCAAGGGCTATGCCCTCCGTCATGGTGCCAGAACAGCCGGTAAATGATCGCCCCAAAAGTCTCCGACATAGTGAAGAGCCCCTACGCGAACTATCTTTCCTCTTCGACCCTTTTCCCCTCCAGGAATGGCATCGAACAAGGAACGAGTCCCAGTAGTCATTGTCGAGTATGAGGAGATCGCGCGAACGATCGCGAAGCGGATCGCCGAAATAATCGGAGAGCGCCGCGCCGAGGGCGGACACGCGGTCCTGGGCCTCGCCACCGGCAGCACCCCGATCGGCATCTATCGCGAGCTGATCAAGATGCACGGAGAAGAAGGTCTCGACTTTTCCGACGTCGTCACCTTCAACCTCGACGAGTACTACCCGATGACCCCGGACAGCATTCACAGCTACCACCGGTACATGCGGGAGAATCTCTTCAATCACATCAACGTCAAACCCGAAAATGTTCACATCCCGCGCGGCGACGGGCCGCGCGACGACGTCGATGACGAATGCGACGCGTACGAGGCCGCCATCAAAGCGGCTGGCGGGATCGATCTCCAGATACTCGGCATCGGCAAGACCGGCCACATCGGATTCAACGAGCCCGGTTCGGGCGTCGATTCACGCACACGCAGGATCTCGCTCGACACCGTGACGCGCCGCGACGCAGCCGGCGATTTCTTCGGCGAGGACAACGTTCCCACCGAAGCGATCACGATGGGTGTAGCGACGATCATGGAAGCGCGCGAGATCGCGCTCGTCGCCACCGGCGAGCACAAGGCGGCGATCATCAAGCGCGCGGTCGAAGGCGAACCCGATCCCGACGTCGCGGCGACTTACCTCCAGCGGCATCCGAACGCCGTGTTCTACGTCGATCCCGCTGCTGCCGCGGAGCTGACGCGCATTCGCACTCCGTGGGTCATCGGCGAGGTGAAGTGGACGCGTGGGATGGAGATCGATGCAGTCATCTGGCTCAGCGAGATCACCGAGAAATCCGTTCTCAAGCTCGACGAGACGGACTACCGCGAGCACCACCTCAGCTCGCTCCTCGCCAAATACGGAAAAGCGGGACCGCTCAATGGCGCGGTGTTCAATGCGCTGATCGCCAAAATCCGCGGCCGCAGCAAGCTGCCCGCCGGCAAGCGCGTCGTCGTTTTTTCGCCGCACCCGGACGACGACGTCATCTCGATGGGCGGAATGCTCAACAAGCTGTTCCAGAACAAGAACGAAATTATCGTGGCCTACCAGACGTCGGGCAACATCGCGGTGTTCGACCATGAGGTCAGGCGCTACGCGGATTTTCTGCGCCGATTCGGTCACGATTTCGACCTGAACGATTCCGCTTCGGGCGCGCTCATCGAAGAGGTCGAAGACTTTCTCGATTCCAAAAAGGTCGGGGAGATCGACGCTTTTCCCGTGCAGGTGATGAAGCGCGCGATTCGCGAGGCCGAAGCGGTCTCCGGAATCGAGACCTTCGGGATGAAGCGCGAACAGGCGCGCTTCCTCAACCTGCCCTTCTATCAGACCGGCAAAGTCCGGAAGGACCCGATCGGTCCCGAGGATGTGCGCAAGGTTCTCGATCTGCTGGAAGAGCAACGCCCGGAGCTCGTCTTTGTCGCGGGCGATCTTTCGGACCCCCACGGAACCCACCGTATGTGCCTCGAGGCCGTGCAGGGCGCGCTTGCCCAGTACTCGGGTCCTTCACCCGAGATGTGGTACTACAGGGGCGCCTGGCAGGAATGGGAGATATCAGAAGCGGACGTGCTCGTCCCCCTGTCGGAAGACGAGCTTCGCGCCAAGAAAATGGCGATCTTCAAGCACCAGAGTCAGAAAGATCGTGCGCCCTTCCCCGGGCAGGACGACCGGGAGTTCTGGCAACGCGTAGAGGAGCGCAATCGCAACACGGCGAAGCGCGTGGACAGGCTGGGCTTGCCCGAGTATTTCGCGATGGAGGCTTACGTGGTGCGACGGGCCGGGTCGCCGATCGAAGCTGAGGTGGTGTCGACGAGCTCGCTGGCGGAAAGGGAGCCGAGGGCGAGGGCGAAGGTCGCGCGCTGAACTGATACTCGCACCCTCGCAACTGCAAAACCAGACAGCTGCAAGGGTGATATCAGACTTTCAGAACGATATTCTTCCGGTATAGCACCGTAAGAATTCCGTACCACAGCCCCACAAACGCAATCGCGAACGCCAGCGACGCCACTCGCGGCGGCAGCCACGGCAGAAACAGGATCCGGTACATCGCATCCTGAATCGCGATGGATTGTCCCCCGTAGTTCACGTGCCAGAGCGTGTAGATCAACCTCGCCAGCACTCCAGACCCGACGAATGCCACGATCGGATTTACTCCGTATATCACGAATGGCTTCGTCCACCACTTCACATTGCAGTAGTCGACGACCCACATGATCGTCGCGATCGCCACGCACGCCATGCCGGCGGTGAAGATCACGTAGGAGCTCGTCCAGAGACTCTTGTTGATCGGGAACGCCCAGTTCCACATCAGGCCCACCATCATCGCGATCGAGCCCGCGGCAAAAAGCGCGCTGATGCGCTCGAGCAGCGGCTTCTCCTTCTGCACGATCCAGCGGCCGGCGATAACGCCGAGCATCGACGTGGCGATCGCGGGTATGGTCGACATCGGCCCTTCTGGGTCAAATGTCACGCTGCCGCTCCAGGTATGATTCGTCCCGAGAATCGCCCGGTCGAGCCAGGCAGCGAGATTTCTGTCGTGCGTGTTGAGCAGGAGTGCGCCAATCTGGTTCTCGCCGGGCACTGGAATCAGCGTCATCGCAAACCAGTAACCGAAGAGCAGCGCGGCGATGATGATAATCTGCTGCTTCAGCGTCGTTTTGAGCGTCAACAGCCCTGCGCACACGTAAACGATCGCAATCCTCGGCAGTACGCCGAGAATGCGCACGTGCTCGATCCTGTAGAGAATGCGGTCCCACGGGGTGGCGTTGGGAATCGACGCGATCGCTCCCCACTGATAGAACGGGAACATCGCCATCGCGAAGCCGAGGAGGTAAATGATTGCTCCGCGACGGAGGATCTGTCTCACGATGGCCGAGTCATCATCGCCACGGGCGCGGCGCGCCGAGAGCGAGAGGTGCGTCGTGATGCCGACGATGAATAGAAAAAACGGGAAGATGAGATCGGTCGGCGTCCACCCGTTCCACTCCGCGTGCTCGAGCGGCGGAAAGATCGTGCTCCACGTCCCCGGATTGTTCACCAGCAGCATGCCGGCGATGGTGATGCCGCGAAACACATCGAGCGAGAGCAGTCGCTCGCGCTTGGGCGCGAGCGGCGCCACGGTCGATGTCGTCGCGTCGTATCTCGTCGAAGATGTGCGCGGGGCCGCTCGAGTGCTCATACGCCTCTCGGAATGGTTTCGCCTGCGTTCGTACTATATACGCTCGGGCTCGGCCAACGTTACCGCGCTGCCTGCTAGAACGTAGCCTTTAGCGGAGGCGACCAGTCGGAGAGACGCGCATCACCTGAGGTGGTGAGCTGGCGCAGTCGGCCCGTGCGCTCATCGAGGATCCAGATACTCCTCATGTCCCCGATCGCGCCGAGCCTGCGCGTGATCGACATGTGGCGTCCGTCGGGCGCCCAGGATGGATCTTCGTTCTCACCCTCGTTGGTGAGCTGGTGCATCACTCGATCCTTCACTCCAATGGTCCACACCTGGAAATCGCCGTTCTGCTGCTGGAATGCGATCTCGTCGCCGTTCGGGGACCAGTCGGGACCCGTTCGATAGCTGCGCTTTCCAACCACGACGGGCGTGAGAGGCCGGAGGCCCGTGCCGTTGACATTCATGGTGAAAAGCTGTGGCGTGAGCGGGCGCGGCGACATGAACACGAGCTGCTTTCCATCGGGGCTGAAGCTCGGAGACGTCGTCTCGGCGTCTGCGCGTCCGACGAACGGTGTTGCTACTGAGTCTTCTCCAGCAGCGCTCGCACGGAATAGTTCCGCCGGCTGATCGCCACCCACTGCCCAGACGATGCTCTTTCCATCTTTGGTGTACACGGGCGTGATGTTGAGCCCGCGTTTCGATGCCTCCAGAAGCCGAGGTCGCATGGTGCGCAGATCTATCTGAGCGATGCGTGTGCCCGCGTCGTCAGCGTCGGCGTAGACGATCCAACGCCCCGAAGGGTGCCATGCCGGCGACAGCGCGGCACCGACCGTCGGAAGGAGGCGCTCGTTCGCGCCGTCACTGTCGATGACTTTGAGGTGCTTGCCTTCGATGAATGCGATCTTGGTCGAGGCAATCCCACGGACTCCAGTCACCCAGCGCTCTAGCTCGTCGCTGACACCATGCACCGCGAAACGCCGCGCGCGCATGACCGAGTCTCGCACGACGGAGTCACGCGAGAAAACCCTGGCGAACACCGAGTCGAAGCGGACCGTATCTCGCCGAGCCGCCGCCCGGATTGCCGCATCCTTGCGATCGAGCCCACGCGTCAGCGAATCACGAGTGGCTGAGTCACGGCGCGCAGCGACGCGCTGGCCCGGATGCTTGCTGGGAACGGGTCGCGCCCCCTCTCTTTCTAGACTGTCGCGCGCGGCCGAGTCCCGTGCAAGCGAGGCAAGCGTTGAGCGCGTGCGAACCGCCAGCAGCCGGTCGAGCGAATCACGAATAGCCTGCAATCTGTTTGGCGGGAGCTTCGGCAATCTGAAAATCGCTTCCTGCCGCAGGTTACCCTTTGGCACATCGAAAATCTCGATGTGCAGTCCCGTCGGCGCCGGCCTCGCCCGCACGACGAAATTGGCGCGCGTCTGGGCGAGCGGGGCGAAGTTGATGTTGTTCTGACCGGGCTTCCAGATATCGTCGAGCGTCACGGTGTCGAGAACGAGCGGCTGGATCCGATCACCGTAGTCGAGGTCGCGCTGTATTATGGTGCGCGTCGAGTCACCCGCGGTGGTGTCGATCGGGAGGATGACGACAGCGGGCGGAACCTCGAGCGGACGCTGAGGCTTTGGGCGCGCTGGCGTCGCGCGGTTTTGTGCGTGGACAGACGGAGCGACCAGGCAAATGATGGCGGCTCCGAGCAGGATTTTTTTACAGCAGTTGATCATTTGGACTCGGAATTTATTCAATCCTGCACTTGTACACCTACGATTACGGCAAAGCCGCGGGGGTTCGCCCCCCGCGGCTTTGTCGCGATCGGGTTTGCTCGTTACTTAGACAGGTGGAACTGAAACGGCATCTGCACGAGCTGTTGAACCTTTCTGCCCCCGATCTGCGCCGCCGAGAATTTCATACGGGGGAGCGCATCTTTCACGGCGGCGGTAAACGCCGGGTTGCTGGAATTAAGGATCTTGAGCGTGCCCCCTTCGTAGCGGCCGCTTTCATTGACGACGAACTGCGCGAGGACCTGGCCTTCGACACCAGACTCCCTCAATGAGGACGGATACTCGGGCGCTTCGCCACCGATTTTCTGGACGGCCTTCTCGACCTGGAACTCCATGTACGGTCCATGGTCCGCGATGCCCGCCGACTTGCCAGTGTCGCCTTCACTGCCCGTGCCGCCCTTTACACCCTTGGAGGAGCCGCCAGCGACGCCCTTACCGGTGAAGTCATTCGCGTTGGTGATCGCCTGGGACAGGTCGACCTTCGGGATGTTGATCGGGATATTGACCGGGGCCTGGAGCACCTTGAAGCCCTTTGGAGGCGCCGGAGCGACTTCCTTCGGCAGCTGCACCTGTACGACCTTGGGGGTCGGGGCCTTCGGCTTGGGAGCCTGCTTCGGCGGAGGCGGCAATTCCTTTTTGGGTGGCGGCGGTGGCTCGTCCTTCTTCACGTCCACGAACCGCACCTTCTCCTCCCGCGGCTTCTCGGCTTTCCGGGCGCCTGCCCGGGCCGTTGCGAAGATCGCGAGAAACAGGATGCCCAAGTGCAGAACAACGCTCAAAATGGTCCCGCCTGCTGACCGCTTTTTCTTGTCTGGTTTCGATTCGATTAACCGCATTGTGCTCCCCTGTAAAAGCTGCCCTCCTATAGAGCAAGCACTCGGCCAATGAAGGGTGTTTTCGGGCACCAGAAACCGACCGGTTTTGGCATGATTTTCCGCCACTGTTGAGCTGAAATCGGGGCCGTGAAAATCGGCGGCGGCAGATGCCATGGCAGGGCCGTAAGTGCAAAAAGGGCGCGGGTTTAGCCGCGCCCTTCCTGGATCACTAGCGGTGCCCCAAACGACGGCCTAGCGTGTGGTTGTCTTTTTTTTCCGGGCGACTTTTTTCGGAGTCTTTTTGACCGGCTTTTCGGACGCCGGAGTGGCGCTGCTTACTGTCCCTTTTCGCGTAAGAATTCCACACATCGATTCGAACGCATTCCGTCCCGGGCTTCCCGCTTTCGGGCGGTCCCAGACCATGTGCTCCTGATCTCGGGCATCCACCTCGCCTTCGTCTTTTACGAGAACATTGTTCCCCGCGTAGAGTGTGCTTCGAACGCGCTTCACTCTTACCGGAGAGCAGCGCACGTAGGCTCTTTCCACCAGCCTCGTATACTGCCTTTTGTTCTCGAGCAGCCTGGGCTTGGTATAGTCCCAGCTGGTCACCGTATTCCAGGTACCGGGCGATTGAAGCGAGCTGCTCGCGGTGTCGAACACCACCATCACGTCTCCATCTCTGTATACCTGGCGCCACGGCGCCTGGGCATGGGCGGCCATGGGAACGACGGCGGCCGCAATCAACGCAAACCTGACAGAACGAATCATCAAAATCTCCTGGGAGGTCCGCTTCGAGCTTCGTCGATGTCTGAGCGATGAGCGCGTTGCGGACTGATTTTAAACTGGGTTGGATTATATACACCCCGCACGGGGGATGGCTACTTGCCGCCTAATCGATCCCTTCTCGCAGCGATAAAGGGTCGACCAGGAGGGGATCGGCCAACTCGGGATGAGCAAGGATGCGGGATGTCGCTTCCGTGGAAACTTCGCGCATCTCATCCGGGTTCATCGTGCGAACGATCGTAAGAATCGCGGCCAGCAGCGGCACTGCCACGAGAAGCCCGAGAAACCCGAACAAAACGGCCATGAGCGCCTGGATGCCGAGCGTCATCGCCGGCGGCAGATTCACGCCGCGCTTCATCAGAACGGGAACCAGCAGGTGGTTCTCGGCGAACTGGATGACGAAATAGCCGATCGCCACAACGAGTGCCTTGTGCGGCGAATCGACGAAGGCCATCGCGATCGCCGGAATGGCTGCGAAGATCGAGCCGACGATGGGTATGAACTTCGCCACTCCCGCAAGGATGCCGAGAGGCAGCGCCGCCTTCACGTGGAGGACGAGCAGGAAAATGGTGGTGACGGCGCCGATTAGGAGCATGGCTATCAGCTGGGTCACCAGCCAGCGCCTGAGCGTCGTCGCGAGGCGCGCGAGAGTTACAGCTGCGCGATCCCGTTCGCGGAGCGGCACCATCTCCAGAAGTCCGCCGTGATAGAGGTGCGGATCCACTCCGATGTAGGCCGCGATGAAGAGCACGAGCATGAACGCGCCCGAGACCGCGAAGGTCGACGTCAGAACTTTTAGAAATGAGTGCTGAGCACCACGCATCTGGTTCGTGATCTCGCGCCGGAGATTCCCGCCCGCGACGACCTCGTTCGTGCGCGTGGTACGGGTCTCTACGGTCCCGCCTGCGGAGATCGTGGTGGTATCGGCCTGCACGGTATCCGCCACTGTTCGCGCGGAGTCGACCGAGCTGCCCGCATTGAAGAGAATCCCCAAAACGCCGTTCGCCCTGTGCCCCAGCCACGCGTCAATCTTGTCCAGTGCTTCGGGAAGGCGCTCCTGCAGCTCTTTCGATTGGGCACGGAGAATGGGCGACATTCCGACTCCGCCCCCGATCAGGAGTCCCAGAAACACCGTAAGAATCAGAGCCACGCTGATCCCGCGCGGAATACGTCGCTTCTCCAGCAGGTCCGCGCCCTGGGAGAGAGGAAGTCCGAATAGCACGCCCAGGAAGAAGAGAAAGATCACCGGGTGGGCGACCCACAGGAGGCGGATGGCGATGTAGAAACCGAAGATTATCGCCAGCACGCGCACCACATCGCGTGTGGGAAGCCGGAGCGGTTCGCGCATGTCCATGCTTGGTATCCTAAACGTCACCGGCGGATAACGCGAGTAACTACAAACAGGGGACGGCCTCTGTCGCGGTTGCGGTTGCGATCCCTTGACGGTCTCGCGCCGCACGCTAGCTTGAAACGCAACATGGCAATCGCGCGCCGAGTCCTTATGTGTTATCGCCAATCGATTCTTACGGAGAGAGGCTGAGCACATCGCGCGCGAACCGGACGATCTTGCACAGCTAGGAGCGAAAGCTCTCGCAGGCCAAGGCCGCGTCTCTCTCCCCCGGGATGCGGTCTTTTTGTGTCAGCCATATCATGGAGACGATAGATGCCGGGAACACCCGATGGACCGATGGCGATTTACTACGAGCATCCCGACTGGTTCAGGCCGCTATTCGCCGAGCTGGACAGAAGGGGAATCTCATATGAGCGTGTCGAAGCTTCGGCGCATTCTTACGATCCTTCGGAGACGGATTCGCCGTACTCGCTGGTATTCAACCGGGCCAGCCCTTCCGCGTACTTGCGTGGACACGCCCAGGTGACCTTCCACACGCTGAGCTGGCTTCGCCATCTCGAGCGGATCAGCGTGCCGGTCGTCAACGGTGTCACGCCCTATGAGATGGAAACGTCCAAGGCTCTCCAGCTCGACATTCTTAGCGAGCTCGGACTTCCATTTCCCCGCGCGCGCGTGATCAACAGCGCATCGCTGGTGTCCGATGCCGCGCGCGGCCTTCGTTTTCCGATCGTAGTCAAGGCCAACATCGGCGGATCTGGCGCGGGGATCACGCGCTTCGACAATCCCGAATCCCTCGCCGCCGCAGCTACCGCCGGAACTATAGACCTCGGCGTCGACAGCGTGGCACTGGTGCAGGAGCTTGCTCCGCTGCGCGGCAGTCACATCACGCGCGTCGAAGTGCTCGACGGAAGTTTTCTTTACGCGATCAACGTCTACCCCGCCGACAATTCTTTCAACCTGTGTCCGGCCGATGTGTGCCAGACAACGGACGGGCAGCAGCTCTCACGGAGCGCCTGCGCTGTCGACGCACCAAGGAACGGGATGCGCGTCGAGAAGTCTACGCCGCCGCGCGAGATCGTCCGCCAGGTCGAGGCAATCGCGGCGCGCGTGCAGCTCGACGTCGGTGGCATCGAGTACCTGACCGACGACCGCGACGGACAACACTACTTCTACGACATCAACGCTCTTTCCAACTTCGTCGCCGATGCGCCCAACGTGATCGGATTCGACCCATTCGCGCGGCTCGTCGACTACCTCGCCGAGCGCATTGCCAGCCCGGTGCTGGCGGGAGCGGCGTGATGAGATACGGCTACTGGCTCCCCGTTTTCGGCGGGTGGCTCCGCAACGTTCCCGACGAAGGAATGAGCGCATCGTGGGAGTACGTCAAGCGGCTGGCGCAGCGCAGCGAGCAGATCGGATATGACCTCACGCTGATCGCCGAGCTGTTCATGAACGACATCAAGGGCATCGACGCAGATTCCCTCGAGGCGTGGTCCACCGCCGCCGCCCTGGCGGCCGTTACGGAAAAGCTCGAGCTGATGGTGGCTGTGCGTCCGACCTTTCACGAGCCCGCGATTTTTGCGAAGCAGGCAGCGAACATCGATCGGATCTCGGGCGGACGCCTGGCGCTGAACGTGGTCTCTTCGTGGTGGAAGGACGAAGCGCGGCGCTACGGCATCCATTTCGAGGAGCACGACGATCGCTACGCGCGCACCGATGAGTGGCTGCGCATCGTCGACGGGGTCTGGAACGAGCCACGCTTCAGTCACACCGGAAGCCACTACAAGGTCGAGGAGACGATCCTCGAGCCAAAGCCCGTTCGCCGTCCGCGTCCGACGATCTACGCCGGCGGAGAAAGTCCCGCTGCGAAAGAGCTGATCTCCCGCGCCTGCGACGCGTACGTGATGCACGGCGACCCGCCGGATCGCGTGGCGCCAAAAATCGCCGACATGAGCGCGCGACGTGAGAAGATCGGCATGCCGCCGATGCAATACGGCGTCGCGGCGTATGCCATCGTGCGCGAGACCGATGTGGAAGCACGTGGCGAGCTGGCGCGCATCACCAACGTGCAGGCGGGATCACCGGGCTATCAGAACTACCAGGATTGGATCTCGCACACAGCGCTCGATCAGAAAGTGAGTCTGGAGGACTACTCGGTTTCGAATCGCGGGCTTCGGGCTGGCCTGGTCGGAACGCCCGAGCAGGTGGCGGACAGAATCCGGCAGCTCGAGGCCGTGGGCGTCGATCTTCTGCTCCTTCAGTTCAGCCCGCAACTGGAGGAAATGGAGGCGTTCTCTGAATGCGTGATGCCGCTGGTCGAGGGAGCTACGATCAGCTGACGGCTGGGGCGCGCAGCTGAAGGTGGAGAATCACTCCATCAGCTTCGACTGTCGCGCCCTGATCGTCTGATAGCACTCGCAGGAAGCACGCTCGAGGCCGGCGCGGTCCACGACCTGAATGTTGCCGCGCCCATACGCGATGAGACCAGCTTTCGCCAGGACTCCCATCGCCACGGTCACTCCGGGCCTGCGAACGCCGAGCATTTCGGCCAGGAATTCCTGCGTAAGATCGAAGGTGTCCCTGCCAACACGGTCCTGCGACATCAGGAGCCATCGCGCGCAGCGCTGTTCGATCACATGAAGCCGGTTGCACGCGGCCGACTGCGCGACGGTCTCGTACACGGACTCGCTGTAACGATGGAGTAGGGCCCGAATCGTCTCGCACTGCTCGAGCAGCTCCCGGAAATCGTCGACGGCAATGCGACTCGCGACACCGGAAATCTGGCCGATACCCTTGTTCGGCGACGTCGCCACTCCATGAAACACCGGGATCTCGGCAAAGCCATCGTTTCCGACAGTCATCGCCTCGACCTGGTCGCCGTCGGTCATGACGGTAACTAGCGAGATCACACAGTCCTCGGGAAAATGGATGTATTTCAGCCGCTCGCCCGGCTCGAACAAGAGCTGTTTGGATTTTATCGTCACCATCTGGCTTCGCGCAGTCACGGCAGCAAGCTCTGCCGGGGGAAGAAGCCGGAGAATCTTGTTTCGAATTTCCTGTGGCGACATTGATCTCAGGCGGTGCGCCCCTGAGCCTGGACGCGTACGTGTTCTTACGCCGCAAGCCACCAGCGGTGGCGCGCGGAGCCCAAGTATGGTCAAATGTTTAGCAAATTGCCAATCAGGGCGTTTCGAGAGACATCTCCCGGTCTTTCAGACATTGCCGCATCGCCGTTCCTGGTATCCGAATTCCGCGGGACCCGTCCTGTTATCTTCGGGGGGGCGAGACAGTCAATTAGGACGGCCTGCCGTCTATAGAGAAAAGAGTGCAAAAAGCAGCACCAGAGAGCGCCCACCGGAAGACATGACGATACCTGCCGACCCGCAGACCAACGAGCGAAAATTCCGCTTCAAGGATGAATGGCTGGTCTCCCTGGTAGGGACCATGCCCGGGGTTACGCCCGAGTTGATCAAACGGTGGCGGGTACAGCAGAAACCCTACGTCTCCCAGGCGCTGATTGACGGCGATGTGCTGGCGTTCAAGGAGATCGCCGAGGTCGTCAAGGAAGCTTTCAGAATCGACTACGTCGATCTCAAGCCCGGCCAAATCGACAAGAATGCAATGCAAATACTCCCGGAGAAGCTGTGCCGGGAGCACAACGTCCTTCCCGTCAAAGTGGACAGTCGCATGGTCCATCTCGCGATGGCCAACCCACTCGACCAGGAAGCGATCCAGCGTGTGGGCTGGGCGACGAGCCGCGAAGTGACTCCTCTCTTCTGTCCGCCTGGTCAGCTCGAGCGAATGGTGTCGGAAACGCTGCGCCCGGACGCGATGATCTACGGCCTCATCGAAAAGCTGGATCAGACCGTTGGGATCGAGCAGGTGAAAGAAGAGGAGCAGAACGAGGCCGCCCTGGCCCGCGTACATGCCCCTGTCATCAAGCTCGTTGACGCCATCATCGGCAACGCCATCAAGCTCCGCGCATCGGACATCCACATCGAGCACGACGAGACGTCGACTCTCGTGCGGTTCCGCATTGACGGCCTGCTCAAGAACATCATGGTCCTTCCCCGATTCATCGGCGTCGGTCCCGTGGTGTCGCGTATCAAGATCATGTCGGACCTCGACGTCGCCGAGCGGTTCCGCCCGCAGGATGGTCGCGCGAAAGTGCGCGTTGGCGGAGAAGATGTCGCTCTCCGCGTCTCTGTCCTGCCGACGCGAGTGGGTGAGAAGGTCGTGATGCGACTGCTCAACGAGAAGTCCGTACAGGTGTCGATGAGGACACTCGGCTTCATGCCCGGCATGCTCGAGAGATTCGAATCGCTGCTGATGCGCGAGCAGGGAATTCTTCTCGTCACCGGCCCAACGGGATCGGGAAAAACCACGACTCTGTACGCGGCGCTGAACACGCGGCGTGGTGAGTCGGTCAACATCGTGACCGTCGAAGATCCGGTCGAGTACAGGCTGAGCGGAGTCAACCAGGTGCAGGTCAACGAGAAGCAGGGCCTCACCTTCGCCGGGGTCCTGAGATCGGTTCTGCGCCAGGATCCTGACGTGCTGCTCGTCGGAGAAATCCGTGACGCCGAGACCGCGACGATTGCATTCCAGGCGGCGATGACGGGACACCTTGTGCTCTCGACGCTGCACACCAATGACGCGATCGGTGCCATCACGCGTCTGTCAAACATTGGCGTCGAGCCATTTCGCGTCGCCGCCGGCCTCATTGGCGTGACCGCGCAACGCCTGGTTCGCAGAGTGTGTCCGCACTGCCGCTACGAGGCGCCTGTCGAGGAGCTTCACCCGATGATTCGCGCGGCGCAGCAGCGGCTGTTCGGCCGGGCACGCCACGTAAAGGCAACCGGATGTTCGGAGTGCGGGTTCAGTGGCTACACCGGACGGCTGCCGCTCATCGAGTTCCTGGAGATCACTCCGGAGATACGCGGAATGATCACGATCGGGAAAAGCGCCGATGAGATTCGCACTCACGCGCTTCGCACGAGCGCGCTGCACACGTTCGACAACGACGCGCTCTGGCACATCGCCGAAGGTGATACTACCGCCGACGAAGTTATTCCCTACACCGAATTCGAGCGGCGAAAGACGCCACGCACGAACACACCCCGCGTCAACGCGGAGTACCTGCCGGAGCTCGACGCCGACGGCGTGCCGAAGCCATCGAGGGTGCTGCTCGCCGTCAGTGACAAGGCAGACCGCGTTCGCTACAACGACATCCTCGTCGAAGCCCGATTCGCGGTCACGATCGCGAACGACGGCGCAGCGGCGCTTGGAATTCTGGCGCAGGACCCGCCTGATGCACTGGTCGTCGGATTGAAGCTCCCGATTCTGGACGGTCGCCAGGTCGTCCATGCAGCGCGTACGGTCGTGGGCCTGATCGACATGCCGATCATCGTCGTGGCACCCGCCGGGTCGGAGGCCGAGACGACCGAGCTCCTCTCTCAGGGGGTTGACGACGTGCTGTTCGAGCCACTCGATCTCGGGAAGTTCCGCTCCAGGGTGACGACCGTCATGAGAAGTCGCGGGCTGTGGGCGGAGACTGAGGAAGTGATGCGCCCGCTGATTCCGCAGGACGAAGCAGAGCGACTGGTGGAATTTCGGCTCGGCGGATCGGTCGATGCGACTCAGGAAGAGCGCTTCGATAAGATCACCCGGATGGCGCAACGCGTGTTCAACGCTCCCTTCGCGGGAATCTCCTTCGTGGAAGGCGATCGCCAGTGGTTCAAGTCGAAGCATGGTCTCCCAATCGAGGACACGTCGCGGGAGCTGTCGTTCTGCGGACACGCGATCGTGGGTCTCGACCCGCTGGTAGTGGAAGACGCAGTACTCGACCCGCGCTTCGCTCAGAATCCTATCGTCCTGGAAGAACCGCGTATAAGATTCTACGCGGGCCAGCCGGTGAGGGGACCGGGTGGCCACACCGTCGGAACCTTGTGCATCATGGACAAGCTCCCACGCGGGTTCACCGAGGACAATCTGGAAACGCTGCGCGACCTCGGCGGAATGGTGGAGAAGGAGCTGCGGGCCGATTCGAAGGTGAAGGTGGCCTCACCACCGGACTGACCAATTCCCAGGTGACACCGCGATGCTTTCGAAAATCAAACAGATTGCGATTCCGGTTCACGACGTTGACGAGGCAAAGCGCTTCTATCGCGATGTCCTTGGATTGCGACACCTGTTCGACGCGCCTCCCGCCCTTTCATTCTTCGACGCTGGCGGGGTTCAGTTGATGCTGGCGGGGCCGGCAGCGCAGGGCAAGGACGGGAACGAGCAGCACGCGGTCCTTTTCTACGACACCGACGACATCAAAGCGACCTATGCAAAGATGGTGGCCGCGGGAACGCGGAGCCTTCAGGAGCCGCACATCATCGCGCGCATGAATGGCCGCGAGATATGGATCGCCGAGCTGAATGACGGCCAGGGAAATGTCGTCGGGTTGATGAGCGACGTCCCCGAAAGCAAGCCGCGCTGAGTCGCAAACATTCCCGACAGTAGCGCTGCCGTCGGGTTTTCACTTTTCCGCCGGTAGGTCCGGCCCAGGCGCCGATCAGTCGGAGTAGACCGCGGTCGTTCCGTTGATCGAGATCGTCAATGCGCGTGTGTTGCCGTTAAACTGGCTGTTGTGTTGGACTGTCCCCTGATAAGGGGAGATACTGAAGTCGCTCGTCTGCGGGGTGAAGAACACCGCGGTGTTGCTCTGCGTCCAGCTTCCAGACTCGTTCGCTACCTGCTGGAAGCCGTTGTCCTGATAAACCTGCTGCTCCGTATACGCGCCATTGGAACTGAGCACGTAGGTGTCGCTCTGGACGAATATCGTGTGGCCGCGATTATCGACGTACTGATAGGGAACGAGAGTCGTGCCGCTGGAATTACTGACGGTCTGAAGAGTGAAGGCGCCTTCCGCGGTTACGTTGTTCCCGGTCAGGTCGGAGCAGGCCGAAGCAGTGCCGATCAGCAGCGCGGCGGCTAGAAGAACTTTAGAGCGAGCGATCATTTGTCGAATCCTCATTAGGAGTCTATGGCGGGAGCCTTTGAAAGAAAGGGGCCATGATCTCCGCGCCATCGCTTATGTCTGACCAGCTCAGGCGTTGGGATGTTCCATCCGAAGATAATAAACAACTGTCGGGCTGGCCCATATTTCGCCTACTACGGGGGACTGGCCACCCCGTTAACCGTCAAAAAAAGACGATATGTCCGCTCTCGTTATCCCCAGGCCGAGCACAGACTCGGCTGCACGCTTTTTACTGGTTCCTGTGGCGCTGGCGCTTGTCGCGGGCTGCGGCGGCTGCCGATGATCGATGAGGATCTGCCTGGCGCAATGCCGAGCAAGGACGTGGTCGACGCGGTGCAGGCGCTGCGAAGGATTGCCGGCAGCTGACAAAAAAGCTTCAGGAGACCGAGCGGTGGAACGACCCGCATTCATTAGAAAAGCCCCTCCGCAAAAACGGGCTTGTCTGGGCGTTCCGGGGCTCGACGACATCCTTGGTGGCGGGTTGCCCGCGAACCACCTGTACCTGATCGACGGTGAGCCCGGGACCGGTAAGACAACGATGGCGTTGCAGTTCCTGATCGAAGGGGTGAGGAACGGCGAGCGCGGGTTGTACGTGACTCTCTCCGAATCGAGGCAGGAGCTCCAGGCGGTTGCTGAATCGCACGGGTGGAGCCTCGATGGAATCGACATCTTCGAGATGTCCAAGGAAGGCGCGCGCGACCTCGAAGAGAGCTACACCATCTTTCATCCAGCTGAGGTGGAGCTCCAGCAAACGGTGGATGAAGTTCTGGACGCGGTCAAGAAACACAATCCTCTTCGCGTTGCGTTCGACTCGTTGTCGGAGATGCGCTTGCTGGCGCGGGAGCCGCTGCGCTTTCGCAGGCGAGCTAGCCGACCGGAGCGGAGAGCCTCGCCCGACTGACCGGCGATCATTTCAAAACCCGTACGAAGCCAAACGCGGCGGCCACGCGCGACTGACCAGAGCGAGCGGCAGGACGCGCCAGAGCGCTATGCTACCCTCGCTCCAGACGCAGCGTCGAAGATGTGCAGCCCCTCGGAGCGCACGCGGATGGTCACATTCTCGCCCGCGGTGATGCGGGGTTGAACCGGCGCCACTGCGACAGCGCGCTCCCCGCCCGGAAGCGTGACGTACACGATCTGCTCGTTTCCCATCGGTTCTACGACACCCACTTCGGCGCGCAGCGTACCGTCGCCCCTCGCGCTGGCGTCGGTGATCTCGAGGTGCTGAGGTCTCACGCCTAGAAAGACCGCGCCGTCAGAGCCGGCCTCGCACGGCACGCGGATCGTGAGGTCGGCGCCGCGGAAGGTACACAAACCGCCCGTACCGATCCTCGAGAGCGTGCCTTTGAAGAAATTCATGGCGGGGCTGCCGATGAATCCCGCTACGAATTTGTTGGCTGGCTTCTCGTACAGCTCCATCGGCGTAGCAACCTGCTGTAGCACTCCCTCCTTGAGAACTGCGATCCGATCGCCGAGCGTCAGCGCTTCGGATTGGTCGTGGGTCACATACACCATCGTGGCGCCGAGCTTTCTGTGTAGACGCGACAGCTCCACGCGGGTTTCGACGCGCAGTTGCGCGTCGAGGTTCGAAAGCGGCTCGTCGAAGAGGAACGCAAGTGGCTCGCGCACGATTGCGCGGCCGAGCGCGACGCGCTGGCGCTGGCCTCCGGACAGCTGCGCCGGCTTGCGATCGAGCAGGGCTTCGAGTCCGAGCGACATCGCTACGGCTCCCACCCGATCGTTGATGACGTCGCGTGGCTGTTTTCGGATGTTGAGCCCGAACGCGAGGTTGTCGCGCACCGTCATGTGCGGATAGAGCGCGTAGTTCTGGAACACCATCGCGATGTCGCGCTGCTGGGGCGGAAGATCGGTGACGTCGCGGTCGCCGATTCGAATGAAGCCGTCGCTCACCCGCTCGAGACCAGCCATGAGACGGAGTACCGTCGACTTCCCACTGCCGGAAGGGCCGACGAGCACGAGGAGCTCGCCATCGGCGGCTTCGAGGCTCAGATCACGAGCGGCGACGTAACCGTTCGGGTAGGTCTTGTCGACGTGCTCCAGCGCTATTCGGGCCATTACTTCTCCTCTGATTTGAAAACTGCAACTGAACAGTACCGGCCGGGGGCTAATGGCGGAGCGGCCCTGGGCTGCGGGCTGCTCCAGGTCCGATTCATAACCGCACGTAGCCACTCGCCGGGCCGCCGACGGCCCCTAGCCGGTCGTGTTCAGTTTGCAGTTGTCCTCCAATCGATCATCCCTTCACCGCCCCGGCAGTAAGTCCCTGAACGATCCGCCTCTGGAAAAACAGAACGAGCGCCGCGACCGGCGCCGTCGCTACAACGGCAGCGGCGAGAATCTCCCCCCACGGCACCTGGTACTGTCCGCGAAACAGTGCAATCGCGACCGGGACCGTCTGTCGCTCCGGTCCCAGCGTAAACGACAGCGCGAACAGAAATTCATTCCAGCAATAGATGAATGTGAGAATTCCGGTCGTCACCAGACTCGGCACCGCCAATGGCAACAGGATTTTCGTGAAGCTCTGTCGCCGAGTGGCGCCATCGACGTGCGCGGCCTCCTCGAGGTCTTTTGGAATCTGCCGGATCGAGCCGGTGAGAACCCACACCGTGAGGGGCATCGCGAACGTCATATAGGGCATGATGAGCCCGGGATAGGTGTCGATCAGGTGCAGCGATCGAAGCAGCAGGTAGAGCGGGCTCACAATCGAGATCTGCGGGAACATCGTCACCGCGAGGATGAACGCCATGATCGCGGCCTTGCCTTTGAACTCGAGACGCGCCAGCGCGTACGCGGCGAGCGTACCGACGAAAAGACAGAAGATCGTCGTCGTCCCAGCGACGATGAGCGAGTTTCTGATCGGCGTGATGAAGTCGCGATCGACAAAAAGCGCGCGATAATGGTCAGCGATGATGTGCCGCGGCCAGAGCGACGGATCGCGGAAGAGCGCCGCGTCAGGCGTGAGTGAAGCGACGATTGCCCAGTAGAATGGGAAAAGCGTGAACAGCATCAGCAGCGCGAGGGCGGCCGCAAAAATCCACTGGCCCCATTTCACGCCCTGTTTCCTGGGCGCGGACACGCGAACCACTGGCACGGTACGGCTCATACCCGGCCTTCGCAAAAGAACGCGATCACCGTCGTGCTCATCCTTCGTCCCCCCCAAGTCGCACGCCGAGTCCGCGCACGTAGAGCAGCGCGAGCCCGAATGTGATCGCGAAGATCACCACGGAAAGCGCGGACCCGTACCCGAAGCGAAGATTCTGAAGCAGAGCGTTGAACGTGTAGAGCGCAACGGGCTCGGTCGACGTTCCCGGGCCGCCACCGGTGAGGACGTAAATCAGATCAAAAACGCGAAAACCATCCAGCGTTCTGAAAACGAGTGTGACGAGGATCGCGGGCTTGAGCAGCGGCAGGGTGATGTGTCGCAGCTGCCACCACGCGTTCGCGCCGTCAACGGCCGCGGCTTCGTACAGGCTTAAATCGATGTTCTGGAGTCCCGCCAGCAGAAGGAGAGCAACGAATGGCGTCGTCTTCCAGACGTCGGCGAGAATCACCGGCACCCACGCGGTCGCGGTCTCGATGAACCAGACCATCGGCTCCTTGAGTATATGGGCATCGACGAGCAGCGCGTTGGCGATTCCGCCCTGGGATTCAAAGATGAACCGCCATAGCAGCGCGGCGACGACGGTTGGAATTGCCCACGGCACCAACACCGCTGCGCGGACGAATCCCCTTCCCCGAAAAACGCGATTCATCGCGAGTGCGAGAAAGAGACCGATCAGCAGCTCGATCGTGATCGAGACAACTGTGAAAAACGCGGTGTGCGCGAGCGCCGCCCAGAAACGCGGATCCTTTGCGATCTCCACGTAGTTGGCGAGTCCGACGAACGGCTGTCCGAGCCAGGGCATGCGCAGCTCGTGCAGGTGAAGCGATTCCCAGACCGTCCAGCCGAGTGGAAAGATCGCGATCAGCGCGATTACCGAGAGCGCAGGGGCGACAAGTGTCCACCCGAGGCGCGCCTCGTAACCGAGCCGGGAGATCTTTCTCATCTCGGCGCCACCGGAGCGGTGCTGTTCTCCGAAGACATCAGCTTCCGCATTCCCGTCCGCTCGATGAGCGCATCGATCTTTTTTGCCGCCGAGTTGAGCGCGTCCTGGGGCTCGGCCTGCCGGACCAGTGCGCGATGCAGTTCGATCTGGAGAATCTCGGACAGCTCCGTGTAGATCGGCGTGACAGGTCGTGGCGTCGCGCTCTCGATTGCCCGACGAACATTGTCGAGCGGAATCGACAGCGCGCTTTGGAGTCGAGGGTCGTGATATAGCGCCGAGCGCGTGGGATACTGTCCAACAGCCTGCGCGCGCTGGAGCATCTGTTCAGGGGCGGTGAGGTACGCGATGAGTTGATACGCGGCGTCGGGCGACTTGCTGTAGGCGTTGATCGCGAGCTGTGCTCCGCCCAATGCGGCCGTCGAATGGCCGCCCGCTTCGCCGGATGCGGGAATCGGCGACACCGCAAATTTGCCCGCGACGCGGGACGATGTATCGCTCATCGCACCGACGGCGTACGGCCAATTGCGCATGAACGCGGCGTTCCCGTTCTGAAACGCGTACCGCGCTTCTTCTTCGTGCCAGGTGAGAACATCGAGCGGAGCGACCTTGGACACATACAGCTCGTCACGCATGAACTGAAGCGCCTTCACTGCCTGGGGCTGATTGACGACAACGCGTCCGCTGTCGTCGAGAATTCGCCCACCGAATGCGCCGAGGTACTCGACGAAGCCGGTGATGAGCCCCTCGTAGCGGGCGCCCTGCCAGACGATGCCGAAGCGTGGCCCGCCGGCGGCCGACATCGCTCGCTTCGCGTCGGCGACGACCTCGAAGAGCGTGGCAGGCTCTTTCGGAACGAGATCGGTGCGCCGATAAAGGAGTCCGACATCCGCGAACCATGGCAGCGCGTAAACCTGGCCTGCCCAGGTGTTGGCGGTGATTGTAGCTGGGAAGAACTCACTGGTCGGCGGAGAATATCTCGTGAGCGGCAGCACCCATCCCGCCGCTGCGAACTCGGGAGTCCACACGACATCGAGTTGGAGGATGTCGGGATTCCCGACGCGGGCATTGAGCCACTGCACGTACAGCTGATGCCGCTGCGACGCGTCGTCCGGAGTGCGCTGCAGCTCGACGCGGATGTCCGGGTGCAGCACCATGAACTGCTTGAGCTGCTTGGCAACGAGCGTCCCCTCCGCCCCTAACGCGGAGCCGGAGAAGGTGAGAACGGTGCGCGAATCGGAAGTCCGCGCGCATCCGAGGAGAATACCAGCGGCTGAAACGAAGGCCGCAAAGGAGCGTGCGCCGTTCAAGAGATGTACGGAGGGAAGGAGGACGAGGGTGTTCGCGCAGGGCGGACACCCTCGTCCGACTGACCGGCGGACAAATCTCGAACTACACCGCTCAAAGCCGCCTCCGGTAAGCGCGGGGTTTCCGACTGACGTTCGCGCGCGTATAATCTGCCCTGCGCGGCTACATTATCGCGAGGTCCAGCGCCCCCGCCCCCTTTGCGGAGATCCAGCTCGATGACTCACCTGACGCCGATCGACTACCTCCTCATGCTCGTGTATTTCGCGGTCATCCTCTCCGTCGGCTGGATGCTGAGACGATCGACCAAGACGAGCACCGACTTCTTCCTGTCAGGCCGTTCGATCCCATCCTGGGTTGCCGGCCTCGCGTTCATCTCCGCCAACCTCGGCGCCCAGGAAGTGATCGGAATGGGCGCCTCAGGCGCGAAGTACGGAATCGCGACCGCCCACTTCTACTGGATCGGCGCCATCCCGGCGATGGTTTTCGTCGGGCTTTTCATGATGCCGTTCTATTATGGATCACGCGCCCGCTCGGTGCCCGAGTACCTCAAGCTCCGGTATGACGAGAAGACACGCACCTTGAACGCCGTTTCCTTCGCCGTGATGACTATCATGTCGTCCGGCATCTCGATGTATGCAATGGGCAAGCTGTTCAACCTTCTCCTCGGTTGGAGCTTCGACCTCAGCATGCTCGTCGCCGCCGTTATCGTCCTCGCCTACATCTTCCTCGGCGGCCTCACGAGCGCGATCTACAACGAGGTGATTCAGTTCTTTCTGATCGTCTTCGGATTTGCACCGCTGGTGTTCATCGGATTGCGGGCGGCGGGTGGATGGTCGGGACTTCAGGTGAAGCTGGCGGAGGTTTCCGTGCAGCGCGGATTCCAGCCCGGCGCGATGACGCACGTGTGGAGGTACATGGGCGAACCGTCGCAGAACCCCATCGGCGTCGAGTGGTTCGGGCTCGTGATGGGACTCGGCTTCGTGCTGTCGTTCGGATACTGGTGCACGGACTTCCTCGTCGTGCAGAGAGCGATGGCGTCCGAATCGATGGCCGCCGCGCGGCGCACGCCGTTGATCGCGGCGCTGCCCAAGGTTCTCTTTCCGTTCCTCGTAATCCTGCCCGGCATGATCGCGCTCGGTGTAGACTGGCACGCGACGGGCGGCGCGGTGGGGTCGCACGCGGTCTCCGCGGCAAGTCAGGGAATCATACCGCCGAAGATCGACGCGCTCACGGGCGGACCGCTCATCGACCAAGCCGGGCACGTCGTGCTCGACTACGACCTGTCGGTGCCAATGATGCTGATACGGTTTTTTCCCGCCGGAATGCTGGGCCTCGGACTGACCGCGCTTCTGGCGTCGTTCATGTCGGGGATGGCCGGCAATGTCACGGCATTCAACACGGTGTGGACGTACGACATCTACCAGAGCCACATCAATAAGGGAGCGAGCGACGAGCATTACCTCTGGATGGGCCGCGCGGCGACGGTGTTCGGAATTGCGCTGTCTATAGCCGCGGCCTACGTCGCGGCGTCCTTCAACAACATCATGGATCTGCTCCAGCTCGTGTTCGCGTTCGTGAACGCGCCGCTATTCGCGACGTTCGCGCTCGGAATGTTCTGGAAGCGAACTACAGGTCATGGGGCGTTCATCGGGCTCATCTCGGGCACGCTCGCAGCCGCGATCCACCACGGCATTTCACTCGCGGCCGGATCGGTACCGGGTGTGAAGGGCGGCTACTTCGGCACGCACATCGTCTATCGCAGCGAGCTGGGTCAGACGTTCTGGACCGCGATCGCCGCCTGGGTGACGTGCTTCGTGGTTACGATTCTGGTGAGCCTCGCGACTCGTCCACGCCCGGAGCAGGAGCTGGTCGGACTCGTTTACAGCATGACGCCCAAGCCGGTCGAGACCGTTCAGGCCTGGTACGAGAAGCCCGCCGTGCTCGCGGTCATCGTTCTGACGGTGACGCTGGCGCTCAACATTATCTTCTTCTGACCGGAGGCACGGCATGAGCAGCGCCGCAAGATTCGATATTCGGATTCCGATCGGAATTCTGTTCTCACTGCTGGGAGTGATCCTCGCGATCTACGGCGTGGCAACGCGAACCGACATCGGCCTGTACGGCAGGTCGGAGAACATCGTCATCAACCTCTGGTGGGGCCTGGTGATGATCGTCTTCGGGGGAACGATGCTGTACTTCGGCACGAAGGCCAACAAGAGGCCGCTGCACAGCGCGGCTGGGGATGCGACCGAGGCCCGCGAGCATCGGCTCGGATTAGAGAAAGAGTAGGCCGGGCGAACGTCTCTACAGAGGAGCCTTCCCCGGTTGCCGTTTAGTTGGCGCCGAGCCTGGCCAACATGAACTGGACAGCAAGGTCCGTCACGTTCCACAGCTGAACATCGGTGCTCGCCCCGTAACGAATCGGCTTGAGCTCGCCGCCCGCGATCTCGTAGCTCCACAGCTCGTTGTGCTTCAGCCCCGACGCCTCCACCGCGGCGTTCGTGCGGCGCAAGGCGTCCCTCAGCTCCGTGACGTAAGGCGTGAGCTCCGCATTCAGCGGCCTCCTCGCGTCATCCGTCGCGCCAGAGATCTGATTCGCCAATCCGAGCAGAATGAGATTGACTTCCCGTCCCCACACCACGCGCGGCGAGTGGTACGTGTCCTTCCGAAATGCCTCCCACACGCTCACGGGGGCGTAGGCATCGTTCGCGACGACCGGGCCGAGCCGATCGACAAATAGTCCCACCGGATATGCGCGCATGATCGCCCGCACGTCGCGCTGAACCGCGCTTACTTCGGACGACGCGACATCGCGGCCGTCGCGGAGCAGAAGCCACGTCGCCGGATCCGTATTCACCACCGGGATCGGCTTGCCGGCTGAGTCCAGAGAGATCGCGAGAAATTCGAGCGGCTGCTTGTCCGCGGCCGTTGAGGCGAGGACTCCCTGCCAGTACGCACGCTCAGCCGCCGGCAGCCACTGGAGCTTCGCCCGAACGCGCGGCCCAATCTCCTCGGGGGTGAGCGAGACGACGAAGTGATGGGACGCGCCCTTCCAGTTCTGGAGAGCGCGCTGGGAGAAAACCGAATCTCCAATTAGCTGCACAAGAGGCGCGGTGCTTCCGCCCGGCACCATCGCGGCGAGCTGCTCGTTGGAGAATCCGGCCGTCCGCATGCCGGTGATTATTTCTCCAATCGCCTGAAGCGCGCGCGGAACCCAGATCGCGTTGATGTCCATCGCGAATCTTCCGTTCGCGTAGCCCGCGTTGCTGTCGCGCCAGCTGATCGAGCGCCAGTGGGTCGAATCGATTCGCGGAGAGCCGATCAGATTCTGGACGATCGGATCACCCGCGTACGGCGCCGCGAGCAATGCAACGAGGGCCAGCTCACGCATCAGACGCGAGGCGCGCGTCCCGCCGCCATCGGATGTATCGAGCAGGAATGCCTTCTTGCGCGCCGTAGAAACGGCCGGATTGGTCAGGTAGCGCGCGGCGACGACCGGGAGCTGGAACTCGTCGTCCCGCATGTGGTAGTTCTCGCGCACGCGCTGCATGTCGGTCAGCAGGGTTCGCGCGTTTGCCAGCGCCGTGTCCGCAGCCGCCCGATTTCCGCGCCGGACCAAACGCAGATATTCCGCGATGTGTGCGTTGTACTCGGCCGCGTTCTCACGGATGGCCTGGCCGCCCAGGGCTTCCTCGTGACTCACGTCGCCGGCGGGACCGAGCTTTCGAAGCGCGCTTGCAATGACGAACTCCGACATCGCGTCCGTCCACACCGGCTGCATCATGAGTGACGTCATCATCATGTCGCGACCGAAGTACGTCGCGTAATTCGGAAGGCCGGCCATCAGCTTTTCCCTGGAGCTGAGGAGCTCGGTGCCGCGCACGTCGCGCTCGAGCTGACGATAGCGCGATACGGTGGCAATGGCGCCGGCGCTGTTTGCCGCCGAGCTGCGGGCAGCACGATCAGAGGCAGTGTGTGCGTCCGCCAGGAATTTGAGAAATGCCGGGTTGAAGATCTGGTCGCGCGAGAGCGGCGTGAGTGCGGGGCCGTCCGTCGTCACACGGATTGTGAATCGAATCGGCCGATTGCCTGTCGCGGTGAGCGTGACAGTTGGCACTTCGACCAGGATCGACGCCTCCCGAGGATCGACGCCCAGATCGAGCTGAATGTTGTTCTTGGCGTCGAGCGTGGGCTGTGCGACCGTGACTCCCCGCGTCTCGCGGATCCCGGTCGTGACGATCTCCGGCACCAGTCTGGCGCGCAGATCCGTAAGGTAGGCGGCATCCAGCATTCCCAGTTCGCTCTGTCTCTCGGGCGCGTCGAGCCGGTCCAGATTCGAAATGAGGTCCTCTTCTTCCCTTACCTGGAAGGTCGGCCATTCGTAGGGCTCGAGTCCACGCCCGGAGTATCCGAGATCTCGCTCCACGCGCATGGAACCGAGCAGAATCCAGCCGATCACGACCTGTGGAGCGTTTGCGACGAGCTGATACTCGATCGTGCGGCGTAGGCCGGTCTGCGAGATCACGGCTCCGGTGGATCCCCACTCCAGGCGAATTGGCTTGCCCGCGGCATCGCGCACAGTGAAGCCGACGCTTTCGTCGACGGCATCCGCGAGCAGGTTCACGACGCGTCCGCTCCGCGCATCGAGATAGACCTGGACGACGTTTCCCCGCGTATCCCGGAAAAATCGCGTCTGGTAACCCTGATAGGCGGCGGGATCGTCGAGACCGGCTTCGGGAAATCCAAGGAT
>JBDTIV010000009.1:0-12373 GCA_039936175.1 Gemmatimonadaceae bacterium | reverse complement strand
CCGTATTCCTTGCTTTCGAGGCGGCGAGTGTGCTGACGAGTCCGCCGACGACAGGTTTCATTAGCGTGGCACGTGTATAAACCGCGGCGACCGCGATCACGCCCGCGCCAATGAACCGCACCTGTGTGCGCCAGATCGTCATAGTGTGCGCGGCGAGGTCCGCGACGGCGACGGGCGGCTGCATCGATGTAAGAATCGGAACCGCGATCACCCACGAGATCACCTGTCCGACGAGCATCGCCATTCCGACCGACAGTCCTACGAGGTGTCCCGCGCCCAGGAGCGCGAGCGACCACTCGAAGTCGTATCCTGTCGACCCCGCAGTTCCCACTCGAAGGAACCCCACCATTTCAGCTGCAGCGATGCGGGTCGCTGTAATGATGGCGAGTCCCGCCGAGGCGACGGAGCCGAGTATGACGGCAGTGAGTCCTTCACGTGCTTCGCCGGTGTCATCTTTGGTCTCACCGCGCGTGCCCGATCCAACCCTGAGTACTTCGGCAGCCGCGACTCCTTCCGGGTAAGGCAGATCCGACGTCGTCACCAATGCTCGGCGCAGCGGGATGGTGAAGACGACGCCGAGAACGCCGCCGCTCAGGCAGATGAAGAACGATTCCCAGAAGGGGAATCCCGTCCACCAGCCGACGATGACGAGTCCCGGCAGAACGAAGATGATCGCCGAGAGCGTGCCGGCCGCGGAGGCAACGGTCTGGACGATGTTGTTCTCGAGGATCGACGAATCCTTGAACGCGCTCAGGATTGCCATCGAGATGACGGCCGCCGGAATCGACGAGGCGAACGTGAGCCCGACCTTGAGGCCGAGGTAGACGTTCGCCGCGGTGAAGACCGTCGTGATGAGCGCGCCGAGGATCAGGGCGCGTATCGTGAGTTCTTTGGGTTTCATGAGGCCCAAATGTTACACACCCATGGGGGGCCGGAAAGAGGCTACGGCTTGGCGGGCTTCGGGGGCCTGGGTTCAATGGGCGCGCCGAGTTGCGCGCGATCGGCAGACGCGGGATCGAAGTCGTCGGGGCGGATGTCGAGCACCAGCGTGTATGGACTCCCGTGCGCGTACTCTTCGCGGATCTTGATCGGAGACCCAGCTTCGGCGGTAGCAAGCTTTCCTTCGACGAGTTCGGCGAGGCGAGCGAAATCGATCAGAGACCCGCGCATTACGTGACTGTCGAATCCTGGCTCCGGGTACGTCATGATCTCGAGGGAGCCGTAGGGTCCGTAGTGCTCGCGCGCGCCGTCTTCGGCATAGCGTGGATCGTTGACGTGACCGAGCAGGAGATCGGGAAAGTAGAGCAGGCCGGCGCGCGATCCCGTATGCGTCCAGGTCTTAGCCTGATTGTCGCATTCGCAGAAGAAGCCGAGCTTGCGCCACTGCTGCTCGATCTGCTCGTCGGTGAGCTGCGGCGGAGGCTTCGGGGGAACCTCGCTGCGACGATACATATAGTAGGCGCCAGCGGCGAGAGCTATGACGATCGTTAGGAATGCCACGAGTTCCTCCGGCGCCGATTACCCCATCGCTGCTACTTAATAGACGCTGGATGCACTCTGGGAGAAACCAGACTGATGCGGTATCGCAGGCTCTCGGCACCGCCCTGCGCCGCCGATTTGAAAAAGCGCTCGACCACCTCACCTCCATTCGCCTCGATTGCACGCCGGGATGCGGTATTGCTCGTGTTGGTGGTGAGCTCGACATAGGCAAGTCCCTCCTTGCGTACTTCCAATAGCAATAGCTCCAGAGCACGAGTTGCGTAGCCCCGCCGGCGCTTCCATGGGACAATCGAGTAACCGATGTGCCCGAGACAATACGGAGGAAGCTCGGGCGTTCCGGGCTGCCAGCGAAAGTTGATTTCACCGCAGAATTCGCCGTCCCACACCCAGCGCGTGTAGCCGGGGAGACGCCGAACGGTGGATCCGTCGGGCAGAGTCACGGGCGGACCTGTGCCGCCTCGATTGATCCGAGCGGAGAGATACCCGTCCGGATCTTCTGCGATCTCCGCGAGCTCGTCCAACCAGGCTTCCGGTCGGAGGTTATCCGGCGACCATTCCTGCTCGAGCGCGTGAACGTACCCCAGTAGATACTGTGCAGCGGGCCAGACGAGCTCGATTGGCTGGATCAACATGAAGTACGGCTAACTCCGCGACACTCGATAAAGTCCCACACTTACCCGATGGCTATCAGTCAGATCGGCCGCAAGCCTCGCACTTCGATAATAACCCAGTCGTCCGGCATCTCCACGTTGCTGGCGTGCAGATAGGTGGGGAAATGCCATCGCGGGTCAAAGGCAACCTGGGCATCATCCGCATAGTCGGCTGCACTTTCGAGCTTGTCGTACACCTCGTCGAGACTGAAGACGTCACCGTGCCTCTGCGCGGTTGATTTTCCGGTCCTGTTCCAGGCTCCCGACGAAGACCACGTTCCAGTTCGATCCCGTCCAGCTTCCAAGCCTACTGTTGCGCGTGAGCCATTGCTGCTGGGTCCCGGATTTCACTTGTCCGTCGACCTTCGAGTCGGCGAGAAATCCGCCGCTCGACCGGCCGCCGTCGTCGAGGACCATATCAGCGGATGTGCATGCGGCGCATCGGCGCGGCCTGCGATACGGCCCATTGATCGAATCCGCCGCTGGGATTCACCGCCATGTTCTCCGCGATCCGCCAGAAGTTGAGGGTCGCGTTCCCGTTTTTTCTCCAGCGGGCATCGGCGCGCACGGCGCCATTGATTACGACTTCGTCGGGCGACGAGCCGAGTCCGGAGATCTGGGTGTAGAAGCCCACTCTCGCATCGACGTTGTAGCTCCCGGGCTTGAACAGGATCGCAAACCGCTCGGCGCCGAACTCGCTGGACTCCTGCGACTTGAAGACGGCGTCGAGCTTGGCCTGGATAGTCGCAGTCGCAGTCGGGGTCGTCGGATCGAAGATCGTGACGTTGGGGCCGAAGTCGGGGTCGACTCGGCTCACGCCCGAGCCGGATAGCGCGAATACCGCCGTCACCGTGTAGACGGCGGCTTTCATCTCCAGATCGAGAGTCGGGATGGCGACCGGGTCAGAAAACGAGCGTCTGGATCGAATGCGGCAAGCTGCTGACTTCCGCGGCGTTGCCGTCCACCCAGAGGAAATACGAAATCTTCTGATCGCCCCTGTTCATTACCACCACCGACACCTTTCCGTCCGGGTTAACAAAGGCGGTCGAAAGCAGCGCACTTCTGCTCGGCGAACAGGCGATTCGCCTTGCTCCCGGATGGACGAACTTCGAGAAGTGGCCGATGTAGTAATACGAATTGGTGTACGTCAGTGCCCCGGTTTTGGTGTCCGCGTGAATCGGGGCGAAGCAGAAATTGCCGACGTGATTCGGGCCGCCCTGCTCGTCGAGCAATACGTTCCAGTCCGTCCAGCCGACGGCGCCGTCGTTGAAGTCGTTGATCATCGAGCGTCCGTAGAGCTCGCCCAGTCTCCATGCGCCGATCTCCGCGGCTTTGAAGGAGTCGGCCGTGCCTTCAGTGAAGAGCAGTTTCTTGTCCGGGAAAGTCTCGTGCACAAGCCTGACGTTGTCGAACATCATCTCGCCGCCGCTCCACGGCTCGTACCAGTGGAACCCGATGCCCCACACATAGCGCGCTGCGGCGGGATCCTCGAGAATCGTGCTGACGCGCTGATAGATCAGATCGCGGTTGTGGTCCCAGGCGATGATCTTTTTGTCACCCAGCCCTTCGCGTTTCATCGTGGGGCCGAGGTGGTTCTTGAGGAAATCTCTCTCGTCTTCGGCCGAGTAGATGCATGACTCCCAGGTCTGCGTCGCCATCGGCTCGTTCTGAACCGTGATCCCCCAGATCGGAATTCCTTCTCTCTCGTACGCCTTGATGAACTTCGTGTAGTAGTTGGCCCACGCTTGAAAGAATTCCGGCTTGAGCTTTCCACCATGAAGCATGTCGTTGTTCGTCTTCATGAAGGCCGGCGGACTCCAGGGGCTGGCGAAGAGAGTGAGCTTTCCGCCGGCAGTGGCCATCGCCTGCTTGATGAATGGAATGCGGAATTGTTTGTCGTGGCTGACGCTGAAGGACTTGAGCGCCTTGTCGCCTTCGCTTACGTACGTGTAGCTGGCGGAGGAAAAATCGCAGCTGTGGATGTTGGTTCTTCCGATCGTGTAGCCGATGCCTTTGCGGGGATCGAAGTAGGCGTCCATGACTTCACGCTGTTTGGGCGCCGGCAGTTTCGCATACGTCTCGGCGGATGCATCGGTAAGCGCGCCGCCGATTCCCAGAATCGTTTGCGATCTCTTCGACGGATCGACGAACACACAGATCTGGGTCTCGAGCGGCTGACCCATGTGCTTGAACGTCAGGGTCTCGGTCGGAGAGAGGCGGTAATCGGTTTTGTCGGCGGTGGTGTAGACCGCGACCGAGCTGGCTTTAGCTCTTCCGTCGAAGTCCGGCGGCTCGGGCGTTTCAGACGGCTGTTCGAGTGCCGCCGGCGAGAGTTTGGTATTTCCCAACACCAATGCCGAAGACGACGCTACCAGGAACCTGCGGCGATCGATTTTCATGGGCCGAGTGAGTTTGAGAGAATTGAAATATGCGGATAGGCATTCGAGTCGTTAGGTAGAGCGCGCATAGAACTCGACGTAACCGCACGAAGGGCAGCGATACGTGCTCAACGGAATTACCTCGTCCGCGTGGTATTTGATTCCACCTATGAACCGGCGCGGCTCCGGCTCGCTCGGGGGCCAGCTCGATTGAAGCACCGCGCCGTGTGTAGCATCGGGCAGATGTCCGCGGTCCATGGGCTTTCACATTTTGGACAGCGCGGATGAAATTCGATCATGGCTGACCTCTACGGGAGAGGAAGGCGCGTGTCGGCGCGCTGTTTGCGAGCGTGTGTTTGCTACATCTACATCGGGAGCTACGTCAATGAAAATCGTCGTGTTCGGCGCGACAGGCAATATCGGCAGACGCATCGTCACTGAGGCGCTTCGACGGGGCCACGATGTCACGGGCGCCGTGCGCGATCCCGATGCCGTGACGTCGCCCGACCCTCGCGTCCGCCTGGTTCGTGGCGACGCCACAGATGCATCGAGTGTCGCCAGCGTGACTCGTGGCGCGGATGCGGTCGTCAGCGCCATTTCCCCTCGGCCAAATGCGCGTGGATTGCCCGCGCCGCGATTGACCGACAACGCGCGCGCTCTCATCGAAGGCCTGCGCAAGGCTGGTGTGAAGCGTGTCGTCTTTGTCGGAGGCGCGGGCAGTCTCGAGGTCGCGCCAGGGCAGCAGCTGATGGACCAGCCCAGTTTTCCCGAGGCGTACAAAGCCGAAGCAACGGAGGGTCGCGAAGCGCTGAAAATCTGGCGCGGGGAGGCGAAGGGTCTCGACTGGACCTATCTCAGTCCCGCCGCCGAGATCGGGCCGGGGGATCGGACTGGTCGCTATCGTACGACGGACGATCAGTTTCTTGCGGACGCATCGGGGAAGAGCTTCATCACCTATGAGGATTTCGCTGCCGCGATGCTCGATGAGCTCGAGAAACCGAAACACGTCGGCCGCCGGTTTGGCGTCGCCTACTAGACCCTGTCGGAGACGAACGAGCTTACATTTTCAGAACAGATGAGCGTAAACCGTCACACGACATTTCCGGCATTGCCCTGTTACCCGTGTCCGTACGGAGCATCGTGCTGCGCGTACGGGACGTCGCTCACCGAGGAGGAGGCGATCGCGATCACCGCCAATCATGGCTCCGGGTTGGTATACCAGACGCGTTGGGGTGAGTGGCGAACGCGCGTTCGGAAAAAGCGCTGCGCACTCTACAGGGATGGGGGCTGCACGATCCACGACCAACCATATTACCCGGCCCAATGCCGGGATTTTCCGTGGATCGATGCTGAGACGGGTGGCCGCTATATGTACGACGTTACGATCTGCGGCGCGATGGACTCGCAGCCGGAGTTGATCGAGCTACAGCGCGCCATCCCGTCAGCCGAGCGAAGCCAAACTCGGTCAGCTCATGGCCCCCTGGCGCGCAGCCAGCGGATCTGCCCGCGATGATTGATCTCGTCCTCGGCGACGTGGAACCACGCCCAGTGTGCATTGATCTTTGGCGCGACGCTCACCGATCTGTCGAGCCACGCAGCACCCTCCGTCCTTCCGCGCCGAGTCCGAGCGCCGCCGACAAGAGTACGTTCTCTCCGGGTGATAGCAGGCGGTGAATCGCGCGTACGCCAGCATGCCGACGAGTCTTCCGATAGCCGGCGTATAGCCGGATACCGGTTCGATTCGCAATAGTGACTCGCGCATCATGGGGGACAGGAAGGTGATCGTCACTCGACGATTTCTGTATGCGACGCGATCAATGCCGATCGATCGGCGCCCGTGCCGCCTTCCCAGGCGCGATACCCTCGACTGCCCGGCCGCCCGCGACCACCGACACACCATTCACGATCACGTACTGAATACCAACTGGTGGTAGCGAGGGCTCGCGATACGTCGAGCGATCCGCCACTGTCGCTGCGTCGAAGATGGTAATGTCAGCATCCGCCTCCACACTCAGGCGGCCCTTGTTTCGCATCGCCGGCACCCGTGCCTCGAGTCGCTGCGCCGGCCGGACAGTCATTTTACTGATCGCGTCCATCAGCGAGAGTGCGTGGGTCTCACGCACGTAATGGCCAAGAACTTTCGCGAAGGTTCCTGTCGTCCGCGGATGACCGGTGCCGTTTTGCCAATACGCGTCACTCGCAATGATCGTGAGCGGACTAGTTATCGCCACGGTGACCATCTCTTCGGTGTTGGCATGGACCACGACCGGCCCGCCGATCTTGCTGTACCGTGCAAAGCTCTCCCGATTCAGCCGCTCGCCCGTACGCGGCCACTCCAGCTCGGCCAGTTTCTCATCGGAAGCGGTCTTGTAAATGTCCTGTATGACGGATGACTGAATCTCCGTCATTCCCGCCGCATAAGGATATGCCTCAGTCGTCACGTCGTGTCCCTGCGTTCGCGCAACTCTGATCATCTCGAGCATCACCGGCGTTCCGGCGAGGGCCGCACTATTGATGTGAACCACATGCAATGGAGCATTGGTCTCGCTGGCAAGCGACAGCACTTCTTTCAGACCGGCGACGCCAGGCGTAATGTGTACGTGCACCGGCGTCCTGGTTCTCGCGGCGACACGGAACACCGCCAGCAGCTCATCGCGCGTCGCCGCCGGAGTGTAGGGGAATCCTGCGCCGATGTCGACGGCGCCTTCACGGAGACCAGTCTCGATGCCCTTCGCGATCTCAGCAATCTGCGCCGGCGACGCGGCGCGATAGGCTCCTTCGCTCACCGGCATCCAAGTGCCGGGGTCGTGCATCACTGCCATTCTTACTTTGATGTGGCCGACGCTGACGCCGTAGTTGATTATCTCGCCGGCACTTCGCTCCCGGTACCAGGCAGGAACGTCCGACGTACCCAGTTCGAGCTCGAGCGTCGTCGTCACTCCATCCAGCGACTGCAACCGGTACGTCTCTGGCGTCTGCGCGTGGGAATGGATGTCGATGAATCCGGGCGCGACCACGAGTCCGCGTGCGTCGATCGTGTCTCGGCCGCGCAGTGCGTCCGTTGTGATGACGGCGATTCGTCCGCCCAGGAGCCCGATATTGCGGACCGCATCGAGCCCGTTGGCCGGATCCATCACGCGTCCGCCGAGAATTACGCGGTCGTAAATCGTTTTCATCGCGCTCTGCGCCGAAAGAGTGGTTGACTGCACTAGGAGCAGGAGTCCGATCGTGCCGGCGATCGAAGAAAAGCGGCCGCACCTTATCAGGTAATCACTCTAATGCGCCCGAAATCGCAGACAGACGGGAGTCGGTATTGCAACCTTCTGGCGCGTCGGCGTCAACCTACCGCCCTCCTGATCGCGAGCGAACACAGTTATCGAATTACTTTTCTGGTTTGCGACGAGCAGCCACCGCCCGGTCGGGTCGAGGCTGAAATTGCGTGGCCAGTCGCCGCCTGTAGAAATCATCTGATCGAGCGCGAGCGCGCCCGTCGACTCCGCAACCGAGAATACGGCGATACTGTTGTGGCCGCGGTTCGACACGTACAACGTGCGGCCCGACGGCGCGATGTGGATGTCGGCCGGATAATTCGTACCCTTCCATCCGGCTGGGAGAGTCGATCGCGCGTCGAGCGGAGACGATAGCGTCCCGCGCTCGGCGTCGAAATGAAGCGTGGCCACCGTGGAATCGAGCTCGCAGGAGACGAACACCAGCGGCAGCGTTGGGTGGAATGCGATGTGTCGCGGGCCCGCGCCCGCATGCATGACCGCGTCGCCTCCTTCAATGTGGCGCAGCGATTTGCCGTCGAGATCGAGACGGTATACGAACACTCGGTCT
Organism: Gemmatimonadaceae bacterium; assembly: GCA_039936175.1. Taxonomy (GTDB): domain Bacteria; phylum Gemmatimonadota; class Gemmatimonadetes; order Gemmatimonadales; family Gemmatimonadaceae; genus UBA4720. Next base: position 4,008 of record JBDTIV010000009.1, on the reverse strand, counting down.
GCGCCGAGGTCCGCGGCGAGCGCAAAGCGATTGGAGGGATCGGCAACTATGCAGTGGGCGTGCGGCTCACCCTGGCGATCTTTTACTGGGCCACTGCCTGTGTGCTTTACGACGGACGCGGCCGGCGCGAGTGTGCCGTCGATCTGAACCGGGAACAGCGCGACGCTGCCGCCGTTGTAGTTGGCGACGAGCACGACGCGCCCGGTTTTGTCCACGCTCACATAGCAAGGTGCAGCGCCTTCCGACGTCTGTTCGCCCAGTTTGGTCAGCACGCCGGTGTCGGCAGCGATCGCGAAGGCGCTGACCGCACCGCTCGGCTTTTCCTTGTACTTGTCGACTTCATTTACAGCGTAGAGCACGCGGCCGTTTGGATGGAGGGCGAGGAATGACGGGTTCGCGCCGGCGTCGATTGAGCCAATCGCCCGCAGTTTCCCCGAGCGCCGATTCATGCGAACGAGATAGATCCCCTTCGATCTGCCGTCGTCGGTATATGTCCCGACGTAGAGAAGCTCACTGTCCAACTGCGACTCTTCTGGCAAGGGATGACCCTTTGTGCCGCGGGCGAGCCCGACCAAACCGAGCGCCGATGTGGCCAGGAATTCGCGCCTCGATGGCTCGCGATAGTTTGTCATCGTGGTAGCTCCCAGGATTCGCCCGTGAGTCCGACCGTGTGATTTGATGGTCACCCTCACTTGCTGGCAATAGGCGTAGGGGCCGGGGCGTCGCTGGTGAAGCTGAGCGCACCGACATACCACTGACCGTTGATCACCTTCCAGACAATTAGGTACTTGCCCATGTCGAGTAGATCGCCACCGGGTGTTCGGATCACGATGCGATTCACACCAATCTCGTATGCGAGATCGCCGGACTTAGCCATCGCCAGGTGCGAAGGTGTGCCGACCAGCTCTTTGACGCCCATGGTGGTGAAGAATTCGTGGTAAAGGTTGGCGATCGCCGGGCGACCTACGACCGCTGTCATGCCTGCCGGTTGCACCACCGCATCTTCAGCCCAGAACGTAATTGCCCTGGCCGCATCGAGCGCCGTCTCCGCAGTCTGGAGTCCCTGACTCCGCTGGTGCAGCGCGCTCTCAGCCGCGCTCATCTCACTGGGTGAGAACGATCCGTTCGCTAAGATCGGGGCACAGCCGAGCGAGGCAATTAGGGTAACGGCGATCAAGTGGGAGAGCTGGCGACCGAACATGTGGTGATCCGTTGTCAGGGGTGGGCTGGCGACGGATGCGGTCGCGTAGCGAAATCAATGATGCGGCACGCTGCACCTCCGTGGATAGAGATCAGCGCCCATTCGCGGTGGCCTCGTTCCCGCGGCGACATCCTTTGAACTACCAACTCTTACCAGCATGACCTTCACCCCCGATCTGTAATTGTGTAGGCAGCCTGTTGGCTGGACAACCTGTCGGCCGGGGACACGGTGCGGCAATGAGGCCATTGTACCATCGTCCGCGACGGTCGTACCAGAGACAAATCTCTTTGCGATCGGTAGACTATTTGGTATGGCGTATGAATCCGAGGGAGGCAAGAGACGGTGAGCGATGATCATGCACCACGCGATGGTCCCGACCTTGGGCAAGGCATCCCGGTAGAGTCGCTTGCCGATGGTGCCATGCTAGCAGGGTATGTGGGTGCGGAAGCCGTTCTGCTGCTGCGCAGTGGCGAGGAATTGTTCGCTACGGGTGCAACTTGCACCCATTACGGAGCGCCGCTCAATGAGGGAATTATCGTCGGCGACACAGTGCGATGCCCCTGGCACCACGCGTGTTTCAGCCTACGCACGGGCGAAGCGCTCCGCGCGCCGGCGCTGAGCCCGATTGCGCGCTGGGAGGTGGAGCGGCGCAACGGAATGGTATACGTCACTCGCAAGCGCGACGTAACGGATGGGGCGACGCCCATGCCCGGACGCGTGGATTTCCGCAATCCACCCGCCTCCATCGTCATCGTCGGTGCGAGCGCCGCCGGAAACGCCGCCGCTGAGATGCTGCGTCGCTCTGGCTACGACGGGCCGATCACTATGATTGGCGCCGAGCCGGACGTACCGTACGATCGTCCCAACCTCTCGAAGGACTATCTCGCCGGTGCCGCGCAGGAGGAGTGGATTCCGCTCCGCCCACGCGAGTTCTACCACGAGCACGAGATCACGCTTCTCTCCGGTGTGCGGGTTACTGCTATCGATCCCGCAACGCGGCGCGTGACTCTCGACGTGCCGGGCGCGGACCGCGCGCACGTGTACTATCTCCGCTCACTGGCAGACTCTCGCGCAATCATCGCGGCGACCGGGAGCGCGCACCGCGCGGTGGTGATCGGCGCGAGCTTCATCGGACTCGAAGTCGCGGCGTCCCTGCGCAAGCGCGGGCTGGAAGTACACGTCGTCGGCCTCGAGGCGCGACCGCTCGAGAGAGTTCTGGGCCCCGAGCTCGGAGACATGATCCGGGCGCTACACGAGTCGCAGGGCGTGGTTTTCCATCTGGGCGAGACCGCGACCGTGATCGGCGACAACACGGTGTCGCTCAAGGGCGGTGCAGTACTCCCCGCGGATCTCGTCGTGATCGGCATCGGCGTTCGGCCGAGCGTCGCCCTCGCCGAGCGCGCGGGGCTGACCATCGACCGGGGCGTGGCCGTGAACGAATACCTCGAGACGAGCACCCCAGGGATCTTCGCGGCCGGCGACATAGCCCGGTGGCCGGATCCGCACAGCGGGAAGCGCATCCGCGTCGAGCACTGGGTTGTCGCCGAGCGGCAGGGGCAGGTGGCCGCGCGCAACATGCTCGCAGGTCCTGAGGAGTCGCTTCGCGAGCGTCTCGACGCGGTGCCGTTTTTCTGGAGCCGCCATTACGACATGTCGATTCGCTACGTCGGGCATGCCGAGCGGTGGGACGAGATCGCGATCGATGGAGATCTCGCTGCGCACGATGCGACCGTGACGTTCCTCGCCGCCGGCAAGGCACTCGCGGTTGCGACAGTCGGTCGGGATCGCGCGAGCCTACACTCGGAGGTCGCACTGGAATACAAACCCATTACACAACACAAGGAGAAGAACATCATGACAATGGATGCGAACACAGTAATCAAAGATTGGCCAGAAGATTCGCGCACCGTCACGGCAGCGCTTATTACCAAATACGGACCAGCCGATGAGGTCACACCGACCCTGGTCACGTGGCTCAACCGGGGACCCTGGAAGAAGATCGTCGCTTCCAAAGACGCTACGCCGCACAACTTCCCATTCCCGCACGGCGACATCGTCGAGAACTTCACTGAGTATAAGGTGCCATCCGAAAACCTTTCCAAGCTGGCCCAATTCGATGGCAGTGTCACGGTCAGCCGCACGCGCGGACTCCTTTCCGCCAGGTGCCACGACGAAGAGGCGAATCACCTTGCCGTCAACCTTGCTCACGACATAATCAAGGGCAAGACGAACGTCGCGCAAGCACGGCAGACGTACGTAGACACCATGCTGGCGTTCCGTGAGCACAAACCCACCCCGTACATGCGAGCGCTGCAGTTCAAACCGCAGGCAAGCGCCGGCGACCCGGACATCGCGCTTGTTTCCACTGACCAACTGAAGAAGGCGGCGAAGGAAGGCAAGACGACGATTCCCGCCGCAGCAGAAGCACGACTCTAGCACCTGGTCCCTCGCGACGCCTTGCGCAAGCGTTTGTAGGCGTCGCGAGGGAACCTCACATGAAAAAGGAGACGGCATGAACCCTAAAGATCCCAACGGTCGGGAAGGTGCGGGCGAGATTTGGCCAGCGCTTCCGCTCGACGCCTGGAAGGACACCTATGACACCCTGCACATGTTGACGCAGGTTGTCGGAAAGGTGAAGCTCGAGCTGTGCCCATTCGTCAACGAGTGGTGGGAAGTACCACTCCAGCTGACCGCGCGCGGTCTCACAACTTCGACCATTCCGTTCGCGCGCGGCGCGTTCACGATCGATTTCGACTTTATCGATCACAACCTGTATGTCCGAACGAGCGACGGCGCGCTCAAAGCCC
>JBDTIV010000008.1:0-13670 GCA_039936175.1 Gemmatimonadaceae bacterium | reverse complement strand
GTGATGCCCTACGTAGAGGGCGAAACGCTGCGCGCACGCCTCGCGCGCGAGCGCCAGCTCCCGGTGGCCGACGCCGTGCGCGTCGCAAGCGAGGTGGCTAGCGCGCTCGACTATGCGCACCGGCACGGAGTGATCCACCGCGACATCAAGCCGGAGAACGTCCTGCTCGGCGACGACGGTCAGGCGCTGGTCGCCGATTTTGGGATCGCTCTCGCAGTGTCGCACGCCGGCGGCGAGCGTATAACGCAGACGGGACTCTCGTTGGGCACCCCGCAATACATGGCGCCCGAGCAGGCGGCCGCCGAGCGGGCAGTGGACGCGCGGTCGGACGTCTACGCGTTGGGTGCGGTGACGTACGAGATGCTGGCCGGCGAGCCGCCGTTCACGGGTGCGTCTGCGCAAATAGTCATCGCCAGGCTGATGACCGAGGAGCCGAAGGCGTTGAGGTCCCTCAGGCCCAGTGTGCCGACGCAGATGGAGGAGGCGGTGCACACTGCGCTCGAGAAACTCCCGTCCGATCGCTTCACGAGCGCGGGGGCGTTCGCGGCCGCGCTCGCCGATCGGACCGCCGTCGCTGAGCGATTGTCGTCGCGCACCAACAGACGTCGTTTGCGGGGACGCCCTGTCTCGCCTACTGTGGCGGCGCTTGTCGGCCTCGGGCTGCTGGCCGCTGGCGTGGCTGTCGGGCGCTTGGTCATCGCGCCGCGCGTTGGGACGTCGGCGCGCGAGCCCGTGCGCTTCGTCGTCGAGGCCGACTCCAGCCGCCTCGGCTCCGGCGCGTGGTACTACAGCGCACCTGCCATCTCGCCGGACGGGCGAACCATCGTGTTTGCCGCATCGGGCCCGACCGGCGCGCGGTTGTACGCGCGGGGCATTAGCGACCTGACGGCGCACCCGCTTGCCGGCACGGATGACGGCGACTGGCCGTTCTTCTCGCCCGACGGCGCGTGGGTCGGCTTCTCCAGCCATGGGTCCATTCGGAAGCTGCGGCTCGACGGCGGAACACCGGTCGTCGTCGCCGCGCTGCCCCCGGGAACAGGCGCCTTCTTCGGGGGCGCGTGGGTCCCCGGAGACACGATCGTCTACACCGTCTTCTTCAGTGGCGCGCTCTATCGCGTGTCGGCCGCGGGTGGCATCCCGACGCGGATCGCGCTGGCAGATACGACCCGCCATCTTATGAATCCCTCCCCGCTGCCGGGCGGCCGAGCGCTCCTCGTCACGTCGAGCACGGACTGGCGTGTCGGGCGCATCGGGGTATTGGACCTCGCCACCGGCCAAGTGAACCGATTCGGTGCCGGCACGGGGGCCCGCTATGTCAGAGGAAACCTCATCTACGCTGGCGCGGGCGGTGGGCTGTACCGCCAGCGGTTCGACCTCGATCGGCTCGCACCGAGCGGCCCGGCGACGGAGATTGCGAGCGGCCTCGACGTTTCCTTTGCTGGGTATTCGCCGTTCGATGTGTCTCCTGCCGGGGCACTCGTCTATCGCATCGGCCGCGGGACCTGGAACGTGTCACTAACCGACCGGGCGGGGCGGGTGCAGCAGGAGCTTCCCGGGCTCTTTCCGTGGGCGCCGCGCTTCTCGCCCGACGGCCGCCGCGTCGCATATGCCGCGGTCACACCAGGAGAAGACGGCGCTGACATGTGGAGCGGCGATGTGTGGCACACGGACATCCTGATCACCGATCTCGCCACCGGCGCGATGCAGAGGCTGACGACCGATGGGAAGGACAACAGCGAGCCGCTCTGGGCACCTGATGGCCGATCGATCGCATTCGACGCCGGGCTGCTCGGCACCAAGGATCTCTTCGTGCGGGCGCTCGACGGCGATAGCGCGCGTCTCCTCACCCATCGTCCCGGCGAGCAGTCCGGGAGCGACTGGGCGTCTGACGGCAGCGCGGTGCTGTTCGACGATGATGCCGGCGGCGTCTGGCTTCAACCGATGAACGGCGGTGTGGCACGGCCGTATCTCACGGGGGCCGGTAATCCGAGCGGCGCACGCGTATCGCCGGACGGTCGCTGGGCGGCCTACGTGTCAAACGAGACTGGACGTGCCGAGGTGTACGTCCAGTCGTACCCAACGCCCGGCCGGAAGGCACTCGTGTCCTCGGCAGGCGGGACGTATCCGGCATGGCGGCGCGATGGCCGGGAACTCTACTACTGGCAGGGGAGGGAGCAACTGATCGCGGCAAATCTGGATGTCGGCCGCACCGGCGGGCCGCCGGTCGTTCGCGGTCGCACGCCTTTGTTCCGCGTGCCGCATTTAAATGCCGCTGGTTACGACGTGTCACCGGACGGGAGCCGTTTCGTTTTCGTCAGCGGCGGCCCGCGTGTCGGTCGGCTCGTGATCGCACTCGACGCGCTGACCGGCGGCAGCGGGCCAGAGAAGAGCCAGCGCTGAGGACCGCTGCCGGTTCCATCACGTTCGCCTTGGCCCGCGAATTCATATGAAATGACCCGGGTGGGTTTCGAACCCACGACCTACGGATTAAAAGTCCGTTGCTCTACCAACTGAGCTACCGGATCGGAAAGCACTTCAAGATACACCCGATGTTTAGGGGAACCAGCCTACGCGGCCGCAACGATCGATCGAATGTCACAAATCGGCGTTAGGCCCCTACAAAAGGGTTCGCCAGCGTACAGTGGCACCCCCTTGTCTCCTCCCGGTAAAAAGGATCGTCACACTTACGGCCCCGATTCCGGGAGCGAATATGCCATTCTCGTTTCCAAAAGTAGACGCGGTAATTCGCGCTGTACGCATGTCACATCAGCGTGAAATCGCCGCTGCTCGTGTGGCTGCCCTGGAAGAGAGCAACAACGTCCTGCAGTCACAGGCGCGTCAGCTGGAGCACCAGACCAACGAGGCGCGCGGGCTCGCGCACGAGCTCGCTCTGACCAACGAAGAACTCCGCGCCGTGATTAGCGAGGCGCGCAAAGCATGGGAAGTGGCCGACGCCGCCAATCGCACCAAGGCCGAGTTCATGGCGGTGATGAGCCACGAGCTCCGCACTCCACTCAACTCCATCGGCGGTTACGTCGACATCCTGGGGATGGAGCTGCGTGGGCCGCTCAACGATGCGCAGAGGTCCGATCTTCAGCGCATCAAGCGAAGCCAGCAACACCTCCTCGGCATCATCTCCGACATCCTGAGCTTCACGCGGCTCGAGGCGACTCAGGTTAAATACGAGATCAGCGATGTGCCGGTTCGCGCCCTGCTCACCGATATCGAGGCGGTGGTGAGCTCTCTCACCGATGCCAAGTCGATCGAGTATAGCTGCGAGATGCCATCGGGACGCACGTTCGCGCGCACTGATCCCGACAAGCTGCGCCAGATACTGATCAATCTGCTCTCGAACGCGGTGAAGTTCACCGAGGCAGGGGGCAGCATCAGAGTGTCGTGCACCACCGCTGAGAAAACGGTCTCTATAATGGTCGAGGACACCGGCCGTGGAATACCCGCCGACAAGTTCGGCGCGATTTTCGAGCCTTTCGTGCAGCTGGATGGCGGTCTCACGCGCACGAGCGAAGGCACCGGCCTCGGACTCGCGATCAGCCGAGGAATGGCCCGCGCGATGGGAGCGGATATTACTCTGAACAGCGAAGTCGGAAAGGGATCGGCATTTACTCTGATCCTTCCCCTCGGCGGCCGCGCTCGCCGCACTCCCGCGAGCGGGATGAGAGCTTTTTCGACGGTCTAGTCGGCAGACCTTGCGCAACGAGCGCTGCAGGTGGGATAATCGCCTTCTTCCAAATCCCAGTCCGTTCAATGCCGAAACTCATCGCCACACTTCGCCTGACCGCGCTCGTTGCCTTGGCCGCCTGCGCGGCCGCTTCGTCACAAGCCCCCGTTAAATCAGCGCCCACGCCCGACACGCGTCCTTCGTCGACGATCGCCGGAAAAACCGCCGGAATGGAAAAGCGCGACGGATTCATTCCGATCTACCTCGATGACAATCAGGGCAAGATCTACCTCGAGATCCCGAGCGACTCGATGCGGGCGCTCATGTTCGTGAGCCTGGCAACAGGACTGGGGTCCAATCCCATAGGACTGGATCGTGGAGCGAGCGGGGACTCGTATGTAGCTCGATTCGACAGAAACGGTGACCGGGTGCTCGTGGTGTTCGAGAACTGGAACTATCGCACCTCCGCCGACAACGCCGCGCACGCGCGTACGGTGCTCGAGGCATTCCCGTCTAGCACTCCCGCATCAATGCCACTGATCGCGCGTGAAAATGGACGAATGCTCGTTGACGCGACAGACTTTCTGATGCGCGATTGGAACGACGTGGTCGGCACGCTTACGTCGAGTAACGAGGGAGCCTACGCCGTCGCGAGAGATCGCTCGACCGTTTATCGCCCCAACACAAAAGCCTTCCCTGCGAACACGGAGATAGACATAGCTCTCACGTTCGCGACCCAGGGGCGCGCGGGACGGACGGTGGCATCGATAGTTCCCGACGGAAAATCATTCACGCTGCGGCAGCACATCTCGCTGCTCCCACTTCCAGATGCGAGCTACAGGCCGCGTGTCCTCGACCCGCGGGTTGGTTTCTTTGGCATCGACTTCAAGGATTACGCGCAGCCGATCCACGAGCCGCTGGAGCAGAAATGGATTGCGCGGCATCGACTGGAGCGCATGAATCCCGCGGATCCGAACAGTCCGATCAAGAATCCGCTCGTCTACTACATCGATCGCGGCATTCCCGAGCCCATGCGCACGGCCACCAAACAAGGCGTGAGCTGGTGGATCGAAGCTTTCGATCGCGCGGGGCTCAAGGGGGCCTTCCGAGTCGAAGACCTGCCGGAAGGCGTCGATCCCATGGACGCCAGGTACAACGTCGTCCAGTGGGAAAACCGGAATGAGCGCGGCTGGTCGGTGGGTGGATCGCTCGGAGATCCGCGCACCGGTGAGATCATCAAGGGGATGGCGCGCCTCGATTCCCACCGCGCCCGCACCGACTACAACATCTACGCGGGTCTGTTCGGCGCGGATGCCGCCGCAGCCGACACGGCCTTTGTGCTCGCCCGCGTCCGCCAGGTTAGCGCGCATGAGGTCGGGCACACACTCGGCCTCGCCCACAACTACATCGCGTCTACGTACGGCCGCGCCTCGGTGATGGATTATCCGCCGCCGCGCGTTACGCTCGATCGCAGTGGCAATATCGACGTCTCCGACGCCTATGGAGTTGGGCCCGGTGTGTTCGACGTGTTCGCGATCCACTGGGGTTACGGGATTTTCCCGCCGAAATCCGAAAAGGATTCGCTGCGCGCGATAGTTGAAGACGGATTGAAACGTGGACTTCTGTTTCTCTCCGATGCGGACGCACGTCCGGATTTCAGCTCGGACCCGCGGACGAACCTTTGGGACGATGCAAGCTCACCCGGCGAGTTCCTCCGTCACGAAATGGATGTGCGTCGAGTCGCGATGTCTCGCTTTGGAGAGCGAAATATCCGTGTTGGTGAGCCGATCGCTCTGCTGCAGGAACGGTTCGTCCCTCTCTATCTGATGCATCGCTTCGCGCTCAACTCCCTCACCAAGACGATCGGGGGAATGGAGTACGCGAACGCGGTGCGCGGCGATCACGCGCAGGCCACGCGACCCATCGACGCTCCCACTCAGCGCCGGGCGCTGGCGACCCTGATTGCGGCGCTGCAACCCAGCGAGCTCGCAATTCCGGACACGGTGCTGACGTTGTTGGGACCGAGGCCATTTTCCTACCAGCCGTACGTCGAGCTTTTCAGCACCCGTACCCGCCCCGCGTTCGACGAGCTCGGTGCGGCACGAACGCTCGCCCAGATGATCGTCGACGGGATTCTTCAGCGCGAGCGTGCCGCGCGCGTGGTCGAGTTCCAGACGCGAATGGCAAATCCTCTTTCGCTGGGCGAGATCATCGATGCGCTTACGGCCAACTGGTCGGGCGGTTCCATGCAATCCCCCAAGCTCGACGCGCTGAGACGGGTGGAACAGCGGGCTGTGGCGGATCGACTGCTTTTGCTGGCCGCGGACAAAGAAGCGGCGCCCGAGGTCCGCGGTCTTGTGGATCTCAAGATCGCTTCGCTCCGTGCCCGGAGCCGAGCGCTGGCTTTGTCCGGCGACGAAGGGCGGCGGGCGCACTGGACGAGCATCTCCTCCGACTTCAACCGCTGGCTGGAGAGGCAGGAGCTGCCGTCCCCGACGCCGGCCCTGCGCGCCCCACCGGGAGATCCGTTCGGAATCGACTACTGACTCGTCTAATAGGGTACGTTTGATAGACTCCGTCATCCGTCATTGCCCAACCCTCAAGCACTAACCAGCCCGAGCAGACTCGCAGCTCTCCAGAGAACAGGCCTCCTCGAGACTTCCGACGGGGAGCGCCTCGACGCCCTCAGCCGGCTTGCAGCGCAGATACTCGGTGTCCCCACCGTAGTCGTCTCACTCGTCGATGCCGAGCGCCAGTGCTTCAAAGGGGTATTTTCAGCCGCCGGCACTGTGTTTCGCGGGTGGCATCCGCTCAACGAGACGTTCTGCCAGGACGTGGTTGCCTGGGGTGAGGCGATCATAGTCACGGACACGGTCACGGAGCCGCTCACGGTCGGACGGGACATCAAAGCCAGAGCCTACGCGGGCATTCCGCTGACCGCCGCCGAGGGGCAGGTACTCGGAACGCTGTGCGCGATGGATTACCAGCCGCGCCCCTGGAGCGAGCGAGACATCGAAATGCTCACGGCTGTCGCCGCCGCGGTGATGTCCGAGATACAGAGACGTGTCGCGGAGCGCGCCGTGCACGATGCCCAGCTGCGCCTGGTCGCGGAGCGCACCCTCGCCCACGCGGTGCAGCAGCAGATGCCGGTAGGAGTCGTCGTGGCCGAAGTACCATCGGGACGACTGGTCTCGGTCAACGCGCAAATGACCGTGATCTTTCGGAAGTCGTTCATGCCGGCGCCAGATCTCAACAGCTACCACGAGTGGGTCGGTTTTCACGATAACGGGACGCTGTACTCGCCGTTACAGTGGCCGCTCGCGCGAACCGTGATAACGAAGGAACCCGTTCGCGCGGAAGAAATCCGGATTCAGCGCGGCGATGGCAGCGACGGCTACATCCGAATGAGCTCGGCGCCGGTGGCAGACGAAAAGGGTGAGATCGTGGCCGCGGTCGCGATCGTCGTTGACATCACGGACCAGCGAAAGGCCGAGCGCGCCGTGAGAAGCACTGACGAGAGGTTCAAGTTTGTCGCGAAAGCAACCACCGACGTGATCTGGGATTGGGACATCCTGACGAATGCGCTCGTCTGGAACGATTCGGTCGAGACCGTTTTCGGCCACAAGCAGCACCAGATCTATCCCGAGATTCAGTGGTGGCACGACCATCTGCACGAGGAAGACCGCGAGAGGGTGATTGCGGGTCTGCAGGGTGTCATCGATGGGGACGGCAACAGCTGGAGCGACCAGTATAAGTACCAGAGAGCGGATGGAACGTATGCGAACGTGATGGACAGAGGGTACATCGCGCGTGATCCGACCGGAAAGGCGATTCGAATGATCGGCGCGATCACCGACATCACCGAGCGGACGCGGTCAGAAGCGGCCATACGGTTTCAGGCGCAGCTACTGAATGCCGTGCAGCAGGCGGTAGTCGCCACCGATCCCGATGGTGTCGTCATTTTCTGGAACAAGTTCGCGGAAAATCTTTACGGCTGGACGGCCGAGGAAGCCGTTGGAAAGACCATCCAGGAATTGACACCGTCGCCGTTTCTGCGGGACCACGGCGCGCAGATTGTCGAGCGTGGTGCGGCGGGCGAGAGCTGGACCGGCGAGTTTCTCGTCGAAGGGAAATCCGGAAAGCCATTCCCTGCCCTTCTCACAACGGCACCGGTCCGCGACGGCAAGGGCAGAGTGCTCGGCTTCGTCCGCGTGACGATCGATCTGACCGAGCGAAGAAATCTCGAAGAACAGTTCCGGCAGTCGCAGAAAATGGATGCGGTCGGCCGCCTCGCCGGCGGAATCGCCCATGACTTCAACAATCTGCTTACGGTGATACGGCTCAACACCGAAATCATCATGGAGGGATTCGATCCAACGGATCCTCGCAGCGAAGACGTCAAGCAGATAAGAAGCGCGGCCGAGCGCGCGTCATCGTTGACCCGCCAGCTGCTGGCTTTCAGTCGCAAGCAGATTCTGCAGCCGCGCGTGCTCGATCTGAACAGCGTCGTCGGCACGGTCGAGCCAATGCTGCGGCGACTCATAGGCGAAGACATCACGATCACATCGCAATGCGAGGCCCGCGGATACGTCGTCGCTGATCCGGGGCAGCTCGAACAGATTCTCGTAAATCTGGTGGTGAATGCGCGCGACGCGATGCCACAGGGCGGGCGAATCAACATCGAGACGAAGAACGTGCAGCTGGACGAGCACTATACGAGCGAGCACGCGCCGGTCCTCGCCGGCCACTATGTGATGCTGGCAGTTGGAGACAATGGCGTCGGGATGAATCGGGACACCAGGGAGCACGCGTTCGATCCCTTCTTCACGACCAAAGATCCCGGAAAGGGGACAGGCCTCGGTCTCGCGACCGTCTACGGAATCGTCAAACAATCGGGTGGGTATATCTGGATCTACAGCGAGCCCGGTCTCGGGACGACGCTCAAGCTCTATTTCCCGGAAGTAAGCGCTGCCGCGGCCTTTGGCTCGGTCGGAGAGCATCCGGCGGTTGCGAAGTCCGCCAAGCGTGGATCGGAGACGATCCTGCTGGTGGAAGACGAAGACGCCGTCCGTGGTCTCACCTGCCGAATCCTCGAGAAGCAAGGCTATCGAGTGATTTCCGCGGAGCACGGACGCGCGGCAATGGAGTGCGCGGCGAAGGAGGATGGTCACATCGACCTCGTGCTCACCGATGTGGTGATGCCCGGCATGAACGGGCGAGGGCTCGTCGAGCGCCTGTCGGGTATCAGGCCCACGATCAAGTCCCTTTACATGTCAGGCTACACCGACGACGACATCATTCGTCGCGGATTCATCGAGCCGTCGAAGAGCTTTCTACAGAAGCCCTTCACCTCCGAAGCTCTGCTTCAAACCGTCAGAAAAGTTCTCGACGAGCGCTAACGGGCGTATTACCCCATTCCTCGCGCCTACTACCTCGCACCGACTGCCTGGCTCTTTTCGCAGTGGGAGTTCGTTCCCTCCTTTATAATAGAAGCATGAATTCCAGGGGATCGGCTGCCGTCCTCGGCATGGTGCTCATCGTTGCCGCTCCGCTTTCGCTACGTGCGCAGGATACCGCCGCGGCGCAACTGCGTCCGGTGGTCGTCGAGGTAGGCCGAGGCAGTCACGGCTCGCCACTCGATCTTCCGTTTGCTGTGAGCGTTCAAAGGCCGGATTCGTCCCGCCCTGGCCAGCGCCACCTCTCCATTGACGAGACACTGTGGCTCGTTCCCGGTCTCACCGTCTCGAACCGGAACAATCCATCCCAGGATGCGCGGATATCCATTCGAGGATTCGGCGCACGATCGGCGTTCGGGGTGCGCGGAATCCGCGTGCTGCGAGATGGTATCCCCCTCACTCTGCCCGATGGCCAGACCCCAGTGGATTATCTCGACCTCGAGTCGGTGGGTAGTGTCGAAGTGATGCGCGGAAGTGCTTCAGCGCTATACGGAAATGCCGGCGGCGGGGTGGTCGACATTCGAACCAGCGATCCCATGGATGTACCAGTTTCCGCCGAGGCGCGGTTGTGGACCGGCACTTTCGGCACGAGGAGGCTCGTGGGTAAGACCAGCGGCGTGGCGGGAGACTTCGGCTACCAGGGAAACATCGCGCGTACCGAGAGCGACGGATATCGCAATTATTCGCGGCAGCGCACCACGAGCGCTTTCGGCCGGTTGTCCTTCGGGAGCGCAGGAAGCTCTTACGCCCTCGACTGGATGGGAGTGAACACTCCGCTAGCGGAGAATCCCGGCGCCCTGACGCGCGCGCAGTTCGAGTCCGATCCCACACTCGCGGATCCGCTCTCCGTTCGAAAGGCGGCGCGCAAGGAAGTAACGCAGTCCCAGCTCGGGTTTACCGCGCAGCGCAGCGGCTCGCGCGGCGAAGTTGAAGCGTCGGCGTATGCTGGCACGCGCTCACTCAGGAACCCCCTGACGTTCGCGATCGTCGACGTCGGCCGCACGACATCGGGCGGAAGTCTTCGCGCGACGATCCCGGTGTCCCTTCTCGCACTCGAGCACCGCTTCACCGCCGGCGCGGAGGCGCAATTTCAAAATGATCTGCGTCTCAACTATGTGAATTGCAACAACATTCCACCACTGACCGCTCCGACGCCCACGTGCCCTGATCCGGCTGCCGAACGCGGTAACGTGACGCTCAATCAGCGCGAGATCATCTCGTCGGTCGGATCGTACCTTCGCGACGAGCTCCAGCTCGGCAAGCGCTACAGTCTAACGGGATCGGCACGCGCGGACGCGGTGCGCTTCGAGGTGAGGGACAGGTTGATCAATGCGACAAACCCCGACGACTCCGGACACCGCCTTCTCAGCGCGGTCAGTCCGATGGTCGGATTCCTCGCCCGGCTGTCGCCGCTCCAGAACGCATATGCGAACATCTCATCGGCATTCGAGACGCCGACGGCTACCGAGCTCGGCAACCAGCCCAGCGGCGCCGCGGGAATCAATCGGGATCTTCGTCCGCAGCGATCGACAACCTATGAAGTCGGCGTCAAAGGACTGACCACCCGCGCTTTGCAATACGACGCCGCGTTTTTCGCGACGAGCGTGCATGACGAGTTGATCCCGTACGACATTCCCGGCGGCAGCGGAAGGCGTTACTTCAGAAACGCCGGGCGGACGTCACGCCGCGGCATCGAGCTCGGCACCGGAGTTTCGTTCGGCGGCCTGGAGCTGGGCGGAGCGTACACCTACGCGAACTACCGCTTCGTCGACTTTACGGTCGACACCGCGCACTACGCGGGCAATCACATTCCCGGAATTCCAGAGCAGACGCTTCAGGCTACGGCAGCGCTTCGCACTCCGATCGGAACGCTAGTTACCGAGACATCCGTGGCAGACCGCATGTTCGTGAATGACGCCAATTCGGAAAGCTCGCCGGGTTACGCGATCGTCAACGCGAGACTGGTGACTCGCGCCGCAATGGGACTTTCCGGCGCTGAGATAACCTTCGGTGCGCAGAACGTGTTCGATACGAGGTACATCTCGTCCGTGAGCGTCAACGCGGCAGCTGGGAAATTTTACGAGCCCGGATCGCGGCGCGCGCTGTACGTCGGTGTGAGTCTGCTCGGAGCGCTGAAGCCCTAAGCCGCCCGTCATCTCAATCTCGGCGCAATGAACACGAGGGCGTAGAGTATGACCCACGAGATCGCGAGAAAATACCAGTACACGGCGGTCGTGGTGGCATCGGTGTAGTTCTTTTTCTCCACTGGCCCTGCGAACATGACGACGACGACCAGCAGCGCTTCCAGAGTTCCGGCTAGCAGATGCGCGAGGTGAACAGCCAGAATCGTCCACGTGATCGACCCATAGGCGTTCGAAGTGAATCGCGTGTGCAGCGCCGCGAACTCGTAGCCACGCAACATGATCGCGCCGAGTCCGAAAAGAACGCCGAGTGCGAGCCACGCGCCAACGATTCTGGGTTTCTCATTGCGCCGTGCGAGCCGCGCGGCGTTCCAGAATGGTGCCACGCTCACCGAGATCACGACCAGATTGATAGAAGGGATGCGGAGATCGGGAACCAGCGTCCGGGTGGGTGGCCACGTGTCGAACCCCCGTCGGATGTAGAAATAGCTGAACGCCAGGATCGCGAGTCCTGTAGCCTCGAGGAAGATCAGCCACGGATTGCGCCACCAAGTCGGAACGCGGTAGCTCAGCGCGTGATCGTCGGCCAGAACCATGGCTCGGCGTCCTTGCAGTTGGTGAAAAGAGCGTCGTGCGCTACTGCTTTCTCAGCTCGATGCTGCCGTTGACGCTGCTCGCATGAAGGTCTCTCCCGCCGGCGCCGATCACGCCCGATGCGTGTCGTGGCCCCCATTTACCCGAAAGCGTCATCGGAAAATCACTTTCGATCCCGCCATGCACGGTGTCGAAGCGGAAATTCGCATCGAAGCGCGCCGGAACGTAGATCGCGACCGACCCGTTCACGGTCTTGAAGTTCATGTCGTCGGTTCCCTGAAGCGACGCCATCCGCGCATCGACGTTGCCGTTCACGGTCTCTGCCGTCACCGGACCAGCAGACGTGTTCACATCGACGCCTCCGTTCACGGTACCAGCGCGCACGGGACCCGAAGCGTTACGCACGGTGACTCCCCCATTCACCGTATTCGCTCGCACTTCGGCGCCGACGTCGTGCACCGACACCGCGCCATTCACCGAATGCGCGCCGACCCGCACCGACCGCGGCACCTGAACGGTAATTCTTACCGAGCTATGGTTCTCGTTGTGATCGTTGTGCCGCATCTGCTCCATACCGCCGTCTTCGCAGCGCGAGTTGTTGTTCCAGATGGCGCAGATCGTCACGTTGCCGCCCGCCTGGACGACTTCGTAGTGGATGTCGTCCATCTCGCGTCCGTTCGATCGCTTTTCCGCAACGAGGTGAACCTGGTTGTCGGAGCTTGGCGCGAAATCCACCGAACCGTTGATGTTGAACACGTTCATCCAGCGGCCGGCATCGACGCGACCATCCCACCGCCATGTATTCGAATCTCGGCCGTATTGCTGCTGCGCGCCGAGCAGCGGCCCGGCGAGCACAAAGGCGAGGCCAGCGAAAAGTCTTGTCTTATTCATCATTTCTCCGGGTGGTTGAGTCCGAGCCGCTGTTGATTATTATCTGTCCACTGAACGTCTGCGCGGTGACCCTCGCCCTACCGTCACCAGTCGTGAAATCCATGCGCCCTTCCCTTCTCCGGCCTGTACCCACCGGTACTACGGTCACCGGGAAATCAGTGCTTACGTCGCCGCTGAACGTCTCGATGCTGAACTGAGCACCAGCCCCCTTTGGGATGTTGAGCTTCAGCGTCCCCGAGTGGGATTCAAAGCTGTACTTCCCGCCCGCATCGATGCTTCCCGAATAGACTATGTCGCCACTCACCGTCTCGGTGCGTACATCCCGGGACTGTGCTCCGACCAGCCGCACGTTTCCGCTCACCGATGTGGCCTGCACGTTTCCCGTCACCGACTCCACGCGAACATCTCCACTCACGGTTTCTGCGCGAAGGTTCCCATTGATCTGCGCCGCGTGCACCGATCCCGACACCGCTTCCGTACTGACTTCCCTGACTCCGTTGGCCACATCGACGTCGCCACTCACAGACGTTGCTTCGATCTCGCCCTGCGAGCCAGCGGCGATGATGTCGCCCGATACTGCTTCGAGAACCAGTCTCGACCCCCTCGGCACTGAGACGTCGTAGTGCGCGTCACCTACATCGTGACGCCTGCGTCTTCCCGAATCGTCGGACTCCTCCACACTCAGGCTCACCCGCGACGGATTCGCATCGAACCGCAGAATGCCGCTCTCGATCGACGCCGAAATCCTGACGTCGGGGCGGTCCCAGCCGGTGACACGGATCTTTCCCGAGATGAGAGAGAGATCCACGGCTCCACCGCGATCCAGCTTCACCGTGGTGTCTATCTGCGTGACGCCCCGTATCTGGAGACCCTGATTGTCCTGAGCTTTTGCAGCGATCGGAATGATCG
>JBDTIV010000007.1:0-104030 GCA_039936175.1 Gemmatimonadaceae bacterium | reverse complement strand
GCAGAGCGAAGGAGCGCAGTTAGGGGCTCCGACCGAGCGGCCGTCGTCGCCGAAGTCCCCACCCCGCCCGACGACCGCGCGACAAAGTCCGTTGAAGCGGAAACGGTGCTACGCGGGTCTTTTCTGCCCGGTCGTAGACGTCGGCCCACTGCATCACGTCGTCGTCGGTGCTGCTCAATCTCGCCGTGACGCGCAGACGATTCCCGACGCGCTCGACCGTTCCTTCGAGCACCAACCTCGCATCCACCCACGCCGTCGACGCAGTGTCGCTCCGACGCTTCACCGAGCGCGGACGACCGGGCACCAGAACCCTTAAGCCCTCCGTCTTTGGTGACTTCGACGATCATGGAAGGTGTGAACGGACGGCGGCGACGATTCTCTCGGCAGCGGCGATTGCCGCGAGTGCCTGCCTCCTATTCCTTGCCGGCCCCGGATAACGTGGCTCCGTTGAATAGCCCGTCAACAGTCCGCAGTCGGCATCCAACCCGTCAAGGTCAGACGAAAACGAGCGGGCGGTAGCGAGGAGTCTCCTGAGATTGTGGGTGTGCGCGGGTCGCTCGTGTCGAGAGACAATCAATGCCTTGAGCGCTTTCTCCGCGGCCTGTTGTGAGAGATAGCAGATCTCATCGCTCCAGTCTTCCAGGTCATCTTCGAGATGATGACGGACGTGGTACAGGTCACGACGCACAATACGCATCCACTCACCGACGGAATCAGGCGGTGCCGATGGCCGCTCGCGAACGGTTTCGGTTCTGCCTGCGATGGGGAACGTTATCCCTGGACGCGTGAATAGAACCCGCCCTTCACGAACCACATCCCAGTCCATGGTTCCCGGGTCATCTTTTCGTCGCTCGATTTCCCCTTCGCGCCGTATGTGCAGGTCAACCCGGTATCGGCTATCCTCAAACAGGACGAGGAGCTGCTCGTCCGCCGCGCTGGTCCCGTCGACTTCGACCATGATGTCATAGTCGCTTCCGGCCTGGGCCTCCCCGCGAGCGCGGCTTCCGAAGAGGAAAACACGGCGAGGCTGCATCGCCACGATCGTCGCAGTGATTGTCTCGATGAGCGCGTCGGAGCCCACCAGCGCCTGAATCATCCCTTCGATATCGCCTCGCCAATGGTCTTCACTACCATCAGCTCGTTGCCGCGCTTATCGATCACCTTCACGGTGATCTTCTTGGCTGGGCATTCGTCGCACCGAAAGATCCGCGGCGTATAGAGGATTTCCGGGACGAAGCTTTTGGTATGTTCGATCGCGAAGGAGATTCTCTCCGTGCCATAGAATCCGGGATGTGTGAATGTCTTCCTCTCGATGCGATCAACGCAGCGGGATGGTCAGCTCCTGGATCATTCCCTTCTTCACCTGCGGAACACACCAGAGCAAATAGTTGCCCGGCTGGAAATTGATTGACGTGATCACGCCCACTCCCGGGCTCATCGTCGTCACGGTCGCGAATTGTTCATCCGTGCGCGGCTGGCCCGGCTTCCACGCTTTCGCCTCCGCGAAGGTGTGACCCGGCAGTATCCGCAGAATCTTGAGCTCATGGGCCACGGTCCCATTATTGGTGACGAGAAGGACGTGCGGGCCGGCGGTTATCGGCTTCGAGAAATTCCACTTATAGTCCACCTCCGTAACCGTGATGTCCGCCGCTGGCAGGTTGCCCGGGATGCGCTTCCCAGCGACGGTCAGCTCCGTGAACATCCCCTTCTGGTAATGCACGAGCCCGTCCTTGTTGTCGTGCACCGCGCAGAGGATTGCGTACCTCCCGGGCTCCAGAATGTAGGTGGCGTTGACCGTTCCTCGGGGGGATGGAAACCCGGCACCGCCCATCTCTTTCGCCCATGGGACGGGCGTTTTCGCGGTTAGCGCGTTGACCAGCTCGGTGACTTTATGACCATCGTCGAGCCGGTAGAGCTCAAACTGGATGTCCGTTGTGGGGTGAGCGAAGACGGATAGTCGCCAGGCCGGGACGGGCGGTTACGGGAGAGCGAAAGAAGAAGTCGTCGGCGGTGATGTCCAGAACCTGTCCGGGCAAGGCCGGTGGCGCGCTCATCAGATCCCGGCTGGAATCCGACATCAGAAATCCGAGGATAAGGAGGAGGAGATTTGTCATCATGTGCACCTGAACCTTAGCCGCTTGCCGTTCGGCAGCAAGTCGAAGCGCAGACGCCCTCGGGGACGCATACGTCGTAGAGGACGAATTGCTCGGCGGGCCGCAAGAGCGAAGTGGAGGAAATAGCGGCTGAGTGACGCCGCTGCTCCGCGTTGCTCGCCGTCGCCCCAGAAAAGGGCGCAGAATTCTTCCCGAGCCCTGAGCACCTCCCGACGCCGCGCTCCCCGCCAGCGGTGGTCCGCAGCCGTCAAATCGAACAGCTCGAGACCGCGGTCCACGGCCGCGTCACGACGGTCGGAGCGTCCCGCCTCGTGCGCCTTGATCGCGCGGTCCACCTCACTGCCAACGTTTGCGAGCTGCTCGACCAGGGTCAGCGACTGCCATCGGCCGGCGGCGAGATCGGCGTGGCGTGGCGGCGAGGCTCCCACGCTAACTCACCAGCCCGCTCACGACACGTCGGATAGTGTCGCGCAATCCCGCGTCCTCAATCCTCGCGTGCGGTTTCCCCCGTGACGGCCGCACGTTGATCATCGAATCGTATTCGATCCAGTCTCCTTCGCCCGCGGCAGGGGATCGGCTACCGCTTTCACCATAGCGCCGAACTGCTCCGAAGCAATGGAAACGAGCTCCGATCGTGCCATTGCTTTCCTGACAATTCGGGGTGGCGACACTTCCATACAATTTCTCCGGGACAGGTCGGGAAGATAGCCACGCCGCACTGTTAACGTTTGATGGAGGCCGGGCGTCTACTCTAAAGACGCACCGAGGAAGATGATGCGAGTCACAAAACTGATCGGAATCACCGCGGCGCTCCTGTGCGCTGCCCCAATCCATGTGTCCGCGCAGAGCTCAACCACGAAGAAAGTCGTGGTCGCGCGGTCGGACGTGCGTGAGCTTCCCGCCGATCAACAGATCATCCAGGCGCTAAGCCGTCTCACTTTCGGTCCCCGACCTGGCGATGTGCTAAAAGTGCGCGCGATCGGTCTCGACAAATGGATCGACCAGCAGCTGCACCCCGAAAAGATCGACGACCGCGCGAATGAGCAGTTCATCGCCGGCTACGACGTCTTGCACCAGGATCAGAACGATCTTCTGAAGCAGTACGCGGAACAGCAGCGCGCGAAGCGCGACGTGAAGAAGGAGAAGGCGGCCGCGGCGGATGCCGCCGACAGCATGGCCATTCGCAAGGATCTGCAGCAACGACAGTTATTGCGGAGACAGGTGGTGACGCAGCTACAGTCGTCGCGCGTCGCGCGCGCTGTCGGAAGCGAGCGCCAGCTCCAGGAAGTGATGACCGACTTCTGGGAGAATCACTTCAACATCTACGCACAGAAGGGCGCGCCCGAGCCGTACTATCTCGTCGACTTCGACGAGAACGTCATTCGCCCGAATGCCCTTGGCAAATTCCGCGATCTCCTCGAGGCCGTGGCAAAGAGCCCGGCGATGCTTTTCTATCTCGACAACGCGCGCAGCATGGCGGACAGTACGCGTCCGACGCTCGCTGGGCGGAATCCGGCTGGATTTCGCGCGATGCCGATGGGGCGTGGCCCGCTTGGGGCCATGCGCGCGGCGCAGCAGATGCAGCGCCAGCAGCAACGGCAACAACTCCAGCAGAAAAACCGTCAGGGATTGAACGAGAACTACGGGCGCGAGCTGCTCGAGCTCCATACGCTGGGCGTCGATGGCGGATACACGCAGCAGGACGTTATCAACGTCGCGCGCGCGTTCACCGGCTGGACGATCAAGCCGCCGGCGCAGGGTGGCGGATTCATTTTCCGTCCGCAGGTGCACGACGCGGGCGAGAAGGTCGTCCTCGGACACAGGCTCGCCGCTGGTCGGGGAGAGCAGGACGCGGAGGATGTACTGGACATGCTGGCGAAGAGTCCGGCGACGGCGCACTTCATCTCGTTCAAGCTGGCGCGACGGTTCGTGAGCGATTCGCCCTCCAAGGCGCTGGTCGATCACGCGGCGCAGGTCTACCTGAAAACCGATGGCGACATCCGCGAAGTAGTCCGCGCGATCATCACGTCGCCAGAGTTCTTCTCGCAGCAGGCGTTTCACAGCAAGGTGAAGACGCCCTTCGAAGTAGTCGTAAGCGCCGCCCGCGCACTCGGCGCTGCTCCCGACAGCACACCGCGCAGTGCGCAGTTGATCGCGTATCTGGGACAGCCGATCTTCGGCCACCAGGCGCCGAACGGATGGCCGGAGACGGGCGATGCGTGGATGAACACCGGCGCGATTCTCAACCGTATCAACTTCGGGATGGCCGCCGCCGCGGGGCGCTTGCCCGGCGTGGACATTCGCGCGATCCCGGCGCTCGATACCATAGGCTCCGCGCCGCGCGACAAGCAGGTGGACGCAGTCGTTGCGACGATTCTCAACGGGATGGTTTCACCCGACACTCGGGCGGTGCTGCTCTCGGGCGAGCATCCGCTGCTCGCGAATGGCACGCCGACGGGGGTCGAGGACATGTCGCCGCGCACTGACAGATCGTCGAGCATGGATGGATCGACAGACACGATGGCTGCGGCCGGCAATGGTTCAGGCGGCCGCCCTGTAAAGAATGGTGGCGGAGGAAAGCGAGCCGCTTTACAGGGGCGAGGATTAGGGAACATTCCGCAGCTCAACGGACTCCAGCAGATCGTGGGACTCGCGCTGGGCTCACCGGAATTTCAGAGACACTAAGGTAATGGGATGCTCCGGATGAAATCGGATGCTCCGGATCAATCCTGAGGATTCGTCTCAATCTGGAGCATCCGCATACAATCCGGAGCATCCGTTTCAAGCATCAGGTTCAAAACCAGGAGCATGGTATGGAGAGGAGAGTTTTCTTAAAATCAGGCGCACTCGCGCTCGTCACGATCGGCTTGAGCCCGAGCTTTCTCCGCCGCACGGCGTTCGGGATGGAACTGGTCAACGCCCCCAAGGGCAAAGTGCTGATCTGTCTCTTTCAGCGCGGCGCCGCTGACGCGCTCAACATCGTCGTCCCGCACGGCGAGAAGGCGTACTACGCGATGCGTCCCTCGATCGCTATCCCGCAACCCTCGCGCAACGCAGCGGACGCCGCGATCGATCTCGACGGATTCTTCGGACTCCACCCCGCACTCGCGCCCTTGAAGCCGCTCTACGATCGCGGACTGCTCGCGCCAATCCACGCCGTCGGAAGTCCCAGCACCACGCGCTCGCACTTCGACGCGCAGGATTACATGGAGACCGGCACGCCTGATGTAAAAGGCACGACCGACGGCTGGCTCAACCGCTATCTCGCGGTGAAAGGAACGTGCGACGAATGCAATCTCGCGAAGACGCCTTTCCGCGCCGTCTCACTCACGCCGCAGACACCGCGGATTCTCGAAGGCCCCAGCGCAACCGTTGCAATGAACAGCCTCGACGAGTTCACCGTCCGCGCGACGGGCAGCTCGGCCGAGCGTCTCGAAGCGCTCTATCGGACGGGTTCGGCGGACCTGGTGCATGGAACGGGAACTGAAATGTTCGACGCGGTGAAGATGCTTCGTTCGGCCGATCCACAGAAATATCTCCCGCAGAACGGCGCCGATTATCCGCGCTCGCAATTCGGCCAGCGTCTGCTGGCGATCGCGCAGCTGATCAAATCAAACGTCGGACTCGAGATCGCGTTCGCCGATGTCGGCGGCTGGGACACGCATGTGAATCAGGGCTCGTCAACCGGCCAGCTCGCGCAACGTCTCGGCGATTTCTCCCAGTCGATCGCCGCGCTCGTCACGGACCTCGGCGACAGGATGGACGATGTCGTGATCATGACGATGTCCGAGTTCGGGCGTATGGCGCGGGAAAACGGAAACCGCGGAACCGATCACGGTCATGCGGGAGCGCTGTTCGTGATCGGTGGGCATGTCAAAGGCGGCAAGGTCCACGGCAAGTGGCCGGGCCTGGAGCAGGAGCAGCTCTATGAGGGTCGCGATCTCGCACTCACGACCGACTTCCGCTCGGTGTTCGCCGAAGTCGTTTCGCATCATCTCGGGGCTCGCGCTTTGGATCGTGTCTTCCCGGGCTTTGCTGCGTCGCCGCGCGATTTTCTTGGCGTGGTTTAGTTGCCTATAGATCCCTGTTTGGGTCGAGGCGGGGTGTCCCCTTCGGCTCCGGGCTTCCGCTCGTAACCGCGGCTGGAGCCCAGCCCCGCCTCCGCCAAAGGATTTGTAACACCACGCGCGATTAGCGCGGCGGCGGAGCCGCCATTCCCGGGAGGTCTCTGAACGCGCGAGCTTCAATGCACTGACCCCCACTTCGACAAAGCCCGGGTAGGGAGTCGGGCGGGGCTGGGGCGCAGGCGACGTTCAAGGCCGCGACCGAGGAGACCCGCGACTGAGCAGAGCGAAGGAGCGCAGTTAGGGGCTCGGACCGAGCGACCGTCGTCGCCGAAGTCCCAGTCCCGCCCGACGACCGACGCGAGATTAACCAGAAGCGAAAATCAGAACTTGAAGATCTTGCCCAGTGCCTTGCTGATCTTCTTGCCGAAGTCATTCGACCAATCGCGCTGATTCTGCCAATCGGGGTTTTGCTGATCATCGCCAGAGTCAGGTCCATGAAACGGGCACTCGATCGTCGGCTCCGTCCCGGGTTTGTAGTACTCGTTCCTTCTCACCGGGCACCAGTCCGTCGCGAGATATCCCGTCGTCGGATCTATGACGCGCATCGACATTCCCGGTGGCGGGTTCCAGGCCGTTGGCAGCGCCGTCTCTTTCCAGCCGCCCTGATAGAATTCCGCCCACGCCGGCGCGGCGAGACGTCCACCCGACGCGTCGCTGCTGATCGGCGCGGGAGTGTCGAAGCCGAACCAGAATCCAGCGATGATTGTCGGCGTGTATCCGACGAACCACACGTCGGTGCCGCTGTTCGTCGTTCCGGTTTTGCCGGCGACCAGTCCGCGAACTCCGTAATCGCGAATCGCTTTGCCCGTTCCGTAGTCGACGACCGATTGCAACATCGACGTCACCTGATACGCATCCTGCGGCGTCATCACCGGCGTTCCCCTGTTCTCCTCCTGCGACCAGATCTGAGTTCCATCGGCGGTCTCGATGCTGCGCACGAGACGTGGCTTCACGCGGTATCCGCCATTCGCGAATGGCGCGTACGCCGTCACCAGCTCCATCGGCGTAACCTCAGCGGAGCCAAGTGCCATGGACGGAACGTTGGGGAGCTGGCTGACGATTCCATTTTTGTGGGCGACGTCGATGATGCGCGGAATTCCCACGGCTTGGCTGACGCGCACCGTCGCGGCGTTGGCGGAATTTATGAGCGCCTTGCGGAACGTGATTCTCCCCGCGTAGTCGTTGCCGTAGTTCGCGGGCGACCAGACCTCGCGTCCCTGAATGACGTCGATGGGATCGTCGTCCACTTCCGACGACGGCGTGTATCCGGCGGCCATCGCTGCGGCGTAGACAAAAGGTTTGAAGGCGGAGCCTGGCTGTCGGTGCGCGAGCAGCGCGCGATTGAATGCGCCGCGCTCGTAGCTCCGCCCTCCCGTCATTGCTCGGATGTCCCCGTTCCGCGGATCGATCGCCACTGCGGCTCCCTGCACCAGTGCGCGGCGTCCCGTTTCCGATTGAATCGCTGCGGCGTGACGACGTACAGCGCGGTCAGAGGCGATCTGTGCGTTCCGATCGAGCGTCGTTCGAACCGTGAGGTCGACGATATCGTTGACGCCTGACTGAATGATCGAGTCGACGATAGCGCGCACCGCGTCGAGCGCGTACGAGTCGTTCGGATCGCTCGGGCGATACTCGTCGCGCGCTATCCGCAGCTTCTCCGCCTTCAATCCAGGAAGTCGGTTTGCCGAGATGAAACCCTGCTGCACCATGAGACTCAGCACGAGATTGCGGCGCTGAATCGCGCGGTCGGGATGACGGCGCGGAGTGTAGGCGGAGGGCGCTTTGGGAAGTGCCGCGAGCATCGCCGCCTGCGTGATGTTGACCTGGCTGACGCTGCGACCGAAGAGGTCCCTGCTGGCAGCTTCGACTCCGTACACGCCATTCCCCATGTAGATGACGTTGAAGTAGAGCTCGAGGATCTGCTGCTTGGTGAGCGAGCGCTCGATGAGGCGTGCGAGCCTGAGCTCGGTGAGTTTCTGCCGGAGCGATCGGGCTGGATATTTTCGAACCGCGAACGTGTTTCGCGCGACCTGCATGGTGATCGTGCTGAACCCTTCGACCGTGTGTCCCGCTTTCAGGTTGGTGGCGAGAGCGCGGAAGAATCCCCGCCAGTCGAGCCCGTTGTGCTGGTAGAAGCGGCGGTCTTCGGTCGCAACGAACGCCTGCTGCACGAACTCCGGAACGGCTTTCAGGGGTACATTGATACGACGGACGACTTCGAGTCGTCCCATGATGCGGTTGTAGCGGTCGAGGATCCGGCCGCCCTGGTCGGGCTGGAAAGTCTGGATGTCGCGCGCAGTCGGGCACCCGTCGAATCCACAGGTCCCCAGCCAGGCATCCGTGAAGTAGACTCCTAGAATGCTTATTGCGAGTAGGCCATGCAGTATCGCACTGCGCCTGCTCTTAAATTTCAACATAATCGGGAAAATGTACCGTCCTCTCGTAGTCTCAGTCATCGTTGTCGCGCTCGCCTGCAAGGGCGGCACACAATCGGCCTCGGCCGCCCGCGCCTCGTCCAGCAATCCCAACGCGGCGCTGGCGAGTCATCCATCAAACACCGCCGGCGACCTTGCGGGTCCAACCTCCACTACGGACGCCGCGAACACGAGTTCCGCCACGGCCGGGAGTGGAACTTCGGCCGCGACCGGGGGTGCGTCGGCGACGAGTACGCCCCTTCCTGGAGCACAGAACCCTAACAGGGTTCCGAACGAGATGGGACGGATCATGGTGCTCGAGTATCACCTGATCACGGACCACAACAGCGATTACGCGCGCGAGCGCGGACAGTACCGCAAGGATCTCGAGCTGCTCTACAATCGTGGGTATCGTCCGGTGAACATGACCGATGTGCTCGACAAGAAGCTCAATCTGCCGAAGGGATTGTCGCCGGTGGTGTTCGTGTTCGACGATGCGTCTCCAGAGCAATTCAGCTACATCGACAACGGCGGCGGGAAGCTGACGATCGATCCCAACAGCGGCATGGGAATCTGGCTCGATTTCAAAAAGACGCACCCTGACTGGAACAACAAGTCGGTGTACTGTCTGCTGTCGGGCGCCGCGGCTGGACACAACTTCTTCGGCGACCGCGGTGTGAAGGGACAGAAATCCAACTGGCGCTTTCAAAAAGTGAAATGGCTGGCGGACAACGGATTCGAGCTGTGCAACCACACGCTGTGGCACATGCAGCTGAGCAAATATCCGGACGCCGCCGTGCAGCAGCAGATCGCGCAATGCGCGCTCGCGATCGACTCCGCGGTTCCGGGCTACAAGGTGAGATCGATGGCATTGCCGCAGGGCCTGTGGCCAAAGAACCGCGCGCTCGCGAGCAAGGGGAGCTGGACGAATCCGAAGACTGGCAAGACGACGAGCTACAACTACGAGGTCGTTTTCGAGGTCGCGGGCGGGCCGATGCGGAGTCCGTACGATCCCGCATTCAATCCCGGGGTGACTCCGCGGATTCAGGTTATTGGGAATGCGATCGAGTCGATGATCAATAAGCTCGAGTCGACCGGCAACGCGTACATCTCGGACGGGAATCCCTCTGTCATCGCGCGACCGGCTGGTCCTGCCACTACGTCCGCCGCGAAACGATAAGCGCGCATTTGTACATCCTTCCCGGTCAGTCGGGTGAGGACGTCCTCTTCAGGGCAGTGTCCTCGCCCTGCCGCGCGTAGCGCGGCACCGCGCCGGTGCGGCGCTGGGCTGCGGGTGCCCTTCCGAGGACGTCCCCACCCTCCTTTCCACTGAGTCTTTTGATTGCGCGCTTCGCTTTTGCGCTGCGCGTAGCAGGTGTGCGCCTCTCGCGGCACGGTCGCGCGCCGAAGTCCGTGAGAGCCTCTTGAGACCTTCGGATCGCCGCGTGGCACACGGGCGTCGCGGCTCCGCCGCGTCCGCGCGCTTGGGCGCGCGGAGATTTGGTGAGATAGCTCGACGTTGGCGTACTAGCCTCCGTGGTGCGCGCTCTTACGCATCTCGATCGGGGAGGCGAAGGGCGTCCACGCGCGATGCACCATGAGCAAGCGCGCACCACGATGCTCGTGCGCTAAACGTCAGAACTTCCAGCCCTTTAACGTCGTGATGGCTTTCTCCAGGGCCGCGCGTTGATCGGCGTGCACCGCGGTCGTCAGCAGATCCTCGTACGTCTCGATCGCCAGATCCACGGCCTGATAATCGTGCTCCGCGCCCGCGAGACTCGCGGCGTTGTCGGCGAGATTCGCCTTCGCCAGCTCGTCGAGTGGGAAGCGCTTCGACACCTGCTGCCAGCGCGACACGCGCTCGCGCGGGTTCGACTCGGCGAGCGCCCACAAATGCCACGCCGCGCGATTCTCGGGGTCGGACGAGATCGCGCGCGACGCGAGATCGCCAACGGCTTCCGGCCCGGCGCCGATCAGCCAGTAGTGATTCGCCAGCGCCACCAGCGCCTTTGCATCATCGGGGCGCTCCTTCACGTCGCGCTCGAGCGCGGGGAGCGGGTCCGTCAGCTCGTCTTGCGTGTTGGATGCTTGCTTGTCTGCCATTTACAGTTTTTTGTGGTATCGCGGTTTATTTTTCAACTGCAACTGAACACTACCGGCCGGGGGCATTCGGCGGAGCGGCGATGGGCTGCGGGCGGATTGTCAATTAGAAAGTATCTCACCTCGGCCGGTGCGCGACGATACCAATTTGCCAGGCGTGCCCGTAGCCACCAGCCGCTCCGCCCACGGCCCCTGGCCGTCAGTGTTACGTTGCAGTTCGGTCCTTCTTCCATACTTCAGTTTTGCCCGACTGCGCGAAGAGTCGGCCACGCACAATCGTCCAATGTTGTGAAAACTACCTCTCACTTCACGCTGGACAACGAGCCTGCATCACCCTACCATTCACTTGTTGCTGGACAATTACCAGGGCAGATAGTACCATTCTTGCACGAGCGCAGCTCCCGTAGCGCGCCATCTCCAAACGAATAAGGTTCCGGATTTCGCGTGAGTATTCCCCGCGGTCCCCGTGAGCCATTCAGGCAGCACTTTTCTTCTCAGCCACACTACAACTGCATGAGCGAACCCCGACGTCCATTTCGTCGCGGCCGGCGCAGCCGTCCGTCCGGTAATCAACCACACTCCTCCGAATCCATCGGCGAAGTCGATCCGTATCTGGAGCCAATGGATCCCTCCAACCCAGCACCCGATGCCGCACAGATTCCTGATGCGCGCGACAATATGACATCACCAGCACTTCCCTCTCCCACGCCCGCCACCGGCGGCGCACCCTCGCCTGAGTCCCCGGTGACACCGAATACGGAATCGGATTCCGCTCCTTCCGCTCCTCCGAACGGCCCCGGCAACGGCGGCAACGGCGGTGGAAACCAGCAACAGCAGCGCGAATACAATTCGCAGCCTCTTGGCGGCGGACCACCGCAGCGCGATGGCAATCAGAACCGCCGTCCCGCCGAGCGCGACAATCGCAGCAACGGACGACGCGGCCGCAATCAGCGTGGACGCGGAAGACAGCGCCAGCCCCAGGGGCAGGGGCAGGGACAGAACGCGCCGCGCCCCGATCAGGGACAGCGCGATCGAGCACCCGTAGCGCCGGTCGTTCCAGACGGTGAAACCACAGGCTGGTTCGATCCGCAGCGCGAAGGCGGATTCATTCGCCGCGCCGCCAACAGCTATCTCGCCGAGCAGGGGGATGCGTACGTATCGACGAACGTCATGCGGCAGTACACGCTCCGTCGCGGAGACCAGATTCTCGCCACCACCGGACACGATCACCGCAACCGCATAGTCGTCGTAGACGTCCAGCAGATCAACGGCGCCAGTCCGGACGAAGCGGCACGACGCCCCGATTTCGGATCGCTCATCGCGTCGTATCCGGAGCGCAAGCTCAAGCTCGAGACAGGGCGTCCCGCCAAGGGCGGACCGGAGCTCACGCGCCGTGCAATCGACCTCATCGCGCCGATCGGCTATGGACAACGCGCGCTCATCGTAGCGCCCGCCAGGGCCGGAAAAACCATGCTCCTGCAGGCGATCGTCGAAGGCGTGGCGATCAATCATCCACAGGCCGCCCTGCTCGTTCTCCTCGTGGACGAACGCCCCGAGGAAGTCAGCGAGATGATCACCTGGGGCTATGGCGAGGTTGTTGCCTCCAGCTTCGACATGCCCGCCGTTCGCCACACCGATGTCACCGAAATGGTGCTCGAAAGGGCGCGCCGACTCGTGGAGCTAGGCAAGGATGTCGTCATCGTTCTGGACTCGATTACCCGCATGGCACGCGCTTACAACACAGTTGAGCGCGGTACCGGCCGCACGCTGTCTGGCGGTCTGGATTCAAGCGCCATGGCGAAGCCGAAAGCCTTCTTCGGCTCCGCCCGCTCCGTCGCTCCGGAACACGGCGGAGGATCCCTCACGATCATCGCCACCGCCCTCGTCGAGACCGGCTCCCGCATGGACGACGTCATCTTCGAAGAGTTCAAGGGCACGGGCAACTGCGAAATCAAGCTCGATCGCTCACTTTCCGAGAAGCGCATCTTCCCGGCAATCGATGTCGCGACCAGCGGCACGCGTCGTGAAGACAAGCTCTTCCGCCCCGACCAGCTAGAGCATGTTTACACACTCAGACGCGGCCTCCAACAGATGCCATCCAGCTCCGCGATGGAATGGCTCATCAAGCGCATCGCCGCGACTCCGGGCAACGACGCCCTGCTCGAGGGTCTATAGCCGCGGCTATGGGCTGAAGGGATTTTTCGCGCTCTTCGTTGCCGCGCTGATATTCGCGCCGGCAACCGTCGCATCGCAGCAGACCGCGACTCTGGTACCAACCCGCCCCGAAGTCGTCAACGTCACGCTCAAAGGCGTGAAAGCGATGAAGCAGGCGGACATCATGCAGAACATCTACACGACGGCGTCGTACTGCAACAGCATCATCCTCAAGCCATTCTGCTGGATCAGCAAATCGAGCTACTTCTTCACCAGGAAATATCTCGACCACACGGAGCTGCACCGCGATGTGCTGCGAATCCGCGTGTTTTACTGGAAGCGCGGCTTCCGCGAAGCCGAGGTCGATACCGTGGTGGTGGCGCGCGGCGAGAACCAGGTGGGGGTCACCTTCACCATCCGCGAAGGGCCGCCGACGATCGTGTCGGATGTCGCCGTCAACCAGACCCCGCCACTCCTCTCGCAGCGCGAGATCAACAAGCGCGTCCTCCTCGGCAAGAACGACCCGCTCAATCTCATCAAGCTCGACTCGTCGCGGGTGTTCCTCCAGACGCGACTCTTCGACAAGGGCTACGCCGACGCTGAAGTAGACACGTCGATCGTGATCGACAGCACGGCACACACCGCCGCCGTGGCATTCACGCTGATTCCGAAATACAAGACGACCGTCGAAGACATCATCATCCACGGCAACGACGACGTCAGCGAGCGCACGATCAGGAAGTCGCTCACCTTCCACGTCGGCGACATCTTCGTGCGCTCGGAGATGCTGCGAAGCCAGCGCGCGCTGTACGAATCCAATCTCTTCCGCCGCGCCGCGATCGAGCCGAGACCGCCGATCGACATCGCCACTCCCGACTCGGCGAAGGTGGTCGTGGTCACCGTGCAGGAAGCGCCGCCGCACGAGGCGCGGCTGAGCGCGGGTTTCAACACCGTCGACTTCGTTCAGGTCGGCGCCAGCTTCACCAACTACAACTTCATGGGACAGGCGCGCACACTCGCCATTCAGGGCGCGGTCGGAAATCTCTTCGCCCGCTCGCTCAACGGCCGCGGGATTTTCCGCAACGCGTCCGGCCCGCCGACGAGCAGCCTCGCCCGATATTTCCTCCCGACGTACAACGCGAGCATCGACCTCCGGCAGCCCTGGTTCGGTTCCCCGCACAATGAGCTCGCCCTCAGCCTGTTCAGTCACCGCCGGAGTGCGCCTGGCATCTACATCGATCGCGGCTACGGAACGAGCTTCACGTTCACGCGCAAGATCGCCGACCGCACGACAGCCAGCGCCAACTACCGCTTCGAGATCAGCAAGGTCGATGCGGGCGACGTCTACTTCTGCATCAACTATGGCGTCTGCGATAATCCGACGCTGCAAGCGCTGCGCGGAAATCAGAAGCTCTCGCCACTCACGATCGCTACGGCGATCGACCGCACCAACGATCCCTTCTCGCCCAACACCGGTTTTCGCGCCAACGGAAGCGTGGAGCATGCGTCCGGGTTTACGGCTTCCGACTTTCGCTACAACCGAGCGACCGTCGATGGCGCCGCGTTTTACCGGCTCAAAAAACGCGGCGCCATCGGCGCGCACGCGCGCATCGGCTGGGTGAATTCACTGGGCAGCACGGCCGCGGCACTGGGAGTTTCCAGCGGCCTCGACAACTCGATCCTGCACCCGAGAAAACGGTTTTACGCGGGGGGCTCGCACTCCGTGCGCGGCTACGGCGAGAACCAGCTCGGCCCCCGCGTCCTCACGATTCCGGTCGGGGTGCTACAGAGCCACGACAGCCTGAACGTCGCGTGCACCAGCGGGGCGGACGTCACCCTTTGCAACCCCAACGCGGGGCTGCTCAATCGCGATTTCGAGCCGCGTCCGCTGGGCGGGAATCTCGTCGTGGAAGGTAGCCTGGAAGCCCGTTTCCCGGTGTGGCAGCAGCTGTCGGGGGCCGTCTTCGTGGACGCCGGAATGGTAAGCCAGAAGACCAACCCCAGCCTCGCCAAGCGCAAATCGGCCATAACTCCCGGATTCGGGTTCCGGTACCGCTCACCTGTAGGCCCCATTCGTGCCGATATAGGCATCAATCCCGGGGGGAGCGAGACCCTCCCCGTTGTCACCGAGAACATAGTTAATGGCCAGAGGACGCTCGTAACATTACAACAGCGCCGCGTTTATTCGCCCACACAGGGCGGCGGAATCCTCAACAGGATGATCCTCCACCTATCCATAGGCGAAGCGTTCTAGTGCGCCGGTGGTGGGTGCGCCTCCTCGCGATTATCGCGGTGGTGGCGCTGCTGCTGCTCGCCGCCGCCTACCTCGTCACCAACAGTGACTGGGGGCGCGAGCGCGTCCGCCGTTACGTGCTGAACATGATTCAGAGCAACAGCCACGGTCTCGTGCACATCGGCAGCATCACCGGAAATCTGCTGCACGGAATGACGCTGCACGACGTGGTGATCACCGACAGCGCCCGTGCGCCATTCGTCAAAGCCGCTGAGATCTGGGCGAGCTACAGCCTCTTCACTCTGCGCGGCAAGAAGCTCGAATTCTCGAACGTGAAGCTCGTGAGAGCAGCGATCGTCATCGACAAACAGCCCGGCGGAAAATGGAATTACGATCGCATTTTCCCGCGCGACACCACGACTTCTACCGGGAAAAAACCTAACGGCTGGGGCACGTGGATCCGCTTCACTGACGTGACGATCGTGGAGAGCGATCTCAAGGTCAGCTCTCCGTGGAGTC
Organism: Gemmatimonadaceae bacterium; assembly: GCA_039936175.1. Classification (GTDB taxonomy): domain Bacteria; phylum Gemmatimonadota; class Gemmatimonadetes; order Gemmatimonadales; family Gemmatimonadaceae; genus UBA4720. The sequence goes on along the minus strand of JBDTIV010000007.1, from coordinate 88,369 downwards.
CCGACGAAAGCCTCAGCCTCGTCCAGAAGAACGACGCCATCCGCAATGCTCTCGGTCCTGCGGGTCGTCTCGCCATCGTGCAGGTTCCCGGCGGATATCAGAAGGTCTCGAGCTTCCACAAGATCAACGCGCTGTTCCCGCTCGTGCGGCTGGAAGATCCCGGCTACCAGAACCGGCTGGTCGACGTGGCGGCGCTCAAGATGATCGCGGAGCCGTTCCGTCCGCCCGTCGCCGACGTGCGCGGACTCATGGGCACTTTCGAGTTCACGGGCGACTCGGTGTGGTGGAAAGGCGCGCGCGCCGCATTTCCCGCGACGAAGCTCTCCGGCGACGGCAGCTATGCCATCAACGACGGCGATCTCCATCTGCGCCTGCACGCCGATCCGGTGAACCCCGCCGACGTGCGCTGGGCGATGGTAAATCTTCCCGAGCAGGGATCAGGCAAGCTCGACTTCGGTCTCGACTGGCTGGGCAAGGCGAGCACCTACATCGCGAAGAACATGGACGTGACGCTGGTGAACTCGCACGTCACCGGCGGGATCGAAGTGACGGTGACCGACACGCTTGCATACCGGAACGGTGATCTGCACTTCACGACGCTCGACACGCAGCTGCTCACCAAGCTCTTTCCCGCCATGAAATTCCCGCGCCCGCTGACGCTTACGGGTCAGGCGAAGTTCAGCGGCGGCGAGCACTCGCTCGCGGTGAACGTCGACGTCACGGTCGATGACAGACTCTCCGGACGAAGCCGCCTCGTTGCCAACGGCGTGATGGGACTGTCGAAGGGAATCTTCAACGCGAGCAATTTCCACGTGAAGATGGAGCCGCTCCAGATGGGTCTCGCGAAAGCGATTGCGCCCAAGATCTTCCTCGATGGAACTCTCTCCGGCACGGCGACGCTCAACGGAACCACCGCCGGAATCATGACCGCGCAGGGTGACGTCACCCACGTCGAGAACGGCGCGGTGACGCACGCGACGGGTCGCGCCGCGATGCGCGTTGTCGGACTCCCCTGGTACGATGTCGACGCGCAGATGCATCCTCTCGCTCTCGCGACACTCGGCCGGTTCATGCCGAGCGTGGGATTGCGCGGCAGCGCTACGGGTCCGTTGCGCCTGAAGGGAGCGCTGAACGATCTCGCGATCAACACGCAGATGACTTTCGCCGACGGCGGATATCTCGATCTGCGCGGGACTCTGGATCTCGCCAGCAAGGCGACCGGCTACAACGTCACGTTCGATGCGAAGCATCTCAACGCGAGCACGGTCGTCGCCAACGCGCCGAAGACCGCCATCAACGCCCTGGGATCCGCGCGTGGTCGCGGAACGGATCCGGCGACGATGCAGGCGGAGATCGCGGCGAATGTCAGTCCTTCGACGATCGACACTGTCGCTATCGACAAGGCCAATGTGCGCGTGGCAATCGCCAATGGTCTTGCGCGGTTCGACACGCTGGCGGTCGCACTCCCGCAGGGAATCGTCGAGGCAAAGGGCACGTTCGGGTTGGCGGCGGGTCACACGGGCACGCTCAGCTATCACGTCGCGATCGATTCGCTCTCGCACGTGGCGGGGCTCATCTCGAAGGACACGAGCCTGGTGAAGCCGAGGCCGGGCATTCTGTCCGCGCGCGTGGCGAAGGCGAGAGCGGATTCACTGAGGGTTGCGCGCAACACCGAAGTTGAGCGCGCGGTGACTGGCAGAGCGCTTCCGCGAATCGTAGTGGATACGCCGCAGGCCGTCGCGAAGAACCAGCTCTCCGGGTCTGTCGGAGCGGATGGCGTCGCGACCGGTAACATCAGGAATTTCAGCCTGAAGGGGACTGCAGCGGGCTCTAACATCGTGGCGCAGGGAAACACCGTCGGCTCCTTCACCGCAGACTACGACTGGATCAACGCGCGTACTCCGCAATCGCAAGTGCGAGTGAACGCGCAGGCGAGATCCGTGAACGCCGCCGGCTTCAGTCTCGACAGTGTGGGCGCGAAGCTCACGTACGCGAAGCCGAACGGTACCGCGGAGATCGTCGTCAATCAGGACAACCAGCGCACCTACAGCGCGAACGCGCAGTTCGTTCTCAACAAAGTCCGCAACGACCTGCAGCTGAATAATCTCAAACTGCAATTCGACACCAGCGTGTGGGCGAGCACACAACCGGCGTCAGTTCACTGGGGCCAGGCGGGCATAGACGTCCAGAATCTCGAGCTGCGAAACGGCGTGAACGGTCGTATCTACGTGAACGGGCTGGTACCCAAACAGGGCAGCGCCAATCTCGACATCGCCGTCGACAACCTCAACATCGGTGATGTCACCGCGCTTCTGCAAAGTGGTCTGAACGCGACCGGTTTGGTTTCGCTCAACGTGCACGCCACCGGCACTCTCGAGAACCCGGCTTTCAAGGGAGCCTTCGGCGGAACGAACCTCGTTTACAACGGCAGCACGCTGCCCGAGGTCCATGGCAAGGTCGACTATGCGAACCAGACGCTGACGGGCCGTGCTGAGGCAATGCGGGCCGGTGAGGCACCTTTCCTCGTGGCAGAGGGAACTGTCCCGATCAATCTTGCGCTGACGGGTGTGACGGGATCGAGGTTCCCCAACAACAGACAGATCGCGCTCAACATCACCGCCGACAGCCTGCCCTTCGAGCTCATTCCACAGGTCAGGGAATACGTATCCAATGTGCGCGGCAAGGCGAGCGGATCCTTCAAGGTCGAAGGGACTCTCAACAAGCCACAGCTCACGGGCGGCTTGGCGTTCCACCAGGGTTACGCGCACATCGTTCCCGCGGGCATAAATCTCAGCCAGATCGAAGCATCCGTTCGCATGGTAGGCGACAGCGTGGTTATCGATTCGGTCGCCGCGTACAGCAAAGGCCGCATTCTCCTGACGGGCGGTATCGGGCTCGGCTCGTTGAGCTCGCCGAGCTACGATCTGAAGCTCGTCACGCAGAGTGCGCAAGTCCTCAATACCAGGCAGCGCGGACAGCTCGTCGTCAGCGCGAATCTCGCGATGCTCGGGCCCACCAAGGATCCACACGTCTCGGGTACGGTGCGCATCCGTCAGGGCGTGCTGTATATCCCCCCATCCGACAACAAGAATCTCATCGGCCAGAGCGACCCGGCGCTGTTCAACGTGCTCGACACGGCGATACTCTCGGATCGCGAGCTCTTCCCGGGCCAGTCTCCATTGCTGGCCAATCTGCGGATGGATGTGGATCTCAGCATCGACAGGGATGTGTTCGTGCGGTCGCGCGAGGCCAACATCGAGATCTACAGCGACCAGCCGCTGGGTGTGCACGTCAATCGCGCCAGGCAGACACTGGTTCTCGACGGTGTGATCCTGAGCGAGCGCGGCGTGTACACGTTCATGACGCGGCAGTTCAACATCAAGCGCGGATCGGCGACATTCATCAATTCGACCGAGCTGAATCCAACGCTTCAGGCGACGGGCGAGTATGAGGTGAAGCAGCCCAACCGTGAAGCGATCAACATCCAGATCGTCGTTGGCGGAACATTGAGAAGTCCGAACATCTCGCTTACCAGCGACGCTCAGCCGCCGATTCCGCAGAGCGATCTCCTGAGCTATCTGGCGTTCGGACAGGAGTCCAGCTCGCTTCTCCAGCTCGAGGGATCGGGTCTTACCAACGGCGGCGGTGGAACGAACGTGGTGGGCGCTGGCGCGGCGCTGGCGAGCCGGCAGCTGGCCGGTATCGCACTGGGTGTAATGGCCGATCAGGTAGCCGGTGGGGCAGCGCGCTCCCTCGGCGCCGACGTGTTCACAATTACGCCGGCCGACGTCCAGACCGACGTCGGCAACTTCCTGCGCGCGACGCAATTCGAGTTCGGCAAATACATCAAGTCGCACACGTTTGTCGAAGTGAAATCTCCGCTCGACCCGTCGGCGCTGAAGCGTCCCGGCCTTCAGATCGTGCACCGGTTCGGAGGCACCCAGGGATATCGCCTGGAGACGGGCGTGGATACCAGATACCTCCTTCAGGAGCCGACTCTCTCGCGCGATCAGAACATCGCGACGACGAGCGCGTTCGGGGCCTTCCTGATCAGAGAGTGGAGATTCTAGCAGGGCTTGCCGCTACCCAAACCTCCCGCGCCATGACACTTAGGACATTGGTACAGGCGACAATTCTCTCCACGGTAATCCCCACACTCATTCATGCCCAGAATTGGAGACGCGCGCAGCCCGTGCTCGGCGCTCGATCCGCACCCGTCATCGAGCAGCGCGGATTCCGATTCAAGGATCTCAACAGGAATGACGTTCTCGACGCGTACGAAGACTGGCGCCTGAGTCCCGCGAAGCGCGCACGCGACCTCGTCGCGCGCATGACGCTCGAGGAGAAGGCGGGGCTGATGATGCACGGTACGGCGCGCACCGGCGGAGCATTGGGAGTCGCGGGCGTCGGCACACAGTACGATCCCGCGGTCACGGGAAAGCTTATCCGCGAAGCTCACGTCAACAGCTTCATCACGCGACTCGGGGGCGCCCCGTCATCGCTCGCGGCGGAAAACAACGAGCTGCAGGAGATCGCGGAAGCCACGCGGCTCGGCATCCCCCTCACGATCAGCACCGATCCCAGAAATCACTTTCAATATGTGCTTGGCGCGAGCGCCCAGTCTGCCAGGTTCTCACAATGGCCGGAGACACTCGGACTCGCCGCAACGCGGGATCCCGCTCTCGTGCGGCGCTTTGCGGACATCGCGCGCCAGGAGTATCGCGCCGTCGGGATCCAGGAAACGCTGTCGCCGCAGGCAGATCTCGCGACCGAGCCGCGCTGGGCGAGGATCAATGGGACGTTCGGCGAAGACGCCGATCTCGCGCAGAAGCTGGTGCGCGCGTACGTCGAAGGATTTCAGCACGGCGCTCAGGGCGTCGACACGCGTTATGGCTTCACCGTCGTCTCCGATCCGTCGCAGGCGGATATCGCCATCGTGCGCACCAACGCGCCGTTCGAAACGCTTCATCCGAGCTACATGTTCGGCTCGATGCAGCACGAGGGGAATCTCGAATTCAAGAGCGGCGATCCAGAGTTCGAGGAGATAAAGCGCATCACCGCCGCGGTGCCGACGATCGTGACGATTTATCTGGATCGCCCCGCGATCCTTGGTTCGTTGAGAGATCGCGTCGCCGCGCTGATCGCCAATTTTGGCGTGAGCGATGCCGCGCTGCTCGACGTAATCACCGGCAAGGCACGGCCGGAAGGTCGTCTTCCATTCGAGCTGCCGTCGTCGATGCAGGAGGTCGGGGCACAGCGATCGGACCTTCCCCACGACACGGCGCATCCGTTGTACCCGATCGGGTTCGGGCTGCGGTACTAGCGTCACTGCAACTAGGGAAGGCGCCATCCTCTGGCTCTTTCTCGCGCGATCGGGTAGCGTTGCTTCATGTGTGGACGCGCGACGGTGATCAACCCCGACGGGATAACGGAGAAAGTCTACGGCTTCACGCGGAAGTTCGTGCCGAGCGACTGGAAGCCGCGCTACAACCTGAATCCGCGGGAAGAGATTCCGAACGTCTACTACGACCCCTTCCTGCGCGAGCGCGTCCTCCGCACGATGCACTGGAATCTCATTCCATCGAAGCTCGAGACGCGGCAGAAGGTCGACGCTTTCGATTCACAGTACTCGACTTTCAACGCCCGAATCGAGACGGTGGCGTCAGCGCCGACCTTTCAGGATTCCTGGCGGAGCCGTCGCTGCCTTGTGGTCGTCGATGGGATCATCGAGTGGGTCGGCTCGAAGGGACGCAAAATTCCGCACCTCATTCGGCGTCGCGACCAGCAACCGCTCGCGATGGCGGGACTGTGGAGTCGCTGGCGCGCGAGCAAGGACGACGAAGGCGTGTGGTCATCCACGGTCATCGTCAAAGACGCGGACGAATGGTACAGTCGCTTTCACGACCGGATGGCGGTGCTGCTCGCGCCGGAGCAGTACGACGCGTGGCTCGACCCCCGGCGCAAGACCGGACAGCTGGAGCTGCTGACGAAATCCGCGTATCACCACGACGACCAGCTCGAGTACTTCCCGATCTCTCGGCTCGTCAACAATCCGGGCTACGACGCGCCGGACATCCTCGATCCATCAGCTGGTCCCGAGCCGCGGGCTGAATCCGGCAAGAAGGAAAGCATCGAGCTGCTGCTCGATCTGTAGTCGAACACCCGCAACGCTCTAGCGCTTCTCCGCCACCGCCGCGTATTCGTCCCACAGCGTCGCCATCGCGCGCATTCCGAGTCGGAGATTCTCTTCGCTGATCCACTCGTCGGGAGCGTGGGCGTTCTCGCCGGGAAGTCCGAAACCCACCAACACAACGGGCGCGCCGAGTATCTTCTCGAAATCGCCGACGACGGGGATGGAACCGCCTTCGCCAGTGATGACGGGCTCTTTGCCAAACGCCGCAGCGAGCGCCTTTCGCGCCGCGTCGTAGATCGGCCCGTTCAGCTCAGCGCGCCACGGACGTCCGCCGTGCAATGTCTGGATGGTCACCTTCACACCCTTCGGCGCCACGTTGGCGACGTGCGCCTTCAGCAGTTTCTCGATTTCGGCGGGGGTCTGATCGGGCACCAGTCGGCAGCTGACTTTGGCCATCGCCTTCGCGGGGAGAACCGTCTTCGCTCCTTCGCCCGTGTAGCCACTCAGCAATCCATTCACCTCGCACGTCGGGCGAATCCACAGCTTCTCGAGCGTGGTGTAGCCTTTTTCGCCGCCGAGGGCGTCGACGCTCGTCTCTTTCATGAGAGTCTTGTCGTCGAAGGGAAGCGACTGCATCTGCTTCCGGATCTTCGGATCCCACTCGCGCACCTTGTCGTAGAAGCCGGGTATCGCGATGTGGCCGTTCTCGTCGTGGAACGTCGCGAGGATGCGCGCGAGCGCCATTGCGGGATTTACGATCGCGCCACCATAGCTGCCCGAGTGCAGATCGCCCGCCGGTCCCTGGACGTTGATCTCGAAGTAGGCGAGTCCGCGCAGCGACGACAGAATCGACGGCAGTCCCGGGGCGAACATGGCTGAGTCGGAGATGACGACGGCGTCGGCATCGAGAAGCTTCTTCTGGTCCTGGACGAACTGCGCCAGGTGCTCGCTGCCGATCTCTTCCTCGCCTTCGGCGATGACGACGACGTTGACAGGGAGTTTTTTGCGCGTGGTGAGGTGCGCCTCGAGCGCTTTGATGTGGAGAAAGAGCTGTCCCTTGTCGTCGACGGATCCGCGCGAGAAAATCTTGCCGTCACGCACAGTGGGCTCGAAGGCCGGCGACGTCCACAGCTCGAGAGGCTCGGCGGGCTGGACATCGTAGTGCCCGTAGATGAGAACGGTCGGTGCGCCGGGGGCTTTTCTCCACTCGCCGACGACGACAGGGTGTCCGGCCGTTGGATAGATCTTCGCCGGCACGCCAATCCTTTCGAGCGACTTCTTCACCCATTCAGCTGCGCGCCTGGTGTCGGCGTTGTGATCCGATTTGGCGCTGACACTCGGGATGCGCAGAAAGTCGAACAGCTCTTCGCGCATACGTGAGTCGTTCTGGCGGAAAAAGTCTTCGAGGTCGGATGGGATTGCCGCGGCTGCCTGGGCGTTCGTCGTTTTCTTCGTCGTTTTCTTCGTCGTCTTGGTCATTGCCTGTGGTTCGTCAGAGTTCTCGTCATCGTAAAAGAGGTGCGACCAGCAGGCTGGATCACCTGCCATGGCCAGTACCCGCTATCGCGCCGACTGTCGCCATACCCGTGAATGTCGCGGTGATGCAGAGCAGTACGCTCAACACAATGTAAGTTGCGGCCCGCGCGTACTCCCCGCCCTCGATAAGACCCACGGTCTCGAAGCTGAAGGTGGAAAACGTCGTGAAACCGCCGCAAAAGCCCACCACCAGCAGCGCCCGCAGCTCTGCCGATGTCTGCATGTTGAGCAAGAAGCGCACGAACATGCCGATGAGGAGACAACCCGCCACGTTTACGAACAGGGTTCCCACCGGGAACCCGCTCGCGCTGGTGCGCTGCACCATCCCGCCGATGATGTACCGAAGGAGTGAGCCCGCCGCCCCGCCGATTGCGATGAGAAAGAGGATCATCGAATGTCTCCAGCTGCCTGTTGACTACTCACTTGTCAGTACCCCTAATTTGAAGGGTGGTCATTTTGCGGGAAGAGGGAGGAAAAATGCACGGATTCAAGGGCGAACGGGTGCTGATGCGGATCCACATCGGCGAACGCGACAAGTATCAGGGAGAGCCTCTGTACTGGGCGATCGTGCAGCTCCTCCGGAAACGACATTACGCCGGTGCGACCGTTACGAAGGGAATAATGAGCTTTGGCGCGAGCAGCCGCATTCATGCCGCAAAGTTTCTGGAGCTGTCGCTCGACCTTCCGATCGTCGTGGAGTGCGTGGATACGGGTGAGAAGATCCAGGAGATTCTGCCGGAGCTCGACAAGATGGTGGGCGGAGGGCTGATCACTCTCGAGCGCGTGCAGGTGATCATGTACCGTCCGCACGCCGGACAGGATGAGCAGCCGGACGACTGGTCGATCGACATCAGCGGCCCGGCCGCGGTCAGTCAGAAGCGATAGGCGTCCTGGCCTTGCGCGGCGAAGCCCTTGACTCTGTACTTAGGTACAGGGTTTATCGTGCATGGCGAGGAGAGTATCTATGAGTCTCAGGATAGGGCAGGTTGCCGCCGGGGCGTCGGTCAACGTCGAAACCGTGCGGTACTACGAGCGAACAGGGATGCTCGCGCTTCCAACACGCACGGCCACCGGCTACCGCCAGTTCGATGTCGAGGCGGTCCGGCGCATTCGATTCATCAAGCACGCCCAGGCGCTTGGATTCTCGCTGAAGGAAATACGGGATCTCCTCGCTCTCCGTGTTCGTCACGGCGCGGCCTGTGGAGCGATCGAACGAAAGACCCGAAGCAAGATCGCACTGATCGACGACAAGCTTCGAGAGCTCACGGATTTGCGCCACACGCTTGAGGGACTGGTTGCATCTTGCGAAGCGCGCAAGACGACGGCCGAGTGTCCCGTGCTTGAGACTTTGGAGCTCGAGTGAGTCCGGCGGCCGAACCGACGGGTGGTTCTGGCGATAAAGCCCTTCTCGGTTCGGCCACCGGAGGGTTGGCAACTGCCATCGCCGCGGTTTTCGCAGCGCTTTGCTGCGTCGGGCCTTCCACGGTTGCGTTGCTTGGTGCGGGCGGAGCAATTGCCGCAGCGTCACTCGAGCCGTACCGGCCATTTTTGTTGCTTGCCTCGCTTGCAATGATTCTCTACGGATTCTGGGGCGCGTACCGAGCCACCGGGCCAAACCTGCGAGGGGTTGCTTGCCCAACTCGTATCGGTCGATTCACCCGGAAAGCGCTATGGTTAGCGGCAATCGTTTGGGTGGCAGCGGCTGTCTTATTCAGAGGATAAAACTAATGCATCACAGACTTCATCGTTCCGGACTAGTATTGGCGACCGCGCTTACGGCGTGTCAACCTTCTGGCACAGATCGACCTCACACAGCGTTGGGATCACAGGCGCAAGAACTCCGCGCCGCATTCAACGCTGACAGCGGGATGGTCCGCGTTGTGATGCTGGTTTCGCCAACGTGAGGGACGTGTCTCCGGGGGGCCTCCGGAGTCGAGAACTCGCTGCTGGCAAAGCAGCCTAATCCAGCACTGCGGACATACGTAGTATGGGTGCCGAAGAAGGGCGCAGAAGAAAAGGACGTTGGCGTCGCAACGCGCATCGTGCCCGATGTTCGCGCTCTTCATTACTGGGACGGGAGCGGGGCGACCACACATCAGTGGCGACAGGTATTAGGCATGAACGAAGACGCTTGGGATATGTACTTCCTCTACGACCGGTCGGCGAAATGGACCGGCGCTTTGCCGCCTACACCTCTTTTTTGGATGCATCAACTTGGGTCCCTGGGCGAGCAACGCTATCTCGATCCCGACGTTTTTGCAGCACAGGCTAACGCCGCTCTCCGCGCACAATGACAATCCAAGAGTCGCCTCAACCTGTTTCAACGATTCGGTGCCCGCGATGCGGCGGTGAACGCGAGGAGCGAATGCCAACCGACGCCTGCCAGTTTTTTTATCAGTGCACGTATTGCGGAGAAGTACTCCGACCTCTCTCCGGCGACTGTTGTGTTTTTTGTTCCTACGGCACCGTTCTGTGTCCATCGGTGCAGCCAGGTCCAGTGCAGACGGATTACTGCGGCCCGAGGGAACCGTGAACCCATCGCAGGCGAAGCGCTACGATCTAATCGTCATCGGCACCGGTGCCGGTGGATCTGGCGTTGCCACTCGGTGCGCGAAGGCGGGTTGGCACGTCGCCGTCATCGATGACGAGCCATATGGGGGCACCTGCGCGCTACGCGGTTGCGATCCCAAGAAAGTGCTCGTCGGCGTCGCCGAGGCCGTTGATTGGAATCGTCGAATGAGTGGGCATGGAGTCGCTGGCGAGGGGCGCATCGATTGGCCGGCACTTATGAGGTTCAAACGCACCTTCACGGAACCCGTACCACCCCGACAGGAGGCGAACTACAAGAGCCTTGGGATCGAGATGTATCATGGTGTTGGTCGATTTGTCGGTCCCGATCGATTCGTTGTCGACGGCAAAGAACTGAGCGCGCAATTCTTTGTGATTGCGAGCGGTGCCAAGCCAATCACACTCGGCATCCCCGGAGAGGAACACGTCAAGACCAGCACCGATTTCCTCGATCTCGATGTGCTGCCGCGCCGGATTGCTCTCATCGGCGCCGGCTATATTGCGTTCGAGTTCGCGCACATTGCCGCGCGTGCAGGCGCCATGGTATTCATGTTCGGACGTGGACGTCCGCTCAGGCAGTTCGATCCGGACCTGGTCGCTCGATTGATCGAGCACACCCGAAGCTTGAGCGTCGATGTCAGGCTGGACTCGCCCGTCCAGGCCGTGGAACGAGCGGGAGCCGAATTCCGCGTGAAGGTCCGCTCCGCGAACGGAGATGAGCTCGTTGTGACGGACCTCGTGTTTCATGCAGCCGGTCGCGTTCCCAAGACCAGTGAGCTGGATCTCTCGCTGGCGAACGTAGCGACCGACGACCGCGGAGCAGTCCAAGTCAACGATTGGCTCCAGAGCGTAACCAACCCAAAGGTCTACGCGGCGGGCGACGCGGTCGCCTCACCCGGAGCGTTGCCACTTACCCCAGTCGGCGGCCACCAGAGCGCGATCATCGCGTCGAATCTTCTGCACGGCAACCAGAAAAGGCCCGACTACCGCGGAGTGTCGAGCGTCGTCTTCACCACGCCTCCGCTCGCAGCTGTCGGACTGACCGAGGAAGAAGCGAAACTCAAGGGCCTCAAAGTCCGCGTCAAATGTGAGGATACCAGGAACTGGTTCTCGAACCGCAGAGTTCTCGAGACGGCAGCGATGTACAAGACGATTACGGATGAAGAGAGCGGTCGAGTGCTAGGCGCCCATCTGCTCGGGCCGCACGCCGAAGAAGTCATCAATCTCTTCGCTCTTGCCGTTCGGCACGGGCTCACCACCGGCGATTTAGCGCATGCCATATATGCCTATCCGACAAGCAGCTCGGATGTTGCGTACATGGTGTAGCGCCGCACGCGCAAGAGGTTCGCGAAAGAGTGATCACTTTGGCCGCTCGCTGACGTGCTTGAGATCCTCGGAAACGCACTGCTGATAGCTTTAAGACCGCCACATCACACTCGTTTCTTGAATCTGTCATGCCCAACCGGCTAAAGAACGAAACCAGTCCTTACCTTCTCCAGCACGCCGAGAATCCGGTGGACTGGTACCCGTGGGGTACCGAGGCCCTCGACAGGGCGAAGCGCGAGGACAAGCCGGTGCTCCTCAGCATCGGCTACGCCGCATGCCACTGGTGCCACGTCATGGCGCACGAGTCGTTCGAGGACGAAGACACTGCGCGCCTCATGAACGAAAAGTTCGTCAACATCAAAGTCGATCGCGAGGAGCGTCCCGACATCGATGGCATCTACATGCAGGCCGTGCAGTCGATGACCGGGCACGGCGGATGGCCCATGACGATGTTCCTCTTGCCCGACGGACGCCCCTTCTACGGCGGCACCTACTTTCCCCCCGACGACCGTCACGGACTTCCGTCCTTCCGTCGAATCCTCGGGTCCGTCAGCGAGGCGTACGAGAAACGCCGCGCCGGCGTCGTCGAGACGGCGGATGAGTTCAAGAAGATCTACGACAGCAACCGCCTCGGCACCCAAAGCAGTGGTCCACTTTCACCCGCGATGCTGGAGACCGCATACCGCTCGCTCGCGCAGCGCTACGACGATTGCAATGGCGGCTTCGGCGGCGCGCCCAAGTTTCCGGCGACGATGACGTTGGATTTTCTGCTCCGTTTCTGGAAGCGCACCGGCACTCCGGATGCACTCGAAATGGTCTCCAATTCCTTTCGACGGATGGCGCGCGGCGGTATTTACGACCAGATCGGCGGCGGCTTCGCGCGCTACGCCGTCGACGCGGTCTGGCTCGTCCCGCACTTCGAGAAAATGCTTTACGACAACGCGCTCCTGATCCGCCTCGGGTCGCACCTGTTCCAGGCGACAAAAGACGCCGAAGTCGAGCGCGTCACGATCGAGACGATCGAGTGGGTCGCACGCGAGATGACCTCGCCCGACGGCGGTTTCTATTCATCCTTCGACGCCGACAGCGAAGGGCACGAGGGCAAGTTCTACGTATGGACTGAAAGCGAGCTCGACTCCCTCCTCGGCGCCGACTCCCGCGCGTTCAAGTCCTACTACGGCGTCACGCCAGGTGGAAACTTCGAGGGGAAGAACATCCTCTTCGTTGGGAGCGACCGGGACGGGGCCGCGGCTCGGGCGCGCGAAGATGAAGAGATGCTCGACGCCGTACTCGCCCGAGGCAAGCGTGTTTTGTACGATGCCCGCGCCAGGCGCGTGTGGCCCGGACGCGACGAGAAGATTCTCGCAGCCTGGAACGGTCTCATGCTCCGGGGCATTGCGACCGCGGCCAGAGTTTTCAGACGTCAGGACTTCCGTGAGCTGGCCGTCCGCAACGCGACCTTCCTCCAGCGCGAAATGGTCCGCGACGGACGCGTGATGCGCTCGCACAAAGAAGGCGTGACGAGGATCAGTGGATTTCTCGAAGACCACGCCGCCTTGGCGCTCGGTTTTCTCGCCGTTTACGAGCTGAGCTTCGACGAACACTGGATGATCCGCGCGCGGGAGATCGCGAACGCGATGATAAAATGGTTCCGGGACGACAGTGTGGGCGCATTCTTCGACACCGCGAGCGACGCCGAAGAGCTCATCACACGTCCGCGCGATGTCACTGACAACGCAACGCCGTCGGGCACATCGCTCGCCACTGAGCTGCTTCTCTATCTGGCCGAGCTCGAGCACGACGCCGAATATCGCCGGCGCGCGGTATTCACGCTCGAAGCACTCGCTGAGCCAATGGCCAGATATCCGACGGCGTTCGGACATCTGCTCGGCTGTGCCGACATGGAGATCAACGGCGCGGTGGAAGTCGCGCTCGCGGGCGACACGAACGACGCGCAGTTCAAAGCCCTGGAGAGAGCCGTCGCGGGACAGTACGTTCCATCGCTGGTTCTGGCGGGCGGGCCGCCGAAGAAGGATCCAGTGGTGAAGCTATTGAGCGACCGGCCCCTGATCGACGGCGAGCCGAGCGCCTACGTTTGTCGTGGCTACACGTGCGATAAACCGGTGACGTCGCCCGAGGAGTTGGCAGCTCAATTGGAACGCGCGGGTCGAGCATCAGAGGTGGTAGAGCCGACATCTTAGGGGAAGGGATTTAGAAAGCCGGCAGCCGGCTGCCGGGTGCGATCAACCGGCAGGGTTTGTGTTCAGTTGTTGTTTCGATTTCAATCCGAACTCCGCAGCTCCGAATCCAAAAGTGCCAGAGCAAACCCAACAATCCTTCACCCGTGGAATATTCGCGGGCGTAGTACTCGACTCGCTCCTCTTCCCGTATCCGCGCTCCCTCGACGACCGGAACGCCGACGAAGCGCGCACCGTACGCCGGCTGATCAAGGAGCTCCGCGCGCTCGATGGCGACCTCATCGACTCCGCGAGATTCGATGAAGAGGAGACGATCCCCGAGAACGTCATTCGCGCGTTCGCCGAGATCGGAATGCTGGGCCTCACGATCCCTAAAAAGTACGGAGGGCTCGAGCTCTCGTCCTCGGCCTACGCGCGTGTCTTCGAGACCCTCTCGTCCATCGACGCATCGCTCGCCGTTCTCGTTGGCGTCCACTGCGGACTCGGCTCCAAGGCGATCGTGCTGCACGGGAACGACGCGCAAAAGGAGCGGTATCTTCCGCCGCTGGCGCGCGGAGATTTTCTTGCCGCCTACGCCCTGACCGAGCCGGATGTCGGCTCCGACGCGCAGAACATCAAGGCGACCGCTACGCTCAGCGAGGACGGCTCGCACTGGCGTCTAAACGGCAGAAAGATCTGGATCGGCAACGGACATCGCGCGGGCGTCATCGCGACGTTCGCCCAGGCGGTCGTCAAGCGACGCGGTGAGACGGTACAACGTCCGACAGCTTTTCTCATTCGCCCGGATATGCCGGGATTCAAGGTGGTGGGAACAGTGAGGAAGCTGGGAATCCGGGGATCCACGCAGGCCGAGCTCGCGTACGACGCGCTGGAAGTGCCGGCAGACCATCTGCTCGGCGGCGTCGGCAGAGGATTCGGTGTAGCGGTGCACGTGCTGAACGCCGGGCGACTGACGCTCGCGGCCGGCTGCACGGGAGGCACCAAGCGGACGCTGAAGGAGATGACCGCATACGGAGAGCAGCGCATACAGTTCGGGCATCCCCTCGACGACTTCGAGATCACGCAGCGCAAGTTGTCTAGGATGGCGAGCGACATCTACGCATCGGATGCGATGCTCGGCGTGCTCGCCTCTCTCGTCGATCGTGGCGACAACGATTTCTCACTCGAGGCGGCGTGCGCCAAGGTATTCGCGAGCGAGATGGTATGGCGCGCCGCCGACGACATGGTGCAGCTCGCCGGCGGCCGCGGATACGTGAAGCCGTATCCGTACGAGAGATTCCTCCGCGATTCGCGAATCAATCGGATCTTCGAGGGCGCGAACGAAGTGCTGCGACTGTTCATCGCGCTCAACGGCGTACAGGCGCCGGCTGAAGCGCTCAAGGAGATCGGCTCGGCGCTCAGACGTCCACTGCGGAATCTTGGGCTTCTGAGCGGATACGCGACATCGCGCGTCAAACTGCGGCTTGGTCAGACGTCGACTCTCGACATCGAGCTACATGAACGTCTCGAAAAGCACAAGGACTATTTCGAGCGTCACGTGTCGGATCTGGGATCGGCGACCGAAAGGGCGATCGTGCGCCATCGCGAGAAGATCGTTGACAGTCAGCTGGTGCTGGAGAGGCTGGCGAACATGGCGATAGATCTCTTTGCGACCGCGTGCGTTATCGCGCGTACTCAGAGCCTGATCGACGAGCGCGGCGTGGAGCGGTGCGAGCGCGAGATCGCACTCTGCGATCTCTTCTGCATCGAGGCTGGCCGCCGGTTCCGCGCGAACCGAAAAGATCTCGACCCGCGCGAGGACGACGTGGACGACACCCGCCGTGCCGTCGCCGCAGCCGTGCGCAGCGGCAAGGGCTACTTCGTCACCGACGCGATTCTCGACGAGTAGGCCGCGCGCGTTGTTTTTGCTTTCGTTGCCTCGAGATCTCTGTTTGGGTCGGCGGGGGTGTCCTCTACGGCGGCGGGCTCTCGCTTTCGCGCTACCGACCTCTGACGCGCGTCCCAGGTGTGTGTCGCTCGGTGTGATGGTACCGATCTCTCTGTAGCTCGTGGGTTGCCGCCTACGAGGACACCCCCCGCCTCCCCGTACAGTGTCGTTGGTCTCGCGGAGAGTGTCGCGCGCGGAGGCCTGGGCGCCCGCTCGCGAGCGCAAGCCGCGAGTGGGCTGACGGAGGCTCGCAGCGTGTAAGCGAGCTAGTCACCGAAGAGGACATCCCCGCCCGACTGACCGGCAACAGACTTTGACCGCCACCTAAAAAGCAGGCGCCAAAAAGATCTAGCCCGCGTCTCCGAGCGTAGGAATGAAGCGAGGCGGACGCCGGTGCTTCGTGGCTTGTTCGTACGCGTACGCGATACGAATCAGCACGGGCTCGGAATACGCGCGGCCAAAAAACGAGATCCCTACCGGCAGACCGTGTGTGAATCCCGCGGGCACATTGATGTTCGGGTAGCCTGCCACCGCTGCCGGAGTCGAGCTCGCGCCACCGAAATGATCGCCGTTGATGAGATCGGTCGTCCACGCCGGACCGCCGGTCGGCGCGACGATCGCGTCGAGCTTGTACTTCTCCATCGTCGCGTCGATGCCATCGGTGCGCGACATCTTGAGATCGTTCGCCAGTGCGTCGAGATATTTCTTTTCCGTGAGCGGCCCCTTCGCCTGCGCCTGGATCATCGTCTCCTGCCCGAAGTACGGCATCTCCTGATCCTTGTGCGCGTCGTTGTACTTGATGATGTCCTCGAGAGTTCTAGCCGGCGCCTTGGGGCCGAGCGCCGCCAGATAGGCATTGAGATCGGCCTTGAACTCGTACAGCAGCACTTCGAACTCGGTGTCGTCGAACTTTCCTGCCGTCTCGATGTTCGCGGGATCTACGATCACCGCCCCCTGCGCCTTCATCACATCGATCGCGTCGTTCGTCAGTTTGTCGGTGACGTCGCTGTAGCCGAAGAACTTGGACCGTGCCACACCGATTCTCGCGCCACGCAATCCATTCGGGTCGAGCGATGCCGTGTAGTCGATCGGGCTACGCGCGGGGCCGGACGATGTCGCTGGATCGCGAGGGTCAGGTCCTGCAAGAATGTTCAACAGGATCGCCGCGTCTCTGACCGTCCGCGCCATCGGACCAGCGGTATCCTGACTGTGCGCGATCGGAATTATCCCCGC
This sequence comes from Gemmatimonadaceae bacterium, assembly GCA_039936175.1. Lineage (GTDB taxonomy): Bacteria > Gemmatimonadota > Gemmatimonadetes > Gemmatimonadales > Gemmatimonadaceae > UBA4720. The sequence goes on along the minus strand of JBDTIV010000007.1, from coordinate 71,448 downwards.
GCGACTCACGAGGCCGAGCGTGGGCTTGATTCCCACAACGCCGTTGGCGGACGATGGGCACACGATCGAGCCATCGGTCTCCGTGCCGATCGCCAGTGCGCTCAGGTTCGCGGAGACCGCGCCGCCCGACCCAGAGCTAGATCCGCAGGGATTCCTATCCAGTACGTATGGATTTCTCGCCTGACCGCCGCGCCCACTCCAGCCGCTGGACGAGTGGGATGAGCGGAAATTGGCCCACTCGCTCAGATTGGTTTTGCCGAGGATGATCGCTCCGGCCGCGCGGAGCTTGGCCGCGATGGTGGCATCGCGAAGCGGAATCGATCCCGCCAGCGCGTAAGAACCGGCGGTTGTCGTCATCCGATCCGCTGTATCGATGTTGTCCTTGATCAGGATCGGAATCCCGTGCAGCGGTCCGCGCACTTTCCCCGCTTTCCTCTCCCGATCGAGCGTCCTGGCTATCGTGAGCGCGTCTGGATTGGTCTCGATCACGTGCCGCAGCGTCGGCCCGATGCGATCGAGCTCGTGGATGCGGTTCAGGTAATCCTGCGTGACGGAGTGCGCCGTGATCTTCCCCGCCGCCATCCCGGCCTGAAGGTCCGCAATGGTCGTCTCCTCGAGCGCAAAAGGCGCAACCCGAAAAGGCTCGGATCGCCGTGCCGCGCTTTCAGTTTCGCGAGTGATCGTCTCACCCGCCAGGGTTTTGCCGCGAAGAGCCAACGCACCACCGACCGCGCCAAGGCGCACGAAATTCCTTCGATCCATTACCTGCTCCTCGCGGAAAGAGTGATCGCTACGGTCGGTCGCCCGCAGCCACCGGCCGGCCTGCCCACAGCCCTCGGCCGGTCGTGTTCAGTTGCAGTTCAACCATCTCCCAAGTTTCAACTAAAGCCAGCCAAATCGGAGCAGCTCCTCAGAATCGTCCCGCAATTCTGGCAGACGATCTTGCACTTGATCTCCTTGAGGTTGCTCGACCCGCACACGTCGCACAACTCGGTTGCCCCCATCAGTCAAAATCCAGCGCCAGATCCAGCGCCGGTGCGGAGTGCGTTAGCGCGCCAACCGAGATCCAGTTGACGCCGGTCTCAGCAATAGGCCGCACCGTTTCCAGCGTGACACCTCCGGAAGCTTCCGTCACCGCGCGTCCTTCGATCAGCTGCACCGCCTCACGCAGCTCGACCAGTCGCATGTTGTCTAGCATTATCACGTCCGCGCCGGCGACGATCGCCGCCTTCACCTGTTCGAGAGTGTCGCACTCGATTTCCACCTTGATCCCGGTGGGAGCAATCTCACGCGCGCGCTTCACCGCGCTCCCGATGTCGCCATCTACCGCCGCGAGATGATTGTCCTTGATCAGCACGGCCGACGACAGATCCATCCGGTGATTCAACCCTCCACCCGCGCGGACGGCGTATTTCTCCAGGCGCCTGAGACCCGGCGTCGTCTTCCGCGTGTCGAGAATATGCGCGCCGGTTCCCTCGATCGCTTCGACGTACTGCGCGGTCAGCGTGGCTATCCCCGACAATCGCTGCATGAAATTGAGCGCGACCCGCTCCGCCGACAGCAGTCCGCGTGCGTGTCCGGACAGGAACATCACCGGCGTGTCGGGTCGCACCTTGCTTCCATCGTCGTGCTCGACGCGGATCGTCACCGCCTTGTCGAGCTGCGTGAACGCTTCCTTCGCCAGCGGGAGTCCGGCAATCACACCCGGCTTTCTCGCGACCAGGCGGCAACGCGCCCCGCGATCCGGCAGAACGGTCGCGGCGGTCGTGATGTCGCGGCTGGTGTCGTCCTCCTCGAGCGCGGCCGCTACGACCGCAGTCGTTTCCTTCGGCGTCAGTGGAAAGCGGAGACCTTCCTCCCGGACAAATCCATGAGCGGCGAGCTCACTCTCCCGCCGAGCTGTCATTCGCCGGGATCGACCGACGCGTCAGGGACCGGAGAGAGGGGCGTCTGGCCGCCGATCGAGACCATGCGCTCGATCGCAAGACGCGCCTTCGACGCGATCGCTTCCGGAACGGTGATTTTGTGCTCCATCCGCTGGAGGGCGCTCAATACCTTGGGCAGCGTCGTAACCTTCATGAAGGCACACACCGCGTCCGGATTCGCCGGATAAAATGTCTTCGTCGGATTCTCTCGGCGCAGCCGGTGCAGGATCCCAACCTCGGTAGCGACGATGAATTCGTCGTTAGCTGATATCTTCGGACGCTTGATCATCCCTTCGGTCGATAATATCTGCACTCCGGCCGGGTCGATGTCCCCCGCAGACACCGCTTCCACCACGCTTGTGGCGCACCCACACTCCGGGTGAATCAGGAACTCCGCACCCGGATGCGCCGCACGCTGAAGCCTGATGTCCTCGGGATCGATCCCCGCGTGCACGTGACACTCACCCATCCACACGTGCATGTTCTTGCGGCCGGTGAGGCGACGCACGTGCGCACCCAGGAACATGTCGGGAAGAAAGAGAATCTCGTTGTCGACGGGAATCGAATTCACGATCTCCACCGCATTTCCCGATGTGCAGCAGTAGTCGCTCTCGGCCTTCACTTCGGCCGTGGTGTTGACGTACGACACGACCACTGCTCCGCGATGCTCCCGCTTCCAGTCGCGCAGCTGCTCCGCATTGATCGTCGCCGCCAGCGAACAACCCGCGGCGAGATCCGGCAATAGAACCGTCTTCTGCGGCGAAAGCACCGCCGCGGTTTCAGCCATGAAGTGCACGCCGCAGAACACGATCACGTCGGCTTTCGTCTTCGCTGCCTCCCTGCTCAGCCCCAGCGAGTCGCCGACGAAATCCGCCACATCCTGCACCTCTGCCCGCTCATAGTTGTGCGCGATGATCACCGCGTTGCGCGCGCGCGCGAGGTGTCTGATCTCCTCCTGCAGCTCCGCGTACACCTTTGCCGCCGTCTCTACCATTCTATGTGCCTGCCACTCCACTTGCGTTTGGCGCGCGGAAAATCACTTCTATAATGCCCGCCGCGCGATTCCTTCCTCAACAGTGCCGCGTCCGCGATCAACAGCGACGTCTGTACCATGTTCATCTCTTCGGTCGCGCCAACCGGCAGGCGCGTCTCGATCTCGGTGAGCTTCGCCAACCCCAGCCTCAATCCGCTGGCGCTGCGATCGATTCCGCAATGGTCCCACATCACCTGCCTAATACTGTCCGCTGCCACCTGAGCAGCGCCACGATCTCTCAGCACCGGGACATCCCAGCTCCTCTTCCGCGGCGGCGTCGGCAGCGTCTTCACGTCGATCATGTCCCTCGCCACACGCTCGGCGAATACCAGTCCTTCCAGCAGCGAGTTAGACGCGAGCCTGTTCGCGCCATGGACGCCCGTGCGAGAAACCTCGCCGCAGGCGTACAGCCGGTTCAAGCTCGATCTCCCGCGCAGATCCGTGATTATCCCTCCCATCATATAGTGGGCGGCCGGCGTAACCGGTATCAGATCCTTCGACGGATCGATTCCGCGCGCGCGGCAGATCGCGAATATTCCCGGAAAACGATCCTCGAAGGATGGGCCGAGCTTGCGAGCGTCGAGAAAGACCTGCCTGCCTCCTGCCTGCTCGCGGAAGATCGCGCGCGCCACCACATCGCGCGGCGCCAGCTCGGCCAAACGATGCTTCTTGAGCATGAAGCGGTCTCCTTCTTCGTTCAACAGCACCGCGCCTTCCCCGCGCACCGCTTCTGATATCAGCTGCAGTGGATTCTCGGGCGTGTCGAGCGCCGTGGGATGAAATTGCACGAACTCCATGTCGGCGAGCTTCGCGCCCGCGCGGTGGGCGATCGCAAAACCATCACCCGTCGCCACCTGGGGATTGGTCGTGTACCTGTAGACCTGGCCGCATCCACCCGTCGCGAGCACCGTGGCGTCCGCGATTATCTCCACGGCTTTTCCGGCCACCGCCGCCCGTACACCATACGTCACGCCATTCTCGACGATGAGATCCAGGATGCGCGCCTTCTCCAGGACCTTGATGCCCGGGCTTTCCTTCACGCGCTTGATCAGAGTCCGCGCGACTTCCGCTCCCGTCTGATCGCCATGCGCATGCACGATGCGCCGTCGCGAGTGCGCCGCTTCCTTGCCGAGCTTGAAATTTCCCCCAGGCTCGAGATCAAAATGCGCGCCCGCCGTCGCCAGCTCGCGCACCCTGGCCGGACCTTCCTCTACGAGAACTTCCACCGCCTTGGCGTCGCACAGTGCCGCTCCCGCGGCGAGCGTGTCCTGCCGGTGAAGCTCCGGTGAGTCTCCGGCGCCAAGTGCTGCCGCGATTCCGCCCTGGGCGTAGGCTGTCGCGCTGTCGAAGAGAGACCGTTTGGTGAGAACCATGACGTCGCCGTCCGCGGAAGCGCGCCAAGCGGTGTGAAGACCTGCAACTCCGCTTCCGACCACCAGAAAGCGCGTCCTGATTCGCTCGGCCATATGCGCTGAAATCAATGTGCGAACTGATGGGTTTGAAAGGGGGATCACCCTTTGAAGTTCTCTGCAAAGGAGAGCTTCGGGTTGGGATTCACCCTTCGAAGTTCACTCTGGAGGAGAGCCTCGGCTTCGCCTTGCACGCCGCTGTGTTGTGGGCGATTCTTCTGTTCAGATGAGAAAGCTGATCATCGTCGCCTCTCTCCTGCTCGTCGCGCACATCGCTCTTCTCTTTGTCCATCGGAACGCGCTCGCCGAGGGTAAGGAGACATCGCCGATACGGATTGGAATCGTGCTCGACGTGGGCGGCCGCGGAGACAAGTCGTTCAACGACGGCGCCTACGCGGGCGCCGACAGCGCGATCAAGATGCTCGGCTCGAACATCCGCTTCATCGAGCCCGGCGAAGGTGCGGATCGCGAAGCCGGCCTGAGACTCCTGGCCGCCGAGGGAATGAACCTCGTCATTGGCGTGGGCTTCATCTTCACGGACGATCTCGCCAACCTCGCCAAGGAATATCCGAACACCGCGTTTGCAGGGATCGATTACGCTCTCGCGACGGACGCAAATGGCAACGTGATACCTCCGCCACCGAACGTCGCGGCGCTCAAGTTTCGAGAGGAAGAGGGATCGTACCTCGTCGGCGCGCTCGCCGCCCTCGTCGGGCACTCCAAGAAAGTCGGGTTCGTCGGCGGAATGGACATCCCGCTCATCCACAAATTCGAGGCCGGGTACCGCGCCGGTGTGAAGAAGGTCTGCCCCGACTGCCAGGTCATCGCGCAGTACGCGGGCGTCACGCCCGACGCGTTCAAGAATCCCGGCAAGGGAAAGGAGCTCGCCCTCAGCCAGTACAATCAGGGCGTCGAAGTGATCTTCCACGCCGCCGGATCCACCGGGCAGGGAGTGTTCGAGGCCGCGCGCGCGACCAACAAGCTCGCGATCGGTGTCGATTCGGATCAGAACGACGAAGCGCCGGGCCACGTTCTCACCTCGATGGTTAAGGGGGTGAACACCGCGACGTTCGACGTCATCCAGCGCGTCGAGAACCACACGTTCAAGGGCGGGATCTACTCCTTCGGATTGAAGGAAGGCGGGGTCGGGTACATCTACGACAATCGCAACAAGGCGCTGATTCCCGACAGCGCCCGTGCCCGCGTCGAAGAGCTCAAGCAGGAGATAATCGCGGGACGGATCAAGGTGCCGAGCACGCTATGAATCCCGCTATCCGGATGACGGGGATCGATAAGTCCTTCGGCGCAATCCGCGCCAATCGGGGTGCGACGCTCGAGGTAATGCCAGGCGAGATCCACGCGCTCGTCGGTGAGAACGGCGCCGGCAAATCCACGCTGATGCGAATACTCGGCGGCCTGATGAAGCCCGACGCCGGAAAGGTCGAGGTCGACGGACGCGATGTGACGGACTGGTCCACCAGCGACGCAATCGCGGCTGGAATTGGAATCGTCCACCAGCACTTCATGCTCGTCCCCACGCTCACCGTAGCGGAGAATCTCGTGCTCGGCGCCGAGCCGAAGACGAGACTCATCGCCCTCGACTACAGGCGCGCGGCCGACGACGTGCGAAAGCTCTCGAATGAGACCGGGCTCGTCATCGCGCCCGACAGACTCGTCTCCGATCTCTCAGTCGGCGAGGCACAGCGCGTGGAAATTCTGAAGGTGCTGTTCCGCGGCGCGAAGATCTTGATTCTCGACGAGCCGACCGCCGTTCTTTCTCCACCCGAGGTGCGTGAGCTGTGGAGCGTGCTGCGCGGCCTGCGCGATAAGGGAGCGACGATCGTCCTGATCACCCATCGACTCGACGAAGTAGTAGAGCTCTCAGATACGATCACAGTCATGCGGGCAGGACAAACCGTCGAGCGCATCAAGACTTCGGAGACCACGCCCACCGAAATCGCGCGCGCGATGGTGGGGCGCGAAGTGTCCCTCTCCGCGGGTAAGCGCGTTCAGCCGCTCGCTCGTCCGTCGGGACCACAGCCCAATCAGGGACTCGAGGCGAGAAATCTTCACGTCACGAGTCCGCGCGGCATTCGCGTCGTCGATGGCGTCAGCTTCAGCGTCAAACCCGGCGAGATTCTCGGCATCGCCGGCGTCGAGGGCAACGGACAGACGGAGCTGATCGAAGCGCTGGCCGGTCTCCGGCACGTTTTCAGCGGCGACATTCTGATCAATGGCGTAGACATTACACGTCGTCCCGTTGCCGCGCGACACGACGCTGGATTGTCACACATTCCTGAAGATCGTCAGCGCCGCGGCCTGATTCTCGAGTACTCGGTGGCCGACAACCTCATACTCGGAGTTCAGAAATATTTCGCGAAGCGGGGCGTGATCGACCGGAATCGCGTAATGGAAAACGCATTTGAAGAGATCTCCGCTTTCGACATCCGGCCACCCAACCCGATTCTCGCGGCGCGCGCTCTCTCGGGGGGCAATCAACAGAAGGTCGTGATCGCGAGAGAGATGGGGCGGGATTTCTCGGTCCTCCTCGCGTCACAGCCCACCCGGGGAGTCGACGTTGGCGCGATCGAGTTCATCCACCAGCAGCTTCTCGAGGCGCGCTCGAAGGGGAAAGCGATCCTGCTCGTGAGCGCCGAGCTGAATGAAGTTCTCGCGCTGTCGGACCGGATCGCGGTGATGTACCGAGGAAAGTTCGCCGTCGTGATGCCCGCATCCGAGGCCAGCGAAGAAGTGCTCGGCGAATACATGATCGGCACCAAAAAGGGCAACGCCGCTTGACCGAGGCCTCGCTCAACAGCACTGGCGTTAAACCACCACAGCCGACGGATGCCTCGGCGCCCTGGCACGAGCGCGCCCAGGAGGCGCTCATCCCCCCTTTCGTCGCGTTGCTGGTCGCGCTGATATGCGGCGATCTGCTGATTCTGAGCTATGGCCAGTCACCCGCCGGAGTCTATCGACTCCTACTCGAGGGTACCTGGGGAAATGCGTACGGCTTCGGCCAGGTTCTCTACAAAGCGACGACTCTCGCTTTCACCGGACTCGCGGTCTCGTTCGGCCTGCGTGCCGGGTTGTTCAACATCGGAGCGGAGAGTCAGCTCGCCGCCGGAGGATTTGCGGCCGCCTTGATGGGCCTGGCGCTGCCAATCGGTGCGCCGCTCGTTATCGCGCTTCCGCTCTGCATCATTGCCGCTGGTTGCGCGGGTGGTGTCGTCGGCGCCGTGCCGGCTTATCTCAAGACCAGATTCGGCGCGCACGAGGTGATCGTCACGATCATGCTCAACTTCATCGTGCTGGCGCTGCTCAACTGGTTCATCGCGGGTCACCTGCACGTACCCGAGACTTTGCACACGCCCGAGATCCACGCGGGAGTGTTGCCTCGCCTCTCTGACATATCGCCGACCTTCCATGGATCCGCGGCCAATCTCGCGTTCGTGGTCGCTGACGTCGTCGCGATCGCCGTCTGGTTCTATCTCTTTCGCGCGCGCGGCGGGTACGAGCTACGCGCCGTGGGATTGCAGCCCGACGCCGCCGAATACGGCGGCATCAGCGTCGGAAGGGTCTGGATGCGCGCGCTCACTTTCTCGGGCGTCATCGCCGGCATCGGCGGCATCAACTACGTGCTCGGCTACAAGCACTACTACGAAGATGGCTTCGCGAGCGGCGCCGGGTTCCTCGGAATCGCGGTCGCGCTCGTGGGTAGAAATCATCCCTTCGGTGTGTTGCTGGCTGCCTTCTTCTTTGCGACGCTCTCACAGGGCGGCCTCGCGATTCACGCGTTCGTACCGAAGCAGATGATGGACGTCCTCCAGGGCGTCGTGATCATCGCCGTCGCGACAGCGGTCCCTGAAGTGCGCCGCATCCTGCGCGGCGCCCGGAAGAGGAGCGACGCGTGAATCCACTGACATTCCTCGCCCAGATGATCCGCATCGCGATTCCGTACCTGTTCGCCGCGAGCGGCGGCGTAGTGGCCGAGCGTGCGGGAATTGTGAGCCTGACGCTCGAGGGATTCATGCTGAGCGGCGCGTTCGGGGCCGTGCTCGGCACCAATTATTCGGGCAGTCCCTGGATTGGTGTATTGAGTGGAATTTTCGCCGGACTCGTCTTCGCGCTGATACACGCGGTGTGCACGATCCGTTACCGCGCGGATCAGGTGGTCGTGGGTGTGGCGATAAATCTTCTGGCGATTGGCGTGACTCGTTTTTTCCTCAAGCTCTTTTTCGCGAGCTCGTCGAATTCTCCGCGCGTTCCCGGCTTCGGTGGAAATATCAAGCTGGGCGGATTCGACAATCCCCTGCTCTGGCTGGGACTGATCGTCGCGCCGTTGATGGCGTTCGTGATTTACAGAACTCCGTTTGGGTTGCGCGTGCGAGCGGCGGGTGAGCATCCGGATGCAGCGGAAAGCGTGGGTGTCAGCGTCGCGCGCGTGCGGTACGTCGCGGTGGCGATCTCCGGCATCCTCGCCGGATTGGGCGGCGTTTATCTCGCCCTCGATCAACACCAGTTCACCGATCAGATGACGGCGGGCCGCGGATTCATCGCCATCTCGGCCGTGATCTTCGGGCGCTGGGATCCGATTCGAGCCGCGCTCGCGTGTCTGCTCTTTGCCGCGGCCGAGACGCTTCAGATACAGCTTCAGGGAAATCACGCGATCGCGTCGCAGTTCATCGAGATGATCCCGTACGTCCTCACCATTATTGCACTGGCGGGCGTCGTCGGCAGAGCTGTTCCTCCCGCTGCGCTGGGAAAGGTGGAGAACTAGGTGACCGCGCCGCAGCCAAAGAAGTCGCGCGGGATATCAGGGCGGGTATCGAAGGCAGCGAGTGGAAAGCTGTTCGTGCTGATCATCACGAACTTCGTGGACATGGTGGGGTTGCTGATGATCATCCCGCTCATGCCCTTCTACGCGAGAGAGATGGGAGGGGGCGCACTCATCGTCGCGGTGCTCATGGCCTCGTTTACCGCTGCGCAGCTGTTGAGCGCTCCGTGGTGGGGAAGATTCTCCGATCGCGTGGGACGTCGTCCGGTTCTGCTGGTCGGCCTTACCGCCTCGGCCATCGCGTACGTCGTTTTCGCGTACGCGAGTTCCATCTGGCTGCTGCTGCTGTCGCGCGTCGTGCAGGGTGCGGGTGGCGGGACTGTCGGCGTCATTCAGGCATACGTCGCGGATTCGGTCGAGCCCGACAGTCGCGCAAAAGCGCTCGGCTGGCTTTCCGCCGCGACCAACGTCGGCGTAGCGATTGGACCGGCGATCGGAGGGGCAGCGCTCAAGTTCGGGCGGAGCGGCCCGGGCCTCGCGGCCGCGAGTCTATGCCTCGTGAACATCTTCTTCGCCTGGAAATTCCTGCGCGAATCACGCGACATGACCGAGGTACACGAGAAGAAGCCTCGCACTTCGAGAACGGTGATCGCACACGTGATCACCCATCCGGGTGAGACCGCGCCACGGCTGATCTGGATCTACGCGATTGCGATGGGTGCATTCTCGGGACTGATGGCGATACTCGCTCTTTTCCTCGCCGACCGATTCGGCGTGGGGAAGGACAGGATCTGGATCTTCTATACCTATGTCGGTGCGATCTCGGTCGTCACACGCGCCGGTATTCTGGGAAAGATGGTTGATCGCTACGGCGAAGCTCAGCTCTCGCGAATTGGCCTGGTGCTTCTCGCGACTGGCCTTGCGACACTGGGACTCGCGCGCGGATACGCGTCGCTCGCCATCTCCGTCGCGCTGATCCCTCTCGGCACCGCGTTCACGTTCCCGTGCGTAACGTCGATGCTCTCGCGCGTGATCTCGAGCCGAGAGCGCGGGCTATATATGGGAGTGCAGCAGACGTTCGGCGGATTGTCGCGGGTGATCATTCCATTGTGGGCGGGATTCTCCTACGATCACTTCGGGAAGACGGTGCCGCTCTTTACTTCGGCGGCGCTTGTATTAGGTACGATCGCGCTTGGCCTCGGGATCGATGACGGGAGAAAAGCAGCGGCCCCAGTCACCTCCGCCTGAAGCAACGGGAGATTCACGAGCACACTGTCGGTGACCTCCGTCGTCGAAGCCAAGCCATGATTACTCGCGTCGTCACGCGCCGCCAGAGACGCGATGTCTCGAGCACGTTCGCCTTGTCCACTGATGTAAGACGGGCCGAGCGGCTTTTCGCGATGTTGGCCGCAACCCGGACGATGCGCTCTATCTCCCTGGTCTCATAGGTGCAGACGTCGCGCGACCGAGAGCTTCTCAGCGAGCGACATCGTGCAGCCCGGCGCCTGCTCTCCATCGCGCAGCGTCGTATCGAAGATTCGAAGTCGCTGAGGATCGCGCATAGTGCGAAACGGAGAGTTGGCCTCTGTCACGGCTGCCCGTCTGCCTGCGGAACCGCGGACTGCTCGATCTGAGGTCGTGCTGGGTTTGCTGGCGCGCGGTCATTGCCGGCCGCATTCGCGCTGCGCGAGCTCTCTTGCGCTGGACTACGCGCCTGCGCGTTGGAGGAATACGTCCTTTCGTTTTGTGGTGCGGACATTGTAGGCAAGGGTGCGGGTTATGAGTCGACGCTCGCATCCTGCGAGGCGTCGGGCCGCTCCCTGGCTGTGCGCAAAAGGGTTGAAAAAAGAAAAGGCCCCTTCCCGCATAGCTGGGAGGGGCCGTTTGATACTGCGCGTGAAACGCTAGACGGTAACTCCCAAGCCAGGAAGCCCGCGGCCAAGAAGGCCGAGGGCGTTGCTAAGGAGGAGTCCGAGGTTGCGGTTCATTTGTAATAACATATGGGGGTTGCCGAACGTTGCAAGGCGAACTGCGGATTGGGACTAGCGCCCTTCCGACACCGCCTTCGCCGGCTGAAGTCGGTACCCCGTATAGAGAAACACCCCGCCACAAACCAGAAACAGCAGCACCCGCCAGATGGTCTCGACCGTGGCGAGATCTACCAGCAGCAGACGTCCCACGACGAGCACCATCGTCACTCCGCCGAGCTGCCGCAACAGCCGTTGGTCGCGCTGACGACTCAGGATCAACAGCCAGGCACCGAGCGCCGCAAAACTCGCCGTGACCAGCGGCGGCCAGATCGGCTCGAGAATGTTGGCGATGACGAGCAGCGACGTCAGATAGGCAGCAGTCCCCAATACCACACCCTGGATCTTTTCCTTCGGGTCCCCGATGAGCCTCTGCACGACAACGGCAGTAGCGCCGAGCGCGACCAGCTCGGACATCACCCAGCGCCAGCGCAGCAAACCGTGATTCGCCGCAGCCCCAAGCTCTTCGCCGAGGATTACCGCGAGCCCCACGAGGATCGTCCCCTTGGCAACCGTGCGCGGGCCCACGATGCGCTCGCGCCACCACACGAGAATGAACGTCGCGTGCAGCGCTGCGGCGGCCAGACGTTCCGGTTCCGGAACAATCCTCACCACGCCCAGCAGCGTCCATAGCGCGGCGGAGGTAAAAGCGACGTGCCGAAGCTCTTCGTCCGCCATCCCTTTTTTCGCCAGCGCGTATGCGCCCCAACCCAGTCCCACCAGCACTACGCCCCATAGCTGCGTTGGCACGCTCGGCCAAATATCCGCAAGCATTGTGATCGCGAGTATCGGGCTCAGCATCGTGAGCACCCAAACTGTGTGGCTGTCGGACGCGCTCTTTCCCCCGCCCAGCATCTGCGAGACGGAATCCAGTCCGTCCATCAGCTTCCACGTCGCGGGGGTCACTGGCGCCGGGATGTATCGGTCAGAGCCGAGTGCGAGCAGTCTTCGCCGCAGCGAAGCAACTCGCGTAAAGGCCGCGCCCGAGATCAGGAAAAGGAACGTCATCGAGAGCGAGCCGACCGCCGTGGAGTCTACGATCCCACGGTCGTAGATCGTCACGCCGATGGCAAACCAGAACGAGACGAACGTCAGCCAGATGATTGCCGGCCATCCGCGCATCAGGTAGATGATGAGTCCCACTCCGGCGATGGCGCCGAGATAGAGCGATAGCTCAGGAAGAGAAGTGTAGGGAGCGGGAAGAATGAATGGCGTTGCAAATCCGGTGGCGACGGCGAGGAAGGCGAATATCTCGCGCCTGTCCTCGAGCGCGATCCATGTCGCGACCAGGCCCAGCCCGAAGTACAACAGCCGCGCAGCGGGGCTCGATATCATCTGATATGAGACCGAGGCCGCGTAGACCGTTACGTACCAGACGGCGAGCCCTGTTCCGTAGAGCAGCTCACGCATCGCGAGGTCGGGCACCTTCGCTTGCTCCGGCCTTTCGGTATGATGTCCCGCCCAGACGAGAAGTCCTCCCACCAGCGCTCCCGCGAGCACTCGGATTGGTGGTGTGATCCAGCCCTTGTCGACGGCATATCCGTACAGGATGAGAACCGCAAGCACAACGAAGGCGGCACCGAGCCGGCTCAGCCACCATTCCGGCGTTCGCGAAGACAACCACTGCGGCAAGCCGGGGCTGGGATCTTCCCGTGGGGACAGCCGCGGAGTGGGGATTCTAGCCGAATTGCCCGCGCCCCTGGCCATTCCGTCGACCGAGCGCTGAAGCGAGGCAATCGCGTGCTCGATCTTCGCGAGCCGCGCGTCGATCTCCTGCTCTTTCAACGAATCCATTGCGCTCCGGGGGGGCGGCCAGGCTGCTAGGGCCGGATTGGGTGGCCCGCTATGCTCATGCTCAAGACACCCGATCCCCCACGAGAGTCACGCTTTTCTGAGTCATCCCCCTCTGATCGCCCCGAACATCGCCGGCAAGGCACCCACCACCCACGTTATCGCCGCCGCGATGGCGGCCTGTTGCTTCGGTATCTTGCCCACCACGTGCAGTCCGATCGCCAGTAGAATCGTGACCCAGATGGTGAACAGATCGATCCGGCTCAAGAGCGCGATCATCACGGCCGACCCATCGGGATTCATGAAGCGCGCTGGACTGAAGCCGACGCTGTTCATCGACGTAAGGCTATCCGGATTCATGAACAGACCCTGCGCCGCGTTCGTCAGTATCTGTACGATGCGCGGCACCTCCGCGTAGGCCGCGATCATTATCGCCGCCGCGGCCGATTCCTTCGCATCGAAAAGCTTGCCCACAGCCCAGAGCACGAGTCCCGTCAACAACACCGTTACCGCCATCCCGATCCCGAAGAACAGCGGCCCGAACGTCTCGAAGAATCCTCGGCCCGACGCGAGCTGCTCCGCGGTCATGTTCGGATTCTTTCGCAGCATGTCCGCGCTCCGCCGCGCGAACTCCGCATCCATGATGGGTTGCGTCGCGTTCTTGGTCAGGAAGACGAGGATGGTCCCCACGATGACCAGGAATAACAGAGGCATCCCGAATTTCCCTTCGGCTCGCCGCGCAAACACCGAAGACGGGGCGTAGAAGATGTCTACGAAGTCCTCCCACAACGGCGCCTTTTCCGGCGCTGGATCGGCGTCCTTCACTGACTCGGCGCTGTTGCCCATTGACCAACCCTCGCGGAAGAAGACATAACGGGGCAAACATTACCACCAATTTTCATTTCCCACCACCAGGATCTGCCATGCCAATGGATTCGGCAGCAACGCAGCCAATCGATCTGCAGAGACTCGTGCACCCAAGGAAAAACTGTACTTCGGCATGTCGGTGCTGTTCAGCGTCGGTGTCTATACCTGGCTCGTTGCCACGATGCTCAAATCGCGCGAGACCGCCGGTGTCTTGATCTTCTACGTCATACTTTTAACGCTGATCTACCTCCTCGTCCACGGTCTGTTCATCGGACACCTGCGCGGAAACGGCATCCGCGTTTCTCCAACGCAGTTCCCCGAATTGAACGCGATGGCGAATGCCCACGCCCGCCAGCTCGGCATGGATGAAACGCCCGCGATATTCGTGCTCCAGTCTGGTGGCGTGCTCAACGCATTAGCGACGCGCTTTCTCGAGCGCAACTTCGTCGTTCTGTACTCGCAGGTGCTGGCCCTCGCGACGCAAAGGGGAGAAAGCGCGGTCAGCTTCGTCCTCGGGCACGAGCTCGGACATATCCAGCGCAAGCATTTGACGAAGCGGATGCTGCTTTATCCGGCCATGGCGATCCCGTTTCTTGGGAGTGCCTACTCGAGGGGATGCGAGTACACGTGCGACGCATTCGGAAACGCACTCCAGCCGACGGAGGGATCGACGGGCTACTGGTTCTCGCCGCCGGACCCGATCTCTACAGTCAGGTCGACCCGGCCGAGCTCAGCAGGCAGACCGTGACAGAAAGCGGCTTCTTCGTGAATTTCGCGGAGGTCCTCGCGACGCACCCTCACCTGTCGAGACGGGTCGCTGCTCTGAATCTGGTGCGCAAGCGTCAGCCCGTGCCCCCGAGAGCTCCGGCTATCGAACCCCTCGCGGTCAGATAGGTCTTGCGCGGCTGAGCGCGAACGGACAGACGCGCGTCCGCTCTCAGGCGAGTCGCTCCTCGAACGGACGCACCCGGGCAAAAAATTATCACCAATTTTTGCATGCCACCACCAGTGTGAATCAGACCGGCGCGGAGCTGGTGACGCTTCACATCCGGATCAGCCTACCTGCGAACTTGCGGCACGAAAGCGCGGACGCATTGCAGCAGTGCCCCGAGTTCTTCCGCGAAGCGCCGCCCCTGTATCGCGGCGTTAAACCGAAATGTCGGTTTCTTATCATCGTGATGTCGGTTTCATATCAAAGAATAGTGTTTTTCTGACGATTGGGGTTTCAGGCCCGGAATTCACTCAGTGCCTCTGACGAGGTTCTGACAGTACCCGCGTATCTCGTCTCCGTCTTGATTGGCACCCAAACGCTTACTGAGAAGGAGATCTGGTGATGCGAGCGCCCATTGCGAACGAAACCCGAGACCCCGTGTCCGGGCGTTCCACCCGATTTGGGAGGAAGGCAGTCCGGACATTGCATGATTTCGATTTGCGCTGGGTTCACAATTGTCTCGTGCGGCGAGAATAATCTGCCGACCGATGCGCACGAAATCCTCGGCGCGCCGTCGAGGCCACTGACCGCCATGTACGCTGTCGATCCCGGCATCAACTACAGCGACACTTGGGTGTCAGCAACGCAGGTACAGGCCGATACTACGGTTTTCACAACCAACCAAACCATTCTGGATGCGGACACCGGACAACCAACGAACTCTGTAAAAGTTGGCTCGCCTGTCGAGACGGTGCAACTCGTGGGAGGGTACGGTTATGATGGTCGCCTTCGAGTAACCACCGCGTACGCTTCAGACAATCCGGTCGGGACACAGACGGTGCAGCAGGTTGGGGATGCCACCGCGGATTATTCGCAGAACGGAGATCAGAATCTTGACGCGCTTCCTCAGGAGCCGACGGCTACCCTGGGAACACTCCAGTATGCCCAACTCGATGTGTCAGGGGGCGTAGGGATATCGTGCGCTTCAGGTACTTGCGTCACTCAGTCACTGAGGGCCGATGGCGTGAGCAGCGCAGCGATTCCTATCGCCGACCATTCAATTAGACGGGAGTTGATAGACGCGGGACATCTGAGAGTCACCCAACTCATGCCGCTCGACGCACCGAAGCAACGACTATCGAATAGCAGCAACGATCAAAGCGGCGACAATGCGGGCGTGAACGACGACAAGGATACCCAGCGGGAGGGGAAACAAGTCCGTGATTACGAGAAGCACGGTTCCGGCTGGCTGCTGAAGCACATCCACCAGGAGACATCTGCGAAGAATCACGGCAGATCAATGAAGCACATGCAGGAGGTCGAGTTTAAGAACCTGCAGTTTTTCAGCAATAAGCAGAAGGACGACGAACGCAAGGCCGCTCGTGACAAGCTCCTTGCATCCCTTTCACCGGGAACGGCCATGCGCTATGGCGCGGTGACGACGCCAATTAATGGGAAACCCTTGATCGCCTGCGACCCGGATTGCGGAGGACCACCGCCACCACCGCCACCACCGCCACCAGCGGGCTACCCATACGAGCCTCGGGTAAACGAGATCGCTCAGGTTGTTTCCGATCAGACGACGAACCTTGGGACCTCGCAGGCAACACTGGTCCTTCAGCATGGTTTCTTGAGCTCGTCCGACACTTGGCGTCCGATGCAACGCTGGCTCGATCGGGATCTTCAGTTCGGGACTATTACTCGTAAAACCCTTAACTGGAGAGACACATACGAGAACCAGGCCGGCAATCTCCGCTACCGCCTTTATAATGAGACCTATATCCCGTACCACACGCCGGTAATTCTCGTAGGCCACAGTAACGGCGGTATGATCGCGCGCGCTCTGGCCCACAACCCAGGCATTTACAACATTGCCGGGGTTGTGACGATAGGAACGCCGCACAAAGGCACGCCAGCTGCGCGTTCCTTGAGAACGCTCGACATACTATTTGGATGGGGGCCATTCCCAGCTGCGGCAATATGTCCAATTTTCGGGATGGCGGGTTGCACTCGGTTTGGCGAGCTCGCGCTGCAACCGGTTAGCGCGTATTGGCGGTCTCTATGGGACCCCTTTCCCGTTGTCAACGAGATGCAGCCCAACTCCAGCTACCACGCAGCCTTCAACGCGCAGACTGAATCGTTCCCGCGATTCGGGATAGAGAGCTATATCTGGAAGCACTGGGAGATCTGGAAACAGAACGGTGACATGCAGTGCTATCCCGAGGAATCATGCGGGGGCTATGCGGAAGTGAAAAAAACCGACCGCATCTACCATCATGATATTTCGTGCTCGATAGTGGGATTCTTCACATTGAACTGGGCCAAGGCATTTAAGTGCGGCCTCGATGCGGGATTCCTGAAAGCTGTTGACGGCTTGTACAACAAATACACAAACGATGGCGGCGATACGGACGGGATCGTCCCGAAATGGTCGCAACTCTACCCGAACGTTCCAGCGCCCAATCAATACGAGATTTACGACGGGCCATTCCACACCGGTGAAACAAAGGCTGTAGTGGTACGAACTCGGCTTGGAATCGGTTCTGGCTGACAGATTGGGCATTCCCAGAAAGTTCTAGCCGGCTAGCGGATCAGATCACAGGAGATTAAGTGCGGAAATCACAGATCGTCGCTTGTGGTCTGCTCTGCCCGTTACTGCTGTCGGGGGCGGGCTGTTCCGACTCTAATGCCAGCGAGGAACACTCACGTACAGGCTTCGAGCCGCTGTGGACGACAGAGTTGACAGGAAATGCAACTCAGGACGAAGGAGGTTGGCCGCGAATTCCGGTCGTTGCGCAGGGACTGGTGCTCGTTGGTGGTCGATTGGGCTTGGCGGCCTTCGATACGAGCAGTGGCCGCGAAGTGTGGAGAGTCACTCCGTGGCCTGGGGGGACTGCAATGTGGGGCTACATCGCCGAATCCGACGGGCGCGCCTGTACGGAGGATGACCCAGGCATCGCTTGTGTAGACATTGCTAGCGGGAGAGTTCTCTGGTCAAGAGCGTTGCCTGGAGCCGCAGCGAACTGCGAGACCACCATCGACGCCTTCGCATGGTATGTGGGAACCGACTCGCACATGGTCTACGCGGTTGATCCTTCTACCGGGCGTGAGATATGGGCAACCGACGTCAATCCGGGCACTCACTTTTCATCCCGAGTGTTTGGGATCGCAACGAGTGGCGACACACTCTATGTCAATACCGTCCGTCAAACACAAACCACGGCACTCCCCGTGGTTGGAGACCTGATCGCACTCGATCGCCAGACGGGCCGAATCCTGTTTACCTATACCACATCCACCCCGAATGGAGGTTTTCAGGGCGCGGCTACAATTGTCGGGCGACTTGCCGTAATGAACGACGCCTGGGGTCATGGCCTCGTTGGCATCGATCGATTTTCAGGAGGCGAGGTTTGGCGTACGCCGGTGTTGCCGAGCGGTTACATAAATTCGGATACGCGGCCAAGTGTTCAAGGAGATACAGCCTTTGCCGCGTCGAGCGACACCCAGGTGTACTCGGTGAACGTCAAGACAGGAAAGATTCAATGGAGCACCATTGGCGTTCCACATGGCAGCCTCGGGAGCATTTCTGTTTGCAAATCGCTACTTCTCGCCGTGGAATTCGGCGCAGGGAACATCATCGCGGTAGATCGAGGAACACACGCAAGCTGGATCGTTGCCTCTGTTCCGCGCGATGTCTACTCCCGCATCGGAGTCGCTGGAGATGTCGCGTACTTCGAGTTGTCCAATGCTCTGTCTGCCTTTCGATGCTCGTAGTCAGTCCCCGACAGCGCCTCCTCAGGCGAGCCGTTCCTCGAACGAGCGGGCAGCAAGCGTCATGAGCAGCACCAGGAAGATCAGCAGCACGCTATAGGCGGCAGATGTCCCAAACGCCAAGGCACGAAGCTGGGCCAGAATCTCCATCGAGATCGGCCGGTTGGCGTGCGTGTACAACACAACGCTCGCGACAAATTCTCCCACCGCTGTAACGGCCGCCAGCAACCCTCCGGCAACCAGCCCGGGACGTGCCGCCGGCAGAATGACTCGGCGCATGGTGAGCAGCCACGATGCACCGAGCCCCCGCGCCGCATCCTCCAACGACGCATCCATCTGTCGCAGCGAGCCCTCCACCGCCGACGCAACCAACGGTATGTCGCGAATGAAATACGCCAGCGGCAGAATCCAGAACGTGCCTACCAGCAGCACTCTCGCGGTGAGCAGATCATTGCGATTGAACGTCGCCGCCAGGCCCAGCGCGATTGCGGTCGCGGGAATTGCCCATGGCAGCGCGACGAGAAGCTCCAGCAGTCTTCGCCCGGCAAACTTCCGGAACACGATCAGATACGCGCACAGAAAGCAGACCACGAGGTTCGCCGCCGTCGCCACGAGAGCCATCGACACGCTGTTGTAGATCGGCCGCCACAGCTCCGCCTCCGAGAACAGGCGCCGGTAATTCTCCAGCGTGTACTCGGGCGGCAACACCTGCGTCGTCCACACGCCGTCACGCGCGAACGACACCAGGATCACCATGAGATGCGGCAGCACCAGCGCGATCACGATGACCGCCGCGCCGATGCTGGTGAGACGCTGAACGTGGCGCGATCGAATCGTGCGCCGCGCTCGCCCGCCCTTGCTGGCAAGGGTGTACTTCCGCTTCCGGTCCAGCCATCGAAAGAGCACCAGTCCCGCGACCGCACTCAACGTCAGCACCGTCGTCTCGACATACGCCAACCCCAGCGCACCATTCGTCTTCGACGCGAGGATCTGCGTCGATAACACCCGCAAGCCACCACCAAACACGTAAGGCGCCGAGAATGAGCCGAGGGCGTTCATGAACACGAGGAGCGCTGATCCGGCGACCGCGGGCATGAGAAGCGGAAGCGTCACGCGCCTCAGTCGCTGCCACGTGCTCGCGCCCAGTCCTGACGCGGCCTCATCTAGCGTCGCGTCGAATCGCTCCAGCCCGGCCGACACGAACAGGAATACGTACACGTACATCGTATACGCGTGGACGAACACGATGGCGCTCACTCCCCTGAGCCTCCACGGCGCCTCACTCATCCCCAGCACACGCTGCACGATTCGCGTGATCAGCCCGCTCTCGCCGTAGAGAAAAAGAAACGCGATCACTCCGACGAGTGGAGGAAGCGCGGCGGGAAGCGTCGCGACTGCGCGCAGCAGTCGGCGGCCCGGAAACTCGAATCGCCCCAGCAGAAACGCGAGTGGCACTCCGATCGCCAGTGCGGCAAACACCGACGCCACAGCAATGACGAGGCTGGTCCAGAGCGCCTCGCGATCGGCCGGGCTCGCCGCAAACTCCCGCCAATGGCCAAGACCGTCCTCGAAGCTTCCGACGATGACGGCGACGTTCGGATAGACGACCGCCCACAGCAACAGCAGTATGACCGGGAAAGCGATCAAAAAACTCTGCCGCCTGAACGACGCTTTCATCCCGGCACGATTGAAAATGGTCCCTTCGTCGGCGACACACCGACGTTCTCGTCTTCGTGGACGTTGCCGGACGCGGATTCGACGTCGACCGTGATGCCGTCCGCCAGCTCCACGCGATACACTATCACTCCTCCCGCGAACCTCCGATTCACCACTCGGCCAGGCCAGGATGTGTCGCCACTCTGGTTCGAGAGCTCGAGCGCTTCGGGTCGGAGAACGACGAATGCTTTCTCATAGCGCGAAGGCGTTCCTTTCGCGCGCTTCACCGTCAGCTCGCGCGCGCGCCCGCCGATTGTCACGCGCGCAGTACTCCCATTGTCAGTCCCGCTAACCATGGTCCCGCGTCCGATGAATGATGCAATCTCGGTCGTGGCCGGCGTCTCATACAATTCTTCGGGAGTGCCAACCTGAAGGAGCTTTCCTTTTTTCAGGATGGCGATGCGATCCGCGATCGCGAATGCGTCCTCCTGATCGTGCGTTACGAAGAGCGCCGGAACCCCCACGCGCCGCAGCATCGCCCGCAGATCGTCGCGCATCGCCTGTCGGAGCGTAGGATCGAGATTCGAAAGCGGCTCGTCTAGCAGCAGCGCGCGTGGCTCGATCACCAGCGCGCGCGCCAACGCGACACGCTGCTGCTCGCCGCCCGAGAGTGATTGGATGGGCCGCCCGCCAGCACCAGCCAAGCCGACGCTGTCCAGTGCTGCTCGCGCTTTCTCCAGTCGCTCCGACTTACCGACGCCGCGCGCCTCGAGCCCGAAGGCGACGTTCTGCTCGACCGGCATGTGCGGAAAGAGCGCGTAGTGCTGGAACACCATTCCAAACCCGCGGCGCTCCGGCGGAACGCGCGTAATGTCGTCGCCGCCAAGCGTTACCGTGCCGGCGTCCGGAGACTCGTAGCCGGCTGCGATGCGGAGGGTGGTCGTCTTTCCCGAACCCGACGCGCCCACCAGCGCCAGCAGCTCGCCCGGGCCGACCTGCACTGAGACGTTGTCGACCGCGGTGTATTCGCCGAACCGGCGCGTGACGCCATTGAGCGCCAGCACCCCCGCTCCCGACTTGCCACTTCGCGCCATCGGCGCGGCGGTCACTGCCTCTGCCCGCGATTCCTGATGTTCGCGTCCCAGTACTTCATCCACTCGTCGAGGTGCGCGGCCATCACCTGGCGATCGACCGGCATCGGCTTGATCTTCGCCATCGCGTCGCGAATCCATGCGGGAAGCTTAGCCACCGGAATGTCCTTGCGCGCGGGAATACGAAGGAAGGAATCCGCCGCGGCGATCAGCGCTTCCGGCGTCGTGACGTATTCATAGTACATCGCCGCCTCTTTCGGATGTTTCGTGCCCCGCACGATCGCGAGCCCATCCACCAGCAGCGGAGTTCCGCTCGTGGGAATGGAATACTTCACGGGAATTTTCGTCCGCTGTTCCAGCGTCGCGATGTCTGGCATGTCCCAGAGAGTCACGACGCCTTCCTGGCGGCCGAGTTTCTGATAGAGAATCGTGGGATTGAGGACATACTCCCGGGTGTTCACGTCGAGTTTTCGCAGCCACTCATAGCCGGCATCCGGCTTTCCGGTCTGCGCAATGGAGCGCGCCATGATCGCGCCAAAAATCGCGCGCATCGTGCCGGACGCTATCGGATCCCGAATGAGAATCTGCCCCTTCCATTTGGGCTCGATGAGATCGTCCCAGTCCTTGGGTGCCTCCGCATCGGTCACAGCCACGCTGTTGTAGCCGATGACCTCCGGCGTCAGATACGTTCCGTACCAGTTGTCGTGCGCTTCCCGCCCCTCGGGGTCGATCGCCGCCGCCCACGTGGGCTTGTACGGCTGGAGCAAGCCTTCCTTCGTCGCCCTGTCGAACGCTTCAGCGGGCGCACCGAACCAGACGTCAGCTTGCGGGTTGGGCTTCTCCGCGCGAACGCGCTCGAGAACTTCCTGGGATCCCATGTCCACCCATTGCACGTCGATGTCCGGATGCACCTTCTCGAATCCCTTCTCGAGATATTCGAGCAGCTCCTTCCCGTGCGGCGAGTAGACTATCAGCACGGTGCGTTTGTCCGAGCTGCAAGCGCCGAGCGTTAGAGTCGCAACGGTGATCACGCACCCCGCAACGGCTCTGATTTGGTGCGCGAAACTTCTGACTCGGCGCACTTTCATCGAACGGTGTTGCCGCCCAGAAGATTGGCGAAGATCCGTGCGCCACCGGAGACGCCTGCCGGAAGTTGACGGAATAGCGCGAGCGGAACATAGATATAGGTTCCGCGACCATACGGCGCGGCGAGAATTGCGGCGCGATTCGGCGTCTCGCCCGGATCGCTCATCGCCAGCATGCTGCGATAATGCGAGTCGAACGTCGATGGCATGTACGTCGCCCGCTCCTGCACCCAGCCCTTGAAGTCGTCCTGCGTGATCCTGTTCGGGGTATTGAGCAGCGGTGAAGCTGGATCCGTGAACGTCACCGGCGCATTTTCATCCGTCACGCGCTCCGCGGGCTGCTTGAGCTGAATGGGATACGGCATCACTCCGGGACGCATCATCTCGGCCTGGCCGTATTGAACGACGAGACGACCGCCATTTCGCACGTACGACAGCAGGTACTCGTTGTTGTCCTGCAGTGTCTGGCTCGACTGGTACGCACGCGGCCCGACGACGATCGCCGTGAACTTGCGCAGATCCGTCTGCGGGATGTCGTCGGCATCGACAATCGTAAGTGGGACGCCAAGCTGCTGCAGAACCGGCGCGACGTTGTCGCCTACGCCCGGGATGTACGCGACATTCAGTCTTGTAGGCAGGACGACGTCCGCCGCATTGATCGTCAGCGTCGACGGTCTGTATATCCGCTCTGGATTGATGTGCGGATACTCGATCGGTACGTATCCCGACCTGTACGACTTACCCCGAGCCGATGCCGTCGCGGTGATCTCATGCGTTCCGCGCTGAAGCGTACCCCTCACGTTGAACGCAAGAGTACGCGTTGCTCCCGGTGCCATCACAACCGTCCTCGACAGCGAATCCGCGGAAAGGCCCTTCGGCAGCGCGAGCGTCACCGTCACTGGCGTCGAGTCACCGAGCGCCGAACGAAGTGTTGTCTTGAGCAGCCGGCTGAACGGCCCGTTCGCGCGCGCCATGGTCACAGCCTGATCGAGATTGATCGACACTCCAGGCGCGACGATCAACGGCAACTGCACATCGCCGCGCACCCGGTCGACATAGTGGAACACGATCGGCGCACTGAGTTCATGCCGCCCGATTTCACTCGAGATCACTTCAACGTGTGCGCCGCGACGTGCTTCCATCTCGTCCTCGGAAACGCCCGTGACTTTTGGTGTGAACAAGTCACCGTTCCTTGGCGTCGCCAGCCACCAGGGCTGCGATATCTCCCGGCCGACGTACCACTGGGTCCATCTATAGGTGGAATCAGGGAGCACCGTCCGCATTTGACCATCGACTCTAACGGCTGGAATCCGAATCGGCGTCAGTCCTCGATTGTAGATCGCGAGATTGATCTTCGCCGAATCCCCGAGCGCCACTGCCTGCCTGTCGGCTACTGCCTCCAGCTCGATCGGAAATGGACGCTCGGGCGGAGTCGTACGTCCATCGCGCACGATGTACTTACCAACCGTGTCGAGGCCCGCAAAGATCGATGTCTCTTCCTTGGCCGGCGGGGCCGCCACACGCGAATCTTCCCGCATGAGATAATCCCACACCACGCCCTTTCGTCTCAGCGTCCCCTCGCCCTGCGACTTGTGCTGCGAGCGACTGTCTGCCGCTATCTCCTGATATGAAAGTCCGAGGTACGGATTGTATTCGCCGACATTGATCGACAGCGTCCGATCCTGAGGCGAGAACCGCGCGAGACGATAGAATTTGAGCGGTGTCCACGGCGCTCCGAATTCGCGCACCGGAAACCGGACGGTATCGGCGGCGAGATTGTATGCATCCCGGGCAACGATCGCCGAAATCTGGTGCTGACCATGTCCGTCGCGCGGAGTGCCCGAGAATGTCGTGATTATGATCTGCGGCCGAAACGCGCGCATCACGGTTATCACGTCACGGAGCAGCGAATCCTGCGGCCAGTGTTTTCTGGTCTCGTCGGCAGTCTTCGAGAAACCGAAGTCGTACGCGCGTCCAAAGAATTGATGGGCACCATCGATGCGCCGCGCCGCGAGCAGCTCCTCGGTCCGAATGACGCCCAGCGCTTCTCCCAGCTCGTTGCCGATGAGATTCTGCCCGCCATCGCCGCGCGTGAGCGACATATACGCGGTATTCACATTTCTGCCGCGGGCGAGCCACGCGATCAGGTTGGTGTCCTCGTCGTCCGGGTGTGCGGCAATCCATAAAACGCGCATCGGTCGCGGGCCGACGTACTCGGCGAGGTCGCCTGATGGTGGCTCGACATTGAACCGAGCCTGAGCTGCAATCGCTTGCGGCCGTAAAACCGCCGCCGCAATCGCGGCGATGATGATCGCTCTTTTCATTGTTGCTCTGGCGAGAACCTCAGGATTTCAGCGCCATGCCGCGACGTTTCGCTCCGGATGACTGCTGCGCGGGCGCGTTCACCTCGGTGATGATCCGCTCCTGCTCCTTCTTGTGCGATTCCGCGTAACCCTCCGCCGGACTCGCGCGATCAGGACGCCCCACATACCGCGTGAGGAGCGCATTCCCGGTCGACATCCGAAGACGCGGCGATACATACGACCAGGCGCCTTGATTCTTCGGCTCTTCCTGCGCCCACACTACCTCCTCGATTGCCGGATACTCGTCGACTATCTGCGCCACCTGGTTTCCCGGCCACGGATAGAGCTCCTCGATTCTCACTATCGACACGTGCGGCGCGCGCTTGGCTGCCAGGTCGTAGTAGATGCGTCCCGTGCAGAACACGAGGCGCGTGACAGCCTCCCGCTTTTGCGACGCCACCGGATCATCGATCACGGGCTGGAACTTCCCGGCCGCGATTTCGGAGAGCCTGGACGCGGCCTCGGGCAGACGCAACAACCCCTTCGGCTGCATCAGAATCAACGGTCTCCGCTCCGACAGCGCCGCCTGCCGCCGCAGAATGTGGAAGTACTGCGCCGGCGTCGATGGATACGCGACACGCTGATTCTGCTCGGCGCACAACTGGAGAAATCTCTCGAGCCGCGCGCTCGAGTGCTCCGGACCCTGACCCTCATATCCGTGCGGCAGCAGCAGCACGATCGCCGAATCCTGCCCCCACTTCACCCGATCCGCCGAGATGAATTGATCGATGATAGGCTGCGCGACGTTCACGAAATCTCCGTACTGTGCTTCCCACAGCACCAGCGTGTCTTCGGCCGCCGTGCTGTAGCCGTACTCGAATCCGAGCACCGCCGTCTCCGACAGCGGGCTGTTGTAGATCTCGAAGCGGCCGTGGTCTTTCCCGTCGGCGACGTGCTCGAGCGGAACGTAGATCTCTCCGGATTCCGCATCGTGAAGCACCGCCTGCCGGTGCGAGAAAGTCGCGCGCTCGACATCCTGGCCAGTGATGCGGACCGACATCCCATCGGTCAGCAGCGATGCGAACGCCAGCGCTTCCGCGTGACCCCAGTCGATCCCCCCTGCATCGCCCATCGCTTCGCCGCGGCGCGCGAGTGTTTTGGCGAGACGCGGATTCACCTTGAGACTTGGCGGCCACTTGAGCAGGCGGTCGTTCAGCTCGCGCAGAAGATTGGCATCGACGCCCGTATCCTGATCGGCTCCCGACAGATTCGCCTCGCCCTCTTTCGGAGCGCGGTGCTCAGGCGGATGGATCTCGCCGGCTCTCATCGCCGTCTGGATGCGGTCGAAGTTCGCCGCGGCGTCGGCGTCGAGCTTCTTCACTTCCTCATCGGATACCACGCCTTCCGCCACTAGACGGCTTCCCCACACCTCTCGCGGCGATGGATGCGCGCGAACTTTCTTGTACAGCTCCGGCTGTGTGAACGACGGCTCGTCCGTCTCGTTGTGCCCGTGACGCCTGTACCCGACGACGTCGATAAGAAAGTCCTTCCCGAATTTCGCGCGGTACTCGATTCCAAGCTCGACCGCGTACAGGCACGACTCCGCGTCGTCGGCGTTCACGTGGATGATCGGCACCTCGAACCCTTTCGCGAGATCGCTGGCGTAGTGAGTGGAGCGCGCGTCGATGGGATCCGTCGTGAAGCCGACCTGATTGTTGACGATGATGTGAAGCGTTCCGCCGGTGCGGAAACCCTTCAGACCAGAAAGGTTGAAGGTCTCGGGAACGACGCCCTCTCCCGGGAACGCGGCATCACCGTGCACGCAGATCGGAAGCACCAGCGATTCATCGCGCACTCCACCGCCCGCAATCACCTGCCTCGCGCGAGCCACGCCCTCGAGCACCGGGTTCACCACTTCGAGGTGGCTGGGATTCGGAATCAGCACGACGTCCACCTGCGCTCCACTCGGCGTCTTCCGCGTTCCGTGGGCGCCCAGGTGGTATTTGACGTCGCCCGTCTCGCTCACGGCATTGGTTGCCGCGTGCTTTCCCTCGAACTCCTCGAAGATCGTCGCGTAGGGCTTGCCCAGCGTATGGGCGAGCACGTTGATGCGGCCACGGTGCGCCATCGCGAGATCGATCTCCCGGGCGCCATGGCTCGCCGCCGCGTCGATCGCGACGTCCAGCATCGGGACCAGAACGTCGCTCCCCTCGATCGAGAAGCGCTTGTAGCCCTGATACGCGCGGCCGAGAAAACGCTCGAGCCCGTCGACTTCCGTGAGCCGCTGCAGAACCGCCCGCTTCTCTCCGTCGCTCAGCGGCTCGTTCAGGCGGCCGCTCTCGATGATTTTGCGCAGCCATTCCCGCTCTTCGACGTTGCCGAGGTGGGCGAACTCGAACCCGATCCGCGACGAATAGAACTCGCGCAGGCGAGCGACCACGTCGGCCGCCGTTCCCCCATCGATGCCGAGCACGTCGCCCGGAATCCGTCGGAGATCGTCGTCATTGAGGCCGTGGAATTCGGGAGTTAGCTCCGGCG
Organism: Gemmatimonadaceae bacterium; assembly: GCA_039936175.1. Lineage (GTDB taxonomy): Bacteria > Gemmatimonadota > Gemmatimonadetes > Gemmatimonadales > Gemmatimonadaceae > UBA4720. Next base: position 44,244 of record JBDTIV010000007.1, on the reverse strand, counting down.
TTCCCCCGGGGATCGTGCCGAGCGGATCGAGGGGTACCGCGAGATGACCAAAACTGCGGATGGCGTCGACGAGCTTCGCCGCGGAAGCAACCTTTCTGAGCAGTTGGGCATCGACTCGGCCGGCTGTTGTCTCACCCGTAACTACGGGAACCGCGGTGCCACTCAGGCTCTCGGCGAAGCGGAAGAACTGTCGCCAGGATTCGTCGACCGACGCCGGGTCGCGCCGGTAGGCCTCGTATTCCTCGCTTATATATCCGTCGTTGAAAACGCCCGTGATCGGGTCGGAACTCATAGCTCTAAATTTAACTGTGCTCTACTGACCTTGGCGCTGTTTGCAGAGGCAGCGTGTACCGGGAGCGATCCGCGGCGGCGTGCAGGATTCGCAGCGCAGTGGCGGGCTCCAGAGTGGGCAGGTAGAGAAAGCCCGCAATCCCGTTGCCGTCCAGCAGGTGCAGCTCCTGGGAATGGCGGGTGAGACTCACGGCAATCACGGGGATCTTCGAGAGCAGCTTGTCGTGCTCCCAATTTTCCAGTGAGATCGTGGCGAGCAGGTCATAGTCGCAGATTACCAGGTCGGGTGACGCGCCAGGCGCAATCTCCGCGGCGGACTCGAGCCCGACTGCTTCAGTCGTGGCGATTCCCATCAGCGCGAAATATCGAGCGATATGCTCGCTGAGAAAACAGTGGCGCGCGATGCACAGCGCGCGAAGAGGTGCGGCTTCGCTTGGGGCGGGCTTGCCCGATTCGGAATCCATGCTTGTTCATCGTAAGACCCGCACCGGTAGAACACAAGCGCGGCATTGAAAATCTGTGATCCGAAAAAAAAAGCGCCCCGCACCATCGCTGGTCCGGAGCGCCTCAGAAGCTCGAGCGGGCAGCCGTTACTTCTTCGTCTTGTCGACGTTATTGCCGATTACGCCGCCGAGGATTGCTCCGGCTGCGCCACCGATGATCGCGCCCTTCACGCCGTGACCCGTGACCGCGCCGATCACAGCACCAGCGCCCGCGCCAATGGCGGCGTCACGCTTGGTGTGCTTGACGACTACGGGAGCAGGAGCGCTGTAAACCGGAGCGGAGGAATACGTTCCGCCGGACGATGTGCTTCGGCGCGTCGTGGTCGTGTGACGGACCGGTGCGCGGTATACCGTGCGTGGCGCCGCAGCGGTGCTGGTCAATGCTGTCGCGCCGCCCGTTCTCGCGCGCTCAGCGGCTGTGATGCTGTCTAGCGGTGTGTACGGCTGGCTTGCCGCCGCTGTCGAGAGATCAGAGTTCAGCGCGCTATCGGCGGCCGTCTTGTTGTCGCCCTTTGAGCATGCGAACGCGAGAGCCGCGGCCGGGAGTATTAGTAGCTTTCTAAACATTTTAAAGCCTCCAGAAATGACCACCGCTCAACGCGACGGTGCTCACATTAGGGGCAGAGTTTGTGCCAACTACCGGAGGTGCTTAAGCCGCCGTAGCCGCCGATAACGCGGGCGCGGGGGCCATATCGTCCTCCAGGGAGGCCGGCAGGGTGAGACGGAAGCTGCTGCCCTCACCGGGCATGGAATGCACGGTCAAAGACCCGTCCAACAGCTGCGCCAGGCGCCGCGAAATCGGCAGCCCCAAACCGGTGCCCGGCTGCTTCGATTCGGACACCTGCACGAACTCCTCGAAGATCCGCGAGATGTCGTCTTTCGCTATGCCGACACCCTGATCTACGACTTCCAGTTCTACACCCTTGTCCTCGTTTCGTTTGCAGACGAGTCGAATCGGCTTGCCTTCGCCGAACTTGATCGCATTCGACAGGAGATTTAGCAGAATCTGCCGTACGCGCCGCGGATCACTGATAATGTTGAACGGCTCGCCCTCCATCTCGAGGGTGAGACTGGAGCCATATTCGTCGGCAAGAGGCCGGACGGTCACGAACAGGTCCTCGATCAACGCCGGGAACATCACCGGCTGCAGCGACAGCTCGATCTTGCCCGCCTCGATCTTCGAGAGATCGAGCACATCGTTCACCAGCTCCAGGAGATGTCGCGCCGCGCGCAGGCTTCGCTGCAGTCCTTCCTTCTGCTTGGCGTTGAGCGGGCCGTAGATGTTGTCGAGCATGAGCGTGCTGTATCCGATCACCGCGTTGATCGGGGTTCTCAGCTCGTGACTCATCGAGGCATAGAACCGGTTGCGTGCACCCATCGCCTGCTCGAGCGCCAGCTGGCGACGATGCAGCTCCTCGTTCATCTGGGACAGCTTGGCGGCTGATCGCGCTTCGGCCTCGAGCATTGAAGTTCGGTGCTCGAGCTCCAGCTCGCGCTTCTGCCCTTCACGCAGCTGGTCCGCCTGCCGCTGAATCTCGTTCTGCTTGAGATAAAGGTCGACGAACACCGCGACCTTCGAGCGCAGCACGTCGGGATTGAAGGGTTTGAACACGTAGTCCACGGCGCCCATCGAGTAGCCTTTGAACACGTACGCATCTTCCTTGTTGATGGCGCTCAGAAAGATTATCGGAATGGTGCGCGATCTCTCACGCGACTTGATGATCTCGGCGACCTCGAAGCCATTCATGCCTGGCATCTGCACGTCGAGGAGAATCGCGGCGAAATCTTCACCGAGAACGTGCTTCAGCGCCTCGGGTCCGGAATTGGCGCGAACCAGGCACTGGCCAAGCGGCTCCAGTATCGCCTCGAGCGCGAGGAGATTCTCTGCCCGGTCATCGACCAGAAGAAGATTGACCTGTTCGTCGCTCATACTGCCGCCCTCGCGCCGACATTCATCCGCTGGTGGCTCAGATCGACCAGCCTTGACGCGAGAGCATCGAGCGAAAGCACCTGGGCGCTCGGCACCGCTTTGATGGCTGCCACCGGCATGATTGGAATCTCAGCCGACTTTGGATCCTGCACCAGGGCAATCCCGCCGCGGCTGGCGATGTGCGCGAGCCCCCGAGCCCCATCCTCATTCGCGCCCGTGAGGACCACACCAATCGCACCCGTGCGATAGGTATCCGCGGCCGAAGTGAACATGACGTCGATGGATGGGCGGCTGAATCGCACCGGCTCATCGGTGTTCAGGGAGAGATGGCCATCGTCGATCAACACGTGATAGTTGGAGGGAGCGACGTGCACGGTGCCGGCTGTGAGGGGTTCCTTGTCTTCGATCTCGCCCACCTTCAGGTGAGTCATGTCCTGCAGCAGCTCGGTAAGGAGCTTCTCGGAATCCTTCCCGCGATGTTGCACCACCACGACCGGTATCGCAAAATCTGCCGGCAGGTCACCGAGCAGCTTCGAAAGCGCGGCGAGCCCGCCCCATGAAGTCCCGATGGCCACGACGGAGTAGCGCACTTATCTCACCTTTCGGAAGATCTTTTCTGGCGGCGCGATCTGCTGGTAGCAGTCCTCGTGCGCCATGAGGCGCAGAGTCTCCTTGCTTCCCAGCACCAGCACGCCGAACATCGAAAGGCTGTCGTAAAATAGCCCGTGCACCTTCGCCTGGAGCGTCTTGTCGAAGTAGATCAGGACGTTCCGGCAGAGGATGACGTTGAACTCGCTGAACGACCGGTCGGTCACCAGGTTGTGCTGCGAAAAGACGACGTTCTTCGTGAGCGATTGATCGAACAGCGCGCCGCCGTACTTCGCCGTGTAGTACTCGGAGAACGACCGCTTTCCGCCGGCGCGGATGTAGTTGTCGGTGTACTCCTGCATTCGCTCCAGCGGAAATATCCCCGCCTTCGCCCGCTTGAGCACAACCTCGTTGATGTCGGTGGCGTAGATCCGCGCGCGGTCGTAAAGGCCCTCCTCACGCAGCAGGATCGCCATGGAATACACCTCTTCACCGGTCGAGCAGCCGGCATGCCAGATGCGGATGAATGGATAGGTGCGAAGCAACGGCACCACGTGCTCGCGAAATGTCTGGTAGAAGCCAGGATCGCGGTACATCGCGGTCACGTTGATGGAGAGATCGAGCAGCAGCTTCTCCATCATCGGGGGCTCATGAAGAACGCGCTCCTGGAGCGCGCTCACGCTCGATAGTCCCTCTTCCTCGATCCGCTTCCAGAGGCGCCGGCGGATGGACGCATACGCGTACGCCCGGAAATCGAATCCATAGTGACGGAAGATGCCCTCCAGCAGCAGCTCGATCTCGATTCGTTCGAGATCCGGCTTGAACGACTGCCGCTCGGCATCCGCCGGGGAGATGGGAACCGCGGCTATCGGTACAGCCACACGCGTAGCAGTGAGAGCAGCTGCTCGGTATCGACCGGCTTTGTGATGTAGTCCGATGCTCCCGCGGCAATGCACTTCTCACGATCGCCCTTCATCGCCTTGGCGGTGAGCGCGATTATGGGAAGGGTCTTGAACGGATCCATTGCTCGAATGGCCTTCGTCGTGTCGTATCCGTCCATCTCGGGCATCATGATGTCCATGAGCACCGCGTCCACATTCGGATCCTTCTTCAGCTGTTCTATCGCCTGCTTCCCGTTCTCGGCGAAGCGCACGATCATGCCGTGATCCTCGAGCATGCTGGTGAGCGAAAAGATGTTTCTGACGTCGTCGTCGACCACGAGGATGTTCTTGCCGGAGACGACCGAGTCCGCGTCGTGCAAGTGCTCCAGCATTTTCCGCTTCTGCTCGGGAAGCTTCGCCTCGACCCGGTGCAGGAAGAGCGCAGTCTCGTCCAGCAGACGCTCCGGAGACTTCACGTCCTTCAGGATGATCGTCTCCGCGTACTTCTTGATCTTCGTTTCGTCTTCCTGGCTCAGATCCCTGCCGGTGTAAATGATGATCGGCAGATCGTGGTTGTCCGGATCCGATTTGACTTTCTCCAGAAGGTCGAACCCGCTCATGCCATCGCTCTCGAGTCCCAGATCGAGAACCATGCAGTCGAAGTGCTTCTCCTGGAGCTTGTTGCGCGCCTCCTCGGCGGACGCGACGGCCGTGATGTCCACATCGTCGTGCGCGATCAGCTCGACGATGCTCTGACGCTGCGCCTCGTTGTCCTCGACGACGAGCAGTGACTTCGGCATCGTCTCGATGAACGTCGAGATCCGCGCGAACGCCGCGTCGAGCGCCTCCTTGCTCACGGGCTTCGACAGGAACGCGATGGCGCCCGCCTGCAGACCCTCGCGTTTCTCTTCGACTCCCGAGATGATGTGAACCGGCACGTGCCTCGTCTCCGGATCGCGCTTGAGACGATCGAGCACCTCGAATCCGTCCATGCCCGGCATGTCGATGTCGAGCGTTATCGCATCGGGGCGGAACTCACGGGCCGCCATCAGACCGGCTTCGCCATCGAGCTCGACGATTCCCTTGTAGCCCTTGTCGCGCGCCATGTCGAGCAGGACCTTCGCGAAGTTCTGATCGTTCTCGATCACCAGAACCGTGCGATCGCCCCCCTCGACGTGCTCCCGGTCGTCGGCAATCGACGTTTGAGCAACCGCTCGGCGTTCCGGACGATACTGGAGCGCGTCACCCGTTGGCTTGCGCCGTTGTGCCCGGCGCGGGCTCGTTGGCGAAGGAGCCTCACTGAACTCCCGGCCACCGCCGCTGCCGGTACTGCTGCTTCTTGACTGACGACGCGGTGGCGGGAGCTGGGTCGCATCGATAGTATCGCGATCGATCTCATCCTTTCGCGGGATGTAGCGCGCCGGCAGAAAGAGCGTGAACGTGCTGCCTTTTCCTTCCGTGCTCTCGACGCGGATCTCGCCGCCGAGCAGACGGGAGATCTCGCGACTGATGGAAAGTCCCAGTCCGGTCCCGCCGTACTTGCGACTCGTCGTTCCATCCGCCTGCTGGAAGGCCTCGAAAATCAGGCGTTGCTTGTCCTTCGGAATTCCAATGCCGGTGTCCGTGACCGAGAACGCGATGACGTCCGGCGAATTCTGAAGCACCGGATTCTGGAAGCGACGTCCTTCCTTGGCACGGCGGACGATCAGTTTCACGCTCCCTTCCTGCGTGAACTTGAAAGCGTTCGACAACATGTTCTTGAGGACCTGTTGCAGACGGCCGCCGTCCGTATAGACCGCTGCCGGCAGATCCGGATTTACTTCCACGTTGAACGCCAGGCCCTTCTGATCGGCCAGCGCGTCGAAGCTCCGCTCGACGAATTCCTTCACTTCCGAGATCTGCACTTCCGTCGAGTTCACATCCATCTTGCCGGCTTCGACCTTCGAGAGGTCGAGTACGTCGTTGATGAGATTGAGCAGATCGCTGCCCGACGTGAGAATCGTTTGCGCGAATTCCACCTGCTTGGCCGAAAGATTTCCGTCCTTGTTCTCGCTCAGGAGCCGGGCGAGAATGAGCAGGCTGTTCAGCGGCGTCCGCAACTCGTGCGACATGTTGGCGAGGAACTCCGACTTGTACTTGGAGCTGAGCGCCAGCTGGTCGGCCTTCTCCTCGAGAGCGAGCCTCGCTGATTCCACTTCCTCGTTCTTCGTTTCCACCTTCCGGTTCTGCTCGGCCAGCAGCGACGCCTTCTCCTCCAGCTCCTCGTTGACCTGTTGCAATTCTTCCTGCTGGTCTTTCAGCAGCTCCTCTGACGTGCGAAGCGTCGTCGCCTGTGCCTCGAGCTCGGAGTTCGATCTCTTGAGCTCTTCCTGCTGCTTGCGCAGCTCCTCGGACTGACTCTGCAGCTCGAGGGTCAGACTCTGCGACTGCTCGAGCAGCTCGGCCGTTCTCATGTTGGCCGCGATCATGTTGATCACGACGCCAACGCTCTCCGCCAGCTGGTCGAGGAAGAGCTGGTGGATCTGGCTGAAGGGCAGGAACGAAGCGAGCTCGATCACCGCTTTTACTTCGCCTTCGAACAAGACCGGTAGAACGAGAACGTTGCGCGGTGGAGCTTCGCCAAGCCCGGAGGTGATTCTGATGTAATCATCAGGGACATTGGTTAGCAGAATCGGCTTCTTCTCCAGCGCCGCCTGTCCGACGAGTCCCTCGCCAAGGTAGAACCGGTTGCCGACGTGCTTCCGCTCCTTGTACGCGTAGCTCGCAATGAGCTTGAGCACTGGAACGTTCGCCTCGTCCTCCATGATGTAGAACGCGCCATGGTGCGCCGAGACGAGCGGAGTCAGCTCGGACATGATGAGCTTCGAGACTGCCTCGAGATCCTTCTGTCCCTGCATCATGCGCGAGAACTTGGCGAGGTTCGTCTTCAGCCAGTCCTGCTCCGTGTTCTTGTCGGTAGTCGTCTTCAGATTCGCGATCATCTGGTTCAGGTTGTTCTTGAGCTCATCGAGCTCTCCCTGCGCCTCGACCGCGATCTGCCGGCTCAGATCACCGCGCGTCACTGCCGTTGCCACGTCGGCGATCGCTCGCACCTGCACCGTCAAGCTGTTAGCCATCGCGTTCACGTTGTCGGTGAGCGCTCTCCACGTTCCGGCGGCGCCCGGCACTTCGGCCTGGCCACCCAGCTTTCCTTCCGTTCCCACTTCCTTCGCGACACGCGTTACTTCGTCCGCGAATACGCGGAGCGAGTCCACCATCGCGTTGACGGTGTTCTTGAGCTCGAGAATTTCGCCGCGCACTTCGACGGTGATCTTCTGCGATAGATCTCCCTTCGCGACGGCCGTCGTGACCAACGCAATGTTTCGGATCTGGCTGGTCAGATTTCCGGCCAGTGTGTTCACGTTGTCGGTGAGATCCTTCCACGTGCCCGCGACTCCCGGCACGTTTGCCTGGCCGCCGAGTCTTCCTTCGGTGCCGACTTCGCGCGCCACGCGCGTCACTTCGGATGAGAATCCGCTCAGCTGATCGACCATGGTGTTGATCGTGTTCTTCAGCTCGAGGATCTCTCCCTTCACGTCCACCGTCATCTTGCGCGAGAGGTCTCCCTTCGCGACGGCAGTCGTAACGTCGGCAATGTTTCTGACCTGCCCCGTGAGGTTCGAGGCCATGAAATTCACGTTGTCGGTCAGATCCTTCCACGTGCCAGCGACTCCCGGCACGTTGGCCTGACCACCGAGTCGTCCTTCGGTTCCCACTTCGCGTGCTACGCGCGTTACCTCGCCCGCGAAAACGCTCAAGCTGTCGACCATGGTGTTGATCGTCTGCTTGAGCTCGAGGATCTCTCCCTTCACATCGACGGTGATCTTCCGCGACAGGTCTCCCTTCGCGACGGCCGTCGTCACGTCGGCAATGTTTCGAATCTGGCCGGTGAGGTTGGACGCCATGGCGTTGACGTTGTCGGTCAGATCCTTCCACGTGCCCGCTACGCCTGGCACCTGCGCCTGGCCGCCCAGCTTCCCTTCGGTTCCAACTTCCTTGGCGACACGCGTAACTTCCGATGCGAACGCACCGAGCTGGTCGACCATCGTGTTGATGGTGTCCTTGAGCTCCGCCGTCTCACCCTTCGCTTCGACCGTGATCTTCTGTGACAGGTCGCCTCGCGCCACTGCTGTCGTGACCCCCGCGATGTTTCGCACCTGTCCGGTCAGATTGCCGGCCAGCGTATTCACGTTGTCCGTCAGATCCTTCCACGTCCCGGCGACGCCGGGCACGTTTGCCTGTCCGCCGAGTTTACCCTCGGTTCCTACTTCCCGCGCGACGCGCGTGACTTCCGCGGCAAACGCGCTGAGCTGATCGACCATGATGTTGATCGTGTTCTTCAGCTCGAGAATTTCGCCTTTCGCTTCGGCCGTGATCTTTCTGTTCAGATCTCCCTTGGCGACCGCGGTCGTGACGTCGGCGATGTTTCTCACCTGGCCGGTGAGGTTCGACGCCATGAAATTCACGTTATCGGTCAGATCCTTCCACGTACCGCCAACGCCCGGCACTTCGGCCTGTCCGCCGAGTTTCCCTTCGGTACCGACTTCCTTGGCGACGCGCGTTACTTCGGACGCGAATGAGCTGAGCTGGTCGACCATGATGTTGATGGTGCTCTTCAGCTCGAGGATCTCTCCCTTCGCTTCCGCCGTGATCTTTCTCGACAGGTCACCCTTGGCGACCGCGGTCGTGACGTCGGCAATGTTTCGGATCTGACCCGTGAGGCTCGAGGCCATGGCGTTCACGTTGTCGGTGAGGTCCTTCCACGTTCCACCGACGCCCGGCACTTCGGCCTGGCCACCCAGTCGTCCTTCGGTTCCGACTTCGCGCGCGACGCGCGTCACTTCCGACGCGAACGTACTGAGCTGATCGACCATGGTGTTGATGGTGTTCTTCAGCTGCGCCGTCTCGCCCTTTACCTCGACGGTGATTTTCTGCGAGAGGTCTCCCTTGGCGACGGCGGTCGTGACCGCCGCGATGTTTCTCACCTGGCTGGTCAGATTTCCCGCGAGCTGGTTCACGTTGTCGGTGAGGTCCTTCCACGTTCCGCCGACGCCGGGCACTTCGGCCTGACCACCGAGCATGCCCTCCGTTCCGACCTCGCGCGCAACACGCGTCACTTCCGAGGCGAACGAGCTGAGCTGATCCACCATGATGTTGATCGTGTCCTTCAGCTCGAGAATTTCTCCCCGTGCGTCCGCCGTAATCTTCCGCGACAGGTCTCCGCGCGCCACGGCCGTCGTGACGTCGGCGATGTTTCTCACCTGGCCCGTGAGGTTCGACGCCATGAAGTTCACGTTGTCGGTGAGGTCCTTCCACGTCCCGGCCACCTGCGGCACCTGCGCCTGTCCGCCCAGCCGTCCCTCGGTTCCCACTTCGCGCGCCACGCGTGTGACTTCTTCGGCGAACGTGCTGAGCTGATCGACCATCGTGTTGACGGTGTTCTTCAGCTCCAGGATCTCTCCCTTCACGTCGACGGTGATCTTGCGCGAGAGATCTCCCTTCGCGACCGCCGTCGTGACGTCGGCGATGTTTCTGATCTGACCGGTCAGGTTGGAAGCCATCGCGTTCACGTTCTCGGTGAGGTCCTTCCACGTTCCACCGACTCCCGACACCTGCGCCTGTCCGCCCAGCTTTCCTTCAGTTCCCACTTCCTTGGCGACACGCGTCACTTCCGAAGCGAACGCGCTCAGCTGATCGACCATGGTGTTGATCGTGTTCTTCAGCTCGAGAGTTTCTCCACGCGCTTCGACGGTGATCTTCTGCGACAGATCTCCCTTCGCGACCGCGGTGGTGACCGCGGCAATATTTCTGACCTGGCTGGTGAGATTCCCGGCCAGCGTGTTCACGTTGTCGGTAAGATCCTTCCATGTTCCGGCGACGCCGGGCACTTCCGCCTGTCCGCCGAGCTTGCCTTCGGTTCCGACTTCGCGCGCGACACGCGTGACTTCGTCGGCGAAGGAGCCGAGCTGGTCGACCATTGTGTTGACGGTGGTGGCAATGCGCAGGAACTCGCCCTGCACTGACTTGCCGTCGATCTCGAGCACCATCTTCTGGTTGAGATCCCCATCGGCCACGGCGGTGAGTACGCGCGCGATTTCCGTTGTCGGTGATGCAAGGTCGGTGATGAGCGTGTTGACCGAGTCGATGGTCGATCTCCACCCGCCCGTGACGGCGCCAATCGAGGCCCGGTCGCTCATCCGACCCTGACGGCCGATGGTCATGCTCACGCGCGTCATCTCCTCCGACATTCGCGTGTTGAGCTTGGCGATTCCGTTGAACTCGTCAGCGATCTCCGCCAGCAGGGGATCATCCGACACTGGAAGCCTGACGTTGAAGTCGCCTTCCTTGAGGTCGCGCATCGCCGCGAGCAGACGCCGCAGATCGCTCTCGCGAACCCTGCCGTTGCTCGACACTACGTTCACGTTGCGCTGACCGTCGCCGTTCCCGTTTCGCTTTCCGTTGCGCCCTTTGCCGCCGTTCCGGCCGTTTTTTCGGCGCGTTGCCGCAGCGCCAGGCGGCCGGGCCGAGGTTTCCTCGGACTCCGAGTCCTCGATATCATCAATTGTGTCGCCGATCTCCACGACTTGCTCCTTTGAGTAACTGCTTGGCCGCGCTGTGGACGGTTCACGGAACCCCATTCAAGCCGGGGCGGAGGCCCGCGAGGGGATACATCTACTGTTCAAAAGTGGGACCGTTCCGAAAGTGTCCTTTAAGGGGGCTATTCGGGGCCGGCGAGCAGCTCCACCGGGTCCCCAGAACGGATTTTACCCTCCGACAGAACCCTCGCGTACACTCGGCTCCATCCCGGATGCAGTTTCTGCGAGATGCGCACGAATCTGCCGTCGATGAACGACTCGCGGATCGTTTTGCAGGGGCTGGTGAACGACGCAACCTCGAGCAGAACCTCATTTCCAAGTCTCAGCCGGGTTCCTGGGACGATCAGGTCCCAGGCGAGACCCTCGACCGTCACGTTTTCGCCGGCAGTTCCTACGCCGATGGGATGCCCCTCGGCCTGCAGCGCGTGGATCCGTTCCAGCGAATACACGCAGACCGCTCTTTCGGGTCCGCCGTGGTGGATCATGTCATCATGGGCGTCATCATTCAGCCCTAATAAAGACACTTGGGCGCCAGATAGGGGTTTCTTGGGCACTCCTCCGCCCGATATGTTGATCGAGACTACAGACCCAATTCGATTATCATCTAACGCCCTGTCATTCATCTTGTCGACTCCTTTACTACGCCAATCCGTCGCGATCGGATGCGGCGGTCGCAACCCTTTCGCTCGCGAAGAATGTAACCGGAATTCCGCCGTTCGACGTGCTGAAGCGAGGTCTCAGCGGCAGCTTCGTCTGTCGGACAAGATCCAGATCGGAAGTCAAAACGCCCAGTCGCCAGCCCTCCTTTGCACGGAGCATCGACCCGAGCTTCGCGTACAGATTCCTGAGGTCGCTGCTCTCGCCTACCCGCACTCCGTACGGCGGGTTAGTGAGAATCCACCCGGTTCCGTTCGCCGGGTCTCCGGCTGCTTCAATCGACCCCGACAATGCCCCGGGAAAGAACCGCATGTTGTCCGCGACTCCCGCGCGCTCGGCGTTTCGAGTCGCGGCCTCTATCGCACCCTCATCCCGGTCGGAGCCGAGCACTTCACCGTGAAAGTCGATTATCTCCGCGCGTGCCTTTTCGAGAAGTCCATTCCAGCTTCCCCCGTCGAACCCCGGCCAGCCCATGAACTGGAAATTGCGCCTCAGTCCCGGCGCGATCTTGCGCGCAAGCATCAGCGCCTCAACCGGAATCGTGCCCGAGCCGCACATCGGATCGAGCAGAGCGTCGCCGCGTTTCCAGCCGCTGGCAAGGACTATCGCCGCCGCGATCGTTTCGCGCAGCGGAGCCTTGGCAATCTCTTTCCTGTATCCGCGGCGGTGCAGCAGCTCGCCCGAGCTGTCCGCGCTGATCTCGCACTGATCGTCTACGATACGCACGACAAAGAGCTGCGAAGTTTTTGATTCAGTCTCTGACGTATCGTCATCCGGCTCGACCGCTTCGGCTTCGATGGGCCCCGACACCGATCCCGCGATCGCGGACAGCACGCGCTCGGCGACGGCATCGGAATGATAGAGCTTCGATTTGCGGCAGGTCACCCGCAGCCGAACCGCGCTTTTTGCGGGAAGAAATTCTGCCCACGGCAGTTTCTTCGCCCGACGCTCCAGCTCATGGAAGGTGCTCGCGTGAAAATGACCGAGCCTCACCACGACGCGACTCGCAGTGCGTAGCCACAGATTGGCCTGATAGACGCGCCCGAGATCGCCACCGAACGCAACGCCGCCCGTCTCCTGCCGCGCCCGTATTCCCAGTGACTTGAGCTCGCCCGCTGCGATCGATTCCAGTCCTGGTGCGGTAGGGGCGAAGATCTCATAGCGTGGACCGGTGGGCTCGGGCATCGGGCTGAGGTTATTCCGTCAGCCACGACGAAGTAAGTGGCTCTGCCTTAATTGTCGTGGGAATAGTTTGTGCCTGTAGTGCCCAGAGTGTCGAAACGAATTAGTAAAGAGGCAGCCCGCACGCTGCTGACGGACCGCTTTGGCCACGAGAATTTCCGACCCGGCCAGTGGGAGCCGATCAACGCGGTGCTCAGCGGAAAAGACACCCTGGTCGTCATGCCGACCGGGAGCGGCAAATCGCTCATCTATCAGCTGCCCGCGGTCGTGCTGCCCGGACTCACCATAGTGGTAAGTCCGCTCATCGCTCTGATGAAGGACCAACACGACAAGCTCTCGGCGCAGGGCGTCAGCTCCGTTGCGATGCACTCGCACCTCTCCACCTCGGAGACTCGCGAAGCGCATCGGCAGATTGCCGAGGGCGAGGGCGAGATGCTCTACCTCACACCCGAGCGCTTCAAGGATCGAGCGTTCTTCGAGCACCTTCTCTCTCGCCCGATCAGTCTCTTCGTCGTCGACGAGGCGCACTGTGTCAGCCAGTGGGGACACGATTTCCGCCCTGATTACCTCTCACTCGGCGGAATCGCCAAGCGGCTCGGCCGCCCGCCGATACTCGCGTTGACCGCGACCGCCACCGCGCACGTGCAGCAGGACATCATGCGTCAGCTTGGAATGGTGAAACCCCACGTGACGATCACCGGCTTCGCACGACCGAACCTTCGCTTCGAGGTCGCACGGACCGTCAACGCTCAGATCAAGGATACGACGCTCAAGCATGCGCTGCGCGAGTTCGAGGGCTCGGGCGTCATCTATGTCGCCACCGTGAAAGAGGCAGAGCGACTCTATGAGATGCTGGCCGAGGAGTTCAAGGTAGGCCTCTATCACGGCAAGCGGCCAGCGGCCGAGCGAAAGGACGTTCAGGATCGCTTCATGGCCGGCGAGCTCAAGGCGATCATTGCGACGAATGCATTCGGGCTCGGTATCGACAAGCAGGACCTTCGATTCGTGATCCACTACCATTTCCCGGGATCGATCGAAGCCTACTATCAGGAAGCCGGCAGAGCGGGCCGGGATGGCGCGCCGGCAATCTGCCGAGTGCTGTACCGCGTGGAAGACAAACGCATCCAGTCGTACTTCCTGGGCGGGAAATATCCGGAGGTACAGGAAGCGGCACAGGTGGCGCTCGCGCTGGAAAAATATCCGCTCAAGACTCCCGTTCTCCTCGAGGATCTGGTCGAGCTCACGGGGATTCCCTCCCGGAAAGCCAGGATCGTTTTCGCGCTGCTGAAGAGACACGGACTCGTCCGCGAGCATCGCGGTGGAAAGTGGGAGCGTCTTGGCGAGAATCTCTGCGCCGTGGATCTGAGCGCCGATCTCCAGGATTACGAGGAGCGCCGGGCGATGGATCAGGAGAAGCTTCGTACGATGATCCAGTTCTGCCAGACCGTGCGGTGCCGGACGCGCTACATCCTCGAGCATTTCGGTGAGGAAGTCGATCCCGAGTGGCGCTGCCACAACTGCGATGCCTGCGACGAAATGGATCTGGTGCCGGCGCTCGCGAAGGGTGCCTAGCCATCCCCTGGTCCGGATCGGGACGGTAGCCCGGGCATCCACAATACTGAAGCAGGGAGCTTTAAGCCAAAAACGCCGAGAGCTTTGCAGCCTTCATACTGGCGCTGGCGATTCGCGGAGCCATTGATCGCGTGTCTTACACTGTATTTTCCGCGGCCGCTAAAATCCAACCTCCACATCACCGTACGCCGACGGAATAGCTAAAAGGCTGCCCCGCTTAAAAGCTTACGGCTCCCTGCTTTGGTTTTGTGGACACGAGTGATTCGCCCGATTCTGTACGCCGAGTTCCGCCGCGCAATACATTTCTGGGCATGAAAAACAGCCTGGCGATCCGGATCCTGAAGGGCTCGCTGTTTCTATTCATTGCCCTCGTCGCGTCGTTCGTGCCGAGAGCGCTCCATTTGCCGACGGACAGCGATACCGAGCGCTGGGCCAATGTCGCGACGATGCTCGCCCTGTTCACGCAGGGTGTGATCTGGACCAACATCATCGTCACCTACTACCTCCAGCGCCACGTAACGTACCACGCGACGGACGGCAGCAACATTACGACGTTCAAGGCGATCGGAGTGGTGACTCGCCTCGCCGTCTGGATAATCCTGGGCGTTTTTGCTCTGTCCAGGATGGGCATCGAGATCAGGCCGCTTCTCACCGGGCTCGGCATTGGCGGACTCGCGGTCGCGCTCGCGGTCCAGAACATCCTCGGCGATCTGTTCGCGGCCATCGCAATCGTGGTCGACAAGCCGTTCGTCATCGGAGACTCGATCTCCGTCGAGAACTACCGCGGCAAAGTCGAGCACATCGGCTTGAAGACGACACGCGTGCGCAGCGAGTCGGGCGAGCAGATCATCTTCGCCAATGGCGAGCTGCTCAAGAGCAAGATCAGGAACTACTCGCGGTAACGGCGGTTCCTATACGAGCCTCGCCTCGAGCTGAATGTCGACGTTCCCCTTGAGCGCCTTCGAGACGGGGCACCCTTCCTTGGTCTCCTTGGCGATCTGATCGAATTTGTTCTTGTCGATGTTGGGAACGGTCGCCTGCACATTGAGCTTCATCGTAGTAATCCCGAATCCGCCGGGAACTGCCTGAACGGTGCACGCGGCGCTCGTCTCCACCTTCGTCGGGGGCGTTCCATTTTTCTCGAGGCCCGCGCTCAGGGCCATGCTGAAGCACGCGGCCTCGGCGGCCGCGAGCAGCTCCTCCGGATTCGAGCCGGCGCCGCTCTCGAAGCGCGAGCTGAAGTTGAACTGTCCCGCAATCCCTCCACTCTCGCCCTTGAAGCTTCCTTTCCCGGTCTTGAGTCCGCCTTCCCACGTTGCCGTCGCTTTTCTTGTTGGCATCTACTTTCTCCGAATGCGTTTGGTGATCCAGTCGTCGAAAGTTAATTAGATTCCGTGCATGGCGAACGCTCCCGTGACGCCGAGCATTCCTCCCTCGATCGACCGCGTGCTCAAGCTCTTTCGCTCGATGCAGCGCGAGGAGAAGATGCAGGCGCTGGTCCAGTACTCGAAGAAGCTCGAGCCGCTTCCCGAGCGATTCAGAGACCTCGACCGCGGAAGCTTCAACGTTCCCGAGTGCCAGACGCGCGTCGACATCGTTCCGGAAGTGCGCGACGGCCTCATGTACTTCTATGCCGATCTGAACGCCCGGGAATCGCCGACGATCGCCGCCGTCCTCGCCATCATCTTCGCGGCCGTGAATGGACAGCCGCCGTCGACCACCCTCGGTATCCCCCCCAATTTCGTCAGCATCCTGATGGAAAGCATCGGGCTCGCCGCCCGTGAACCCGGTTTGAACGCCATGATCACGAGGCTCAAGCGCTACGCGCGTGAAGCCGAGACGCAAATGGCGTAGCTTCAAGTCATCAAAGCGCACCACACGCAATACCAGGAGCAACAATGGCTGAACCGATTCAGACTTACGCAAGTCACCGCCGGTGGATCCCCGCATTTCATTTTTTCGTCCTGCCGGTGTTGCTCGCCAATGTGCTCGTGAGCGCTGTCAGACTTGTCCGTTATCCCACCGGAACGACGGGCTGGGGACTCATCGTTTCGGTGGCATTGTTCCTCGGAGTGTTCCTGCTGCGCGGCATGCCCCTGCGCGCGCAGGATCGCGTGATCCGCCTGGAGGAGCGTACCAGACTCGAGCGACTGCTGCCGAGTGATCTGCGCGGTCGGGTGAGCGAGCTGACCGCAAGTCAGCTGGTCGCGCTTCGCTTTGCGCCGGATGATGAGGTGCCGGAGCTGACGCGGCGCGCGCTCAACGGCGAGCTCAAGGGTCAGGGCGACATCAAAGCCGCCATCAAGAATTGGCGCGCGGACCATCTGCGCGTGTGAGCGCCGCCGATCGCTGCGCGCTCAGGTACGAAACGCTCCTCGAGCTGACTTCGACGGAGCACCACCGCTGGCACGACTGGTTCGTCGAGCATCCCGCGGCATGGTCTGTACCGTTCGGGACCGGACGCACGGCGACAATCGGCGGATTGGTGTTGCACGTTTTCGCTGTCGAGCTGCGTTACGCGCAGAGATTGCTCGATCAGGAGGTCAGCCCGTGGGAGGATTTTCGTCAGACTTCCATCGAGGATGTCTTTGAGCTCGGCGACAACGCCCGCGCGCAGCTGATTCAGTTTCTGACGACGGCGACAGAAGATGAGCTCGGAAGGTCTCTGACGTTCAAGACGCTCACCACCGGTGCCGTCACGGCGAGCAAGCACAAGATCGCGTCCAATGTTTTCCTGCACGACATCCGTCATTGGGCGCAGATCGCCACGGTGCTCAGGCAACACGGGTTTGCCGATCAGTGGCCGCACGATCTCCTGCTCAGTGCCATCGAGCTCACCCCCCGATAGATACCCAGTAAATCGGCGCAATCAATGCGAACCGACTAACGTACGTCAGAGGGAATTGGCGCTCACCGCAAGGACGAACAAATGGCAGATGTGATGATCGAAATTCGCAAGAACGGTCCGTACAGAGTGTACGGCGATGTCAATCTTGTCGATCACGAGGGCAATCCTGTCCCGATTCCGGATAACAGGCGTAAGGTGTCTCCGGAAGGCAAAACCTGGATCACGCTCTGCCGCTGCGGTGGCTCAGTTGTGAAACCCTTCTGCGACGGAACTCACAGCAAGATCGGATTCATCGGCGCCGAGCAGGCCGTTGAGCAGACCGAGGCTACTCCCCCATCGCCTTGAGCACCACCCGTTTGGGGCGCTGACCGTCCCACTCGCCGTAGAACACGCGCTGCCACGGCCCAAAATCCAGTTTCCCCTTGGTCACCGGGACGATCACTTCGTGACCGATGGTGAGCGAGCGCAGGTGAGCGCCGCGTTGTCCTCGCCGGTGCCGGTGTTGTGCCGGTAATCATCCGGAGACCACGGCGCGATTCTGCTCTCGAGCCAATCGAGGATGTCTTTCCAGAGACCAGGCTCATGATCGTTGACGAACACCGATGCCGAGATGTGCATCGCCGACACCAACACCATCCCTTCTTCGATTCCGGCAGCGGCTCGGCACTTGTCGACCTCTTCGGTGATGTCGATTATCTCCTGCCGCTTTTTCGTATTGAAGGTGAGATACGAAGTGTGGGTCCTCACGCCGGTTGTTTTTCCGGGAACAGTCCCGCGTGCCAGGATTGAGCGGCATCGAGCTCGAACCGTGCGCGCCATTCGCCGAGCGTGGTGACGGTCGGGTCGAAGACGCGCGTGTCGCGCCCGATCTTTCCGTGCGCACCAAGTGAGGCGAACCGTTCTCGATCAACCGATTGGATTTCCCCTTTCTTGTCGCGGTAGAACACGAGCCCGCTTGTGACTAGGCTGGCTCCCAAGCGCGGCTCGAGTGCCTTGAGTGAGCGGAAGAGTCCGTCGATCGAGCAGCCCGACGCTCCCTCGGTGGACTGGTCTACGGCGATGGTGAGGAATCGCCCGTACTTCCAGTCGCGGCCCGTCGTCAGCGGCGCGCCGTGCGCGTGCCATTGCGAGAGGAAGCGGTCGACTTCGCGGAGTAACAGGTCTTCCGCGCCGGGCTCGAGCGGTTTGTCGCTGCCGAATACCCAGACGCGCGAAGAGTCGGGCAGATCTTCGATTTGAACTAATGGCATGTCCCGCCTCTCATGCTTGCGTGATGATTTCCCGTTTACTGGCAATACTGATTCGCCACAAACCAACACCTGCTGTATGGCGACGTCTTGAAGAAATCCAGCAACATCCCAGCCACTCTGGATTCGCCGCTCTGCGATGGGTGGGTTCCGTCCTCCTCGTAGTCCGAGCGATTCCAGAGCAAGCCATCCGATCGTGGCGACGTTCCATTCGCCCAGAGATACGGACCCCATACGATCACTGGCGCCTGCTTCTTTGCGTAGTCGAGCGTGCCCACGCGCGGATTCGCCGGCTTGCCGCGCATCTCATCGATCTGCGACTCGATCAGCCATTTCACCGAGAAGGCGCTTTCATACGCGAAAGGCTCGGGGTTGAGATCGGTCATAGCGTATCCGCCATACGAGCGACTCGAGACGAACACGATCTTCAGGTACGGATAGCGGACGCGAAGCGCGCGCAGCACCTGACCGAGGTTCGTGAGCAGCAGGTAGGCATCGGCGCTATCGGCCGGCAGTGACAGAGCCGGTTTCTGATCTTCCAGCTTCACCCATGCCGCCTGCACCTGATTTTCGCTCAATCCCAGCGGAGCGAGTCGCGCCAGCTTGATGCGCTCATACGCGAGCGAAACGGGCGAAGTCCACGCGGGCGCGTCCTGACCCTCTGCCGCTCCGTTCACGATCACCAACGTGTTGTGGTTGACGCTCGGATCCGCGGCTGCCTTGCCCATCAGGCTCCACGGCGTACACGGCGGCCCCGAGTTCTGCGAGCACCACTCCTGTGTGGTGTTCGCCATTCCAATCGAAAGCAGCACGTACTTTCCGAACGGGCTCTCGTCGCCATTCACATCGAGCGGCTGAATTGTCTTTCGCCGCGCGAGCGCCGCCGAGTCGTGATCGGTGGGCGATTGGTTGACGCCGCCGGGGTAAAGACCGCCGGAATATCCGAAGTAGGTCTTCGTCAGCAGGTCCGTGAGTGGGACCCGCACCGTGTCAGTAGGAGGGCCGACGACGACCGGCTTGGGAGGAGGTGGTGGCGACGACGCGCACCCGATGAGTGCGCCAACAATCGTCAGTAGAACAAGAGCGCGACGTCTGCCCCGCATGCCTACAGAGCTTCTGTAGCCTTTTTCTTCCGTTCGAGCGAAGCCATGATCTTCGCTCCCCTCGCGGTTTCCGCGGTAGAGTCCTCGGCTTCCATGTGCTGCTCGAGCGATTTCCACGTCGTATCGGTTGGCTCCTGATACGCCACGAGAACGGTCGACATGCCGTCGTTCCGGGAAACCTTCAGCGCCTTGTCGAGCACGATTACCGCGTGCGAACGGTCATCGGCGAGAATCATAGTGCGGCGCGTCTGGTGCAGCACGGCCGGATAGTCGGGAGTCGAGGCACTGATGCTCAGGTTCTCGATGTGATGGAAAACGCCTTCACGGTCCTGGAAGTACCTGCGGTCCTGCTTGGCGGCGATTTTTACAGCCATGCTGCTCTCCGAAACTGATTGCGGTCCCTTCAATCTACCACAAGCGCAGTTTC
Source organism: Gemmatimonadaceae bacterium (assembly GCA_039936175.1). GTDB lineage: Bacteria > Gemmatimonadota > Gemmatimonadetes > Gemmatimonadales > Gemmatimonadaceae > UBA4720. The sequence goes on along the minus strand of JBDTIV010000007.1, from coordinate 24,380 downwards.
GATGAGTCAGCGATCGACATAGAGGTCGTCGCGCGTGAGCGGGATGTTCGAGTGGCCGCGCGCGTCGGGTTTGGCCAGCAGCGTCTGGATGATATTGATGGCCGCCGTCGAAAACGCGTTCGCCGATGCCGCCATGTAAAGACGCCACACGCGAAATGTGTGGTCGCCTACGAGCGCGGTGGCGCGCTCGGAGTTTTCCTCGAGCGTGCGCACCCAGTGGCGCAACGTCATCGCGTAGTGCTCGCGCAGGCTCTCCACGTCGCGCACTTCGAATCCCGCGCCCTCAGCCGCCGAGATCACGCTGTGCGTGGCGGTGAGCTTACCGTCCGGGAAGACGTACTTGTCGATGAACGCATCGGCTCTCCAGAACTTGCGAAAGATTCTTTCGCCCACCGATCGCGGGCGCGATTCGCCAAGACTCACGATGCCGTGGTTCATGAACAGCCCGCCGGGCTTGAGCGCGCGATACGCCGATGCGAAATACACCGGGAGGTGGGTGAGGCCGACGTGCTCCACCATGCCGACACTCGAGATCTTGTCGTAGGCGTCGTCCTCCGTGAGCGTGCGATAGTCGCGGATGGCGACCCGGCAGCGATTCGAGAGTCCCGCCTTTTCTATTTTCTCGCGCGCGAGCGCCGCCTGATTCTCGCTCAGCGTTATCCCGGTCGCGTCCACCCCATAGTGCTCGGTCGCGTGCATGATCAGCCCACCCCATCCGCAGCCGATGTCGAGGAACCGCTCGCCCGGCTGGAGACGCAGCTTCCGGCAAATCAGATCGAGCTTTGCTACCTGCGCGTCATCGAGCGCCTCATCCTGCGACTTGAAATACGCGCACGAATACACCATCCGGCGATCGAGCCACAGCTTGTAGAAATCGTTGCCGACATCGTAGTGGAACTGGATCGCGGCCGCATCGCGCACCGGCGTATGACGCGTGCCGAGCTTGCGGGCGTGCTCCGGAAAACGCGTATCGGCGAGATCGTCCTCCGCCTGACCCGGCAGCCCAATCACCATCTGAACGAGCTTCGCGATTGCAAGGGGCGAACGCAGCCGTCCGCCGATCTGCTCCGCAAGATTAGATGCGCCTTCCATGCTGCCGTCGATGTCGACGTCGCCCGCGATGTACGCTTCCACTATCGACAGCTCATTTGGCGGCAACAGCATGCGCCTGAGCGCCGCTGGTCTGTTGAGCACCAGCGTGTACGGCGGATTTGGAACCGCGCCGCGGTCCACGGTGCCATCCCAGAATCTGACATCGAACGTGCGTTGGGCGGACTCGCCAAAAATTGCAGTCAGCACCGCGCGACAGCGCGATGCAGCCTTGTCATCGTAGAGGGCGGCGGAGGATGTGAGCTCTGCTTGTGCGGTTGACATTCAGCGATTCTTGCGGTGAGGAAAAATTCTATTGCAGACTTCGTGCGACTGCCGTGTCATTCGGCGACTACGAGCCCGCCTTTCGCCCCGGGGGCCGCGGCGCGTTTGCCACCGTATCGAGATACCGCCACAGATACCACGAAGCAACTGTACGGTGAGGAGCCCACTTCGCGCCAATCTTCTTTACGCGCTCTGGCGTTGGCACCTTTCGCAAGTGATACGCCCGTCGAATTCCCTTCTGGATTCCGAGGTCCAGGTCGGGCAGCACATCGGGCCGGCCGAGTCGGAACATCATGAACATCTGCGCCGTCCACCTGCCAATGCCCTTCACCTGCGTGAGCGAGGTGATGATCTCTTCGTCCGTGAGCTCGTGGAGGGTCTCAATGGGGAGCTCGCCACCGGCGACGCGAGCGCCCAAGTCCTTGAGGTAGGCGGATTTCTGACGGGAAAGTCCGACTGAGCGAAGGTGCTCATCGGGCGTCGCGGCGAGTTCCGCCGGAAGCGGCGGTCTTCCACCGTACAATCCATGAAAGCGCCCGTGGATCGTTCCCGCTGCTTTTCCGGAGAGCTGCTGAAAAACGATGGAGCGCGCCACCGCGTCGAAATGCGTTCCGGATGATGCTGGCCATCCCTTGAACCGCCCGACGCTTGCGATCACCTCCGCCATCACCGGATCGACTTTCTTCAGATGGCGGACGGCACCTCTGTTGATGGTTTCAGAACCAGCAGATTTCATTCTTTCCCGTCAGTGGCAGTGGCTCGCGATTCAGCTTGAGCTCGATGAGAGTCGTCGTGAAAGGATAGAAGAATTTTATTCCCTTGTCATCGACGAGCGAAGAGATGTCGAGAGCGGCATCCCATTTTCCGTCGCGCGGATTCGGCGCGGTCGCTGACTTCTCACTGCCGAAGCCCTGATACCCGACGAGCTGCGATCCAGACGACGCTATCACGCGCACCCAGAGGTTGGGAAGCTTTCTGTAATCCAGCTCGGCCAGCCGCACATGGAAGCAGCGGAGGCTCGCGTCGCCCTTGTACGCGTGCACATCGACGTCGAACTCGTGGATGCCGTTGTTCGAGCCGGCGTCGTTGCCGCGGCGGAAGAGCTGGATGTTGTAGTCGGGAACGGGATCGCCGCGCTCGTCGACCACGCGCACGACGAACTGCTGCCACTCGTCCATCTTGTCGAGCGCAGATTGCGTCTCTCTGGTTGCATCGGATATCCATTTCGTAAAGCTCGCCGCACTGGAGACGCTGAGTGCGCTGTCGACCAGGTCGGCGAGCGCGTCTCCCGGATCCGACAGGATCGTTCCGTGGTTCTTCCCCTCGACGGGGATCAGCGGAATGTCGGTGTTCTTCCAGTCGGCAATCTCGATGCGCTTCTCCGATCCCTCGCGCGCGGGATCGCGCGTGAGGTCGAGAATGATTTTTCTGGTGTTGAGCGGACACGCGGCCCACCGCACGGTGCCGTCGCTTCCCGGCTCGTTCACGAGCTGGCGGAGTCCGCCGTAACTCTGATTGCCGCAGAAGATGAACACGTAGGGCGTGCGTCGCGTCGGACCGTAGAAGGTCTCATCTCCCAGCAGATCGAGGTGCGCGAGGTCCCACGTGAAGCGGCTCGCGAGCTCCAGCCCGTCGAGAATCCTGTCCCCCGCCTCGAGAAAATCGGGACCGAGGCTGCGGTTTCCCTTGAACATGGCGCCAAGCCAGCTGCGTCCTTTGTGCGCGAGCGGAGATCCGAACGTAGCGGGGGCGAGACCGACCAGATGCTTCAGACGCTCGCGCCGTCCGTCGTACGCAGTCAGCCACGCGCGGATCACGAGCATCCCGGTCGAGTGCACGATCGCGTCGAAAGGCTCGTCGTCGCTCAAGCCGGCCACGATCCTCAACGCGCGGTCGAATCCCTCCGCGACGTCCTTTATCGTGACTTCGTTTGTGAGCGAGCGGTAGGTGCAGGCATGGATCATCGCGACGTCGTAGCCGCGAGCCTCGAGGATGCCCTGCCACGTTTTGAACGACGAGCTGTCGTCGGAGTAGCCGTGGATCAGGACGATGGGATTTCGCTGCATTCGTAAAAATATTAAAAGTGAGCAGGTAGGGTGCGGTGGCAGCATTTGACAACCTTGCTGTCAGCTTCCCGCTCTCTGATAGCTGATGGCAGGGAGTTAACCGAAGCCAGTCGATGCAGAACGTCTATATTTTCCACGAATGCAGCCGAAGGAATTCCGGAAGCACGCGCACGACGTCGTGGACTGGATCGCCGACTATCTGGAGCATCCGGAGCAGTATCCCGTGCTGCCGGACGTCCGACCGGGCGACGTCCGCGGGTCGCTCCCGCCATCGCCGCCCGAGCACGGCGAATCGATGGACGTCGTGCTCGACGATTTCCGCAAGCTGATCGTGCCGGGGCTGACGCACTGGAATCACCCGGCCTTCATGGCGTACTTCGCCAATTCTTCCACCGGCGCCGGCGTTCTGGGAGAAGCTCTCACCGCCGCTCTCAACGTCAACGCAATGCTGTGGCAGACTAGTCCAGCCGCGACGGAGCTCGAGCTTCTGACACTGGACTGGCTTCGCCAGATGCTCGGACTCCCCGACAATTTTCTCGGTGTCATAGGGGACACCGCGTCGTCCAACACACTCTATGCACTGGCGGCCGCGCGCGAGATGCGTCCCGAGCTCGCGATAAGGTCGAACGGGATGGCCGGCAGGCGGGACTTTCCGCGAGTGGTCGTCTACTGCTCAGAGGAGGCGCACTCCAGCGTCGACAAAGCCGTCATGACACTCGGCTTCGGCCTCAGCGGACTCAGAAAGATTCCAACCGACGACGGCCTCCGCATGGACGCAAAGGCGCTGGCCGAAGCGGTCGATGCCGACCGGCGCTCCGGTGCCGTTCCTCTCGCGGTCGTCGCAACCGTCGGAACGACGTCCACCACGGCAATCGACCCCGTCTCGACCATCGCCGAAGTCTGCAAAAGGGAGAAGATGTGGCTGCACGTCGACGCCTCGTACGGTGGCGTCGCGGCCATTCTTCCTGAGATGCGGCATGTGCTCGACGGCTGTGATCGGGCGGATTCGCTCGTGGTTAACCCGCACAAGTGGCTGTTCACACCGATGGATTGTTCGGTGTTGTACGCTTCCCGCCCCGATTTGCTGAAGCACGCTTTCCAGCACGTCGCGGATTATCTGGTCGTCAGTGAAGGTCACGGAGTGGTCAACCTGATGGACTACGGGATCTCGCTGGGTCGGCGGTTCCGCGCTCTCAAGCTGTGGTTCGTCATCAGAGACCTGGGCGTGAGCGGGCTCCAGTCACTCATTCGTGAGCACATCCGGATCGCCCAAAGCCTCGCCCGATGGATCGACGAAGACACGGAGCTGGAACGGCTGGCCGACGCGAAGTTTTCGACTGTAATATTCCGGCACTGCCCTGCCGGCCGGAGTCCGGAGCAGCTCGATTCGCACAACGCGAGGGTTCTGGAAAGGGTGAACTCGAGCCGAGAGGTTTACCTGTCCCATACTCGCGTGCGCGGGAGCTACGCACTCCGGATCGCGATCGGCAACATCCACACTACCGAAGCCCACGTGAGGCGCGCCTTCGAGCTGGTGAGGGACGCGGGAAGGCACGAATAGGCTCAGACCCGATGAAGAACCAAACCGCGGCGGAACTTAGGCCAAGAGAGGAACTCAGAGGCGGCGGCGGTATATTATCGGACTCCTAACCCCCCGTCCACCCAACACAAATCAGGGAGATCCTTGATGAAAGCTTTTGTGAACCGGATCGCTGCCGCCGTGTCGCTCGGCGTTTTCGCCGCGACACCGCTGATGGCGCAGAGTGCGGCGCCCACCTGCGATCCGACCGCCAATACGAAGGGCGACATCGCCAAGGCGCAATTCTCGATGACGCGCGCGATCTCGGCTTCCGACAAGGGAAATCCGACGAAAGATCTGCAGGACGTGCTGCGGCTCTCGGACAATGGCAATGACAATCCGACGGCCCGCAATTACCTGAAGGGCGAGGCATACATCATCTATCTGATGCAGCCCAACACGCTCGCCATCGTTCCAAGAAGCGCGCTCGGTCTCACGACCAATCCCACGGCAACGATTGACCTATTCGCCGCGGCCGATTCGTCCTTCTCGATCGTGGAAAAGGCATCCCCGGAATGCGCGACGCTGATCAATCAGTGGCGTCAGCAGAAGCCGTGGCTCAACACTCTCAATGCCGCGATCAACGCGCTCAACGCGAACCAGCTCGATTCCGCGGAAGCATTGGCGAAGCGCTCTCTCCTGCTCGACCGTCGCGCGCCTTACGCGTACTCGGTGCTAGGGTCGGTCGCGCAGAACCGGAAGGACTGGAACGCCGCGACCGAATACTGGAAGCAGACTCTCGCCGCCGCAGGAACGGATACGAGCTACGCCGATGTGCGTGTGAAGACGATGTACGAGATCGCATCGGCCGCCTCCGACAAGGCTGAATCGGCCACCGGAGCAGCCAAGCGCGTCGCGGCGAAGGAAGCGATCAAGCCATGGCAGGATTACATCGCGGTGGCCAACAACGATCTGCTTCTGGCGGATGCCATCGACAACGTAGGTCGCATGTACATGGAAGCGGGCGATAGCGCATCGGTTCCAACGATCTACGCGCCGATGCTCGCCGATCCGACGAAGTTTGGCGAGCTCGCGCTCGTGCACGCCGGTGTCGTCGCGACCCGCAACGGACGTCAGGGGGATGCCAGCAAGCTGTTCGATGCCGCGCTTTCCCAGAACCCGTACTCGCGCGATGCGATCAACGACCTCGCCGCGACATACATCCAGAACAACAATTATCCAAAGGCGTTTCCGTTGATCGACAAGCTGGTCGCAATGGATCCCAGCAATCCCGACAACCCGCTTCTGTACGCCTTTGCGTACCAGGGCATGTACAAGGGAACCAAGGACAAGAAGCTCCAGAAGATCTACACCGATTCGCTCGTCTACTGGAACAACAAATCCGAGAATGCGCCGGTCAAGCTGCTGGTGACGGAATTCACCCGCCGCCCGACAGAGACGCTCATCGGAGGCACGATCGAGAATCGCGGCACGACGGCCAGGACGTACACCCTCAGCATCGACATCATCGATAAGACCGGCAACGTCATCGACACTCAGACGGCGACGGTCGGACCGGTTGCACCGAAAGCCACTCAGAAGTTTCGCGTGACATCGGCGAAGGGTGGAGCGTACGGATACAAGTACAAGCCGCTGACTTAGGACTGCGGGTGAACTGCAAAGAACGCGATCCGTGCAAGCCAACATCCGCCTACGAACTCCTCGGCAGCATCATCGCATCACTCTCCACCACCGCACCGAGTATCCAGAACCGGCTCCCATCAAACCAGAAGATCGCGACCTGCTCCAGCTCTCTCGCGAGTGCGAGAGCATCTTCCTGTCTCATCGCCACTGCGATGCTGCATTCACAGTGTGAACGATCGGGTGAGCAGCAATCCACCCGGTGGAACCGGTATCCGCTCGCCGCCAGTCTTCGGTCGAGGGCGCGTCTCCGCTTCTCGTTCTCTTCCGGCGGCAGATTCCGGCCGGCTGGATCGAATGCGGTCATGATCGCGAATGGCTCTCCGAGCCCCGCAGCCTTCAGCATCGCCAGCGCCGAATCCGACGGAATCTCCCTCAGGTCGATCTCGATCGGAGGTTGCGTTGCGAAGCTCAGAATTGTTTCCGGGTATCTCGGCCAGTCGGAGTCCTGCTGGTCGGGCGTCGATGTCATGACCCGCATGGTTTCAAGCTTCGCACCAGCGACCACCAACTATATGGTGGTACGCTCCTTGACCTTTCTTCGCTCGTGAAATCGACACAGATCTGGCCGGACCTGCTCTACGTTGTGCGTCACGGCGAATCCGCGGGGAACATCGCGCGCGAAGCCGCACTCGAAGCCGGGCAGGGAGTGATCGATCTCGAGTTTCGAGATATCGATGTCCCGCTGTCGGATCTAGGGCAGCAGCAGTCGATCGCACTTGGGCGGTGGCTCGGGGCTCTCCCGGTGGAGCAGCGTCCGAATATCGTACTCACATCGCCATATCTTCGCGCGCGACACAGTGCTGAACTCATCGCGAAGAGCGCGGGCATGGCCGCCGACAGCTATTCACTCATCGTCGACGAGCGATTTCGCGAAAAGGAGTTTGGCGTCCTGGACAGGCTCACCCCCGTCGGCGTGAAAGAGCACTACCCCGAGCAGGCCGAATTCCGGCGGCTCCTCGGCAAGTTCTATCACCGCCCGCCAGGGGGCGAGAGCTGGTGCGATGTAATTCTGCGCTTGCGGAGCGCGACAGAGATGATCGCGCGGGAATATCGCGGAGAGCGCGTGCTCATCGTATGCCACGCGGTGGTGGTGCTCTGCATGCGCTACATCCTCGAGCACATGACCGAAGCGGAATTGCTCGCGATCGACAAGAAAGCCGAGGTCGCGAATTGCGCGGTTACGCTGTACGAGCATGACGCGACGCTCGGTCCGCGCGGCGGTCTCCGCCTCAAGCTCTACAACTTCACGGCACCCGTCGAGGAAGCCGGTACACCGGTGACATCGCTTCCCGACGCCAAAATCGGCGCGCGTTAAAACACGCTCAGGTCCGTAGCGAGTACTGCGGGCTGGTCGGCGTGGTCGGTGTGTCCCGGCGTCTGACCGGCTCGCCGGCAGGAGCCTTCATTGGCAGCGTCAGCAGAAATGTCGCTCCGGCTCCCAGTCTGCTCGCAACCGTGACATCGCCACCGAGAAGCCGGGCGAGCTTTCTCGTCACGCTGAGGCCGAGCCCGGTGCCGCCCGTCTTTCTGGTCGCTGTCTGCTCCGCCTGCCAGAAGGGCTCGAATAAATACTCGATGTTCTCCGCCGCGATACCTACTCCAGTATCGGCGATGGTCACCTCGAGAATTCCGGCGTTGATCGCGCAGCCCAGGTGCACGTCACCCTTTTCCGTGAACTTGATTCCGTTCGACAGCAGGTTGACGAGCATTTGCCGCAGCTTCGTTCCATCGGTCTGAATCGCCTGATCTTCGTCGAGCAGAGTAACGACGAGGTCGAGCCTCTTTGCGGCGGCCATCGACTCGACGAGCACGGCGGCGTCGGCGAGCGTGTTGTTCACCGAGATGGACTCCCAGCGAACTTGCTCTCGTCCGATGTCGACGCGCGCGAAAGTGAGAATTTCATCTATCAGGCCGAGCAGATGGCGGGCGCTCACGCTGATTCTTCCGAGCTGCTGACGCTGCAGCTCGGTAACCGGCCCGGTGATGCCGTCGGAGAGGAGCTCTTCGTAGCCCATGATTGCCGTGAGCGGCGTCCGGAGCTCGTGCGACATGACGGCGAGAAAATCCGTCTTGCTGTTGTTGGCTCTCTCGGCTTCGGCACGCGCTGCTTCAGCTTCACTCCGCGCGTACTCGGCGTGGGCACGCGCTTCCTTCTCGAGGACAAGCAGATCCACGCGCTCCTTGTCGGTCTCGCGCAGCACGCGCGCCGACCACAGCACGAGGCCCACGAACGTGAGAATCGTTGCGACGGAGAATAGAGAGACGCCGAATTCAGCCTCGTAGATGCCGGCCGATTCACCGGCCAGCCTGATAGTGCCCATCAATATCGGGACGAAGATCGCCGCGGGCAGGAGTCTGCGGGTGAGAACGCCGGCCGGACCTTCGTCCATGAGAAGAGCCGGGACGCCACGGTCTCTCACCGCGAAAATGATCCCGATGCCGAGCACGAGGTGCGCGACGGCGGTTGGGAGCGCCATGCCCGATGACTGCGAGAGCGTGTACATTCCCCTCACGCCGAAGACGTAGCCAAGTATCCCAACGAGGCTGATGAAGAGCGCCGGAGTGGCGAACATTTGCGAGCGCAGATCCCGCTTTCGATAGTCGTGCGAAATGAACACGAGGGCGAGCGAGTAAAGGAGAAGGCTCGCCGTGCTGTTGATCGCGATGCGGCCATGCGGGTAATGAGAGCTCTGCTCCAGCCGGCTGCCGAAGAGAAGCAGATCGAAATGCGATTCACCACCGCGGAGATATTCGTAGAACGTGAGAATCGCGACGGTGGCGACGAATGCTGCGAGCGTCTGCTGTATCGCCTCGCTGGTTGTCGTGCGGTGTTTCCGCACCGCGATGGTGAGAGACCCACCGGCGAAGACAAAACACACCGCCGTAAGAGGAAGCATGCGCAGGCCGTTGATCGTCCACGATGTGACAATGGGAAGATTGAGGGCCCATCCCAGCAGCACGAGCGCGCCTAGGATGGCGACAGCGCCTCCGGCTACGATCGGCAACCGCTCGAAGAAAACGATCGAGGGACTGTGGCGGCCCGAAGGGCTCGGAGCAACTTCGATTGGATTTGCCATTTTACTCGTCGGACCGAAAAACCTATGACGGAAACATCGTCAGTGCAATTCTACCAGGGGATGCTTTTGCGATCTCGAAAAAATCCACCTGTCGGGCCGCTGTCATCCGAGATCGTCGCCAGCCACACCGGAGTCTCCGCCCCCTTCTGAACCGTACGGCTCGCTCCGGAGCCGCCCATGGAAGTCTTCACCCATCCGGGATCGACCGAATTCACCAGGATTCCCATCCCCTGCGTCTCGGCCGCGAGAACGCGCGTAATTCGTTGATTCCGGCCTTGGACAATTCTGTAGGCAGTGTACCCCGCGCCCATTTCAGTGAGCGAGCCCATGCTGCTGGACAGGTTCACGATCCGTCCGAAGCGGCGGCTCTTCATGATTGGGATCGCCAGGCGCGAAAGCAGAAGCGGGCCGTACACATTGGTCTGCATGGTATCGCGAATGATTTGGATCTCCTCTTCCACATCCGCTTCTCCCTCCTCGACCATAATGCCCGCGTTGTTGACGAGGATGTCGAAGCGTCCGACATCGCGGCGGATCCAGTTCACGCACTCGCGGATGCTCTCCTCGCTTGCGACATCCAGCTCGTGAGCTTCGACGGGCAATTTCTCCGCAATCAGCTCACCTACTGCTATCACCCCTTTGGCGTCATCGCGCGACCCGAGGATCACTCGAATTCCCAGCTTGGCGAGCTGACGGGAGATTTCGAGACCGATTCCGCGATTGCCCCCTGTTACAAGCGCGACTTTCTGCTCGGGCATTCTAAGTCCGTGAGGGGCTTGAAGATGGGCAAGGTCGAATTATGGAGCGCTATAACGTAGAGTCCCATGTCGATCTAGCAAGTTATACGGCAGGCAATTTGATTGCATGCAGGTCTTCCCCCTATGATCGCATCGCGGCACGCCGCTCCCCCCACCCCCTCCAGGAACGAAATCGCGCGGCTCCTCGACGAGGCGCGCGAGCGCACGCTCCTGCTCATATTGGGCCTCTCCGAGGATGACCTCCACCGGCAGCACGATCCACTGATGAGTCCCATCATCTGGGATGTCGGGCACATCGCTCACTTCGAAGAGCTCTGGCTGACCCAGAACCTCGATGGACCGATCGAGTTCTCCGAGATGCCCGGACTCTACAACCCATTCGAGCATCCTCGCGCAACACGCGCATCGCTGGCGCTGCCGAGCCTCGCTCAGATGACGGCACGGCTGAAAGAGATTCGCTCGCGCGTACTCGACCGGCTGAACAAAGTCGTCTGGGATGACGGGAATCCGCTGCTCAAGGGCGGGTACGTCTACAACATGGTTCTCCAGCACGAATATCAGCACAACGAGACGATCCTCCAGACGCTGCAGCTCAAGAAAGGCGATCCGTATCGCGCGCCGCGCTCGATCACGTTTCCGCGACGCTCGATCGCCGGCGCAGGAATGGTGCGCTTCGATGGCGGTCGCGTGACGATCGGGACGACGGACGAGACTGCCGCCTATGACAACGAGCGACCGCGGCATGAAGTGGAATTGCGTCCATTCCTGATCGATCGCCTTCCGGTGACGAACGGGCGCTATCTCGACTTTGTGGATGATGGGGGATACAAGCGCCAGGAGCTCTGGTCGCCCGCCGGCCGTCGCTGGCTCTCGGAGTCGGGCGCGGTATCGCCCAAGTACTGGACGTGCGAGGACGAGGTCTGGATCAGTCGGACGATGGATGTCACGCGCCCCGTGGACGCGACGCGTCCGGTCTGTCACGTCTGCTACTACGAGGCGGAGGCGTTTGCCAAATGGGGCGACAGCCGGCTGCCAACCGAGTTCGAATGGGAAGCCGCTGCCCTGTGGGATTCTTCGTCGCATTGTGCGCGCAGATTCCCGTGGGGCGACTACGGGCTCGACTCCAGAACGGCCAACGTCGACCAGCTCTCATTCGATACGGCTCCCGTGGGGACTTACACCGCGCTGTCTCCGATCGGCTGTTACGGCATGATTGGAGATGTTTGGGAATGGACGTCGAGCGACTTCAACGGGTACCCCGGATTTCGAAGCTTTCCGTACAAAGAGTACTCGGAGGAGTTCTTCGGCAACGCGTACAAGGTGCTTCGCGGGGGATCGTGGGCGACGCGACCCGGCGCTATTCGCGCCACCTTCCGGAATTGGGACTATCCGATGAGACGCCAGATTTTCAGCGGCTTCCGCTGCGCGCGGGACGTATGAAGGATCACCGCCCCGCGACCGACGTTGACGCGGAAACCCCGCCCTACACTGTGCACCGCTCCCGGCAGCAGATGGTGAGCGATGTGCGAGATGGATTGACCGCGAGCCCGAAGCAGCTGTCGCCAAAGTACTTCTACGACGAGCGCGGCTCGGAGCTGTTCGAGGCGATCACCCAACTGCCCGAATATTATCTCACGCGCTCCGAGCGCAGCCTGTTGGAGCGGAAGATCCCCGAGATCATCGCCGCGGTTCGTCCCTGTTCCCTCGTCGAGCTCGGCGCTGGCAGCGCAACGAAGACACGAATCATTCTCGACGCCATGCGCGAAAACGGATGCTCCGAATACTACGTGCCGATCGATGTGAGCAAGGAGTTTCTCGAGGCCACGGCGGTGCAGCTGAAGGCCGACTATCCCGACGTCCGGATCACGCCCGTGGTGTCGGACATCACCGAGCCATTCTCGCTGCCACCGAGCGCGAGCCCAACGCTCGTCTGCTTTCTCGGGAGCACGATCGGGAATTTTCCCCGGAATCAGGCAGTCAGCCTTCTTTCGCACATCGCCAGTGCCATGACCGCCACCGATCGATTCCTGCTCGGCGCAGACCTCGTGAAAGACGAGGCCGTGATTACGCGCGCCTACAATGATTCGCAGGGCGTTACCGCGGCCTTCAACCTCAACATGCTCGAGCGGTTGAACCGCGAGCTCAAAGCCAATTTCCCCATCGGTGATTTCGAGCACCGCGCGTTTTACAACAGGGAACAGCGGCGGATCGAGATGCATCTGGTGGCAAAGAGAGATCTCGTGGTGACGATTCCCGAGATCGGGACGATCACCCTCGCGAAGGGCGAGACCATCCGCACCGAGCTGAGCTACAAATATGACCGCGCCGCGCTGGAAGACATACTCGCCGCGGCGGGGCTCTCAATGGAGAAGTGGATACCGGCGGATGATGGCTCCTTTGCGCTCGCGCTTGCGCGCGTGGAGAGCTGAGTCGCCATCGTGAGCCTCAACGAGGCGAGGCTGCTGGATAATATCCGTCAGCGATTCTTCTCTCCCCAGGATTCGAGAGCGCCCCGCACGATCGGGGTAGAGCTCGAGCTAATTCCGGTTCATGCATCGACTCGGCTGCCGGCGCTGCCAAGGACCGAGGGCGCGCGATCGACGGCGACCATCCTGTCCCGGGTGGGCACTCGTGAAGGCTGGTTAGACCAGTCGACCGACGACGATACCCCGTCGTGGACACTCGACGACGGCGCGCGCGTCTCCTTCGAGCCGGGCGGCCAGATCGAGATCAGCAGCACGCCGCACCAGACGGCATCCGGCGCAATACGCGCAGTACAATCGGTCGTCGGAGTGATTCGACAGGCGATGGCGCCCGCTGGAATCGAGCTGCTCGCCATCGGAGTCGATCCTCGCAACGACATCGATGCGGTTCCGTTGCAGCTACAGCGCGATCGCTATTCCAGGATGACCCGCTACTTCGACTCGATCGGGCCCTCGGGAGTGCGGATGATGCGCCAGACTGCGGCGGTGCAGATAAATGTCGAACGCGGCAGTGCGCCGACGATCAGATGGATGCTTCTCAATTCGCTCGCTCCATACATCGTGGCGCTGTTTGCCAATTCACGGAGCTATGCCGGAAAGAAGACAAAACACGCCAGCTATCGCGCGCACCTCTGGCGCACACTCGACCCCTCGCGCACCGGACTTCCACTCGACTCACCGGATCCTGCCGCGCAGTATCTTGCCTTCGCCCTCGATGCGGGAGCGATGCGCAGCAGCGATGGGACGGGACCCTGGGTGAGCTTTCGCGACTGGATGCGCGCCGACAGTCCGGACGAAGAGGAGTGGCAATTCCATCTCTCGACGCTCTTCCCGGAAGTGCGACCCAAGGAATTCTTTGAGATCCGCTCCGCTGATGCCATCGACAGCGAGCTGCTCGCGGCACCAGTGGTGTTCGTTACGGGAATCGTGTACGACGAGGAAAGCGCATCGCGAGCCGCGGAGCTGCTTGGATCGCCGAGCGAGACGCTACTGGAACGAGCCGGTCGACTGGGACTGTCTGATCCCGATATCCATCGAATCGCTTCCGAGCTGACCGCGCTTGCGCTGAGCGGCGCGGCCAGCCTGGGGGAGGATTACATCTCGCCAGCGAATCTCGATATAGCGCGCGTATACTTTGCACGTGTGCTGACCCAATGACCCAGCCACGCTTGATTCGCGTCGGTGAGACCATGTAGAATCCTGGTCATGCTTATGATCGCCAATCCCAGGCGCTATTCAATCCGACCGCCTGGCCTCGCCGCTGCCGCGTTAGCGCTGTCATTCACTGTCGCCCAGGAAGCGCGGGCCCAGGAACCCCCACCAGCGGTGAACGTGAGCTTCGGCATCGATACCACCATCTCGGACATTGGAGCCATCGTCCGGCTCGTTCGCGCCTATCTCGCAAAACCGGATTCTTCGGCGCGGAGCCGCGGACTCTGGAGCACCGCGACGGATTTTGACCGTCGAGTGGGCGACATGACGACAGAAGCGTATCAGGGATTCCCCGCCACGATCGTGAGCCTCGCTTCGGACGGACCAGGCGACAGCGTTTTCGTAGTGAGAGTCCTTTACGCGAACGCAGATAGCAGGGGGCTCCGCATCTCGCCGCTTGCAATGCAGCGGCTGTTCGCGGTTCGCGAATCCGGGAGTCCATTCGGTTTCAGGCTGTCGGGCGCGCTTCCGCGTTTGACGCGCGATTGGGAACGCCGCTCCCAGGGACGAGTGACGTTCTGGTACGCGCCGGGGCAGCACCCGAATCCCTCCAGGATTACTCATGCATCCGCTTTTGTCGACTCGGTCGCTGCGCTTTTCCACGTGCCTGCGCCGAATCACATCGACATGTACGTCGCTGGATCCATGGAAGAGGCACAACGCGCGATCGGTCTCGATTTCTTCCCGGAGGCATCCGCTGACCGGGGCCGCGGCGGACGAGGTGGCGCGGGCAACACAGTGCTGTCCGGCAATCCCGCCCTCGGCGAAGCCTACGAGCATGAGCTCGCTCATGTGATTCTCGGACCGACTTTCCCCAGCCGAAATCGGCTTTTCAACGAAGGTGTTGCAACGTGGCTCGGGGGTTCGCGTGGTCGCACGACTCATCAGGTGTACGAGCGACTGCATCAAATTCAGGCCGCCCATCCGGCTCTCACCATCGCCCAGGTCCTCACCAGCGATGCTCCGGATGTGACAACCGAAGAAGGATCGGAGCTGTTTTATGCGACCGGGGCGCTCATCGTCGATTCAGTGTACCGGCAGACCGGCATCGCTGGACTCCGGTCATTCGCGCAGGTGAACAACGATCCAAAGGCTTTGCTCGCCGCCCTGCCGACCCAACTCGGCCTCGTCACGTCGGATCGAGACGCGCTCGATCGATGGTGGCGCGCGCAGGCAGCGCTCAATTCTGGCACCAGGTAGCGCAATAAACTGGTTGATGGGTGAGCCGGCGATTAGTTAGCCGGGGGCCGGAAGCCCGTTGCCGGTTACCCGTTGCCCGTTGCCCGTTTGCCCGCCACCTTGCAGTTGCGGCGCTGCCCCTTATCGAACCAGCGGCGCGAGCCCGGGCATACTCGCTGGAATCCCAAGCGTCGCCGCTGGCGGAAGCTTGCGCGTTCGGTTCCACTCCTGCCGCGCCAGATTGATACGGTCGGCGCGCTCGATCCACATCTGCGTCGTCCAATCGTAGCGGGCGAGAACGTTGTGAAGCCAGTACGGACGGTTCTCTCTCAGCCATGCCCTCTCGTATTCGTCCCGAATGAGCGAGTAGCCATCGCGCAGGTCCTCAAGCCTCCCGTTCACGCCAGCGATGTCGGAGAGATCCCGTCCTGGAGATTTGTTGGTGCTGTCCGCCGCGCGATCGTACATCGCGACGACTTCGTCGGCGAACTGAAACTTCATCCCGATAAAGTCGATTTTCCGCGCACCGAGCTTCATCGCCTCGATCGCGTCGCGCTCGCGCGTGATCTTCGGTTCTGCTTGCGCGATGAACACCAGCGCTGACTCCGCGAGAATCCGCAGGTCGTGGGTGTAAGGCCTGATGCGCTGCGCCATGTTCCGCCCTTCGTCGCTCCACGGGTCGAGCCAGAACAGATAGTCGCTCGCATCTCCGACCTTTCCACCCTGTAGAAGTGCGTGCGCCGCCGAGAGACGTCGCTGCGCCTCGTCGATCTTGCCGCTCAGGTCCCCGTGAAACACTCTGCCATAGCTCGAAGTGAACGCATCGATGCTGCTCTCTCCGGCTTGCCAGCCCGCGGCCGCTCCGAACAGGTCGCCGTACCAAGTCTGATTGAAGAGAGCTTCACCGTCGTCATCCCACGAAGTGTTGATCATGCCCGTGGCGCCGAGCCGCTGCCCGTCGCGCACGAAGCGCTGAATGTTGACGAGCGCTACCGTGTTATTTGGGTAGACGCGATTCCAGCTGCTTACGCCGGGAGCGACCCACGTCTCCATTCCGGCATCCCGGAAGGGCGTGATAAATCGCGTGTATGACGTGTCCGCTCCGTAAGCCCATGGAACGGCGATCAGATCCTTGGGGATGGTGTTCACGAGCTCGGGCGAGCTCAGGGCAACGTCGCCCCAGAACAGGAATTTCTTTCCGCTCGGCCGAAGAGCGTCCGCGATCTGCCTCAGGAAATCGAGATACACGACGCCAAGCCCCTGGGTCTTTACTCTGTCCGCCGTCTGGCCGCGTCCGAGCTCGAAGGTCTCGTCGGCGCCGAGGTGCACGAATCGGCTTGGAAAAAGCGAGTTGATCTCGGCGAACATCTGCCTGATGAGGGGAAGTGAGCCGGGCTGACCGGGGGCCAGCACGTGCCCGTGAGGCGTTTCCCCCAGCGGAGAATAGATCTCGTACTTCAACACGTGGTGCAGGTGACCGAACGCTTCCTGCTCGGGAATGATGTCGACGTGATAGTTGGCGGCGTACGCGACGAGCTCTTTGACATCGGCATGCGTCATTGCTCCGCCGGGTGGCGCGATCAGCGGATTCGAGTCGTAGGCGAGCGTGTGCTCGAAGTAAGGAGAGAAGACGTTGACTTTATATGCGGCCAGCGTTCGGATTTGTTTCTTCTGGAAATCAAGCGTCGGCACCGGACCACGCGATAAGTCATCGTGAAATCCGCGGTAGCGCATCGCCGGCCAGTCGCGGATCGTCGCACGATAGAGTTTGGCCTGGTCCCCGTCGCCGCTGACGATCTGCTTCACTGTCTGAGCGCCATAGAACACACCGGCGGCGGTCGCTCCGATCACGACGATGCGATTGCCGTCGGGAGTAATGACGTAGCCCTCGTCACGCATCGCCGGGTCGAGCACGAGTGAATGACGCCGCAGGACGCTCTGAGCTGCGGACCCATCGGCGCGCAACAAGACTATCCGGGAACCTGGCCCAGTCTCCCCAGTAACGACGCGGATGCCCCGCTCCTTTAATGAATTCGCCAGATCCAGAGCGGCGAAACGATCTTCCGTGTTCGCTGGCCGCGTGACGGTGATTCCATCCCGAATTGCGACCGACCCTTCAACCTGCATCTCCATCGGCTGCGGGATCAGTCGTAATTCCGTCTGAGCGTGTGACGATGAGGCGAGAACGGCCGATAGGAGGATGAGAACGCGCGTAGATTTCATTTGACGAGTGGTCGAAGTTTGATGCCCGGTGGGCGAGAAAATATGGCCCCGCCGCATGGATTCCGCCCAAAATGCCCGAGCTACCTGACATAACCGTCTACATCGAAGCGCTCGAATCGCGCATCATCGGGCAAACCCTCGAGCGCATCCGGATTCCGAAGCCGTTCCTGTTGCGCTCGATCGATCCGCCGATCAGCGCCGCGTACGAAAAGCGGGTCACCGGCGTGAGACGGATGGGCAAGCGGATTGTCCTCGAGCTGAAGGACGACCTTTTTCTCGTCATTCACCTCATGATCGCAGGTCGTCTCCGTTGGATTCCTGCCGGCGGCAAAGTACCCGGCAGGATCGGTCTCGCCGCCTTTGATTTTCCGAATGGCACGCTCGTCCTCACGGAAGCCGGCTCGAAACGGCGAGCCTCGCTCTGGCTCGTGCGCGGCGAGAAATCCCTCGTGCAGTTCGAGCGCGGCGGTCTGGAAGTGCTCGACTCCAGCATTGAAGAATTTACCGATCGTCTAATGCGCGAGAATCACACGCTCAAGAGATCCATGACCGATCCCAGGCTGTTCAGCGGAATCGGGAATGCCTACTCGGACGAGATCCTCCACCGTGCCAGGATTTCTCCGATCAAGCACACGAGGCGGTTGAATGAAGAAGAGATACGACGACTCTTTGACGCCACCAAAACGATCCTGATTGAATGGACCGATCGCCTGCGTGCAG
Organism: Gemmatimonadaceae bacterium; assembly: GCA_039936175.1. Taxonomy (GTDB): domain Bacteria; phylum Gemmatimonadota; class Gemmatimonadetes; order Gemmatimonadales; family Gemmatimonadaceae; genus UBA4720. The sequence goes on along the minus strand of JBDTIV010000007.1, from coordinate 6,065 downwards.
AGTCGAAGGGGGATTTCCCCGCCAAAGTCACGGCGTTCCGCGACGAGATGGCCGTCCATGGCAAGTACGGCAAGCCTTGTCCGGTGTGCGGCACGCCCGTGCAAAGGATTCGCTACGCGGATAACGAGACGAACTATTGCGCGCGATGTCAGACCGACGGAAAACTGCTCGCCGATCGCGCCCTCTCGCGGCTGCTGAAAGAGGATTGGCCGCACTCGATCGACGAGCTGACCTGGAGCTAGATCGTCCCGGCGTTCACCCATTTCACCACGCGCGGCGGCTCGTACGACGCGAAGCGCGAGAGAAGCTTCTCCGGCTCACTTTCCACCACCACCATCGCGCGGTGCACGTCCCGCACGAATCGCTCGGCCACCGCGTGATCGAGAAACTGGAGCAAACCGTCGAAGTAACCGGCGGTGTTGATCAGACCGCAGGGCTTCGTGTGCATGCCGAGCTGCGCCCAGGTCCACGTCTCGAAGAACTCCTCCAGCGTGCCGATTCCGCCGGGCAGCGCGACGAATCCGTCAGCCAGCTCGGCCATCAGCGCTTTTCTTTCGTGCATGGTCTCGACGACACGCAAGTCAGTCAGCGATTTGTTCGCGACCTCACGCTCCACCAGCATGCGCGGAATCACTCCGATGACGTCGCCGAGCTCGTCCTGCACGGCGTCGGCAAGTGCGGCCATCAGGCCGACACTGGATCCGCCATATACGACGCCGATCCCACGTTGAGCGAGCAGTGTTCCGAACGCGCGCGCCGCCTCCACATAATCGGGCCGCGCGCCGGGATTCGAGCCGCAGAAAACGGCGAGCCGCCGGATCTCGGTCACGCGCGTGGCCTCATCGCCGCCATCATGTTGACGCCAAGTCCCGCCAGGGATTGGCCGCCATCGCAGACAACAACGGCTCCGGTGATGAATTTCGCGGCGTCACTGCACAGAAAAAGCGCAAGATCGGCGATTTCATCTTTCGTAGCAAAGCGCTGAAGCGGAACCGTGCGCGTAAGCTGCTTCCGTATTTCGGGCGTCGGTGCGAGCCGGCGCATGCCTTCGGTGTCATCGACCGCCCCTGGCGCAATCGAGTTCACGCGCACGCCTTCGGGACCCCATTCGATCGCCAGGCACTTGGTCAGCATGTCCACACCCGCCTTCGCCGCGCAGACGTGTGCCTGCATCGGCATTGGTGTAAATGCCTGCATCGCCGAGATGTTCACGATCGAGGATCCGGGCCGGCGCATGTGCTCGAACGCAGCCCGGCACGTGTTGAAAGTGCCGAGCAGGTCGATGTCGATAACCGACTTGAATGCGTTGGCTGACATGCCGAGGGCCGGCGCTGGAAAGTTTCCAGCCGCACCGCACACGACGATGGCGATTTCGCCGTGCGCATCGCGCGCCGCTTTGATTGCACCGGCGAGCGCGTCGTAGTCGCGAACGTCGGCCGGGTGTGCTGTCGCGACTCCGCCCGCAGTCCGGATCTCCGTGGCGGCGTGATCGAGCTTTTCCTTTGTCCGTCCGATCAGGGCCACCTTCGCTCCATGTTCGACGAAGCGCTTCGCGATCGCGAGGTTGATTCCGCTCCCGCCACCGGTGACGACCGCGGTCTTTCCATCCAGTACTTTCTTCCCAAACACTTCCGGCATCGGCGCTCCGTCGATATTCCGTAGAGGACGGCAAACCTATCGCGAGAGAGAGAGAGCTGAAAGTAGGAGAGCCATGGCGCACCCTTTCAACACGGAGAGCGTATGATCACGAACACCGGATATCCGGAGCCACGAGAAATTACGGCGCCCTTGCTCGCTGAAATGAAAAAACCCCGTATCCTTGCGGATACGAGGCCGGCTACTGGTGGCCCACCCGTCCTAACAAGCTCGACCAGTAGCTTTTTTCTCATTCGGAGGCCAGAGAACATTTCCGGCTTCATCTCTTAGACCCACCATACGTGCGAAAGGTTTAAAAAGTTGTAGTTTTTTTTTCGAGCCGGTTTCAGCTCAGCCTTAAGCGGCTTTTGTTCGGGGAAACCGGGCAGAACTAGCTGTTTCGACGCTTCCGGGTGGTTTCGAGCGCCAGGCTTCCGGTAGAGGAGAAGAGCTGCTCGATTGCCGCTTCCGAAACCGCACCGACGGTTTCCCTTTTCAGGGAGAGCTTCGTCGAGCCGCCTTCCGGCAAATCCGCGATCAATCCCGCGGCACGCAACGCCTGGACGTGGTGGGTGATCGTCGGCTTCGAAACCCTGAGACTGCGTGCCAGATCAGAGGATGTCGTCGGCGTTCGCGCCAGAATCGATGCGATCGCATAGCGGGTCGTGTCGCCGAGAGCCCGAAAAACCGTTTCCGCATTTATTGTCGGCCGGACATCAGGCGTCGGTTGAGCGACGCCGGCGAGGGTGATGCGATTTGGATTGATGGAATCCCGCGTCACCGAAAAATAGAGACTCACGCGTCCCGTGTTCGTCTCGTATTTCGCCCACCACCGCCGGGTGTTGAAGGCCGACGGAACAATGAAGCAGCGATCGACTCGATCGTAGACGACCGGTGATCCACTTTTCGGCCGTATTTCCCGCGCCTTCGAGTCAAACGCGACGGGGAGCTTGAGGTCTCCGCTCAACTCCTCGAGAGAAGGGCGTTCTTCCCACAGATCACGGACGCGGAATCCCTCGGCTCGAAGTCGCGGCTCGAGATCCGACCAGTCCTCCCTGAATCCCGACTCCCAGAATTCCTCGAGCACCAGCACGAGCTCTCGGCGAAACACTTCGGGCTTTGCGAGCAGCATGGACATCGCTTTCGCTGCCGGCGAATTCGCTTCGTAGGGGATCAGTCCGAAATGGGTGAGCAGGTCTTTTCCATCGATCGTCTCGCTCGTGAGTACCTGCCGCAGATTTTTCTTACCCGCGACCAGTGCCCGGGCTGCCGAAGCACCGTGAAAGATTCCAGAGACGACGTTGGTCTTGAGGTCTCTTTCCGGCATTTCACTCAACGCCGAAATCATCTCCCCAAACGTCATCTCACCCGGCGTCTGCTGGAGGGCGTCCGCGAGGAGCGGCCAGAAAAGCGCCACGGGCGCGACGCGCCTTGCTCGCCGATCGAAACCCCGGGGCAAACGCGCGGTCGCGCGCGCTTTCCACGCGTCGAGCGCGGTCGCTCCCGGGCTGGACATCGTGTACAAAGCGTAAAAAATGTCGAAGCGCGGGGTTACAGCGAACTCGATCGGGAAGGGACGGCTGGTTGGCATGTTAGCTAACAACCTAACGTCCGATTCCTGTCCGCGATACTCCGTCGCCGCCCCGAGCGGATCAGTTCGGCCGACGCCTGACGGCGAAAATTCCGTTCGTCATATCGATCCGGATTAGGCCAGCGTTCCAGACGTCGCCGCCGAGCACTCCATCGAGGGAAGCCAGAACCTGATAGACGGGCGCGCGGACGAACGCCCCCCTGAAGATTATTGGAAATCCCCGCACCAGCACGGTCAGATCGGGGAGCACCGGGGCACGCAGCGAGATCTCGCCGCCCAGGCCTCCAACCCTTCGACTTTCCACTCTCGGCGCCTGCAGCTGCAGTTTGTCGAGCAGCGTCTCCGTCACAAAGGTCAGCTGGGCGCCGGTATCGAGACCAAAATGGAGCTGAGTTCCGTCGGTGCTGCTAATTCGCACCACGGGGAGACCAACCCAAAACATGTTCCGATCCGAGTCTCGTCGCGATGTCGATGGATTTCGAACATGCATCTCGCCTTCTCCATAGTCGACTTCGAGATCGAGCTGCCTGATGATGTCGAACCCGATGATGCCGTCGATCTTCACCTGCGGATTCGCCTCGAGGGGCCTGGGTTCCCGCATCTGCATCATCGCTTCATCGACAATCATCGTGGGTGCGTTTCGCACCGTGACTTGTCCAATTTGCATCTGAGGAATGAGCGACGCGTTGGCGGAGACTCTTCCCGTGCTCGTCACGATCTCCAACGTGTCGGAGCCGATTGACACGATGTGGAGAGCTCGCGCAACGTCGGAGGCCAGCATCGTCATGCTGGATCCCGTGTCCAGCCAGAAGTTGTAGTCCCTGCCCTGAATCCTCACGGGAATGAGTGGCGTTCCCACGGCCGACACCAGCATCGGCAGCAAGGCCGACGAGGAGCGAAACGTGAGCGACTTCGGTGGCACGTCCTTGAACGCGTTCGCCCAAAGCTCGATGCTTGCCCGGTCAGTTCGATCGGCCTTCGGCTGCCATGGCTCATTTCGAAGCGCGGCCAGGGCCTGCCATTTTTCCTGATACTGGAGCGTCGCCGTGTAGATCACGCGCGAGCCGGCCCGGATGATCGTATCGGTGGCCGACGTTCTCAGCTTCCCGAACCCTTCCTCTGCCTTTTCGATATCGCCGGCCATCAGATCCTGGAGTGACCGCGCGAACTGTTTTTCCGAAGGAGTTCGTGCTCCCTCGACCGCTTCGGTGGGGTGCAGATCGGCGAGCGCCTCCCAGTAGTTTACGTGGCGTGCGGGTCGAAGCGCAGCCTGCGAATGAAAACATGCCGCGCTGCCGAACGCTGCAATTGCTATAACGATCAGAAGGTGTGGCTTGGAGAAGGGCATCAGCCGGAAGGTACACCGGGGCGCAATCTTCTGTTGACAGGCCCCGGTTGAGTTCGCAGAATGTGACGCTCTTTCCGAACATCAATCAACCAGGGAACAGTCCATGCCATCCGTCACCGTCGTTGGCGTTATTCTTGGATCAATGGCCGCGGCAACCCTCTCGGCAGGAGCGCAAACCGCGACTCCGGCCCACAGGCTTGCCAGAACCGTCGCGGGCGCACCCGTAGCAAAGGCGCTGGTCATCACCGTAACGGGAAAGGACTTCAAGTTCGACGCACCCGACGAGATCCCGGCCGGTCTCACTGAGTTCAGGTTCCTGAACAAGGGACCGTCGATCCATCACATGCAGATTTTGAAGATCACGAACGGCAAGACGTTCGCCCAGCTGCGCACAGCGCTGGATAAAGGGGGGCGGCCGCCGAGGTGGATGCATGAAGCAGGAGGTCCTAACGCTGCCGCGCCGGGAACCGAATCAAACGCAACGTTGATGCTCGAGCCCGGGAACTACGCGATTATCTGCTTCGTCGACATTGGCGGCGCACCCCACTTCACCAAGGGAATGATACGTCCGCTTCGCGTGACTGCAGCGACGGGCGCCGTTGCGCCTGATCCGAAGCCCGATGTGACCGCGACGCTCTTTGATTACAACTTCAAGCTCTCGTCACCGATCCTCGCCGGAGCTCGCACCATCAGAGTTCAGAATATCGCAAAGCAGCCACACGAGGTGCAGCTCGTTCAGCTTGCGCCGGGCAAGACGGCCCACGACTTCCTCGCTTGGGCGGGCGGAGGCATGAAGGGTCCGCCACCGGCAAAGCCCATCGGCGGCATCGCGGGAATCGAGCCCGGAATGTCCGAGAGCTTTACCGCCAACTTCACTCCGGGAAATTACGCTTTCATTTGCTTCATCTCCGACGCGAAGGATGGAAAGCCGCACTTCATGCACGGAATGACAAAGGATTTCTCGGTTAAGTAGGACCGCGCTCCGAGCCTTCGCGCCGAGCCCTCCGAGGTTCAGCGCGAGGGTGCCGGAGTGAGCGCCACGACGACTGGCGCGCTTTCGTTTCCGGTCCGGTCCACCGCGGACACACTAACCGCATCGGCAAAGGCGCCACCGGCCCCTCGCCGAACTACATAGAATCGCTGGATTCCCGGCACGACATCGGTTGTCCAATCGTCCCCGACGCGCGCGCGAATCAGCCAGAGCCAGATTGGCTCGGTACCCTGCGGTTGCAGCGAGACCGTACTCGAAAGCGTCGCTGGATCTCTGCCCACTCCCACGATCGGAGAAAGCGGCGGAATACTGTCGAGCCACGGTGACGCCGGAATCAGGGCTTTGCTCGCGTAGGGCCCCGAGATCAGCTTCCGCGGAAGGTTGTCGCCGTCGCGCATCAGCGTTTGCATGCTGAAATACACGTTCCCGGTGGCGCCCGGTTGCGCGCGCGTCAGGGCGATCTGGTTCAATATCTCTTCGGCCAGCCAGCCGGTCGGCGT
>JBDTIV010000006.1:0-13582 GCA_039936175.1 Gemmatimonadaceae bacterium | reverse complement strand
GAACTGCTTCCCTCTTGAACTCCGCCGTGAAGTCCCGCCGGGTACCTTTTAAATCAGATTTGCTGGGCCCATGTGATCGACTCATTCGACACCTCCGCCCTGAACTTAGGGAAAGCGAGGTGTCCATAAAACTGGGGCAGCTTCAATCCGCTGCCGGTTACCCGTTACCCGTTACCCGTTACCCGTTACCCGTTATCGTGGGACCCTACCCGCCGGGGATCCGGCTTCACAACGAACGGCTGGGTGTAGCTCTTTCCATTCACGCTCAGGCGCGCCGTAAATGCGCCTGTGTAGTGTCGATCGAGCGGACCGCCCTCGTCAGGGGGCGGTGCCCCGTGCGGTCTCGGACGCAGCGGATTCCACGTCACGCGATGCATCCCCCCGCTCGTAGCTGGAAGCACGGGCTCCGTTTGCCAGAGTGGTGAGACCCTCGGAATTCCCGTCGCCGCTCTTCCGCCCGCGCCGCGGCCGGCCGCCGGAGTCTGCGCATTGCGGTCGCTGGAAATTGTCTGAATCACCGCGCCCGCCGCGTCCACGATCTCGATGACGACGGGAGTACTCGCCGATCGCTTCAGATAGTAGTCGATCATTACGCCATTCGGCGGATTCTCGGCGTGCGGCTCGTCCTTCTGTAGCGGCGTGCCGTTGTCCGTTCCCTCTATGAAATTGATAGTATCCGAAGGCTTGAACAGATACGCGTCGTCGCGCGACACGGCACTGCCCAGCTGTCTCAGCGAGCTGATGTCGTCGATGACCCAGAATCCGCGCCCATGCGTCGCGACGATGAGATCGTTGCCGTATATCTCGAAGTCGCGCACCGACGTCACGGGCATGTTGAGCTGGAGCGACTGCCAGGTGTCGCCGTCGTCGAAGGAGATGTGCGCACCGCGCTCCGTGCCGGCGACCAGCAGGCCGCGGCGCGAAGGATCCTCCTTCACGGTGTGCACGTAGACGCCGGCCGGAAGACCCGCGATGATCTTCTGCCAGGTCGTGCCCATGTCGCGCGTACGATAGATGTACGGCTCGAAATCCTGGAGCTGGTGCCGATCGACACTCGCGTACGCCGAGTTGACGTCGAAGTGCGAAGCTTCGATCGTCGTCACCCTGCTCCACGGCGTGATCGCCGAAGGGGTAACGTTCTGCCAGCTCGTTCCGTCGTCGGGTGTGAGCTGGATGTATCCATCATCCGTGCCGATCCAAACGAGAGGACTGCGTATTGGAGAAGGGGCGATCGTGTAGATCACTCCGCGCTTGCCGTTGCGATCGGTCCACGCCGCTGTGGTGGGATCGAGAGTCGGTGGGACAAAGACGTCCGGGCGCGTGAGATCGGGACTCACCTGCTTCCAGGTCTTTGCTCCGTCATTGGTCTTGAAGACGAATTGATTGGCGTAGTAGAGGTTTTTCTCGTCGGCCTTGGAGAAAACGAGCGGCTGGGTCCAGTCGCTCCGCGCGGGCTCGGGTGATTTGGGACTCGTGGTGGTCTCGTCGGGAATGTTCGCGTCAAGATTCCAGCGTTGGCCGTCGCCGCCGAAGATGACCCCGGGGTTGAGCGGATCGCCGGCGGTGTAGCCACTCTCACCGCCAGGCGAGATGGGCTCCCAGTCGTGCATGGATATCTGCGAGAACTTTCCGCGCGAGCGGACGGCGATCGCGCCCGAGTCCTGCTGCGCGCCCGTCACCCAGTACGGAAATCTGTAGTCCACCGAGAGATGATAGATCTGCGCGGTGGGCTGATTGAGCCACGAGCTCCAGGTGACTTCGCGCGGGTCGTCGGCGCGCGCGTTGCGACTGATCACCGCGCCCTGATCGCTCGCGACGATCATCGTGTTGGGATCGTCGGGAGAGATCCACGGCTGATGATAGTCGTCGCCACCGGGTGATCCGCGAAGTACCGCCCACGTTTTGCCGCCGTCCCTGGTGCGATTTACCGCGACGTTCGGCACGTACACGATGTCTGGATTTTGCGGGTCCACCGCGAGCTTCTCGAAGTACCAGCCGCGTCCCCACAGCGCGGGATCGTTCGAGAGACGCGTCCATGTCGCGCCCGCGTCGTCGGAGCGAAAAAATCCTCCCTGCCCCGGAGGCGGACTCGATGGGGCCGCTCCAGCGGGCGACGGCTGCGGCGCCGGCGTTCCCAGCGGCGGCTCGACCTGCGCGGGAGCGTCGGGCACGAGACAGTCCACCACCGCATAGAGGCGATTTGGATTGCTGGGCGCGATTGCGATGCCGGTTCGCCCGATGCCCTGCTTTGGCAATCCGTTGGTGAGCTGCGTCCAGGAGTTGCCGCCATCCGTCGATTTGAAGATTCCTCCGCCCGGGCCGTTCGTTGGCGCATACGTGAACCAGGGCGGACGCCGCGTGTTCCACAGTCCGGCGTAGACGACGCTCGAGTTCGAAGGATCGATCACGACCTCCACCGCGCCGACGTTCTCATCGCCCAGCACTTTTTGCCAGGTTCCACCGCCGTCTCGCGACCGAAAGATCCCGCGTTCCGGATTGGCCGCGTAGAGTTTCCCGATGGCCGCGACGAAAACGTTGTTCGGATTCTTCGGATCGATGGCGATCTTGCCGATGTGGTGCGTCTCATCGAGCCCGAGATGCGTCCAGGTTCTGCCCGCGTCAGTCGATTTGTAGACTCCGTTGCCAAATCCGACCGAGTCGCGCAGCGTCGACTCACCACTTCCGACGTAGATCGTATTCGGCTGTGACGCCGCGACGGCAATCGCTCCGATCGAAGCGGTCGACTGCGAATCGAAGATCGGATTCCACACGCGCCCGCCATCGATCGTCTTCCAGACGCCGCCATTCACGGCGCCGAAGTAGAACTCGTTCAGCCGCCCGGGGACTCCGGTTGCGGCAGCGACGCGGCCTCCGCGAAATGGTCCGAGCATGCGCCAGCGATGCCCGGAGTAGAAATCCAGCGGCACGGGCGCTCCGAGTATTCCGCGGTCCAGCTCATCCTGGGCCGGCCACTCGGCGACCGGTCGAAGGAGGCCGCGAAGACGAGTCGGGAAAACCGACAGAACCACTCCGGCCTGACCAGCCCGAATAACGAAATCGCGCCTGGAGTAGACTGGTTCTTCATTGGAATCGATGGGTGAGTCTGATCCTGTCATTGGTTACCGCCTTCAGGTTGCGTGCAAGCGATTGGGCTCGTCATAGCATTTTTTCCTCGTCATCTACCGTGCCGATGAAACGCTCCTCAATCCGCCTATCGGGAATCAGCCACATGAGGGCGACCGAAACGTAGAGCGCGTCAGAGATGAGCTGATTGACGAACGCCAGCGGAATTGCGGCGAGGTAGAGCACGACGGAGATCTTGCCCTTGGTGTCGTTCCCCACCGCTTCCCGGAGTCGGGAGCTCGGACCCTGGCTCCTGATGATCATCTGCTCGAGGATGTAGTACGCCACGCCCGCAAACATCAGCACGCTGCCATAGAGGGCGGTGGGAAGCGCCGCGAAGTGGTTCTCGCCCATCCACCCTGTAACGAATGGCATGAGGGAGAGCCAGAACAGAAGATGAAGGTTGGCCCAAAGGATTCCCCCGGTTACGCGATCCGTCAGATTGAACAGGTGGTGATGATTGTTCCAGTAGATGCCGATGATGATGAAGCTCAGCACATAAGTGAGGAACACGGGGAGGAGCTCGCGGAGCGCGGAGATGTCGGTCGTGTGCGGCACGTGCAGCTCGAGCACCAGGATCGTTATGAGGATCGCGATGACACCATCGCTGAACGCATTGACCCGTTCTGTACCCACGGAATTGACTCCCTTGCGGCGGTCGACCGACGTTAAAACCGACTGCGGGTTTTACGGATTAGCCAGTCTGGGCCTACTCAACAAGAGAATCTATTACATCAGCTCCTCGACGGCGGCGGGTGACTGACCGCAAGCAATTTCCCGCTGAATGGTTGCCGTTTCTGCGTAGTTCCCAGATAATTTCCTACGACCATGACATCAGAATCCCGCCCCAAGGAATTCCATACAATGGAGTTCTCACACCATGACGCGGCCGCGGCGTTTGTCGCCGCGCTCTCACGGTTCCTCGATTCTCCACGAGGAAGTGACTCCGCGATGCCGCGCTCCGCGGTGGAGGTGTGGGCGCGCTCACCTGTCGGCAGCGAAACCGTCCGTCTCTTTCTGAGCGATAAAGCGCTCGAGATGGCGGAGGCTGCGTTTTCGCCCGTGCCGGTGACGAAAGTCGTGTCGCGCGGAGCACTGCCGGCCGAAAGCTTCCTTATCATCGAAGGCGGAGTGACCCCCGCGTGGGGAGTCGCAGAAGCCTCGGCGAAACTCTTTCCCCAATAGAAGAATGCAGAAGATCAAGAGCGCCTACCTGTCACTCGCGTCACTCGCCGCGGTGACCGTGAACGCCCAGGCCCCGCGTGAGTCACCGCTCAATTCCGCGCGCGCCTCTCAGTTCGCGGATTCCATCCTCAAGCTGATGACACTCGAGGAGAAATTGGGACAGCTCAATCAGCTGCCGGGGAACGGAACCCAGACGGGGCCGCGTGTTCCAACCGGTGGCGAAGCGGCCATTCGCGCGGGGCGCGTCGGGTCGTTTCTTGGAATCTTTGGCGCCGAGTACACTCGCGGACTGCAGCGAATCGCGATGCAGGAATCGCGGCTCAGGATCCCGCTGCTTTTTGCGAACGACATCATTCACGGCTTTCGCACCATCTATCCGGTCTCCCTGGCCGAGGCGGCCAGCTTTGATCCGGCGCGCGTCGAGACCTCTGCTCGATTTTCAGCGGTCGAGGCCGCCGCGCACGGATTGCACTGGACGTTCGCGCCGATGGTGGACATCGCGCGCGACCCCCGGTGGGGACGCATCGTCGAAGGCGGGGGTGAAGATCCCTATCTAGGAAGCGCGATGGCAGTGGCGCGAGTCCGCGGATTTCAGGGCGGCGATGGTGGGATGAACATCGGCGCCACGGACGCGCTTCTCGCGACGGTCAAACATTTCGCCGCGTATGGCGCCGCCGAGGGAGGCCGTGATTACAACTCCGTGGAGCTGTCGGAGCGCACCTTGTGGGAAACCTATCTCCCGCCCTACGAGGCAGGGGTGAAGGCCGGTGCCGTCTTCGTGATGTCGTCGTTCAACGACATCGGAGGCATTCCGGCCCACTCGAGCGACTGGCTGCTGCAGGATGTGCTGCGCGACCGCTGGGGCTTCAAGGGCACGGTCGTCAGTGACTGGGGCGGAATCGGTGAGCTGGTTCCACACGGAGTTGCGGCGACGACGGGTGCCGCGGGAATCCTGGCGCTCAACGCCGGGGTCGACATCGACATGTCCGACGGGATTTACGTGGACAGTCTCCCTGCCGCGGTGCGCGCTGGCCGCGTGTCCGTATCGGTCGTCGACAGCGCGGTACGCCGCATCCTCCGCGTCAAATACGCGCTCGGGCTCTTTCAGGATCCGTACAAGTTCAACGACGTCGCGCGCGAGCGGCGCTACACGCTCGCCCCCGAGCACGTCGCCGCGGCGAGGACGGCAGCGCGCGAATCAATCGTGCTCCTCAAGAATGCGGGCGGGACGTTGCCGCTTCGAAAGGGACTGCGCAGCATTGCCGTCATCGGCCCTCTCGCCGACGACGCGCAAGCGGCGCTCGGCGGATGGGCAGCGGATGGGAGAGCCAACGAGGCGGTGAGTGTGCTGGCGGGAATTCGCGCCGCTGTCAGCCAATCGACTCGGGTGATTTATTCGCGCGGGTCTCCAGCGGATACTGTTGATACGACTGGATTCGCGGCAGCTCGGGTGGCCGCAAGAGAGGCCGATGCGATCGTGCTCGTGTTGGGCGAGCGGGAGTGGATGTCGGGCGAAGCATCGAGCCGAGCGTCCATCGAGCTGCCGGGTCCACAGGTAGCGCTCGCGCGGGCAGTGTTCCGGGCGGCGGGTGTAGGCAATGCCGCGGCTTCGAAGCCAGTTGCCGTGGTGCTTATGAATGGACGTCCCCTCGCTATTCCGGAGCTGGCCGAGGAGGCGCCCGCAATTCTCGAGACGTGGTTCCTGGGCAGTCAGCACGGGTCCGCTGTGGCGGACGTTCTGTTCGGCGACTACAACCCGGGCGGGAAGCTACCGTCGACTTTCCCGCGCGCCACCGGGCAGATTCCGCTCTATTACAATCACCGGAACACGGGACGTCCGGCCGATCCGACCAATCACTACACCTCGAAGTATCTGGATCTTTCGTGGACTCCGCAGTTTCCATTCGGGTTCGGACTGAGCTACACTACCTTTGCGTATTCGAACCTGCGCGTCTCATCCCCGGCGATTCCGGCAGGCGATTCGGTGCAGGTGTCGGTGGATGTCCGGAATTCCGGCGACCGCGCGGGGGATGAGGTCGTGCAGCTCTACGTGCGCGACGACGTCGCCAGCGTCGAAGAGCCGGTCAAAGCTCTCAAGGGATTCCAGCGCATCACGTTGGCACCTGAGGCGATGCGAACGGTTACGTTCCGGCTCGGTCCCGAGGCGCTCGCGCTGTATGACCGTCAGATGCGTCGCGTCGTGGAGCCCGGGACTTTTACGGTGTATGCGGGCTCGAGCTCGAGCGACGTCGTCGCCGCTCACTTTGTGGTGACTGGAAGCGTGCTGGTGCTGGCACCTGCTCCGACGCGATTCAGATGATGTGGCCAGCTTAAAATGGGGAGACAGAGTGCAACAGCAGCTCGCTGATATAGTCGATTCGCTGAAAGGCAATCAGGCCCGCCTTCGTGCACTTTCAGATGGAATTTCCGAATCCGCTTGGAACCGGAAGCCGGCCCCCGAACGGTGGTCGGCGGCCGAGTGCGTTGAGCACCTCAATCTCACGTCTCGCGCTTATCTGCCGGAGCTGCACGACGCGGTGGAAAAGGCAAAGAAGAATCACGGAACCGCTAAGACACACTATCGAAGGGACCCGATCGGTTGGTTCATGTCGAAGATGATCGGCCCGCGCCACTCCGGAAAGCTGCCGCTGCCGCGCGTGAAGACGACCGAGGACTTCGTTCCAAAAGGGCAGCGCCCGCAGACGGAGACGCTTTCCGAGTTCATACAACTGCAAGGTGCGCTGGTCTCGCTCATCCGCGCTGCTGACGGTTTGCCGATCGACAAGGTGAAGGTCGTATCGCCATTTGGCGGCAAGATGAAATACAGCGCCTATTCGGCGCTGGTCATCATCAAGCAGCATGAAGCGCGTCACCTTCAGCAGGCGGAGGAAGCTGCGCGCTAGCCGGATCAGAGATGCCATCCAGTCCCCTTTCCCGCCTGCGCAAGCTGTGCCTCGCTCTTCCCGAAGCCCATGAAGTCGAGGCGTGGGGCGAGCCGACGTTTCGCGTGAAGAATAAGATTTTCGCCATGTACGCGCGTGCGAACGGCCATCACGGTGGCGGGCGCAACGCGGTCTGGTGCAAGGCGAAGGCGGTGAACCAGCGTCTGATGATCGATGCGGCGCCCGATCGGTTTTTCTCGCCGCCGTACGTGGGGCCGGGTGGTTGGGTGGGAGTCTGGCTCGACGGCGACTGCGACTGGTCTGAGCTCAAGGACCTTTTGCGCGATGGCTACAGAATGACGGCGCCGAAGAAGCTGTTGGCGCCCGTGCAGGACGAATAGCCGCTGGCCGGGGCGTCCTGGAGCACGTGACCTCGTTCGAGCTCGTGGCGCGGACCGGCGCCGCCGAACGCAGCCAGCGAAGGGATGCACGGCCGGGCGGGTTTCAAGCTAGTCGGGACGTATCATCACGTCGGTTACAAGTTCGGCGCCTGGCACGACGTCGCGTGGTTCGAGCGGGCCATCCTTCCGCTGGTGATCAATCCGCCGGAGCCTTTGTCATTTCCGGAGATACGCGACACCCCGCCAGTCGCGGCCGCGATGGCGAAGGGGCAGGCGCTGCTCCGGAGGCTGTGAGTCGGTGGCCGACGTGAATTCAACTCCCCAAAAAACCCGGGATCACCGGGAGTTTTTTGGATGCTCTTTGCCTACCTGTTTACGGAATTGTCGAGAAACGGCTTGGTTGTTGTCGTAGACGTCATATCACCGCCGGCAGTGACCGTATACAACCTCCCAGCAAGGATCGTGATACCGTTCAGACTGATGACATTCGTACTTGATCCCGTAGTGCGCGTGCTCAGATTGTAGATGCCGCTTGGCAAAGCCGTGAATGCGCCTGCTCCCTTGTAGGAGATTTCCGCCCCTACCGGAGCCTCAACGCCCGAGGTGGTTTCTTTTGCATACAGCGTCATCGGACTCGAGTTTGAGATGGCGTTGACGAATCTCACGTTGGCCGTGGAAAAATCGATCTGAGAGGGAAACGGGTCTTCCACAATGAAAGAATCCACGGTCTTCGCAGTTGCATCATAGATTCCACTCTGATAGAACGAGTAATACTTTCCATCGGCAAGCGTAGCGTTGAGAGTGGAGATCGCGACGCCGTTATTGGTCGCAGACGCGATCTTGCCGGCCAGGACATACGCCTTCGGCTCGACTCCGGAATAGAATCCTCCGTTCCCGGATTTTCCGTAGGCCGTTCCAGTGGTGGCTTCGGTACCTGTCGAAGAGCTGACTGCGGTCACCTTCGTCTGATCAGCGTAGAAATTCACGTCGGGCGCGCCTACACCGAAGTTATAAAACTTGATGTGCGCGCCTGGATTCGTTGCCACAAGCGTTTGAATGGCATCCTGCCCACACGCGGAGAGCACCGCCGCGCACAGCAGCGCCAACCCGGATCTATAGTTAGTCATGTCAGATTACGGTTGAGTGATCCAAAGGGGCTTCGTGTGATAAGCCGGGTCGAGTCCGCCGATGACGGTCAACGCGGGGATGTTCCACACATACTCGGAGTTGTACCTCGGCCTGATGCGCTGCACGAGCTTCCCGGCGTTATCAGGATAGAGAGTGGTCGGAGGCGTGAAGCCCCGGAATATCTCGGTTCCACTTACCGGATCGACGTCCGTGTAATGGTACCGGCGCATGTCCATCCAGAGCTCGTTGTGACCCCAGCCCCACTGTGCGATGTACTTCTGTGACATGATGTGCGACAGAGTCAGTATTGGGGGAACGATCGCCGGTGACGCAAGGAAAGCGGCTTTCTCCGCTGGGGTGATTTGAGTTGGCGTCTGGGCGTCATCGCTGTTCCGCGCATTCACGAAATCGATGTGGGACGAGATGCCGTTCGTGTATGCCGTTAGCGCCAGGCCTTGATTCCCCATCTTCAACGCCGCTTCCGCCTTGATGAACTGAAGCTGAGCGTACGTCATCAGCGGCATCTTCGTCTTGTCGGAGAAGATGTAGCGACTCGCCAGACCCGCACCGACACTGCCGGGGTAACCCCAAAAGTTGTTCGGACGCTGCGTCGTGGTCAGAGCACCAAAGCCAGCGACATTCGGATCCAATCCACGATACAGGCTATCTGGTGAAGGCGAGAGCATCCGGGTCCGCCGCGGGTCGTCCGTTCCACCGAACTGCGTGCCATCCATCAGTTTGAGCACGAACTGGGTCTGCCGATACAGCTGAATGTTCTGCCGGGTGGGACCGTAGAAGTTCCTGTCGTCGTTCGGCCGCAGCGCTGGATACTGGAGCAGCGCGTCGTCGGCATTGCTCACAAACGATCTGTCCACGTCGGCGATCACAGCCGCGGGATCATACGCTGCCTTGTTCGAATAGTGGTTAAGGCTCAACGCGCGTAACCCGTACGCCAGCTTCAACCACTTCGTGCGATCGCCCTTGTACATGTTGTCGGTCTTGCCAAGATAGGTCGCGTCGACAGCCCCATCGGTTCTTTGCAGAACTACGATCGCGCTATCAAGGAGGCGCTTGACCTCCTGATACGCGTAGTCCTGCGTGTCGTAGTCGAAGGTGAATCGCGACTGATCGACGCCTTCCTTGACGATGATCTCGCCATGAAGGTCGGTGAGAACCTGCCAGCCCCACGCCTTGAGAACCAAACCGACACCGAGGAGATCCCAGCGCTCTTCGGCCTGGGCCTTGGTATTCATGTCGATCAGGTTCTGTCCGAGCGACCAGTAGACATCCCTCCACTGTTCGGCACCGTTGTCACTTCCTGGATCGTAGCCCATCCGGCCCCAGGCCTGCTGCGCGGTCAAGCCGATTCCGTTCGCCGAGGTCGATGTGGATATCCACTCCTGAGTGTAGGTGCCGACGTAGCGGCCGTCGTACTCCGGCGCGGTCACCATCCAGTGGAGCATCGGCGCCAGATAAAGGTTAGCCGAGACAACCTGAGGAGCATTTGGATTGGTGTTTACATCGAGATAATCGCTGCAAGCGACAGGTGCGATCAGGAATGTCGCAACGAGGGCTGCGTATAGTTTATTGGTCATTTTAGAATCCCATCCTGACGCCGAAATTGATACCGCGGGGAACCGGGAAATTGCCGTAGTCGATTCCCACGCCTCCTGATCCACCGACCGCCGCGGTATTGCCGTTTACAATCGGATCCAGTCCCGTGTAGTTCGTGCGCAGAAAAAGATCCGTACCGGTGACGTACACGCTGGCGTTGCTCATGATTCTCTCGGGAACGGTGAGGCTCAGCGTAATGTCTCTGAGTCTCACCCAGTTGATATTTTTCTCGATGAAGAGCTCTTCGCTCATGCCCGTATAGTACGCCGTCTGCACGGCGGGTACGACGACAATGGTGTTGACCGTAGGATTGGCCGTGTTCTCCTTGCCGTCTCGCAGCACGCCGTCGATCACCCGCGGCGTGTTTCTATCGAGGGTATTCGTGCTCAGCCCTCTCGTGGTCAGGTACCACTGCGTCGCATTGAAGACGTCTCCCCCTCTCCGGAAATCGAGCAGAAAATTCAGGGAGGCCCGCTTGTACTTGAAGGTGTTGGTCAGACCAACAGTGTACTTGGGCTGCCGGTCGTAACCACGATCGATGAAGACGCTAGATTTTAGCGGAAGTCCGCTCGTCGGATCGATCAATATCTTGTGCCGGCCTGTTACGGTATCTCTCAGATAGTACCAGCCCGTCAGCGACATCGTGGACAAGCCAGGCGCGGTTCCATTGCGAACATTGCCGATCAACCACGTATCGGAGACATAGGATTCGGGCAACGCGTGAGGCAGCTCCAACACGATTCCTCTGGCGTGCTCGAAATTCGCGAGGAAATCCCATGAGAAGTTGTCCCTGAGAACTGGCGTTCCTCTGAGGCTGATCTCCACGCCCGTGTTCCTGGTCACCGCGCCGTTGAGATTGAAAAGAATGAAACCAGTGCCGTAGCTGCCTCTGATGTCGTTGACGATCTGGTCCTTCGTCTGCTTGCGGTACGTGGTAAAATCGATTCCAAGGCGGTCATTCAGAAAACCCATCTCGGTACCTATCTCATAGGACCGTGCAAACTCGGGCTTGAGATTGAGGTTTGGCCCCGTGAAGCCGTAACCGTACCCTCCGTATGAGGTCGTCTTGTACTCGAGGGAAGGACGGTACGCGTACGGCCGCGCATCCTTGCCCACCTCTGCGTACGCAGCCCTGAGCTTCCCTGTCATGAACCGACCAATGGACGGAAACGCGTCAGAGAAGACGAAGCTCGTCGATACGGAAGGATAGAAGAATGAATTGCTGCCCTTGGGTATGGTCGAGGTCCAGTCGTTTCTTCCCGTCGCCGTGAGATACAAATACTTCTTGTAATCCATCGTTGCGCTGCCAAAGCCACTGACGAGCCGGCGCTGCGCGATCGTCGTCCGGCCTGTTCGGGTGTTGGCATTGTTGACTGAAACGAAGTTCGGGTCCAGAAAATTGGTTCCCTGCACGGCATCGACATTGGACTTGGCGTCCGAGACCGCGTTGCCGAGAAAGCCGCTTATGGAAAGACTGCGAGTGATTTCGCGGCTGTTGAAATTGAGCAGCGTCTGCGCGTTGAGATTGCGCGTGATGTCATCCGCGACGTCGATGATGCCGCCGTTGCTGAACCCATAGGTGCTCTCGGGGTGCCGCAGAACCAGGTTCTGATTCGTGTAGCTGTCCGTGCCGAGCGTCGTCTTGACGTTGCCCCACGAAAACGGAATGACGGTCAGACTGAGGTTCGCGATCAACCGGTTGTTCTTGGCGTTGATCTTGTTCTTGGAAACGTTGAAGTATGGATTATCAACCTCCAACCCCGCCCCCACGCTTGTAACACGCCGCCTGGTGCCGGCGGGGGTCAACCAGTCAGAGGCGTTGTCCGTAGAAGGCCAAACCAGCAGGCCGAGAAGCGGACCGCCGTCTCCCTTGAAGACCTGATCGTTGTTGTCGTACGAGTAAGTCATGGACAGATCGGCATTGAGCCAGTTGGTGACCTGTCCCTGCGAGGCGCCCGTCAGATTGACTCGGCTGTAGTCAGAGCCGGGAATGACGCCCTGCTGTCGAGTGATCCCGGTGGCGAGCCGGTAGTTGATTCGATTGTCGGAGGTCGCCCCACTGAAAGAAAGATTGTGCTTCTGCGTCGCGGCGTTTCTGAAGAAGCCGTCGATGTTGTCGTAAAACGTCGTCGAGTTGGCATATGGAGCGCCAAAATAGAGAAACGTCGTGCTGCCGACGCCACTCGGACCATAGACATGCTGGATCTCGGGCTTCCCACCGGGGTGCTCGATCCTGAAGCTGTTGCTGTACTCGAACCCTCCGCCGGCCTTGCCACGCTTGGTGGTGATGACTATCGCCCCGTTGGCCGCGTCGATTCCGTAAAGTGCCGCTGCCTCGGGGCCTTTCAATACGGTCATCGTCTCGATGTCCTCCGGATTGAGGTCGGCTGCCCTGTTGGTGAAGTCGACGCCTCGATTGTTGAACGCTGTAACCGAGCCAGGCGCGTCCGATGCGAGGACCGCCGTATTGAGCGTTTTGTTGTCCATCGGCAGGCCGTCGATGATCATCAAGGGCTGGTTGCTGCTGCTGATGGAGCTCACACCGCGGATCGTTATCGAAGAGGAAGCGCCGGGAACACCCGAGGTGCTCGCGACTTGAACCCCGGCGACACGCCCCTGCAGCGCGTTGACGAAATTCTCACGCTGCGTCTGGGCTATTGCAGCTCCAGTTACAGTCTGCTGGGCAGTTCCCAAAGATCTCTGGGTTGTGCTCTGACCGAGCGCCGTCACGACGACGGCATTCAGAGAAGTGACGGTCCTTTTAAGCTGCACGTTTATCGTGTTGTCGCTGCCGACGGTTCGCTCGACCGGTAGCGCACCAATGCGCCGGAACTGAAGAACCTGTCCGGGGGTGGCGCGGACGGAATACTCGCCCGCATCGTTGGTCGAGGTTCCGAGGCTGGTGCCTTTGATGATCACGGAGACAGATGGCAGTGGATTGCCCTGTTCGTCCGTGACCTTGCCGGTCACGGGTGCTTGCTGCGCAAACGCTCGGGTAGCAATGAGTAGCATTCCCAGCGACAGCACGACTAATCTGTTTTTCATGAAGACGTGTACCGGGTTTTGGTGGACACTGAGCCAGGCAGATGCCCGCTCGAACGCAATGGTTCTGGGGCTACCGAGGATGTAGCCCGATCCTGTTCAGGACACTCTTTTCTCGTCGATGCATTGAAGGGCGCCTATCATACTCCAATGTTTAGAAGGTGTCAAATGCAGGAAAATCGACGACGTGACATGTACCGGGTCCCG
>JBDTIV010000005.1:0-8882 GCA_039936175.1 Gemmatimonadaceae bacterium | reverse complement strand
GTGAGACCCTTTTCCTCCAGTCGGTCGGCGATGTTCGCGCCCTTGAGCGGCGGCGGCGGGTGATCATTGGTCCGGCCGAATGTGGTGCCGGCGACGATCGCGAGATAATTCGGAAAGGATGGATGCGTGATCGCGCGATAGTTCGAGAACCACGCTCCTCTCCGGCTCAGAGAAGCGATGTACGGATCGCCGAGCGCGTCGTCGATTCCCTCGTTTTCCAGCATCACGATCACCACGCGATCGAAGTGCTTCCCCACGGTTTTGGCGGAATCACTCTCGGAGTACAGGAAGGACGGACAGCTCAGCCAGCCCAGCGATGCTGCGCAGAGAATCGCCGTATTAAAGCCACGACGGGACGGCGTGTAACTCACTGTGATTTCTTCACTAATGCGACAGGCTGACGGGGAGCACGCTTGTTGCCTATACGAGCCGTGCGCGCGGCGAGCGATAACGATAGTGCAACTCCCCAGTGTGCGAGCTTCGTTGTCATTCTCCCGACAGGTAAAATCGGTGCATCTCACTGCAGGAGGCCGGATCTGGTCGATCTCCGTACTACACTAACCACAAAAATCATGCAATCCAGGCAGATTCTCGTTGCATTTTCCATATTGATCGGAGCGGGATGCGGCCCATCGTCCTGTTCGAGTGCTCAGCAGCCGGCTTCTCAGAGTCCCGCCGTGGTCGTTATCACTCCGCCTCCGGCGCTGCCGCCGGTTGCGGCCGTTGTTGTGGCTCCCGAAGAGCGGCAGCTTTATCTCGACGCCGCCCGCACTTCATGGAATTTCGTGAACAGAATCACGGAGCCGACGACGGGCCTGGCGAGGGCGCACGCGAACTACTCCTACGTGACGCTGTGGGACATTGCCGGCGTGATCGCTGCCAACTATACAGCGCACGAGCTCGGCTTCATCAACGATGCAACGTACGACGCTCATATTCAGCGGATCCTTGCCACGCTGTCGACCGTCGATCTGTTCGAGAAGGCAGCATTCAATCGGATCTACGACGCGAAGACCGGACGGATGGTCGACAACGCGTCCAGGATCTCCAACATCGGCGCGGGGTGGTCCTCGGTGGACATTGGCCGCCTGCTCGTCTGGATCCACATCCTCGCGGTCAAACAGCCGAAGTACGCGCCGCTCGCGACCCAGGTCGCGCGACGGCTCGACATGTCGAAGCTGTTGAGGGATGGATACCTGCAGGGACTGCAGGTTGATCCGAAATCCGGCAGGAGGGAAACCTTCACGGAGGACGAGATCGGGTACCAGCAGTACGCGCTCTCGGGTTTCGCGATGTGGGGAGCGCGGGTCAATCCCGACGGACTCGATGTGCGGTCGAACGTCTCCGCCGTCAACGTGTTCGGCGTGCGACTGCTGGTCACCACTCCTGGAAACGACAGAGTGATGAGTGAGCCCTTCATCATGCTCGGATTGGAGACCGGATACCGCTCACCGGATCTCGCGCGCCAGGCCGCGCAGGTTCTTGCCGCGCAGGCGGCGCGGTATCAGCGCACGAAAATCGTCACGGCAGTCACGGAAGACGCCCTCCCCGATCCACCTTACTATTTTTACTACTATAGCGTCTATCACCGCGGAAAACCGTTCGTCGTCGAAAGTCTGGACGACAAGGTCTTCGATCGCCCCCGCTGGGTGAGCTCAAAGGCGGCATTCGGATGGAACGCTGTGCTGCCGAACGCGTATACTCAGCTGCTGCTGAGAACCGTGCGGCCCGCGGCCACCCCGAACGGCTGGGGCTCGGGAGTCTACGAAGACACTCTTTTGCCGACCGGGGTGCCGAGCCTGAACACGGCAGCGCTCATCATGGAGTCCGCGTTGTACAGAACGCGCGGGCGTCCACTTCTTGCCAACTAAATCATCGTCATACCGTGACAATTGCAAATGGATGCCGGCAATACAATGAAGAGCTGTAAGGGGCTTATCACGCTCGGCGCACTCGTGCTCGCGGGCTGCGGCAAAAACAGCGACGGCACGAGCGGAACGCCGGTCGCCGACGCCGCCTACCGTACGACCGCGGGTGCCGTCAACATCTACGCCGATGTCGGTGCCGACAACCTGGCCCCCGCGGCGGCGCGCGCCCTTCCGATGGTGTACGTGCCGAACTCGCGCTCGGGCAGCGTGACAGAGATAGATCCGAAGACTTATGAGGTGGTGCGCACATTTCCAACGGGGAAGGTTCCGCAGCACGTGGTACCGTCGTACGATCTCTCGACACTCTGGGTCGCCAACAACTCTTCGAACAGCCTCACGCCGATCGACCCACTCACCGCGAAGGAAGGCCCCCCGGTAAAGGTCGACGATCCCTACAACATTTATTTCACGCCCGACGGAAAGTCGGCGATGGTCATCGCCGAGGCGCGTCGCCGGATCGATTTCCGCGATCCGCATGACATGACGCTCCAGCAATCGCTGCGCGTCGCGTGCAAAGGCCTGGATCACGTCGAGTTCACCGCCGATAACCGCTACGCGATCGCGACGTGCGAATTCTCCGGACAGCTGGTGAAGATCGATCTCGCCACCAAATCCGTAGTCGGATATCTCACGCTCGACCCAGACAAGTTCATCAACTACATCCCGCGGCAGATCAAGAGGATCCTTGGCCGGCGCAATGCGAGAAACACCGGGATGGCAGCGCTCATGAGCGTGCCGTCGATGCCGCAGGACATTCGGTCGTCGGCTGACGGCACCAAGTTCTACGTCGCTGACATGAAGGAGGATGGCGTCTTCGTAGTTGATCCGCAGAAGTTCGAGCGAATCGGCTTTATTCATACTGGAATCGGCACTCACGGCATCTATCCGAGCCGCGACGGAACCAGGCTGTACATCACGAATCGCGGCTGGAACTCGATCGTCGGCGGTCGTCACGGGCCGGGCTCCATCAGCGTGCTCGATCCGTCCACCGACAAGGTCGTTGCCAACTGGCCAATTCCCGGCGGAGGAAGTCCCGACATGGGCGACGTGACCGCGGATGGAAAGGAGCTCTGGGTCTCGGGTCGGTACGATGACGAGGTGTACGTCTTCGACACCGCGACCGGCAAGCTCACCCACCGGATTCCGGTCGGCCACGAGCCGCACGGCCTGTGCGTGTGGCCGCAGCCGGGACGCTATTCGCTCGGACACACCGGCAACATGAGATGATGGGGCCGACCTTGAGACGACGCGATACCCCCATCGTTCGCGCGAGGCGCATCGCGCTCCTGGCAGGCGCCGCGCTCGCGATTGCCGCGCCGCGCGTCCATGCGCAGCGGTCAGTGTACATCGAAGATCTAACCTGGCCCGAAGTCCGGCAGGCCATCCAGTCCGGCAAGACGAGCGCGATCATTTACATCGGCAGCACCGAGCAGAACGGCCCCCACATGGCGATCGGGAAGCACAACTTCATCGCGCGCTACCTCGCCGGCGCAGTCGCGATCAAGCTGGGTGATGCGCTGGTTTACCCCACACTTCCATTCGCCGTCACTGGTGACGCGGTAAAGAAAACGGGGCACATGCGATTTCCCGGCTCGGTAACTCTCACTCCGCAGACGTACCACGCAGTCGTGCACGATGTGGCGCTGAGCGCGGCGGACGCGGGATTCAGAAACATCTTCATCATGGGCGATCACGGGGACGGACAGGACGTCCTCGCCGCCGTCGCCAAAGAGCTAGACGCACAATGGAGACCGCGCGGAGTCCGCGTCTTCTATGTGCCCGACGCGTACTTCAAGGCGAAGGAGCAGGCACACGCGTACGAGGCGTCACATGGGATAACGACCCACGATGTGCACGCCGGCACCGACGACACTTCGGAGCTGATGGCGCTCGATGCCCCACACCGCTGGATTCGCGGCGACAAGCTGGCGCCGAGCACGGGCGCGCAGACTGCTGTCACGGGCGTGGACGGAGATCCCACCAAGGCGTCGGTCAGGCTCGGCGACATCTTCCTTCAGTACAAGATCGACGACGCGGTGGCGCAGATCCGTCAGCTAGTCCGGTAGCTCGCGGATTGTTTGTTTGGGCAGCTACGAGTCCGCCACGATGGGAGCCACGTCGTACTTCCACTGGACGTAGGCCATCCGGTCGAGGAGAGCGTTGAGCTCGTCCTCGCTGAGGGTCGTGCAGAAGCGGGCGATCCGGCGCGCGATCTCGCGGCTCGCAACGGCTATCGCTTCAGATCTTCTCTTATCTTCCATCGAGTCCCGGCGGTACACATCGAAGTTTCCCGGATCGTTGCAAGAATCTTTCCGGCCCGAGCCGAAGTCCCGATCTGAAAATTTGTTTCATTTGAAACCGACAATTTGTTTGCCGAACAGGAGCGACGGGAATTTCAACGCTCGCTCGGGGGCGCGGAGCTGTCGCGCTCGATGATCGCGTCGCGCTTCTTCCACCGATGCATCTGGCGACAGGCAGGGCACTCGATGGGATCCTGGTCCTCGATCGGGAGCATATCGAACGTTTGCATGTCCATCGCGAAGCCAGTGTAAACCAGCTTTCCCGTTTTGGGGCACTTGATCATTATGCGGTTCACGCTTGCCTCAGCTTGCCGTCTGACAGCTCGGCGGCCTGCAAATAAAGGTCCGCACCCTGATGGTTTCAGGGTAGGCGCTTGGCCCGGGCCAGAAGTTGCCGACCGTAGCTACCTAGCGCACTTGACCTGGGCTCTCACCTGAACCGTTTTGTTCGTCGGTGACATCTCGTTCGAGATGACGAGATGATAGGTGCCTGCCCCGGGTAGTTCGTAACTGAGGGTGGTCTCAGACCCGCGAATTGTGTCCCACGACGAATGTGGAATCGCCGCCGGGTTCGCGTGCCAGAAGAGATATTCGTCGTCGGTGAGCAGGAACGTCTCGAGACCGCTGTCGAAACCGCCGCTCCCGTGCAGCCGCCCAACGAGCTGGCACTTCTGCTCCGTCTCCGGAAGGATGAAATCGTAGTTCAGCGCGCTGTGCGCCTGGATGTGCGCGGCTTTGTCGTCGGCGACCTTCATGGTGAGGAGCTTTGTGGTCGCGGCGACGGTGGCGGGAGCTGCCGCGCCCGTGGGCGGAGGCGCGCCAACCGCGATCGCCTGTGCGACGACCGGCTCACCCGAGGGCTCCGAGATGGGTTCGGACGCGGTGTAAATGGGATTGTTGGCAGCCGGCGTAGCGCTGGCAACGTCGGGCGCACCCTGAATCAGAAACCCCATTACGACGTACGCGACGACCAGACCGGCGGCGACTCCGATCCGCGCCTTGGTGTCGGCGGGATCAGCCGATGGCGGTCCGTCCTGCGACCGGTCCCAACCACACTGCTCGCACTCCTTGGCCGAATCCTTCAGCGGCGCGCCGCAAAAATTGCAGATTTTCTTCACGTTTTCTTCCCTGAACCCACTGATGCGGTACTATTCCGCCTGTGAAATTTCCTATCGTATGATGACGAGCCAGTTTCCGGCACGGATACACCTTTACCGACCATTTCCGAGATGACAATCGACCGAATTGCAGTCGCTGACGCCGCCTTTGCTGGGAGCATCCCGGAGATCTACGACCGATACCTCGGTCCCCTCTTTTTTGAGCCGTATGCGGAGGACCTCGCTCGACGGCTCGCGAAGCTCAAAGCCCGCAATGTGCTCGAGGTGGCGGCCGGAACCGGAATCGCCACGCGACGACTATTGGAGGCCCTTCCTCGCGGAGCCCAAATCACGGTAACGGATCTCAACCAGCCGATGGTCGATTACGCCCGGCGAGCGATCGGGAATGATCCCAGGGTCACCTGGCGGCAGGCCGATGCGCTGAGTCTTCCCTTCTCCGATCAGGAGTTCGACGCGGTCGTGTGCCAGTTCGGCGTGATGTTCTTTCCCGACAAGGCGCTGGGACTCCGCGAATTTCATCGCGTGCTGTCGAAGGGCGGGCACCTCCTGTTCAACGTCTGGGACTCTTTCGAGAAAAATCCCCTCGGCATGATCCCGCATACGACGATCGCCGAGTTCTTCACGTCCGATCCGCCGGACTTCTGGAAAATCCCATTCGGCTATTACGACACCGCCGAAATCAGGAAGCGAGTGAGCGCAGCGGGGTTTGTCGATGTCGAAATCGACACCGTGAAGGTCGAGGGAAAGAGTCCTTCCGCGGCGGACGCGGCAAAGGGGCTGATTACCGGAACCCCGGTGGTGAACTCAATTCGGGAGCGCGGGCCGGAAAAGCTCGACGCAATCGAAGCGCGCACGAGCGAGCGACTCGCGAAGAGCTACGGGACAAAACCTCTATGTATCCCGATGCAGGCTCACGTCATCAGCGCGACCAGGCCCTAGTCTGATAGCTGCCCGCGCGCGATCGACGAAGTAGTATTTGCGAATGGATACCCGTGTCATCGTCGGATTACTGGGGCTAACCCCGTTATATGCGCCCGTCGCCGGGGCGCAAAGCCCCGCCAGCGCGAAGACAACTCCGACAATCGAGCTGCGACCAGGGCTCACAATCACCCGCTCGGCGCGAATCGCCCCTCGGGTTTATCGCCTCTCCGCACCGGAATCGCTCGACTCCGCGATAATCACCATCAGCGGCGACGACATCACCGTCGATTTTGCGGGCGCGACGATGGAAGGAGCTTCGCCTGATATGAGTCCTGATGCCGCCCAAGGCGTGGCTATCCGCGTGGACGGTGGCCGCAACGTGCGCATCGTGAACGCACGCGTGCGCGGCTACAAAATCGGAATCCTCGCGCGCCGCACCAGGAATCTCTCGCTGAGCGACAACGATCTTAGCTACAACTGGAAGCCGAGGCTTTACAGCTCGGTGGAGCACGAGAGCCTGGGGGATTGGCTGTCATTCCATCACAACGAGAAGGACGAATGGCTCCGCTACGGCGCGGGCGCGTATCTCAGCGACGTCGAGGGCGGCGAGATCCGCGGCAACACCGTCACTCAGGGAATGAACGGGCTGATGCTCGTACGTACGAATGGCCTCCGCATCTGGAACAACAACTTCTCATTCAACTCTGGCGTCGGGATCGGCCTCTACAGGTCGAGCGGCAACTCGATCATGCACAACCGTGCCGACTACGACGTGCGCGGGTACAGCGACGGATTCTATCGACGCGGTCAGGATGCCGCGGACTTGTTGATGTACGAGCAGAGCGGCAAGAACGTCGTCGCCTACAACTCGATGACGCACGGCGGCGACGGGCTGTTTCTATGGGCGGGCCAGACGACCATGGACACCGGCGAAGGCGGAGCCAACGACAATCTCTTCTTCATGAACGATTTCAGCTTCGCTCCGGCAAATGGGATCGAGGCGACGTTCAGCCGCAACCGGTTTATCAATAATTACGTCGAAGGCTGCGAGTACGGCATGTGGGGCGGGTACAGCTTCGGATCCATGATCCTTGGCAATCGATTCGTCGACAACCGCACGGGGATCGCGATCGAGCACGGACAAAGCGATACGATCGTCGCGAACATCTTTGCCGGCGATTCGACGGCTATTCGCCTGTGGGCGGATTCCATCGAGCCATCCGATTGGGGCTACCCGAAGCATCGGGATACGCGAAGCAAGTCTCATCAGATCGACGGCAATCTCATCGGCCGCGGACGCGTGGGCGTGAGGGCTGCCAACACGGCGGCGTTGAGCGTCGTCAACAATCGCTTCATCGATGTCGATTCTGTCGCGGTGGTACGTGATACGAGCGGCTATTCGCTCACCGACAACACGAGCGCGGCAGATGCGCCGTGGCCTCGCCGTTTCCTGCGACCACCGAAGGAATTGTTGGGGGATGTTCCCGATCCGTTGCCAAACGGATTCATGCCCTCTCGTCCCGACACGTCTCTCTCCGGACGTCCACGCTCGGCGATCATCGTCGACGAATGGGGACCCTACGATTATCGATCGCCGAAGCTTTGGCCGGTGGACAGCACGCGCACCATTCCCTTGCGACTTCGCACCCTTGGTCCGCCTGGCAAATGGCGCGTCGCCTCGCGGCGCGGCGTCGCATCCCTGTCGTCGGAAGCCGGAGCGATCGGGGATACAATCGCCGTTACCCCGAAACCGGACACACTCGGGGATTGGGAGCTGACACTCGAATACGCGGGCGCGTCGACAGTATCACCCCGGGGGATCGTGCTCGCCGCGAAGGCACCGTACAGGTTCTCGCACGGCCGCTTCGAGCCGCCGATCGATTGGACCACGCGCTTCTTCAAGTGGACGGACACCGCCAGCGATTCGCGAAGGACTCCGGACGCAATGACTTTACTCTTGCGAGGACCACCGATTCTCACCGAGCACGCGCCGCGTCTGGACTTCGAGGGATCCCAGGCGCTTCCCCATCTCCCGCGGGAAAACTTCGCGCTCGAGGCGACGGGCTCGGTGGATCTCGCGCCCGGCGAGTACACGCTCCGGACTCTGAGCGACGACGGAGTTCGCGTGTGGGTCGATGGCGCGCTCGTGATCGACGACTGGAAGCCGCACGAGACGGCGCTCGATTCTATCGCATTAGCCGGGGGCCATCACGACATTCGCGTTCAGTACTATCAAATTGGTGGGTCGTACGAGCTCAGGCTGGATATCGTGAAAGGGGCTTAACGACAACTGAACGGTCCCGACCGTTCAGTTGTCGTTAAGAGTCTTTAAGGCAGAACCAAGCCGGTTCAATCCATCCTCGAGATGGCCTTCCTCCATCCCGAATCCGATCCTGAAATGATCGGCTACCCCAAAGAACCGTCCCGGCGTCACGAGCGACCCGTTCGCGAGCAATCGCTCCACCAGGCCATCAACATCCCCTCCCTCGAGGCGAACGAACCCTATCGTTCCCGTTTCGGGGGCAACCCACGACAGCTTCGGATGTGAGTCAATGAACCTGGTCGCCATCGACCGGTTCTTGGCCACTCTCGCGCGCTGCGTCTCAAGCAGCATC
>JBDTIV010000004.1:0-58054 GCA_039936175.1 Gemmatimonadaceae bacterium | reverse complement strand
ACGCTGAGCGAGGTTCTTCGGATTGCGCTCGTGCCTGCCGAGCCGGGTGAGAAAGCGGCGCCGCTGGAAATGAAAGAAGTCGCGTAGCGAGATCGCGGACGAGAAAAAAGGGGAGCCTCTCGGCTCCCCTTTTTTTATTCCGGAAAGATCAAACTCATTTCTTCAGAGTCGGAAGGAGCCCGTACTTAACCCACAACGCTGGATGAAACAAGCGAAGCGCCAATGAGCAGCCCAGAGAGTACGAACATTTTTGTCATCTGATGGGTCGAGTATCGATTCATTTTGTCCTTGAAGCAGGTGATGATGTCGGAAGCTAGAAGACTATCGGGCCCCAGCCAAAGAGTTTCCAGGGGTCAGCTCTGAGCGACGGGGGCTCGGTGCCTTCGATGAAATATTCGGTGTATCGGCGATCCGCGGGCGTGTCCGCTGTCGCCAGCTCTCCAGTCGCCCGATCCACGTCACCCATGATGACACCCAGTGGAGGATTCCACTGCTCAGTGGTGTGGGACGCTACGAGCTGCGGCTCAGACGCATAGTAGCTGGCAACCATCTTTCCCCAAACCGGTGCGGCGAGTGATCCTCCGGCGATTCCCTTGCCCATCGAAATCGGCTTATCGAAGCCGAGCCAGACACCGGCAACCAGGTCCGGAGTAAGGCCGATGAACCAGGCATCCGTATTTTCGTTCGTCGTCCCGGTTTTTCCCGCGACCGGGATCGAAGCCGGCAGATAGCGCCGGATGCTCGACGCCGTGCCGCGCTCGACGACGTCACGCATCATGTCACGAACAACATAGGCGACGCGCGGATCGAGAGCCGGTGCGAGCGCCTGAATCTCACGCGAGAGCACGACTTTCCGATTTCTGTTCTCGATACGGTATATGAAGCGGGGCTCCATCGGCGTTCCGAGATTGGCGAAAGTCGTATATGCCGCGACGAGATCGAGCGGCTGGACGACTGACGCTCCGATGGCGCTGGACGGATAGAGAGCGATTTTGGAAGTGAGCCCCATGCGGCGCGCCAGGCTGGAGATGGAGTCCATTCCGATCCGCATCCCCAGCTGCACGGCGATGACGTTCAGAGATTTGGCGAGCGCCTCGCGAAGAGTGACCGGACCCATGAACTCACCTTCGGCATTTTCCGGCCGGTATACGGTTCCGTTCGGCAATGGAATCGAGAGGGCCGAGTCGACGAAGATCGTGTTTGGCGTGATGCTGTCCGCGATGGCGGCCGCGTACACGATCGGCTTGAAAGACGAGCCGGGCTGCCGCATCCCGTCAACCGCGCGATTGAACTGGGAATCGCTGTAGTCACGACCTCCTACGAGCGCCCGCACATCTCCAGATGCCGGGTCGATCGCGACCACCATGCCCTGCAGATAGTCCGTCGTTCGCGTCGGTGTCTTGCGCGCTCCCGGTACGTATTTCGGGTGTGCCCAGCCAGGCTGCGCTTCGGCAGCCGAGGCCTCCTCGCGCAACGCGGTCGTCGCCGCATTCTGGAGGACCGGATCGAGCCCCGTGTAGATCCGATAGCCACCCTGCGTTATCGGAATTCCAGCCCGTTGCGCCTGGATGCGGACGACATCCACGAACCACGGCGAGTACGCCGAGTATCCGCCGTTCGGCGTTGTCGCGAGCGGCGCGGCTTGCGCAGCTGCTGCCTGACCAGAGGTGATGTAGCCCTGAGAGGCCATCAGCGAGAGCACCACGTTTCGTCGTTGGCGCACGCGATCGGGATACTTCAAAGGATCGTAAAGCGCCGGACCCTTTGGCATCGCTGCCAATGACGCTGCTTCAGCGAGCGACAGCTTCGACGCGCTCTTGCCGAAATAGTGTTGTGCGGCTGCTTCGACTCCGTACCACCCGTGACCGAATGAGATCTGATTGAGGTAGCCTTCGAGAATCTGATCCTTGCTGTAGTGCTTCTCCATCTCGCGCGCCGCGGACTGCTCGGCCAGCTTCCTGCCCAGGCTCATGTCGGTCCGATCGATCAGGTTCGGATGCATGTTGCCGACGAGCTGCTGGGTGATGGTGCTCGCTCCTCGACGCTCGCCGAAAATGTTGTCCTTTAGAGCACCGGCGATCCCGACGACGTCGACGCCGTCGTGCTGGTAGAAGCGATGATCTTCGACGGCCACAAACGCCTGCGGGAGGTACTTCGGCATCGACCTGATCGATACGTTGGTGCGGATCTCCTTTCCGATCTCGCCAATGATCGAGCCATCGCGGGCCAGAACGAGTGACGCCTGTGGCATCGGAACGATCGTCCACGCCTCGGTGTCGGCCGGTTTGGCTTGCTGCGCGCTCGCGTACGCAGGCGCAAAGAGGAGTAACGCCGTCACCACTGCGCGGAGCGGTTGATTGTGACTCGGCGTCATGGCAACTTCAGAGGGATGGATCGCTCTATTCATCTCGTCGTAGTTCAGTTGAAGCCGCGCAAGGGCGACTATTCTGCCAATCTCGAGCGGCTCGCCGGGATCTTCTCACAGATAGACGCTCTCGAGCCGCGGCCGGACATCGCGGTCTTTGCTGAGACCGCGCTCACCGGATACTTCGTTGAAGGTGGAGTGCGCGACGTCGCGATCACAGCCGGCGCCCTCGCTCGCGATCTTCAGGCGCAATACGCCTCGGCAGTTACTACACCTCGACCACTCGATGTGTGCATTGGGTTTTACGAGGAGTGGAACAACGCTTTCTATAATAGCGCGCTATATGTGAGTTTGGGGGGTGGAGCGGCCGAGCCGGTGATACGGCACGTCCACCGCAAGGTGTTTCTGCCGACGTACGGCATGTTCGACGAAGAGAGATTCGTCGACCGCGGCTTCGAAGTTCGCGCCTTCGACACTCCCTTCGGGCGCTCGGCCATGCTGATCTGCGAGGACGCGTGGCACAGCTTGACCGGAACTGTGGCGGCACTGGACGGCGCGACGACGCTTTTTGTAGTAGCCGCCTCGCCGGCGCGTGGTATCTGGCCGCGAGAGGACGAAGGTCCCGTGCCCGCCAACCTCAAACGATGGGAACGACTGGCTCGCGACATCGCCGAGGAGCATGGCGTGTTCGTGGCGCTGGTGAATCTCGTTGGAACGGAAGGGGGCAAAACCTTCTCCGGAGGTTCTATCATCTGCGGACCGTATGGAGATGTCCGCGCGCGAGCGCCGCTCTGGGATGAGACGATAATGACGATCTCGCTCGATCCTGAAGATCTGACGCGCGCGAGATCGGACGTGCCATTGCTGACGGATCTGCAGACGATGATGCCGCACCTCATGCGGACCGTCGACCGCATCCAGGCCGGCGAGCGGCTGGTGCTCAGCTACGATGACGCGCCACGCCAGGGTGGACCGCTAACGCCGCCGCACCGTGCGGAGAAAAAGCCCAAGGGAAAGGCGCCTGCTCCCGCTCTCAATGGAAGCGAGCCGATTCCCGTAGTGCGGACGGAGCAATCTCCCGGGGGCCCGCCGCCCCTCGAGGTCGATCCCGAGCTCGCGTCCGGGTGGCTCGTCTCCTTTTTGCGGGAGGAATTCGAGCGCCGCGGATTCAAGAAGGCGGTAGTTGGCCTCTCCGGCGGAGTCGACTCCGCGGTGACGGCCTTTCTCTCGGCACAGGCGATCGGGAAGGAGAACGTGGTGGCGATCCGGATGCCGTATCGCACTTCGAACCCTGAATCTCTCGCGCATGCCCAGCTCGTGATCGACGCACTCGGAATCGAATCGCGGACGATCGACATCTCGCCGGCGGTGGATGGCTACCTCACCAACGAGCCCGACGCAGATCCGGCGCGTCGGGGGAACGTGATGGCTCGCGAGCGGATGATCGTGCTGTTCGATCAGTCGGCGAAATACAAGGCGCTGCCCGTAGGCACCGGAAACAAGACCGAGAGACTGCTCGGGTATTTCACCTGGCACGCCGACGATTCACCGCCCATCAATCCGCTTGGCGATCTCTACAAGACCCAGGTGTGGCAGCTGGCGAAATTCCTGGGAGTGCCGAGCGTGATCGTCGAGAAACCGGCGTCGGCGGATCTGATCGAGGGACAGACGGACGAGGGTGATTTCGGAATCACCTACGCCGAAGCGGACAGGATTCTGAATTGGCTGGTAAGTGGGTACAACCCAGCCTCGTTGGCGTCCCGAGGCTTCGATCCGGACAAAGTCGAGCTCGTTAGGAAACGTCTCGCCGGGACGCACTGGAAGAGAAAACTGCCGACGGTGGCGCTCGTGAGCGCCAGCGGAATTGGCGAATCCTATCTTCGCCCAGTGGATTACTGACCAACCGGCGCCGGTCTGCTCTGGGCGCGACAGGATCCCCCGCTAAGCGCAACCGTAGGCGGCATTCTGAATTCGCAAGTCGAGACGATCTTGTACTTGGTGTTGTATTGGTGTTCGGCGTCGGACACGAGGGCGAGCTTGCCAAAGAGCGCTACCGAATCGGTAGTCCGCGAGCAATAGACCAGATAGTATCGCGGGCCGCCGCAGCCTCTCGACCCGACCGGCGCGGTCCGGCAGTCGCCGGTCGTCGCACATCCGGTTGTATCGACCAGAGCCTTGGCCGCGTTCTCGAGAGCCCACGAGACAAATTCCTCGAATCACCATATCGGACTCTTTGTGACGGGGATATAACGTTCGGCAGGAGCCCGGCCAATGTCGGGCGGGCTCCAGCGTAGCCCGCCCGGCGCGCTATCTGCTATTTTTGGGAGTCGAGTTTGACCCCGCCTGCCGGAGAATATGGCTACCAGAACCCTTCCCGATCGCAAGTCGTCCGCAGGATCAGTCAGCGCAAAGCTGTCATCCGAGCAGCTCGTCGGCGCATATCGAAACATGCTGTTGTCGCGCCGAATCGACGACAAGGAAGTTCTGCTCAAGCGCCAGAACAAGATCTTCTTCCAGATCTCCGGGGCAGGGCACGAAGCGGTTCTGACGGCGGCCGGGATGATTCTGAAGCCTGCGTACGATTGGTTCTACACGTACTATCGCGACCGCGCGCTTTGCCTGGAGCTTGGGGTGACGCCTGCCGAGATGCTGTACGAAGCGACGGGTGCAGCGATAGATCCCGCATCCGGTGGCCGTCAGATGCCCAGTCACTGGGGCCACAAGGCTTACAACATCGTGTCAGCTTCGTCTCCGACGGGAACGCAGTTCCTCCAAGGAGTCGGCAGTGCCGAGGCGACGCTTCGCGCGAAGCTGCTCAACATCTCGGAAGGATTCCAGAAGGACGAGGTCGTGCTCATCTGCACTGGAGAAGGTACGACCAGCGAAGGCGAGTTCTGGGAATCGCTCAACACGGCGTCGAATCTAAAGCTGCCCGTCGTCTATCTCGTCGAAGACAACGGGTACGCGATCTCGGTGCCGGTAGAAGTCAACACGGCCGGCGGCAACATCTCGAAGCTCGTTCGCTCGTTCCCCAACTTCGACATAGAGGAAGTGGACGGCTGCGATTTCCTCGAGAGCTATGATGTGGTGCAGCGGGCCGTCGAGTACGCGCGGCAGCGGAAGGGACCGGCGATGGTGCACGCGCACGTCATTCGTCCCTATTCGCATTCGCTCTCGGATGACGAGACGTCGTACCGTCCGCCCGCCGAGCGCGAGGCAGATGCGTTGCGCGACCCGGTGGCGCAGTTCCCGAAGTGGCTGGTGGCAGAGGGGCACGCGACCGAAGACGAGCTGAAGGAGATCCAGGACGAAGTCGACAAGATCGTTCTCGCCGCGACGGATGACGCGCTCGCCCAGCCGCAGCCCGGCCCGGAGACTGTCTATTTCGCCGTCTATTCACCCGATGTCGATCCGACCAGCGAGCAGTTCGATACGGAAGACGATCCGCAATTCTCCGGAGAGCCGACGACGATGGTCGATCTCCTGAACTCCTGCATGAGGGACGAGATGCGGCGCGATCCGAAGATTCTCGTCTTCGGCGAAGACATCGCCGACGTTTCCCGCGAGGAGTACATGGGGAAGGTCAAAGGCAAGGGCGGAGTGTTCACGGTAACGCGTGGTCTCCAGAAGGAGTTCGGAAGCGCCCGCGTGTACAACTCTCCGCTGGCGGAGGCGAATATCGTGGGCCGCGCGATCGGACTGGCGCTGCGCGGCTTCAAGCCCGTGGTCGAGGTGCAGTTTTTCGACTACATCTGGCCCGCGTACATGCAGATCCGCGACGAGCTCGCTACGATGCGGTGGCGGTCGAACAACAATTTCGCGGCACCGGTTGTCATCAGGACCACCTACGGCGGATACATCCGCGGCGCGATCTACCACTCGCAGACGGGCGCTTCGATCTTCACGCACTGTCCTGGCTTGCGGGTGGTGTGTCCCGCAACCGCGCTCGATGCCAACGGACTGCTACGCACGGCGATCAGGTGCGAGGATCCGGTTCTATTTCTCGAGCACAAGCACCTGTACCGCCAGACGTACAACAAATCTGCGTATCCGGGCCCGAATTTCATGATCCCGTTCGGCAAGGCGAAGGTTGTGCGCGAGGGGACCGATGTCACCGTCGTCACTTACGGCGCGACCGTTCAGCGCGCGATCACAGCGGCGAACGCGGTTGCTGAAAACGGGATCTCGGTCGAAGTGATCGACCTGCGGACTCTAAGCCCGTGGGATCGAGAGGCGGTCTTCAGCTCGGTTAAGAAGACATCGCGCGTGATCGTCGGCTACGAGGATTCGCTATCGTGGGGGTACGGCGCCGAGATCGCGGCGGCGATAGCGGACGAATGCTTCGCGTGGCTCGATGCGCCGGTGAAGCGCGTGGCCTCGGCCGACACGTTCGTGGGGTACGCGCCGCGGCTGGAGGATGCGATTCTGCCGCAGGTGGCGACGTTCAGAGATGCGTACGAGGAGATAATGAAGTTCTGAGGGCGAACCCCTTTTTGCTCAACTACTGAATTGCAAAAGAACGCGATCCGAGAATTCAGAGGCACAGAAGTCGGATCTCGGACAACTGGGCTAGTACCGACCTCTGTGGTGTTAGGCGAACCGTTCTTTTCACTCCGCGCGTGGAACAACAGGTAGGAAGCGTTGTTGCCTCAGATCAGCGATCTGTGCCTCTGAATTCTCCGATCGCGTTCTTTGCAGTTCGAATGGACTGAAAGGGGTACGACGGCCTATCTGGGCGGTATCGCGCCCTGCGATGCCCCGCCCATCCCCGGCAGCGGGACGGCCGTGTAGGAAGCCGGAATCTCGAAGACTTTGGGATCGGCATCTACCCACTTCACCGACGTCACTTCCGCCTGGCTGTTCGTAACGCGCGTCTGGCCCTGCGCGATGAGGGTGTTGGAGCTGGTCGCGCGGAGTGGAACGCCGTCCGGCAGCTTCGCGCTAGCGGCCTTCATCTTGTCGGCGAAGTCCTTGTTCGTGGTGCCGAACATGTTAGCCATGTCACCGCCGGTCATGCTGGCAAACGGATTCAACGTGCCCTTGATGTCGGTCGCGTAGTACGTGTCATTCGTGCTCGATATCTTGGCGACCTGCTGCTGTCCCATCGCGCTTATCGTCATGGTCATTCCCGTGGCGATGCGATAATGAGCGGTTGGGTGTCCGAGAATCACCGGACCGGCGCCGAGGCTGTCGACCTGGGCCTGGGTATCGGAGAAATCCATCTTCATTCCGCCCATCTGCTGTGCCTGGGCAATCATCTCCGCCGGACGGACGCGCAGATACTGGTTCTTTCTCGGATCCAGATAGGCGATGGTCTTTCCGGTGTCGGTCACGATCATGGTGATCGTGCTGTCGGAAGCCAGGGGGCTCACCTGTGCGCTCGTGCCTTTCATCTTGACGTCGAGCCGCATTTTGTCGGCGGTGCCGACGGCGTGCCCTGTGATGACGCCGGTGTCGGGGGTACCCTGAATGATGATGGTATTGCGGAAATCCATCGCCAGTGTCTTACCGGCGTTCTGGGCGCTCGCCAGCGATATCGGAGCAAGTGCGAGCGCTGCCGCGCCCGCCAGGCGTAAAGCGAATCTCATGCTGAAATTCCTGAGTTTATGGAGAGGTGGGGGGTCCGAGGAAAGACGTCGATCCCGCCATAAGCGTAACCCACAGATGGGTTTTAGTTGCCCGTTCGCGGCCACCTGAGTGACGCCAGGATCGAGGCAGCGAGCACCGCGCCCACCACGCCGAGCGAAGCGACGATCGGTAGGTGCACGAAGTGCTCGAGGAGCATCTTCCCGCCGATGAAAATCAGGACGAGGGACAGTCCGAGCTTGAGGTAGACGAACTTGTCGACGACACCGGCGAGCAGGAAATAGAGTGCGCGCAGCCCAAGGACGGCGCAGATGTTGGATGTGTAGACGATGAACGGATCCCGGGTCACGGCGAAGATCGCCGGGATGGAATCCGTGGCGAAGATGATGTCGGTGGTGTCGACGATCAGCAGAACGATAAAAAGGGGAGTGGCGGCCAGCCGAGTGACCCCCTCCCTGACCGTCTGCCGAACGAAGAATTTGTCACCATGATAGGTGTCGGCCACGGGAATGATGCGTCGCGCCAGACGCAGCACCGGATCACGCTCCGCGTTGTACGCGTTCTCGTCCTTCTGGAGCGCCATCTTGAGGCCGGTGAACACCAGGAACGCGCCAAAGATGTAAAGCGTCCACGCAAAACGAGTCACCAATGCAGAGCCGGCGACGATCATCACCCCACGCAGCACCAACGCGCCAATGATGCCCCAGAAGAGCACGCGGTGCTGATATTTCTCGGGAACGTTGAAGTACGTGAAGATCAGGACGAACACGAAAATATTGTCCACCGACAGCGCGTACTCGATGAGGTAGCCCGTCAGAAACTCGAGACCGGACTCCTTGCCCATCGTCTGGTAGATCGCGAACGCGAAACACAGCGATAGCGCGACCCAGACCGCGCTCCAGGTCGCGGCCTCCTTGATCGACACCGTGGACGATCGTCGGTGAAGAACTCCCAGGTCGAGCGCGAGGATTGCGAGGACGGCGACGTTGAATCCGACCCAACCCCAGACGCTGTTCAAGGTCTGGGGTGATGCGCGTGATCGGGCGTCAAGCTAGCGGCGCTCTAATGCATCGCGGACGTCGAGAAGGATCTCGAAGTACAGCTGCTCTCGCCGATAGGCGAAGTCGAGCGTCGCCATCTGTGTTTGATCGCTCGATGCCTTCGCGCGCTCAAAGGCTTCGCGATACATCTCGTCGAGGTCATTCAGGATCGTGGTGCGCGTGCGTGACATTGACTTACTCTCCGGGCTCGAAGCGCTGCGATTGTCGATTGAAGTAAAGCCGGCGATACGTTCGAGCGCGGTTTCCGGATCCTCATTTTCGAAGATCAGCTTTTTCGCGGCCCCTAACGCCAGCCTGCGTGGATTGAATGGATTGGGCGGATTCACTGATGAATATCTGTAGCGATGAAAGTAAAGTAATCGGACGAGCGGACGCTAATACTTTCGTTGAAATCGAGCTAAAGTCGAAAGAAAATGGCCTCCTCGACCGGCCGGCCCTCCTTTAGGTGCTCGACGACGATTCGCTCCAGCAAGGCTGGCGTCACCCTGCTATACCAGACGCCTTCCGGATACACGACCACGATAGGTCCGTCGGCGCAAATGCCCAGGCACGGTGTCTCTCCCCGCTTGACGCGGGCAGGTCCAAAAAGAAGATCTTCGCGCTGCAGCAACTCCGCGAGCAACAAATACAGCTGTCGCCCGCTCCGCTCGGGAGAACAGAAATCTCCGGTGCACACGAGTACGTGCCGCGAATACGGCTCCATCTGCGGCTTGGAATATTCGGACATCGATCAAAAGATAAGTGACACGGCAGCGGACCCACTTGCCCCGCCAGCTTGCTCACTTGATTATCCTGAATGCTCTCCTCTTTCAGGAGCCCTTCATGAGTCCCGCGGTTGCACGCTCCACCTCTGCGATGGATCCCGCTATAAAAGCCAAGGGCTACGTTCATCCGGAGGTGCTCGTCAGCACTTCCTGGCTGGCCGAGCACCTCAGTGACCCCAAGGTAAAAGTGATCGAAAGCGATGAGGACGTTCTGCTCTACGACACCGGCCACATTCCCGGCGCTCAGAAGCTCGACTGGCATGAGGATCTGAACGATCCCGTGGTTCGCGACTACATCTCTTCCGAGCAATTCGAGAAGCTGCTGCGCAGCAAAGGGATCGACGAGAGCACGACGGTCGTGTTCTATGGCGACAAGAACAACTGGTGGGCCACATATGCGTTCTGGGTGTTTCAGCTGTTCGGGTTCACGAACACCAAGCTGCTCGATGGCGGCCGGATAAAGTGGGAGCAGGAAGGCAGGCGCTTCGACACTGAAGTCCCACGCCTCGCGGCAACGAGCTACAAAGCGTCCCAGCGGTCTGACGACAAGATCCGCGCGTTCTTCCAGCAGGCGAGGGACCATTCAGCGGCTGGAAAACCGCTGATCGACGTTCGGTCACCCGAGGAATATTCCGGCCAGAGGACGCACATGCCCGACTACCCGCAGGAAGGAACTCTGCGGGGAGGACACATCAGTGGAGCCCGCAGCGTCCCGTGGGCCCGCGCGGCGAATTCGGACGGAACGTTCAAGGACGCCGAGTCGCTTCGCGCGATCTACGAAAAAGAAAAAGGACTCAAAAAGGGCGACGACATCATCGCCTATTGCCGCATCGGCGAGCGCTCTTCCCATACCTGGTTCGTGCTCACCTATCTCCTCGGCTACGATCGCGTGAGGAACTACGACGGCAGCTGGACGGAGTGGGGAAATGCCGTGCGCGCGCCGATCGAAAAGGGCGCCGACAAGTGACCGCCCCCGCAGCGTCAAAAACGACGGCGAAGCCGTCGCTCATTCATGTGGAGTGGGTCGGCCAGCACCGCTTTGAGGCCGGGCGTCCGAATGGGCCGACCGCCCGCATCGATGGCGATGGAGTAACGGGTCAGAGCCCGCCGGAGACATTGCTCAGCGCACTGGCGACGTGCGTGTCCTACGATGTCGTCGACATCATGGCCAAGCAGCGGACTCCGATCGAGTCGCTCTCGATCGACATTGTGGGGGACAGGGTCGACACGATTCCGAGGAGATACAAGAGCATCACGCTCAGCTTCCACGTCGCGGGAAAGGGAATCGAGAAGGATCAGGTTCTGAAGGCGATCGAGCTGGCTGCGACGAAATATTGTTCCGTGCGCGATTCACTGAGGACCGACATCATGATCGCCTGGACTGTGGAAATCGGGAAGAGCGGGAAGAGCTAGGTTCGGCGGCGCCTGCGCGGCTTGGACGCCGCGGCCGCATAGGGCGCCCATTTCTTCTCCGAATCTTCCATCTCCTCACGCAGCCTCAGATAGCTGTCATAGCGCTCGGCGCTGATCGCCCCACCCTCGACGGCGGCGCGCACTGCACAGCCCGGCTCGACGCGATGCGTGCAGTCGCCGAACTTGCAGTTGGGAATGTGCGGCCGGAACTCCCTGAAGCATTCGTCGAGGTGCTCGGACGCGAGTCCCCACATGCCGACTTCACGGAGACCCGGGGTGTCGACGACGTAGCCGGCGTCGGGCAGGGGATGGAGCAGTGCGCCAACGGTAGTGTGCTGTCCCTTGTCGACCGATTCGCTGATTTCGCCGACGCGGAGGTCAAGACCCGGATACATCGAATTCATGAGGGACGACTTTCCGACGCCCGACGGACCGGTGAGCACTGACGTCTTTCCCGCCAGCTCGTCGTGCAGCTCGGTGAGACCGACCCGCTGTTTGACACTCGTGTAATGCACCGGATACCCCGCCGCCGCATAAGGCTCGAAGGTCCGCTCGGCCTCGGCTCTGTCGACCAGCTCGATCTTGTTGATGACAATCCGGGACTGGAGAGAGTTACCCTCGGCGATGACAAGAAAGCGGTCGAGCATCCTACGGTGCGGCACCGGCTTGGCCGCGGCAAAGACGACGATGACCTGATCGACGTTCGCGGCGACGATTCGCTCGCCCTGACCCGCGCCGGGCGCGCGCCGCGCCAGCTGGGAATGTCGCGGGAGGATCTCAGCGATGGCCCAATGCTCTCCGCGCGGATCCGTTTCCAGGATCACGCGATCGCCCACCGCCAGCTTCTTGGTCTCGTCGCGCTCCTGCTTGAGTCTTCCGCGCATCGACGCTTCGTGTATCTCACCCGACTCGGTGCGAACGTGCCAGATACCGCCCGTTCCCTTCAGCACGACGCCTTCCTTCCGCGTCAAGCGCTACCCTCTTGTCGCATCGACTCCCACCAGGGGAGAAGCTCGGCCCGCCTGGCCTTGATGAGCTC
Organism: Gemmatimonadaceae bacterium; assembly: GCA_039936175.1. Classification (GTDB taxonomy): domain Bacteria; phylum Gemmatimonadota; class Gemmatimonadetes; order Gemmatimonadales; family Gemmatimonadaceae; genus UBA4720. The sequence continues at coordinate 45,826 of JBDTIV010000004.1, read as the reverse complement.
GTCGAGCCGTGTCTTCACCTCGTTGAGCATCATCGCTCCGACGAGCTTCCGGGCCTCGTCTTCGGAGTCGGCGAATGCCAGAAACTCGGTCTCGAGATGGCCGCTCGCGACAGGATCGCCTTCGCGCCAACGCACGAAAAGGAGATACGCGCCATATGGTCGTGCCTTGTCATCGCTGATGTCGGCGACGATCTCGACGCTGTACGACGCGCCGTCGCTCCCCTCGAACGCAGCGGGTCGGTCGTGAACGGCCATGTAGCCCCCGATCGTGTTCGGGTCACCCTTGGAGTGATCGGCGGGGAGGAATCGACCCATTATTTCTGGCGGCGCTTGCCGACCATCTCCTTCACGACATTGCCGGTGAGGAACGCGATGTTGGCCGGACGCTCCGCCAGCCTCCGCATCAGATAGGGATACCACTGCGTTCCAAACGGAACATACACGCGCATCCGATAGCCTTCCCGCACGAGCTGGTCCTGCAGATCGCGCCGCACGCCATACAGCATCTGAAACTCGAAACGATTCGGCGCGATGTGGTTCTCCTTCGCGAATCGCTTCGCCTCTCTGATGATCGCTTCGTCGTGCGTCGCGATGCCCGGATAGTTTCCATGCTGCATAAGGGCGTGCATGCACTTTACGTAGCACGCGTCGACGTCCTTCTTGGCGGGATACGCGACGGTTTCGGGCTCCTTGTACGCTCCCTTGCAGATTCGCACCCGCGCCTTGAGCAGATTCGTGTGCTCGACGTCGGCAAACGTGCGGTAGAGGTAGCTCTGAAGCACGACGCCGACGGCTTCCCTGTAGGCGGGGTAGAGTCTCTGCTCGAAGAGATCGAGCGTCCGCTGGGTGTATTCGCTCGACTCCATGTCGATGCGGACGAAGCTCCGGTATTCGCCGGCGCGCTGGAGGATCTTGTGCATGTTCGAGACGCAGAGATCCTCCGAGATGTCGAGACCCATCGCGGTGAGCTTGACCGAGACGTTCGCATCGACTTTTCGCTCGTAAATCCTGTCGAGTATGTTCACGTACGTCTGACCCGCGGCGCGCGCTTCGGCCTCGTTGTGCACGCTCTCGCCGAGCAGGTCGAGAGATGCCGTGATGCCGCGCGCGTTGAGCCGGCTCACCGCCGCGAGCGCACTCTCGAGCGTCTCCCCCGCTACAAAGCGGTTGGCCATGCTTTTGGCGACCCTGTTGTTGCGAACGAATCTGAAAATCTGCTGCTGCTCGGACAGATAAAGCATCACGCTGCGAAGCATTAGTTCTCTGGCGTCTGTGAAGATGATGCGGAGGACGGGCGCGCCGCGGCACCCCGCGACCGGCGCGACAGATCAAAGATGCGCCTCACGGGATACCTGGCGCCTGGCTTGATATCTCGGTCGAACATATTCCAGGTTGTGAGCCCATCGTCGCTCTCGGGCTCGAGCAGATAGACAATCAGCGCACCACGCGGCTGCGCCGTTGAAACGAGAAAGGATGTCGCCGGCATAGCCTGCAATCCTCTCACCCAGTGTCCCTTGAGCCGGTCCTCGTGGTGTCCCTGAAACAGACGCGGATTGCTGATGATAGAATCGATCACGAACGACTCTCCGCGCCCTGTCCAGGCGGAGTCGGATCTATCGACGCGAATTCCGTGGAGGCGGAGCAGCGTGACCACGGCCGTGTCCTCGGGAGCGATCACATAGGCCGCGGGAGGCAGGCGGTCGAGTGTGGAGGTGAACCTGTCGTACACCGGCATCCGGATCGTCCTGAACCGGCCGGTACGCCGCTCGCCGCGGGGCACACCTGATTGTGTTACGGAGGAGTCGCCAGTCTTCTCGAGATCCTCCTTGATGACATCCAGCATTCGGGGGGTGGCGATGAGTTCGGATCGAATCGGGACGATCTGTAGCGAGTCAGGCGACCGCCCCCATGCGAGTGGGAGGGTGTCCGCGCGCGCGCTGAGTGATCTGATTGCGTCGCCCTTCTCCGCCACGAGCGACAGAATTTCCTTGACGAACGCGTAGGTCGAGGCAACTCGCCGCGCCAGCGTGTCGTGGGAGTATGCTTCGCTCAGGATAGCGATGCGCCCGCGTACTCCGTAGTAGTTCGTGCCGAATCGGGGACGCGCATCGTAGGTGGCCCAACCTTCACGAGCCGACGTGTCCGAAAAAAGACTCCGCTCATCGGTGAGAAAATTGCCATAATCGAAAATCTCGAAACCGTCTCTGACGCGCATTCGCTCGCGGAGAACAGGCAGCAGCGAGTCGCGCGCGTAGACGCCCCCGAAAACCGCGGCCGGGCTCAGCGACGGCGAATAAGTCAGCGCGTACCCGTGAAAGCTTCCGTCGGTGGTGTGGAGGTCCACGAACACATCAGGATCCCACGTGTTGAACATCGCCAGCGATGCGCGCGTCTCCGGCGCCTCGGCTTTCACATAGTCGCGATTGAGGTCGAGATTCTGAGCATTGGCGCGCGCGCCGACGAGCTCGGGCCCATTCTGTTCGGTTCGATTCACAGACTGGGAGGCGAAGCGCTCGTTCCCGTCGGCATTGTAGATGGGCACCGCAATCAGAACGATTGAATCCAGGGCGTTTGGATGGCTGGCGAAGGTCAGGTCGCGCAGGAGTGCCAACAGCGCTTCTTTTCCCTCGATTTCCCCAGCATGGATGTTGGCCTGCACGTACACGATTGGCCTGCCAAGCCTCTTTGCCTCTGATGGAGTCGATACCAGGGGCCGGGAAGCGATGACGAATGGAATCTCCCTTCCTTCGTTCGTTCTGCCGATCGACCCGAACGTGAGGGGAGCGCCGAGCTTTCGCAGGGAGTCGAGAAATTGTCTGACGTCCGCGTAACGCGAAGTCTCACGGTAACGCGTCGCCTCGGCACGAGTTCGTGGATATGCCGGCGGGCCCATTGGTCCTGCGATGGTTCGCGCGCAGGCCGATGTGGCGATTGCTATTGCAGTTGTGATAGCGACGGAGCACAGCCGGGATTTGCTGCCCTGCTTCACGAACGCTCGCTTGCGTAGAACGATTGGTTTCTGCGCGCCATTTCGAGGAGAAGGTCCGACGGCTCGAACCTTCCAGGGAATCTCGCGTTGAGATCCTCTAGGCGCTGCACGACGATCTTGACGCCGAGCGAGTCCATGTAGCGGAAGGGTCCGCCGCGAAATGGCGGGAAGCCGATTCCGAATACTGCGCCCACGTCGCCGTCGCGCGGGGAGTGGATGATTCCATCGCTGAGGCAGCGCGCGGCTTCATTGAGCATCGCGAGCACGGCGCGCTGCTGGATCTGCGCCGCTGGCATGTCGGGCAGCGACGACGTCTGGAATTCCGAGGGCGTGATGGAAGGCGCGGCCGGAATGCTGCCGGGCGCGAGAAAAATTCCGTACACCGAGGGGTCCACCTCGCCTTTCTTCCCCTCCTTGTCGTAGAGGTAGAATCCCTTTTTTGATTTTCTTCCGTAGCGACCCGCTGCGACGACTGCCTGTATCGATTTCGCGGGATGAAGCCTGTCCGGAAATGCCTCCCCCATGATCTTTCCGGCCTTGGTCGCTACGTCGAGACCTACCTCGTCGATCAGAGTGATCGGCCCTACGGGAAAGCCGAAGTCGACGAGCGCCTTGTCGATGATGTCTACGGCGACGCCCTGGTCGAGCAGAATTCCCGCTTCATTGATGTACGGCGCGAGAATCCTGTTGGCGTAGAAGCCGGGACCGTCGCTCACCACGATGACCGTCTTGCCGAGCTTTTTGCCGTACGCGACGACCGACGCGGTCACCTGTGGGTACGTATCCGGAGTCGTTATCACTTCCAGCAATGGCATCTTCTCGACGGGGGAGAAGAAGTGCATGCCGATCACGCGCTCGGGTCGGATCGACGCCTGTGCGATCTGTCCGATTGGAATAGTGGACGTATTCGTGGCGAAGATCGCGGTGGAACGAATCGAGGCCTCAGTCTCACGCAACACCTGGTGCTTCACGGCGAGATCTTCGAAAACCGCCTCGATCACGAGGTCGACATTTCCAAATCCGGAGTAATCGACCGTGCCGCCGATGAGAGCCATGTAATCGCTGTACTGGACTCTGGTGATCTGCTTCCTCGTGAGCCGCTCCTTCAGAATGTCGCGGACGGCCGCGTAGCCCTTGGCGACGCGCGCGTGGTCGGCGTCTTTGAGCCGCACAAGACTACCGTGCTGCACGGCGACGCTGGCGATACCCGCACCCATGAATCCCGCGCCGATGATCGCAATCTTCTCGACCGGGAGCGGATCGAATTCAGATACCGGAAGATCGGGATAGTCCGCCGGGTTTACACCGGGATCCTTTTTCAGTTCATTGGTGGCGAAGAAGAGGAAAATCAGCTGCCGCGACACATCGGTCGTCGCGAGCTCGCCAAACCGGCGCGATTCCTCCCGAAACCCGTGCGCGACTCCTTTCTCGTATCCCGCGGCGATCACGTCGATTGCCGCGATCAACGCCGGGTAGTGTCCACGGGATTTGGCCATGGTCTGCTCACGCGCCTTGCGGAGCACCACCGTTCGCCCGGCTGGGTTCGAGTCCAGCAACAAACCCTTGAGCCCACCGCTAGGGCGCTCGCTCTTCTTTCTTCCTTCTGCAACTTCGCGCGCGCGTTGCATCGCGACGGTACGGAGAATCGAAGGGTGGACGAGCTCGTCGATCAGGCCGAGCTGGAGCGCCTTTTTCGCGCGAACGTTTTTCCCGGTGAGGATCAGGTCGAGCGCGTTCGTAAGGCCGATTCTGCGTGGAAGTCTCTGAGTCCCGCCAGCGCCGGGAATCAATCCGAGCTGAACCTCGGGCAAGCCGAGGATCGTCTTGGGGTGATCGGTAGCGATGCGATACCGGCAGGCAAGCGCCGTCTCGAGTCCGCCGCCTAGGCATGCGCCGTGGATTGCGGCGATGATTGGAATCCTGAGCTGCTCGACGGAGTCCAGCAGCATCTGGCCGTCTCGACTCAGGCGCTCCGCATCGGTTGCGGTTTTGAGGGCGAGGAACTCCTCGATGTCGGCCCCCGCGATCCAGACATCGGGCTTGCCGCTTATGAAAACCGCGGCCTGCACAGTGGTGTCGCGCTCCAAACGGCTCACGAGTGCGACGAATTCGTCTTTCACGGCCCGGTTCAGCTTGTTCACCGACTCGTTCGGCAGATCGAATGTGATGATCGCGATTCCGTCGGTGACTTCCACCGACAGCGCGGGCTTCCATCGCGTTCCCACGAGTCCGCCGATCGTAACTTCCGAGGTGCTCATCGGGTTCTCTCTACCACCATTGCGAATCCCATCCCACCAGCGGCGCAAACGGTCATCAGGCCGAACTGGCCGCCGCGACGACGCAATTCGTTGAGCAGGGTCGTCGTGATGCGCGCGCCGGTCGCGCCGAACGGGTGTCCGATCGCGATCGAGCCGCCCATTACATTGAGCTTCGCTCTGTCCACTTCGCCGACCGGCTGTGAGAACCCCGCACGCTCGGCCCAGTACTTCGACTCGAATCCTCTCAGATTCGAAAGCACCTGCGCCGCGAACGCCTCGTGCATTTCCACGAGGTCGATGTCCTTGAGCGTCAGTCCCGCGCGCTTGAGAGCAACGGGCGCGGCGAGCACCGGCGCCTGCAGGAGCTGCTCACCCGGATCGAGCGCGGCGTAGGCATACGAGCGAATGACGCCGAGTGATGCGTACCCCAGAGCGCGCGCCTTCTCTTCATTCATGAGCAGGACGCACGCGCCGCCGTCGGTGAGCGGCGATGAATTGCCGGCTGTTACGCTGCCGTACTTTCGGTCGAAGACGGGCTTTAGCGCGGCAAGTGCTTCGTAGCTCGTGTCCTCTCTGATTCCGTTGTCGGAGGTAAGGACGCTGTCGAATTTGGGCGGGACGTAGACCGGCATGATCTCCGCCGTCAGTCGTCCATCGGACGTTCCCGCGGCGGCGAGGCGATGTGAGCGCAGCGCAAAGTGATCCTGCTCCTCGCGGGTGATCGCGTTGAGCTTCGCCATTTTTTCCGCCGACTGCCCCATCGTCTCGCCGGTAGAAGGCTCGGCGATCGCCGGCGTGACCGGAACCAGATCCTTTGGACGAATCCGCGCCAGCGCCTTGATCCTCGCGGGCAAAGTTCTCGCTTTCGATGCGAGAACCAGCGCGTCTGCGAACCCCTGCGCGTGGAGGATCGGAATGTTGGAGAGAGATTCCGACCCCCCGGCGATCGCGACGTCCAGGTGTCCAAGCGCGATCTGATCCGCGGCATCGGTTATGGCCTGGTTCGCTGAAGCGCAGGCGCGACCGACGGTGTAAGCCTGGACACCCTTCGGAAGGAGAGGAAGTAGCGAAACTTCACGCGCGATGTTCGGCGCGATGACCGATGGTATCACCGTGCCGAAGACCAGAGCCTGGACTTCCTTTCCGTCCAGGTTGGTTCGCTGCAGAAGCTCCGCAACGCAGAGCTTGCCGAGATCTATCGCCGAAATCGATTTGAGTGCGGTTCCGGCTCTTGCGAATGGCGTCCTTACCCCAGCGACTATCGCGACGCGACGCCCGTTCCCGAATGTAGCCATTAAGGGAACATAACGGGCGCGGAATATCTTTCTAGGACGTATCGGTCTCTTGCGTGCTTCGCTCTTTGTCGATAAGAGTGCGCTTGCGCTCGATTCCCCAGCGATAGCCGCCCAGCGCGCCCCCGCGCCGCAGGACACGGTGACATGGAACGATCACGGCCACCGGATTCCTCGCGCAGGCATTTGCTACCGCGCGCACGGCCTTCGGCGATCCGATCGCCCCGGCGATCTCGGTATACGACCGCGTCTCCCCAAACGGAATCTTCTGGAGTTCCTGCCACACTTTCCATTGAAATGCCGATGCGCGGATGTCGATCGGAACCGCGGTTCGCGCGCGCTCTCCTTCGACCGCCTTCACGATCTCGGCCACCCATGAGCCGAGTGGACTGGACGGGGCTGCGACACGCGCGCGAATCGCGGCTGGGTATTCGGTGGCGAGTATGGACTCCAGCTCTTCCGCGTCGTCACCCAATTTCACCGCACAAACCCCGCGCTCAGTGGCCGCGACGAGAAGTGAACCGAGCGAAGTGTCCGTGACTACGTACTCGATGCGCACGCCGATGCCACCACGGCGGTAGGTCGCGGGCGTCATGCCGAGACGCAAATCAGCACCCTCATAGACTCTGCTGCTCGAGCCGTAGCCGGCGCCGAACGTCGCTCGGCTCACCGTCTCTCCCCGCTTCAGCTCGCTCTTCAATTTTTCGCTCTTTCTCGCGCGGATGTATTGCGCGGGCGTCAATCCGATGACTTCCTTGAATTTTCTCTGGAGGTGCGACGGACTCATTCCTGTTTCTTCGCCGAGGAGCTCGAGAGTGAGACGCTCCTCGCCGAGATCGGAGATGTGGGCGTCGATGTAGCTGCGTGCGAGGACGACGGCGGGATTCGCTGACTTCGCACGATTCGGGCGACAGCGCCGGCAGGCGCGAAATCCGGCGCGCTCCGCGGCTTCCGCCGAGGAGAAGAACGCGACGTTGTTGCGCTTCGGCTTCCGCGAGGGGCACGATGGGCGGCAATAGATGCGCGTCGTGGTGACACCGTAGAGAAGGCGGTCATCCGCGGTGGCGTCTCTGTGGAGCACGGACTCCCAGGCAACGGATTCATTCATGGGAATCGCCTCCTTTGGATGCCTTGCCTTCATCGACCCCAGCTCCCTCTCGACACTGTCCTTTGAAAGATACCTCTGCGACTGCATTGTCATCTCCCTGATTGAGCCGGTTGTTCTCATGTTGGTTGTCCGAATGATGCCGGCGGCTCCGGAACCGCGATATCCGAATCTTGCGGTCAAATTCCTTATACTTGGAGCTGATTCACGGCCCTCTTTCGACATCGGAAAAGCATGCCTGAGCTCGTCGGGGAAAAAATCGATCTTCTCGTCATCGGAGGTGGCATCACCGGCTGCGGTGTCGCACGCGACGCGGCGATGCGCGGGCTGAAAGTCACCCTGTTCGAGCGGGACGACTTCGCCAGCGGCACATCAGGTCGCTCGTCGCGCCTGATTCATGGCGGAATCCGATATCTCGAGCAGGGCCAACTCCATCTCGTGCACGAGTCGATTCGCGAGAGGCAGACGCTGCTGCGCATTGCGCCTCACCTCGTGAAACCTCTTGCCTTCACCTGGCCGATATATCGGGATGCCAGAGTGGGACGCCTGAAGCTGAGCGCCGGACTCCTCGTCTATCAGCTCATGGCTGTTGGCCGAGCGCGACGGTCTTCCACACTGAACGCTGCGGAGACGGTCGCGCGAGAGCCATCGCTCAAGAGAGCAGGACTGACCGGCGGCGCCGTCTACTACGACGCTTGCACCGACGACGCGCGTTTGACGGTAGCAAACGCGATTGCCGCCAAAGAGAATGGCGCCACTGTGGCAAACCACGTTAGAGTGAAGAATCTTCTGCTCGAGGGCGGTAAGGCCGTGGGCGTCGTCGTAGAGCACGCGTTTTCCGGCGAGACATACGAGGTGCGGGCCCGCATCGTCGTGAACGCCACCGGAGTGTGGGAACACGACTTCACCTCTGGCGATGGCTCGAACCGGCACCGCGGCAGCAAAGGCGTTCACATCTCGGTGCCCCGGGAGCGGATTGGAAATCGCGACGCCCTCACGCTCATCTCTCCGATCGATGGGAGAGTGATGTTCTGCCTGCCTGCCGGGCCGCAGTCCATCATCGGAACGACCGACACGTGGACGGACGATTCTCCAGAGTCAGTGCACGCATCGACACAGGATCTCGACTATCTGATCCGTTCGGCCAACGCGTATTTCCCCGACGCGCAGCTTACACGAAACGATGTCGTGAGCGCCTGGGCGGGCATTCGCCCGCTGGCGACGGCCAGTGCCGCGAACCCGAGCCTGGTGTCGCGCGAGCACAGCATTGTCACCGAAGATTCCGGAGTGATAACCGTCACGGGCGGAAAGCTCACGACCTACAGGGCGATGGCGGCGGAGATCGTCGATCTCGTCCAGCGTTCGCTCGGACAAAAACCTGAGGCTTCGCCTACGGATTCTACTGAGCTGCCTGGAGCCGGGCGCGCAAAGGAGATTGCGCGTCTTCAATCAGAGAACGCGAGCCTCGCCAAACCGCTCGTTGACTCCCTGCCCTACACGGGGGCGCACCTCGTTTACGGAGTACGCGCGGAGATGGCGCAGACGCTTTCCGACCTCCTCATCCGCCGCATGCACGTCGCGTTCGAGACCCGCGACCACGGATTGAGCGTTGCCGCGAAGTCAGCGGAGATTGTGGCACCTCTGCTGTCGTGGAGCGACGAGACGAAAATAGCGCGCGCCCGCGAGTTCGCAGAGGATATCGCGCGCATGTTCGCCATAGACGATTTTCGTTAAAGCGACTTCAGATACTGTGAGAGATCGGCCTTCTGCTGCGCAGTGAGATTGAGCGCGTTCCTGGAGTTGTAAAGCTCGACGACGGCATCGAGGGTCGCCGCGGTTCCATTGTGAAAGTACGGAGGGTGCTGCCAAAGGCCGTGCAGCGGCGCCGTACGGTACATCTTGGTGGCGCTCCGCGAAGCGTAGCTCGGGACGCCGTTCGGCTCCGGCTCGCTCACGACTTCGGCCGGCGAATGCAAACGGCTATTGGCATCGGTGAGCAACGCGCCGGTGTGGCACGTCGCGCACTTGCCGGCGCCTTCGAATACCTGCTGACCACGAGCTGCGGCTGCGCCGTCGAAGCTTGCTGCTGGCGGAGTCGGTGCTGGCAGTGAGAGCTGGTACGCCGCGAGCGCGGACAACTTGGAAGAAACGAGATCGGGCGGAGTATTGTTGACGCTCACTCCCGTGCGTGGCTCGCTGAACGTTCCGTGCCCATGCATCTGGGTCACGCCGACATAGCGATTCCAGTATTGGACGTCGTTGCCGTCACCGGTGGCCGTAATCGAATGGAGGCCGGCGAGACCGTACGCGGGCGGAATCACCTGCGGACCGTTCTTGCCGTCAAAGTTGAACCGCGGGTCGTACTTGCCCTTGCCCCACGAATTGTAGATGGCTTTCTGCGCCGCGGTCAGCGCTGGTGAGAGTGCGATGATGGCGCCCGGATTCAGATCGCGATTCGGCCAACCGTCGAGCCGCTTGCCTATGCCGGGCGCAAAAGAATTGTCCACCGTGGAGTGGCACAGCGCGCACGTTATTCCGACACGCGTCAGTGTCTCCGTTCCATTGACCGTGTTCACCGTGCCCTTCACGCCAACAACCGCGTTGAGCCTGATGAGCGTTACCGTCGTCGCGGGATTCGTGAGACTGATCGTTCCGTTTTGAATTCCCTGCACTACTGCCGCGGGTAGGGAATCCGTGTCGACCTTGAGCCCGACCGACAGAGCCGTCGTTGGATCAACCGCGCTCTGAATGACTTCGTGCATTCGCAGCGTGTCGGTCCAGAAGGTCTCGTCGCCAAAGGTGTCGAAACGGAAAATCGATTTTCCCTGCGCGACGAGCTGAGGTGATGACCCCGTGATATTGCTGCACGCGATGACGATCCCCGAAGCAACGCCCATTGCAAGGCAGAAAAAACCGATCCACTTCCTATGGTTTTCCAGCATCCGTTCCCCCGAGGAAATCACTGTGTATCGCTCCGGCATTTCGAGCAAAGCACCATCGCAGACCGAGTCTAACGAGATGCCCTGCGGCTAATTGTTATCTGGCTCACTATGCGGGCCCTCCCGTCTGTGATTCGAGATACGCCTTGAGAGGGCTTCGATGCACGCTAATGTGTCCCTTGCGGGAGTAGTCGATCAGGCCATCGGCGCGGAGGCGATTGAGCAGCCCGGAAACGACTTCGCGGCGTGCCGCGATCATCTGGGCCAGCTCCTCCTGTCTGACGTAGTGCACTATGTGCGTGAGTTCGGCCTGGGCTTCTCCGAACGTGTCGGCCAGAAAGAGCAGCGTGCGCACGAGTCGCACGACAGTGGATTCGAACGACAAGCTCTGCAGCCGGCTTGAAAGTTCGCCGAGTCGCTCGCACAGCGCTGTCACGAGATCGAGAGTAGCTCCCGGATTGCTCTGAAGTTGTGCGAGCAGATCTTCGATCATGACCTCGACGATTTCGCTCGATTCCAGCGCGAGAGCGTGCTCGTGGCGCTGACCCGTGCAGAAGCACGACTCGCCGAGGATGGCGCCGGCCCGGTGGAACTGAAGAATCAAGTCGTCGCCCGCGGGCGACGTGCGACTCGTCTTGATGAGGCCGCTCTTCAGGAAATAGACGCTCTTCGCGGCGTCGCCGGCAAAGTAGAGGTATTGACCGGGAGAGACGTGGCGCGCGGGTCGTGGCGTGAGCTGCTCGCAGAGCTTTCCGCGCAGCCACATCACCCCACCCCGTGGGCCATCGATAGAAATTCCGACCTCGTCATAGGGCAGTCGCGGAACTTCCCGCGCAACGCGCTGGTGATGGTCTTCGAGTTCTGCTTCTGTACGCCGCGCATCATCATGCAGAGATGATGAGCCTCGATCACGACGCCCACTCCGACCGGCTTGAGCACTCTGCACAATCCCTCGGCTATCTGCTCCGTGAGCCGCTCCTGCACCTGGAGCCGTCGCGCATAGACGTCGACAATGCGGGGAATCTTGGAAAGTCCTACGATTCTCCCATTGGGGATGTAGGCAACGTGCGCCTTCCCAAAAAAAGGGAGCATGTGGTGCTCGCACATCGAGTAGACCTCGATGTCTCGCACCATGATCATGTTGTCGTGATCTTCCTCGAAGATGCCTTCACCGACGACCTCCTCGGCCGACGACGCGTATCCCTGTGTCATCCAGCTGAGAGACTTGGCGACGCGGCTGGGCGTCCTGAGCAGTCCCTCACGAGAGGGATCCTCGCCCAGAAGCTCCAGCTCACGATGAATCAGATCCTCGAATTCAGCGTGGATTGATTCGCCAGCGGCCTCGAACGAGGTATCGCGAACAAGTTGAGTAGCCATCAGTCAGACTCCATTTGCTTGAATGGTGACCGCCGGAGGCGGCTTGAGCAGCAGCTCGTTCTCCATCGCGACCTCGTTCTCGAGACTCTCATGGTCTCGATTGATCGTCGCCATGGCGCGCCGCCTTCCCGCGACCATGTACGAGATCGCGCAATCCATCTTCATCACGTCACCGTCGATTCTCGTCTCGTCCCAGTGCTCAACGTGGCCGGTATACTGTATCTTCACCTTGTCGTAATGCGCACTCCAGAAAAACGGGATGTCGTCGAATCTGTCGCGAAATCCCATCATGTTGCGCGCAACGACCTGCCCCTGGCGCTCGGCGACCACCCAGTGCTCGACGCGGAGCCGGGCATCCGAATACGCGTCCGGCCAGCGCGCGACGTCCCCAGCGGCGAAGACGTCCTTCACGCTGGTCTCGAGAAACTCGTTGACCGCGATGCCCTTATCCATCGTGACACCGGCGGACTCCGCGAGCTGGATATTGGGGCGCACTCCGATGCCCGCGACGACGATGTCCGCTTCGATGCGCGTGTCGTCGTCCAGGATGACGGTGTTTCCTTCTATCGCCTTGGCGGTGCGTCCCAGGTGAAACGCCACGCCCTGCTGCTCGTGGACGCTTTGGATCAACCTGCCGAGGTCGGCGCCGAGGACGCGCTCGAGGGGAAGGTTTTCGGGTGCGACGACGCGAACTTTCAATCCGCGAGCGACCAGTGACGCTGTCGCCTCGAGGCCGATGAAGCTGGCACCGATGACCACCGCGGTTTTGGCATCGCGCGCCTTGGCAATGATAGCGCGGCAGTCGGCGAGAGTGCGCAAATATAGGATTCGATCGCCCCCTGGAATCTCGAGTCGGATGGGACTGGCGCCGGTCGCGATGAGCAGAGCGTCGTAGTGGCGGCTCGTTCCATCACTCATGACGACGGCTTTCCTCCCGGTATCGATTGCAGCTGCGCGTACACCTCGCACGATCTCGATACCTTGTGTCGCATAGAATTCCTCCGGATGGAGCGGAAGCCATTCTTCCGGCGCGCTTCCGGCCAGGAAATCCTTGGAGAGGTTCGGACGGTCGTAGGGCGCATCCTGGTCCCCATCGACGATAGTGACAGCTCCGTGAAACCCTTCGCGGCGCAGCATCTCGGCGCACGCATTCCCTGCTGCACCGGCTCCGATGATCAGCATTGAACTCGGTCCGGATGTCGAGGCTGTTTCGAGCGTGACCTTTTCCGGCGCTCTCGATTCGCGCGCGCGGTGGCCTTTTCCACGCAACTGCCCACCGGTGCGCTTTCCCGTCACGCGCACGATGTTGTTCTCGAGCGCGACGTCGTAGCACGGCAGATCTATGAGCGCCGGCGCATGAGTGGCCGCCCCGTTCCGGAGCTCGAAACACGCATGATGCCAGGCGCACCGAATCGTCTCGCCGACCAGAACTCCTTCTGCGAGTGGTGCGCCGTAGTGGGTGCATTTCGCACCGATCGCGAACCAGTTGGGCTCGACGTGAGCGAGGAGCACGGGCTCACCGAACGCGTGGCCCGCGATCATCTCTCCAGCGCGAACGCTGCTGATCTCGACCCCTTGGGAGAGGTCGGGACCGGTCAGCGCTTCGGAGCTGTCGCTCACTTGCTCTCGTTCAGGAGCGCTTGCGCGCGATCCCTGTGCGCCACGAATGCCGGCGCCACTTTCGTTTCCAGATCCTTCAGCTGAGCATTCTGAGTAGCGGGGAGAAGAGTGGTCGTCACTGCATCGATTACCGCGTTATGGAAGTCGACCTCATGCTGGAGAAAAGCGCGGTCGAAGGCTTTTCCATGAAGACTTCTCAGCGATTTCATTGCCGCGGCATGCGCGTTGGCCAGAGCAAAATTGCGGGGCGGGGTGGGCCTGACCTTGAGGGACGTAGCAAGGGCCCGGCCCTGCGCTCTGACATTGCGATGATCCCGCACCAGCATCGCCGCGAAATCGCGGACAACCTTGCTGTGAGCCCTCGCGGCCCCGAGAGACCCCGTCTCGATATCGTAGGTGTTCGCGGCGTGGAAGATGGCGACAATGGTTGGATCGTCCAGTTTTGCTGCGGCGGTCTGGGCGGCCGTGGTGGCCGGATGCGACGTGGCGATACAGGCAAAAACGGCAGCAATGGTTGCAACGTTGAGAGCTCGGCTGTGCGGATGCATTAAGAAATCTCCAGTTGGACGCGATGGGGTGTGGGCAAGCTTGACCCCCAAGAGATTACCGGGCCGGAAAGGATATGTCAAGGTTTCCTTGGACTTATTCGGTGAACTGCATTAGATTCAGGGCAGATGACCGATACAAGCCGCCGATCTTCGGCACGAAATGACGCGACGCGCGGACGCCTGTTGGCCCTGCTTCGGGACGGCACGTGGACGGTCGACGACCTTGCCGCCCGGCTGGAGCTGACCGACAACGCGGTGCGCTTCCACCTCACGGCGCTGGAGACCGCTGGAACCGTGCGCAAAGAAGGCGTCCTGCGCCGAGCAAGCGCGGGGAAGCCGGCGGATCTCTACGCGCTGACTCCGGAAGGCGAAGAGTCGTTTTCGCGCGCGTACGCGCCCGTCCTCGCGGCAACGGTGGCGGAGCTGCGCGAAACGATGTCTTCGGCGCAGCTGGTGGTGTTTCTGAAGCGCGTCGGAAAACGACTCGCGCGCGGATTCCGCGGCAAATCCACCTCGCTTGCAGCCGGAGCCGCGAATGCATCGGAGCTTCTCAACACCCTCGGCGGCGTGACGACGGTAGAGAAATCGGGGAGCTCTTACCACATAGTCGGCCGCGCCTGTCCTCTTTCGCGCGCCGTGGAGTCGGATGCCTGTGTATGCGCGGCGGTTACCTCACTCGTGGCCGAGGTAGCAAACGCGGACGTCGTGGAGCGCTGCGATCGCTCCGGACGTCCGCGTTGCAACTTCGAGATTTCGGCTCGGTAGTTTCCCTCGGCTGCGATTTCCCCGCGTGCCGACAAAATCCAGCGCTACTGAACCGTGATGGTACCGGTCATCGATGGGTGGACCGTGCAGTGATAGGGGTATGTTCCGGCAACGGCGAAAGTCCGGCTGAATGACCCCTGATCCTGCGTCGGAGATGAGACCCCATCGTCGAACGTCACGCTGTGCGAGGCGCACTGCTGTCCGGTGTAGATATCCCCGCTGCAGGTGTTCCATACCCAGCTCACCTGGCTTCCGGCCGTCACGGTCCTCGAAGCGGGCGTGAACAAGTCGTTGGTGACAGATACTCCACCGGGCGGCGGAGGTGGGGGAGGAGGAGGCGGCGTTACGGTATCCGAGCCGCTACCGCCACAGGCAATCAGACAAGCCAATGCGACCGCTTTACTGACATTCTCCAACATTTTAGAGCTCCGTACTGTGGGCAACGCACGGACTGTATCGCGAAACACACGGGCACTCAAGCTCTTTCATCGGTGCGCGCGGCGGACTACTTCAAACTGGCGGCGAGAGCATGATCGGCCACCGCGAGTTTTCTGGGCGGAGATTCGCGGCTGGGGGCTATGCCGCGTCGTGTATCGTCTTCAGCTGGATGATTTTGAGCTTGCGCGTACTCGCGGGCAGCTTCAGCACCACCGTCTCACCGACGCTTCGCCCCACCAGGGTTTTTCCGATCGGCGACGACATGCTGACGTGTCCCTCCTCGAACTCCACCGAATCGCCGAACACCAGGCTGTAACTCTCGCGCTCGCCCGTGTTCTCGTCCTGGACCACTACTTTTGAGCCGAGTCCTACCTTATCGGACGGAATCTGCGTGACGTCGATCTGGGAAAGCTTGCTCAGGCGCTGGCGCAGCTGGCCGAGCCTCGCCTGCACGAACTGCTGGCGTTCGAGCGCGGCCTTGTACTCACTGTTCTCGCGAAGATCGCCCAGCTCGACGGCTTTGCGGATCTCCTGCGGCAGCACCACGTTCAGCTCATGGCTGAGACGCTCGGCTTCCTCGCCGAGCTTTTTCTTGAGTCCCTCGATCATACGACCTCAGCCTCTACAGAAAATTCCACAAGAGCGCCAAAAAAACTGAGCGCCCTACCGATGACCGGCAGGGCGCCACACCTCAAGCTAGGTAGTCTGCTGCGGAGAGGCAATCGCTACCGATGCTGTGGCAGCTTGGTGTCCGTATGGTCGATCGAAGGCGGTGCGCCGGACGATTTCTCGTACTCGTCGCGGAGTCGCTTCATCATCGCTGAGCGCCGGTCGAACAGGCGCTTGAGCGGACGTGGCTCGTGCCGCGCGAAGGCGTAGGAGGTGAGCAGCGGCAGCGCCACCGTTGAATCGAGGTAGCACACGACGGCGTCTGGCAGGCGGTCGGGATCGATCTTGCCCCAGCTTACGGCTTCCGCGGGCGTCGCGCCCGAGAGCCCGCCCGTATCCGGCCGTGCATCGGTGATCTGGAGGAAGTAGTCGTGGCCTTTCTCGTCGATGCCGAGCACTTCCTGAATCTGTGGCTCCGTCTGGAGCATGAAATTCTTCGGACTCCCGCCGCCGAGAATCATCACGCCGCTCTTCCCGTCATTGCGCTTAGCATCGAGCACTATCGACGCGGTCTCATTCACATCCTGGTTGGGATCGAGAACGAGCTTGTTTCCGTCGAGTGCAAGAGCGGCGATGTTCATTCCGATGGAGCTGTCGCCGGGTGAAGACGTATAGATGGGAACGCCGGACGCGTAGGCCGCGGACAGCAGCGACTTCTGGCCGATGCCGAGCGTTTTCTCGCGCTCGCGCACGTACTTGCCGCAAAGGTTGTGAAACTCCGCGCTCGACATCGAGCGCTGGAACTCCTTCCCCGCCATGATCTTTCGAAAGAACGCGTCAGTCGAAAGCAGCACGTCGTAGTCGAAGAAGATGTCGTAGATCCGGACGACTCCCTCTTCTCTCAGTACGACATCGGATTCCTGGGCGTTCCCGCGATGCATTGCGAGCCCCAATCCGAAGTGCGTGTCGTGATAGAGGTTCGCGCCGGTGGAGATGATCCAGTCCACGAATCCCGCTTCTATCAGCGGAATCAGCGCCGACATCCCGAGTCCGGCGGGAGTGAGAGCGCCGGTAAGAGAAAGGCCGATCGTCACATCGGGCCTCAGCATTTTGTCGGTAAAGAGCTGGCACGCCTCGCGAAGCCGCGCCGCGTTGTAGGCGAGGTAGGTGCCGTCAATCAGATCGGCAACGGTCTCCTTGCCATCGATCCGGCGGGGATCGATCCGCTGTCCCTTGAGAAAGCGACTGGCCTCGTGCGACGTATGCTTAGCGCCGCGCTCTTCGCGCTCCTCGGCAGCGAGCTTCTGCAGTGCCTTGGGTCCGGCGGCCGATGCCTTTTTACTTTTTGCCATCGCGCTTCATTTCCACGACGTCTTCGAACTGCTCTCCACCGGTTTTGCCGAGGGATTTGTAGGCTGAGACGATGGCTTGCACCGCTTCCGCCGGATCATCCGTCACGAGCATCAGATCGAGATCGCCCTCTGAGATTTTCCCTTCGCTCAGTACACGGGTCTGGAGCCAGCGCAGCAGGCCTGCCCAGTAGTAGCGTCCGAAGAGGATAACCGGGAATCGATATATCTTTCCCGTTTGAATGAGCGTCACTGCCTCGAACAGCTCGTCGAGCGTGCCGAAGCCGCCCGGGAAGATAATGAATGCCACCGAGTACTTGATGAACATCGTCTTCCTGACGAAGAAATACTTGAAGTTCACCAGCGTATCGACGTAGGGATTCGCGCCTTGCTCGAATGGCAGCTCGATGTTGCAGCCGATGGAACGGCCGCCGCCCAGCTGCGCTCCCTTGTTGCCGGCTTCCATGATGCCCGGACCAGCGCCGGTGATTATCGCGAAACCGGCTTCCGCGAGAAGCCGCGCGGTCTCGACGGCCGCGACGTAATGCTGATCATCCGGCCCGATGCGGGCGGAGCCGAATATCGTGACCGCCTTGTCTATCGGCGCGAGAGTGTCGAATCCCTCGATGAACTCGCCCATGATGCGGAGCACGCGCCACGGGTCGGTGCGCGTGAAATCGATCCGTGGACCGGTTTGCTGGAGAAGTTTCTCGTCTTCGGTGACGGGGCTGATATCCCTGATGGCGTCGTCGACAATGCGCGTGCGCGTGGCGCCCGACCTTCGTCCATCACCCTGCGACGGCGGTGTTCTGCCCGCCTTAAGATGGCCTTCCTCGGTGCGGTCTTTAAGCCCCTGCAGCGCCTGCTGCTCCGCCGATGCCATTACCTCCGGATCGAGCTTCTTTCCACCAGCCGTGCGCGCACGCGTTGATCTGCGGGCCGTCGCCTTCGTGGCGCCGGGTTTCGGGATATCTTTTTTCTTCTTCATTATTGGCCGCTGTCGCGGGCTTCGGCAATCGGTATCGGACACCGGCAGAAAAAGGGATCCGGCCGGCTCTCTTCACTTGGAAAACTAAAGTTGCGTGCGTCTGCAGGAAGCCCGCCAGGTGATGCGGCGCAGGCCGTCGTCATCATAGCGGACGGAGTGCGGCCCGATGTCCTTGGCCGCGCCATCGATGAAGGTCACCTCTCGGCACTGGCGTCCCTGCGCAACGAGGGGTCGCTCTCCACCATTACTTCGGCTTTTCCATCGGTCACGGGGCCTGCGTATGCTCCGTTCATCATGGGAAGATATCCGGGCAGTGTGGGACTTCCCGGACTGCGCTGGCACGACCGGTCGCGACGTGTCGCGCAGTTTTTCGGGCACTCGCGCAGCTACGTAGGCGCCGAGATGCGTTTTGTGGACCGGGACATCGATCGGGCGTCGCCGACGATCTTCGAGCTCGCGAAGCCGAGTATGGGCGCACTGAGCGTGATTGCGCGCGGATTGCGGCGGCGCGACAGAGTTGGCCGCGGCGCCGCCTTCGTAGCTCGCGCGGCAGCGACGCACTTCCGTGGGGACGTGCGGGGCTGGCTCGCAATCGATCGCCAGATCGGCGAAGAAGTCGCCCGACGCCTGCGAACCCGAAAAATGAAGTTCGCGTTCGTCGCGCTCACGGGAATCGACAAGACATCGCACGCGGTCGGCCAGGATAGCCCGCTCGTTCTCGACGCGATGCGCATAGTCGACGACACCGTCGCCCAGATCCGGTCCGACGCGGAGCGCGATGGCAGATGGGACCGCATGCATCTCTGGGTCGGAAGCGATCACGGACACTCCTCCGTCCGGGATCACGAGGATCTGGTGGGCCTGATTCAGGGCTTGGGATACAGAACTCTCGCCCACCCCTGGGCATTCAATGGATCTGCCGATGTCGCCGTGATGGTAAGCGGAAACGCAATGGCGCACCTGTATATCGAGCTGGACAAGCGCTCACGTCCATGGTGGCCTGACCTGGGTGAGAGATGGGGCGAGCTCGCGGAGCGCCTGCTTGCGCGTGAATCGGTCGATCTCATGATTCTCTCGACGACCGCATCTTCGTGCGAGATTCACGCGCGCGGTCGCGGCATGGCCAGACTGTCGTGGGACGAGTCGGTCTACTCGTACCGGCCGCAAACGGGAGACCCGCTCGACATCGGCGAGCAGTCAAGTCTCGATGATGCCGACGCGTACGATGCTACAATCGAAAGCGATTATCCGGACGCGCTCGTCCAGATCGCGAAGCTCGCCGGATCGGCGCGGAGTGGAGACATCATCCTGTCGGCGACCAGGGATTGGGACTATCGCGCCAGGTACGAGCCGATCCCTCACGTCTCGTCCCACGGAGCCCTGCACCGGGAGCACATGCTCGTGCCACTGCTTCTCAACCGCGTACCCGTGCGCACACCCCGACGCACAGTGGACGTTATGCCGAGCGCCCTTGCCGCGCTCGGCATCGCCGCGCCAAAAAACCTTGATGGAATTTCTTTCTTCTGAAAGGCGAGCCGCTTACTGGACGGTGAGCGTTCCCTTCATCGTCGCGGAGTGGATGGTACACGTGAACGCATACGTTTCCGCCGTGTTGAAGACGCGGAATCAGTAGTGCTTCACCGCGCAGGTGTAAAGCCGCCAATCAGAGTCCGCCGCGGCCACTGCCGCGATGTAACCTGGCCGTGGTACAAAGAGCTTGTGGGTGAGGTCCGAGCCTGACCGTTCCTGTCCCGACCAAACGCCCTTGCCCTGCGCCTTCAGTCGGGCCTCTCTCGTGACCCACGATCTCAGAAAACTCGCATCGCGGTCTTCCGGCGGAGTCGCAGCCAGTGATCTGACTTCATCTTCAGTCATGAAGCGCTGAGCGACGTCGAGCAATCGGCGCACCGGCCGTTCATTTTCCACGTCGACCCCGACAGCTCTATCAGGCGCAAAGGCAAACAAGCCAAGATCAGCGGAATGCGAGACATTGAAATTGATGTCGTGATCCGCCAATGACGGTTTGCCCGCATCACCGTACTGGAATTTCAGCTTCTGCGCGGGAATTCCCGTGAAACCCGAGAGCAGGTTGCGCAAAATTCCGCGCGCGACGATGAATTTCCGCGCGATCGCGGCGGGCAGGTCTCCGGCACGGCGATGCTCTTCTGGCGCGAGTGTGCGCAAAAGGTCCTGGTAGCGGCCGTCCGTCACATCGAGCCCGGCCACCCACACCTGAACTTCCGCCGTCATCAACTCAAGAGACGTCAATGATCTCGACCTCCGCGTTGCCCTTGGCTATCGTCAATTTCGCCACACTCGGCTTGAGGTTGAATCGGCGCGGGCCGGCCGCACCTGGATTGATAAACAATCTGCCCTCGAGCTCCGTCACCAGCTGCCGATGCGTATGGCCATAAACGCAGACGTCGGCGGCGTATCGGGCCGCCAGGACGGCCGGCGTTGGACTGCCGACCTCGTGGCCATGGCTCACGTGAACCCGCATGCTTCCGATGGTTACCAGAATCTCTTCAGCCAGCTCGGGGTCGCCAGGCGGGTCGGTGTTGCCGAACACGGCCTTCACCGGCGCGATCAGCCGCAGCTCCGCAAGAATCTCCGGACCTCCAACGTCCCCCGCGTGAAGAATCAGCTCCACACCACTCAGTGCTTCATGAACCCGCGGCCTCAGAAGCCCGTGGGTGTCGGAAATAAGTCCCAGTACGCGCGCCCCAGAGTGTGCCATGACCCTTTCTATATATTAGGAGTGTCATGCGATGGCTACGATTGGCACTGAGACTTGCGGCACGCTCGATGCGCCGCCCGCAGCTGGTTATCGACCTGTTCCGGGTGACGTGGCGGTTCCGACCAATTGGCTGGTATCGAACATTCCCGTTTCTTCCCCTGCCCGATCCTGCTTATCTCCGCTGGCGTATGTACACGGCGTACGGCGACTACGAAGCGGTCCCGACGGCGGGTGAGATCGAGCGCTACGCGCGTTGGTCGAGTCAGAGCGAATGACGTGCGCCATCACTGAGTCGGTCGCGCTCGAGGATCTTATCAAGGGCCAGGCATTTGGCCTCGGCTTCGATCTGGTCGGCATCACATCGCTCGGGCCGACGCACACAGTCCGCGCTTTCGATACCTGGCTGGCGAAGGGGTATGCCGGCGAAATGGAATATCTGCCGCGTGGCGCCGACAAGCGCCGGGACACGCGGCTGCCGTTCCCGGGGGCAAGGAGCGCCATAGTCGTGGGCCTGGATTACGGTGGACGAGAGCCGGATGGGCCAGTCGCCCGCTACGCGCGCGGCGACGACTACCACGAGATCATGACGGACAGACTGAAGGAGCTCCACGAGTGGCTCCGGCTGGAGCTCGGCCAGGCGATTGCCGGCAAGGCATATGTTGATACCGGCCCCATTCTCGAGCGCGAGCTCGCCCAGCGCGCCGGGCTTGGATGGTTCGGCAAGAACACGAACCTCATCAATCCGCGCCTCGGCTCCTTTTTCTTCATCGGGTCACTGCTGGTGGACCTCGACCTCGTCCCCGACGCTCCCTTTCAAGCCGATCGCTGCGGGAGCTGCACGCGGTGTCTGGATGCCTGTCCCACCGGCGCTTTCGTCGAGGCGCGCGTATTAGATGCAACGCGGTGTATCTCTTACCTGACTATCGAATTGAAGGGTGATATCCCGGAACAGCTGCGTGAGGATGTGGGATCGCACGTCTATGGCTGTGACATCTGTCAGGACGTATGCCCTTACAACGTCAAATTCGCCCGCGAGCTTGCGGAGCCGGCGTTCGCGGCGCGCGAAGCCATCCGCGGCAGGAACGCCGCGACCCTCGCGAGTGAGCTGATCGCGATGGACGATGATGCATTCCGATCTGCGTTCAGGAATTCTCCGATGAAGCGGGCCCGGCGTCGAGGCCTTGTACGGAATGCTGCCGTGGTGCTTGAGAATGTCTCGCGCTAGCGTCCTCGTCGCCGCTTTCCTGATCGTTGGCGTCGCATCGACTCATCGAGCGGGTGCTCAAGCCGGCTCGGGCATCAAGCCATCACCCGCAGACGTCCGCTTCATGCAGGGGATGATCGCGCACCACGCTCAGGCGCTTGCGATGACCGCGCTGCTTCGCGATCGCACCACTCGCCCCGACATGCGACTGCTTGCCGAGAGGATTGATGTCTCGCAAAAGGATGAGATAGGTCTGATGAGGCATTGGCTGCTCGCGCGAAACGAGCGCGCTCCGGATCCGATTGCGCCCGTTCGCGCCGATACCACCGGCCACTCGATGTCCATGCCTGGTATGGATATGTCGATGCCCGACACCATCCTCATGCCCGGCATGTTGACCGCTGAACAGATGGCCGAGCTGGGTCGCGCCAGGGGGCCTGACTTCGACCGCCTTTTCCTTCAGGACATGATTCGCCACCATGAAGGAGCGCTCGTGATGGTCCACGATCTCTTTGCGACCAATGGCGCTGCCCAGGAGCCGGAGATCTTTCAGTATGCCTCAGACGTCGACGCCGATCAGCGCGCCGAGATCATGCGAATGCGGGCATTGCTCGCGGCATCCCCTGGCGAAAAGCATCGATCGGCACCATCTCCTACTCCTCAGCCTTACAACCTCAGCCACCCCACGAGACCGAAATGAGATCCAGAACGACGACCGGGCGTACTCGCGCCGCGCTGATTCCCGCGCTTCTTCTATCCGCTGGAATGTTCTCTATCGCCCTGACGGCGGTCGCGCAGACGGATAATTCCGCCGCCAGCGGTCCTGACCCAAGACTCTCGCTGAGGCCCGGCTACAACGATGCTGGCGAAGCCGCGAGCAACATCGTGCTGATCGGCCATCAGCCTCGCCCTCAGGGATTCTCCGATCCCGCAAATCCGGGAAGCTTCGGATTTCTGGATGCCGATCTCGCGTTCAAGGGCAACTACGTCTTCCAGGGTGGTTTTAACGGCTTTCAGGTGTGGGACATCTCGAACCCGACGAGCCCGAAGCTTCGCACCACGCACGTCTGCCCCGGCGGCCAGGGCGACCTCTCCGTCTATCGGAATCTGCTTTTCATGTCGGTCGAAGAGACGCGCGGTCGCGTAGACTGCGGCGGCCAGGGCGTCGCCGACTCCGTCAGCGCGGATCGGTTTCGCGGGGTCCGGATCTTCGACATAACCGACATCGACCATCCAGTGCAGGTCGCGGCAGTGCAGACTTGCCGCGGCTCGCACACGCACACACTGGTGCAGGATCCGAATGATCCGGCGAACGTGTACATCTACGTGTCGGGAACCAGCAGCGTACGCTCGAACTCCGAGCTCGCGGGCTGCTCGAAGGGCGCTCCGGACCAGGACCCGAACACGTCGCTCTTCCGGATCGAAGTGATCAAGGTGCCCCTCGCGGCACCACAGGACGCGAAAGTCATCAGCACGCCGCGCATCTTCGCTGATTCGACCGGCCACATTGCTGGTCTCTGGAAGGGAGGCACCCACGGCGAGGGCACGCAGAACACTTCCGAGACGAATCAGTGTCACGACATCACGGCCTACACCGCGATCGGACTCGCGGCGGGCGCGTGCTCGGGCAACGGAATAATCCTCGACATCCGCGATCCTGCCAACCCGAAGCGCGTCACCGACGTCAGCGACCCGAATTTCGCTTACTGGCATTCTGCCACTTTCAGCAACGACGGCAAGAAGGTGCTCTTCACCGACGAGTGGGGCGGTGGAATGGCGCCACGTTGTCGCGCGACCGATCGTCCAACCTGGGGCGCGGACGCGATCTTCACGCTCTCGAACAACAAGCTGACACCGACGGGCTACTACAAGCTCCCCGTCGCACAGACCGTGACGGAGAATTGCGTTGCGCACAACGGATCGCTGATACCGGTTCCGGGTCGGGACATCATGACCCAGGCGTGGTATCAGGGTGGACTCTCGGTTTTCGATTTCACGGACCCGGCGCACCCCAGGGAAATAGCGTACTTCGATCGCGGCCCGATGGATTCGACCAAGCTCATACTCGGCGGATACTGGTCAACGTACTGGTACAACGGCCGCATCTACGGATCGGAGATCGATCGCGGGTTGGATGTCTTTGAGCTCAAGCCGAGCCAGTACCTGTCGCAGAACGAGATCGACGCGGCCAAGCTCATACACACCGACGTGTTGAACGTGCAGAATCAGCAACCGATCGTGTGGCCGGCGAGCTTCGTAGTGCCGCGCGCCTATCTCGACCAGCTCGTTCGCACCAACGGTGTCCCGCCTGCCGAATCCACTCGGCTCGGTCGCGATCTCGCCAGGGCCGAGAAGCTCAAGGGAACGGCGCGGCGCAGCGCGTTGACTGCGATCGCAACGCGGCTGGATCGCGATGCCCAGACAGCTACGGATTCCACGCGTGTTCAGGCGATGGCCGCGGCAGTTAGAGACCTGGCCAAAGCGAAAATCTGAAGTCCCATCATGCTGGCCAGTTAACCTCGCAGGATGGTCTGAACTAGGTCATCCTGCGGGGCTGATGCTTTCGGGGCTTCATTTGGTTTCACGCCGCACCACCGAAGCAACTTTGGTTCCCAGCAGCTCGATCGAGTGCATCACTTTGTCGTGTGGCATCGTGCCGACGCTCATCTGAGCGAGGAAGCGCTGGTGGCCGAAGATCTTGTGCTGGAAGAGAATCTTTTCGATTACTTCGTCCGGACTGCCCACCAGCAACGACCCGCGAGGTGAGCGCAGCGCCTCGAATTGCTCGCGCGTTGTCGGCGGCCACTCGCGCTCCCGCCCGATCTTGGTCATTACGTACGCATAGGACGGGAAAAATTCATCCGCCGCCTGCTTCGAGCTGTCCGCGATGTAGGCGTGTGAGTTGATGCTCACCGCAAGACTGGAAGAATCGTGTCCCGCCTTTGCGCCGGTCTCGCGGTAGAGCGACACGAGAGGCGCGAATCGCTCCGGAGCGATAGTGGTGGAGTAACCTCAAACAAGGAAAAACGCGTCGAAAGTTCATGCAAGTTGTGATTTTTTCATTGAGACGCTCTCAGAAATCCGGCGTGAAGCTGGAACTCATTTCGATCCTTTGGTCTCTGACGCACTACTGGGAATTGATTGGCGCTCGAGCTCCGTTCTGGTAGCGTAGAATCTCGGAGCAAATGGTCCCGCTGTGAAGCTACGGGTTTAGTCTTACGGTTTTAGGGAGCTGATACCGTGAGCATTACCGGCGCCTGGTTTGCATCACTCTCGGGCGCGGACGCCTGGGTCGTGTTGCGGAAGAACAATTTCGCGGCTTTGGGCGTGGTAGACGTGCCCGACACAACCGCGACGTTCTCCGACCCTAACTTCGAGTACCCCGAGGTGGCGTCGAGCGACCAGCGAACTGAGGGGTTACCTGCATGTGAAGCACCGCCGGATCCGATCGACAGGATCCATGCCTGCGTCCCGTTGATGCTGACCGCGAGTCCCTGCGTTGATGCGTCCAGGTTGCCAATCCTGACGGTTGAAGCATTCGAGTAGGCGAGTGCGCCAATCTGTACTTTCACTCTTGGAGGAACGGTAACGGTGACCGTGTGGGTGAGGCTGCTGGACGACCCACGTTGAGCCCCGGCCGACGTCGAGACGATCGCGATTCCGATTGCTGCGGCGAGGAGCGTGCTGTGAAGTCGAACCATCTGTAGAGCCTCCAGTTACTGTGAGCCGTAGCTCACTAGCAGGGTGATTTGGATGAGCTACAAGATGCACCTCGCTCTGTGACAGTTTTATGATCCAGCTATGACTGTTATGTCATAAACTCGCAGGCTTCTAAATGGTTATCTCCGAATGACTTACGGGCTTGGAGACGTACCCAATTCCGCGTATGGTTGCCGATGCCTCGGAAGCGCCGGCGTTGCCCAGTTTTTTCCTCAGTAGCGCGACGCGGGCGTCAATCACATTGGAGCGGGCATTGCAATGCCATGTCCCAGAACGATCGTCCAGCTCGCGGTCAAGCTCATGAATATGGGACCAATTGCGACGGGACGATGGCTCGTCATTTACTCAAGTGTTCTCAACACGTCGTGCGGTGAGCACGTACTCTGAAGTTCATTACCCCCAATTAGCGATAAAGCCAGTGTACACTCCTGCCGACATGAAGCTGCTGCTGCGCCGCCTGCTCTGGTTTTCTGTCGGAGCCCTCCTGATAACGGCACTGACAAGCGTTGCCTTCGACGGCGTCCGTTCCCGGACTGAGCACGAGATTCAGCAAGAGCGAGAGGGATTGAGACTCTCTCGTGAGGCGGCGGCGCTTGCGACCGATCGCGAAACGGGTATCAGGGGTTACTTGTTGACCCACTCCCCGATCTCCTTAGCACCCGAGGTACGAGCTCGCCAGCTTCTGCCTCCAATCCTGGACTCCATTCGGATGCTGAGCCCGAATGACGCCACAGCTCGTGCGCGAGTCGACTCGGTGCGTAATGCGATTTCCCACTGGGAGAAGGGGTTCGCAAGCTTGGCCCTTCGCGAAGACGCGCTTCCGGGCGGAGGCACGCTCGCGGGGAAAGGCCTGTTCGACAACATACGCGTTCAATTCCAAGCCCTCATTGGGTCGCAAGAGCGACAATATCGGGATATGGTTGCTCGGCGTCAGCGGATTCAACTGCTTGACACGGGCCTCACCCTTTTCGAATTAGCCGCATTCGTGGGGGCGCTCCTTTTCTTTATTCGGAAGCGCCTGATCCATCAAACGGACGAGATGATTCATCAGCAGCAGATGCTCGAGCAGCAAGCAGTGGAACTCGAACTTCAGCTGGCCGAGTTGCAAGCCACCAACGATGCCCTCGCCGAACGCGAGGAAACGCTTCGGAAAAGTGAAGAGCGGTACCGTTACGTTGCCCGCGCGACCGACGATGCGATATACGACTGGGATGTCGCGTCGAACCGATTCGAGTGGAACGAAGGCCTGCAGGAGTTATTCGGATACTCTGAGGCTGAGGTAGGCACTACGATCGAGTGGATCGTGAGTCTTCTACATCCCGAAGACACCGAGCGGGTGATGGGGTCCTTTTACGCCGTCTTCGAGAAGGGCGGCGGCAGCGAATGGAGGACCAACTACAGATTGCGGCGAAAGGATGGGAAGTACGCGGAGGCCGAAGGCAGGGCTCACATCATTCGGGGACCCGATGGCAACCCGCAGAGAGTCATCGGAGCAATCTCAGACCGTACGCAGCAGCAGTCGCTCGAGGCTCAGCTCCGTCAATCCCAGAAAATGGAGGCGATTGGTCGGTTGGCCGGGGGAATCGCTCACGATTTCAACAACATTCTCACAGTCATTCGAATGTCCAGTGAGTTCCTGCTCACCGACCTGCCCGAGTCCGATGACAAGTTCCAGGACGCCACGGAAATAATGAAAGCCTCTGATCGCGCTGCCAGACTCACTAGACAGCTGCTCGCATTCAGCAGACACCAGGTTCTCAATCCGAGTGTCATGAGCCTGAACGACATCGTAGGAGGGATGGACGGGATGGTGAGACGAGTACTGCCGGAGAACATCGAGCTGATGACAGAGCTCGCGCCCGAACTGCGCTCAATCAGGGCGGATACTGGGCAGATGGAGCAGGTGCTGCTGAATCTCGTGATCAACGCGGCGGACGCCATGCCCCAGGGAGGGAAACTATCGATACGCACCTCGAACGCTCAGGTAGACTCAAGCTTCAGCGCCAGGAACCTGGACGTTCCGGCCGGGGATTATGTGTGTCTGACGGTCAGCGACACCGGGATAGGAATGGACCAGGAAACGGTGGCCAAAATCTTTGACCCTTTCTTCACAACCAAGGGCGTTGGCAAGGGAACCGGGCTCGGCCTGTCGACCGTACACGGCATCGTCACGCAGACCGGCGGAAAAATCTGGGTCTACAGCGAGCTGGGACTGGGAACGACTTTCAGAGTCTTTCTGCCCAGAGCGGAAGGAACCTTAACGCCAACTGGTTCGGTCGTTGTTCATGAAGACGGCGCCCCGCCGACGGAAACCGTCATGATTGTCGAGGACGAAGAGGCGACGAGACTCGCAATCCATCGGAATCTGAGCAGGGTCGGCTATACCGTGATTGACGCGTCCAATGGCGTCGAGGGGTTGCGGGTCGCGGAATCGTACCCGGGCACGATCCATCTGCTCCTCACCGACAGCATGATGCCCGAGATGGGAGGGACCGAGTTGGTCAGGGAGTTGAGAAAGAATCGCCCTCATATAAATGTGTTGATGATGTCTGGCTACACCGAGGATCTCGCGGCGAATTTCGGAGACGGCCAGAACGAGTTCTTCATCGAGAAGCCATTCAACACTGTAGATCTTCTAGCGGCAATCCGCTCAGCTTTGAGCAGCGCTTCGCATTTAGCTTCGCCACAAGACTCGACCGAGCGGGACCTAAGTTAGCGAATGCGCACGCGTCGTCAGCATAAGACAGCCACACGTCGGAGGAGCGAGAGGTTTCTGCCAGCTTCATTCAATGAGATTCCCAGAATGGTGGACTTCTTCGCGCGCGACAAGGAACTGGCCGCGCTCTCAAGAGAAAGCCACCCATTCTCCAACGCCCGAGGGTAAGCTCCACTGTGCCCAAGCACTTTTCCTTCGAACGCCCTGTTCGGCGTCGTATCGTAACACTCGGCAGATCTGACTCGCCCGGGCCGGACACAAAACTTCGGCCGCGACGGTTTCCCCCGTTCGTCGCGATGTGACGGTGTCCGGTACGGAGCTGATTCACGCGCAGAAGATGGAAGTGCTTGGTCAGCTCGCCGGAGGAATCGCGCACGACTTCAACAACATCCTTACCGTGATCACCGCGTGCAGCGGCATGGTGCTCAGCTCCCTTTCGCCCGACGACGAGAAGTTCGGCGATGTCACGGAAATAGAGGGCGCCGCCCGACGCGCCGCCGGTCCCACCCGTCAGCTGCTTGGGTACTGCCGGAACCAGCCGGTCAATAAGAAACCACTGGATCTCAATCCGATAATCGTCGAGACGCAGCAGATGCTCTCCCGGGTGCTTTCTGCGAAGGTGACGATCGAGGCGCGGCTGGCTCCTGAATTGTGGCTCGCGCATGCCGATACCACGCAGCTACAGCAGGTCGTATTGAACCTCGCCGTCAACGCACGCGACGCCATGCCGGACGGTGGAACGCTTCTGTTCTCGAGCACGAATGCCAGAGTGACCGCCGAACGACTGCCTGACGGCGGGTCACTGCCACCGGGCAAGTACGTGCGGATCGGGGTAAGGGATACCGGAAGCGGAATTGCCGAGGATGTCGTCGCGCGGATATTCGAGCCCTTTTTCGCGACGAAAGCCGCGGGAGCCGGGACAGGGCTGGGACTGGCGACAGTTCAGGCGATCGTGACCGATTTGCAGGGGTACATCACAATCGACACCGCGGCCGGAGAGGGAACGGAGTTCGGAATTTACTTGCCGCGCAGCCCCGCGTTGTCCGACGCGGCCTAGCAGCGACGTTGCGCAGGCGCGAGCGATCGGGGCCACGCGGACACATCCACAAAACTGAAGCAGGGTGCTTTAATGGAATGTTCAGCTTCGTGCCCGACGCCCGGGACGGCAAGATGCATCTGCTGCACGGAATGCTGCGGGAAATTGTTATCTCCTAAGCGCTCGCCCTAGGAGGGGAGCAGCCAGGCGACGCAAGACCGAGTACCTGGACCCCCTACCGATGTGTGATAAGTCGATGCTCCATTGGCGGTCCGCCAGAAATGTGACGAGGGGTGAAGCGGTTTGGGGAGCTTGTCTATATACCCGCGATGGTGCTCGCCGACGGCGAAGACCTCCAGACCAACCTGGTCGGCAAGCTCGATTTCCTCGATAAGATCGCGAAGTCGCTGAGCCGGAGTGACCGTACGCCCGGTGACCGGGTCCGGCGTGGTCTCAGCGAAAGTGTAGACGCCGACTGCATCTCGCTGGCCGTGATTTCGCTAGACTTTCGGCGCGGGCGCGGGCGGGCGCATCGCGAGGTTCGCGAATCCGCCGACAAGACCTACGAGAAGCACTATCCAGGTCATTGCCGGTGTCTCAAACAAAGTCGATACCCTCGGTCGGAATCATATGGTATTTCTCCAGAGTGCTAGTCGGGTGTTTCGCTTCCGAGGATCTTGAGGGCCAGACACGCGGCGCCAAATCCGTTGTCTATGTTTACGACCGCGACGCCGGGACTGCAGCTCGCGAGCATGGTGTTCATGGCAACCATTCCACCCTGTGCGACGCCCGTTCCGACAGATGTCGGGACGCCGATGACCGGGGCGCGGATCAGGCCAGCGACTACAGCTGGCAACGCTCCGTCCATCCCGGCCGCGACGATGCACACGCGCGCGACCGCAAGCTCGGGAAGAACTGCCTGCAGCCGATGAATCCCGGCGACGCCGACGTCGAAATACTTCGACGTCGGAACGCCCATCGCCTCGAGCGTCGTGGCAGCCTCCATCGCGACCGGAATATCCGCGGTGCCGGCGGTAATCACCGGTACGACCGGGATGTTCCGCCGCGGGCGTCCATTTCTAACCGCCATCCGCGCCTCGCGATGGATCGTCGCGAGCGCGCTGAGGACTTCCATCTGCTCGTCGCTCAGCCTGGAGGCGATTCTCAGCTCGGTCGAGTCTTCGAAAATCTCGCGCAGATGCGCGCTCGTTTTGCCGGGGCCGTAGACGACCTCCGGCACTCCCGTTCGTGCTTCGCGATCGCGATCCCACCTGATCTGCATCATGACGCGGCCAGGGGAAGGGAAAGACTGCCGCTCTGCAATCCACCCAGATCGAGAGCGACAAACTTGAATCCGGCCTTCCTGCAGGCGCGTCGAAGCTCTCCACGCATCGGATCCGAGACGACGCGCTCGAACATCTCGGCCGGAATCTCCAGGCGGACGATCGTCTCGTGCCAGCGCGCACGCGCCGGCCAGATGTCGTTCGCACGCAAAAAGTCTTCAACCGCTTCGATCTGGGCGAGTCGTTCCGGAGTCACTTCGATTCCGACGGGTACCCTGCTGGCGAGACATGGCGCGGCCGGCTTGTCCGCGTTCGACAGATTCCACGCGCGCGCGAGGGCGCGCACTTCCGCCTTGCCGAATCCCGCGTCGACGAGCGGGGCGAGCACTCCGCGCTCCATCGCCGCCTGCAGTCCGGGCCGATGCTCACCGAGATCGTCGACGTGCGTTCCTACAAAGATGACTTCGTCGGTTCCCCGCGTTTCGGCCAGTGCCTGGACCGTGTCGTAAAGCGCGCTCTTGCAGTAGTAGCATCGATCACCGGCGTTCGCCCTGTAGCCGGCGAGATCCATCTCGCTCGTTTCCACTTCCTCGACCCGCGCCCCGATCTCACGTGCGATGCGATGCGCATCGGCGCGCTCCGCGGCCGCCAGCGAAGGACTCACGCCGAGCAGCGCCACGGTTTCGACTCCCGCGCGAACCGACGCGGCAAGCACCAGCGTCGAGTCTATCCCACCCGAATAACAGACGTACGCGACGCGCTCACCCGCCGCGGCGCGAATTGCATCGATCAATCTGGTCCCGAGCTTCATTCTAGCTCTCTCGCGCGGGCGTGGAGGCAAGGTCGAATGCGATCATCACTTCCGATCGAATCTCGGCCAGCGGCCGAGCCGTCTCCTCAGCGACGCGCTTCAAGTCGTCGAACTCCGGTTTCGCTCTCCGCGTGCCATCGGGGAGTGTGGCGACCTTGACGCGAATGTCGCGCCCATCGAAGCGCACGAGCCGGGATTCGCGCACCAGCGCGTTCCGCACGACGTCGAAGGTCTTCACCCCGAGCGTCGTGAACTGGAGAAATATTCTTTCCTCGAGACGTGCTAGATCGGAAGTCTGGACGAGCGCTTCCACTCGGGTGCCGAGCCTTCCCTTCTTCATCGTCGTGTGCAGGAGCACGACATCCAGCGCACCCTCGGCGCGCAGCATGTCGGCGGCGCCGGCGAGCTCCTCCGGTGACATGTCGTCGATATCGGCGCTCAGTACGTGCAGGTGCTCGGTATGCACGTGCTCGCTGTGATGATGGTGATGATGATCGTGCTCGTCGAGCGCCGCCTCGCCGAGGATGATTCGCAGCGCATTGAGCTGTCCGTGGATGTCGCGCGTGCCGGCGCCGTACCCGCTGCGCAGTGGAGTGTATTCCTGCGGTGGCGCGCCCTTCGACAGGACTCGCAGCAACGCCGCGCCTGTTGGTGTCGTCAGCTCGCCCGAGCCGGGAGGCCCGTGGCGAACGCTGAATCCCTCGAGGAGTCGGATCGTCGCGGGGGCCGGCACCGGCAGAATTCCATGCGCGGTTTTCACCGTTCCATCGCCGAGCGCGACTTTGGTGTTGTAGATGCGCTCGATGCCAAGCAGCTCGACGCCCCAGATAGAACCAATGACATCCAGTATCGCGTCGACGGCACCCACCTCGTGCAAGTGCAGCTCGTCCGGCGCGATGCCGTGGATGGCGCTCTCGATCGCAGCGATCGACTCGAACGCGGCGTGCGCGGCGCGCGCGACCTTGTCGGGAACTCTCAGGGTATCGATGAGTCGATGGATCTCGGAGACGGCCCGCCCATGCGGCTGCGGGGGAATGTCAAAGTCGACTTTGACGCAGTGCACGTGTGACCGCTCGACATCCTCGATGCGCACCTTTACGCCGTCCAGTCCCAAAGTGGACGGAAGACCTTCGAGCCAGGCTTTATCGAGCCCGACGTCTACTAACGCGCCGAGAAACATGTCGCCGGCGATGCCGCTCGCTGGGTCCAGTATCGCGACTTTCACCAAACGGATCGGAAGGAGATACGAGTCATCATTTCGAAACTAGGTGAACACCCCTCATGACTCAAGCCGAAGCGGGAATCGAACTTGCACCCCGCGTCGCGCATGACGCCAAGATACGACGTTGCTATTGTGGGAGGCGGACCCGCCGGCCTGAGTGCCGCGCTGTGGCTCGCCCGCTACATGCACAGAGTTGTCGTTGTGGATTCGGGCGATCCGCGTAACTGGGAAACGCGAGCCATCAACGGCTACCTGAGCCGCCTGGGCGTCCGTCCACCGGAGCTGCGCGCGCTGGGCAGGGAGGAAGGCGCGAAGTTCGGCGTCGAATACATCGGTGGAATCGTGGACGAAGCGATCAACGAGACGGGGGAGCTCTTCGCGATCAGACTCCGCGAGGGCACCCTCATCGAAGCGCAGCGGATTCTGCTCGCAATCGGAATCAAGGACGTTTGGCCCGACATCCCCGGACTGGACCGATGCTACGGCGAGACGGTGCACGTGTGTCCCGATTGCGACGGCTACGAGACTCACGACAAGAACACGGTCGTGGTCGGCAAAGGACGAAAAGCTGTTGGAATGGCACTGGCTCTGACGACTTGGACGCGGAAAATCGTGATCTGCACCAACGGTGAGAAGCCGGACATGGACGAGGAGCTCCTCGATCAGCTGAAGGGTCTCAACATTCCGGTTCTCGATCAACCCATAGTGCGTGTCGTGTCGAAGTCCACCGAGATCAGTGCCGTCGACCTCGAGGGTGGAATGTCGCTCGACTGCGAGCGCCTCTATTTCGCCATCGGCCAGTATCCGTCCGACGACCTCGGCGCGCAGCTGGGATGCAAGCGGGACGAACTCGGTCGTCTCGTGATCGACGAGCGCAATCACACGTCCGTGAAGAATGTCTACGCGGCGGGCGACATCGCTCCCGGTCCGCAAACCGCCATCTTCGCCGCGGCCAGCGGGGCAGTCGCGGCGACGGCGATCCACGCGTCTCTCGTGCCCGAGTCGAGAAGGTTGCCGCCGTAAACTACCAGCCGAGCGTCACGGTCTCCGGCTTGTGCTTCCGAATGATCTGCAGTTTGAGGGTACGGTCGTCGGCCCCTCGAATCGCCCGAACCAGATCGTTCGGCGTCGAGATCTTGCTGGAATTGGCCATCACGACGACGTCCCCACCCCGCAGCCCCGCATCTCGCGCGATGGATCCCTCCGCAACGTTCGCTACGAAGACACCTTCGGGCTTTACGCCGAGCAGGTCGGACAGATCGGCGTTGAGAGCGGTGAATTCGGCGCCGACGAACGGATAGACTCCACGGCCGAGGCCGAGCGCGGGCGCGAGCATTGATGGAATCCGTTGCGGTATGGGAACCTCGGATCTGACGCGCAGCATTCCCGGTTCCCCCGCCTCGGCTCTGGGCGCTCGTGTGCGCATCATCTGCTCCTCAAGTGGAGACACCTGCACCACCACGACCTGCTCCCATCCCTCAGGACGCCGGCCGAGTACTCCGCGCACCCTCCGAATTGCGTCGTTGCGCCGAAGGCGAAGCTCGAACGGCGCGCCAGGCTGCAGCCAGTTGCTCATCTCGAGCGAGCCGCCCCGCATGTCGTGCGAGTTGAAGGTGATCAGCACGTCGCCGGGATGCACTCCGGCTTTCTCGGCCGGCGACCCGGGCTCGACGTTGGTGACGATCGGATACCTGTCGAAGAATGCCGCGCCGCTCTCGTTCAGTATCGCCTGGTCCGAGATTCTTACTCCAAACCATCCCGTCGGAATCTCGGCCGCGGGCGCCGGGGCCGGCAGCGGGATCTGCGCGAAAGCCACACCGGCAAACGCCAGCGAAGCGATCATGGCAGTTGCCGCTGGCCCTACTCTCATCACTGACACCTCGTTCCTTCCGACCTTCATTTCTAGAATCCCCTCAGGGGCATGCCGACTGGCCTGTTCACGAGCTGCTGCGTTGCGACGCGCGCGCCCATCGTTGCGAGGTAATACTGGTTGATGACTGGATCGTGCGGCGCCGTCGCGAGCGCGCTCTCCATCGCATTGCCTACTTTGTCGAGAGCCGCGAGCCGCGCGGAATAGATCCGCGAGCTGTCCATCGTAGTGGGGTCCGACCCGTTGGCAGCGAGAAACGCGGAGGCTCGCTGGTAATCGCCGAGGGCGCGCTCGAGGGTCGCGGACGCCTCATCTACGGATGCAAAGCTGGCGCCCGGGGTCGTCTGACGCTCTCCGGTATTCGATGCGGTCGAACTCTGAATGCTCGGGACGCTTGGGCTTTCGATCTGACCCGAGCCGGTTGGAAGTCCGGTGGTGGTACGACCGATCGCGATTCCACCGATCAGGAGAAATATTGCCGCGGCAGCCCGTAGCCACGGCTGGCCGGATACCCATGAACGCGATTCCGACTCACGAATGAGTCCTTCCTCACGCGCCCTCGCGGCGATCGTGCGCCATTCGTTGAGCGGTGCGCGCGCTGTTGCGCGCTCCGCCGCGATCAACTGATCGAGTTGATCTTCAGACAGGTGCGACATGTGCCTTCCCCTTTGCAGCGATTGGTAGTGATTCATCAACGAGATGCCCCAACAGCGTCTTCAGCTTCGCCCGCGCCTTGAACAGCTGCGATTTCGATCCGCCCGGCGTGATACCGAGCTCCTCCCCGATCTCGCCGTGCGTATATCCTTCGACGTCATGAAGCACGAATACAGCCCTCGCCCCGGGCGACAGCTTTGCCATCGCCAGCTCAATGGATTCCGCCAGGAAAGCCCTGTCGGTATCCGTCTCCGTGAGCGCGGAGTCGTCCTCGAGATCGGTTTCCACCTTCGCGAGGCGTCTGATCTTGCGCAGTGCGTTGAGCGTGCGGTTCACCGCGATACGATGTGCCCACGTTCCGAATTGCGAATCGCCCCTGTAACTTGGAAGCGCCCTGAAGATCTGCATCCAGACTTCCTGCGAGATGTCCGCGGCCAGTTCCGGATCGCCACAAAGCCTGCGTACGACCGCGTCGATGTGTGGAGCATGCCGCGACCAAAGCCGCTGCATGGCCCTTTCGTCGCCAGCGATAGCGCGCTTGAGGTCCAGCTGATCGAATGGCATCTCGGACTCTTTCTTAGTCACACCGATGGGTCGAAAAGTTTCCCCAAAAAAGACGGTGACTTTCATTCTGGGCAATCGTTTGCAAGGGTACGCCCTCGCCATACCGCGCAGCAGGTGATCAACCCGGCCGGGTCGGAACTTTCACTGTCGCGATCAGTATAAATTAAAGTAGGTTAAGGAGTTAGAGTTGCTAAGAGTCATTCTCACCGCACTGACTGTGACGCGCGCAGGCGATGGCCTGCCGGTCAAATCACCGGCCGACGTAGGCATGTCCGCTAACCGCCTCGGCGCCATTGAGCGCGTCGTAGAGCGTGGAATCAAGGCAGGTGGATACCCCGGCGCCTCGGTCGTCGTCGGCAGGAACGGAGCAGCCGTCTACGAGAAGGGGTTTGGAAAACTCTCCTGGAGCAGCAGCAGCTCTCCGGTGGACGCCGAGCACACGATTTACGATATAGCATCGCTCAGCAAGGTGGTTGGCACGACCTCGGCGATCATGATCCTTTACGACGAAAAGAAGATCGGGCTTGATGACCCCGTCGTGAACTACATCCCGACGTTTGGCGGCGGTGACAAGGACAAAGTCACCATCCGCATGCTACTCACTCATACGTCCGGGCTGCCGGCAGGTCGCGACATCTGGCGCATTGCGCAGACGCCGCTCGAAGCGAGGGCGCTGGTCCTGAGCACGCCGCTCGAGGGACGTCCTGGCGCTCAGTACATCTATTCCGATCTGGGAGCCGATGTTCTCGGGATGCTCATCGAGGTCGTCGCCGGGGAGCCGCTCGACAGATTCCTCGAACGCCGGGTGTTCGAGCCGCTGGGGATGAACGAAACCATGTATCGTCCCGCTGACTCGCTCCGCTACCGGATTGCTCCAACCGAAGTCACCCCTCCCCGCGGTTACCCGCTTCAGGGCGAAGTTCACGACGAAAACGCGTACGCGCTCGGCGGAGTTGCCGGCCATGCGGGCCTCTTCAGCACGGCCGGTGACCTGTCGGTCTTCGCGCAGATGATGCTCAACGGCGGCGAATACAACGGAATCCAGATCATCAGCAAGCAGACGGTGGATCTCTTTACATCGCGCGCGTTCGGTCACCGCGCTCTCGGCTGGGATACCGCCGATGGAGACTACGGCTCCGGTCGGTACCTCGGACCGACGGCCTACGGACACACGGGCTTTACCGGCACCTCGATGTGGATCGACCCCGAACGGCAGATGTTCGTGATCCTGCTGACCAATCGCGTCCACGCTGCCCGGGCGCTTCGGCCGGCCAAGGTGATTTCCGACGTTCGTGCCGATCTGTCGGACGCGGCAGTGCTTTCGGTGCTCGATGGACCGGAACTGGCGTCGAGATCGAGTAAATTCCGTGCAGACCGTGAGGTGGGCTGGAATCCTCCTCCCCCGCGCGCAAGACGGCGTCACAGCTCGTCGAAGCACCACACGATCGCGAGCGCGACGTCCAGGAATCGCAGCACGGCAAAGAAGAGCAGCTCCACGAAAAAGAGCAGCGTCAAGAAGTCGAGCTCGAAAAAGCGTTAACAGGCGGGACAAGCATGAACGACGACAATGGACAGACTGCGGGCCCGGCGGCCACCACAACGGATCCGGTTGCAACGACCGGCGTAGTGAGTGAGGATCAGGTCAAGCTCGCCCTTCGGCGGGTGAAGGACCCGGATCTCCAGCTGAATATCATCGATCTGGGTCTGGTTTACGGGATCGCCGTCGACGGGACTACCGTAAAAGTCGACATGACGCTTACGTCGCCCGCCTGCCCGTCCGGACCCGAGCTGATGACGAACGCCGAAAACGAAGTAAAAACCCTCCCCGGCGTGGAGAAAGTCGAAGTGAATCTCGTCTGGATGCCCTTCTGGACGCCCGAGAGGATGGAGCCACGCGTGAGGGCGTACCTCGGTTTCTAGCCTCCAGCTTCTGATTCCCGCGTTTGTCGCGCTCATCGCGAGTGCGTGCGCGACGAATTCCCCTCTTGCGCGACAGATTTCGCCGGCGCAAAACGGCATGAGCGCAGGGCTCGTGGGTTGCCTGGATACACTGCGAGCAGCCGATACGGTCGAGACGATAGTCAAGATCAGCGTCGCGCCACAGGATTCGAAGGCGAGGCTGCCGCGGGATTTCGAGACCTTCTTCGCGCAGGAGTTTCGGACGCGCTTCAAGGCGCCTGGCAAGCTCGAGCTCAGTGTCGTTACAGGCGAAGAGCCATGTGATTCGGTGGGATCGAGGTGCGCGGGAGCCGTCCTCAATATCGGTGCTGTCGCATATGTCACGGCCCGCGCCGACGGATCCCTTTCAATGATCGATGTCGTCGACGAAACGCTCACCGGCAATTTTGCGGACAGCGTTCGCTCGGCACTCGAAGCGATATCGAAGCAGAAGGCCGTTCCGTGGATGGAGAACGCGGACTCGATTCCGCTGGTGGTCAAGCTTTCGCCGGAAGAGCGGCCTGATACCGTGCCCTCGTCGAGGTATCAATTCAAGGCGAAGCTGCCCCGCTACGATCTTCCTTTCAGCTATGCGGTGATGCCGCGCGCGGGGATCGACGCGAAGTACCCGACAATAGCGGCAATGAACGGGGTCGAAGACAGCGTGATGCTCGCGTTCACTGTGCGGGCCGATGGCTCGATTGCGCCAGGATCGATCGACTTCGTCTCC
Organism: Gemmatimonadaceae bacterium; assembly: GCA_039936175.1. Lineage (GTDB taxonomy): Bacteria > Gemmatimonadota > Gemmatimonadetes > Gemmatimonadales > Gemmatimonadaceae > UBA4720. The sequence goes on along the minus strand of JBDTIV010000004.1, from coordinate 7,064 downwards.
GGGAATTACCGCGAGTTCGTGATTTCGGCGATAGATGCGTTGAGCAAGGCGCGGTACCATCCGGCGCACCTCGGTGACTGCGCGGTCGCCACCAGAATCAGACAGCGCTTCGTCTTCAAGTCGCCGCGGTAAGCGCGCGAAGGAATCCCTCGCCCATCTCTTCGATCTGCCAGCGCCGGAGGTCGGGAACCTCTTTCAGCTCTTCGATCGATTTGGGGTTGGCCCGCACGATGCTCTCGAGCCTTTCGCGCGAGCACAGCACACCCGGATCGAGCTCCAGCCTCGCCGCCGCGACGTCACGGACGGACTTGAGTCGCGCGACTCTCTCATCGAAGTCACGATCCTTGTTCCAGCGCTGCCCCCGCGGAAACTTCGGCAGCTCGGCCTCCGGCACCTCGACGCCGCGCCGGATCGCGGCGATGATCTCGCCACCGCCGCGCTCGATCATCCCCTTCGGCATGCCCTTGATAGCGCTCAGCTCCGACGCGCTCTTCGGCGCACGACGCGCCAGCTCGAACAACACCTCATTCCCCATGATGCGGAAGGTGGCGCGATCGAGTTGCGCGGCGACAGTGTCACGCCAGTTCGCGACTTCGCGCAAGATCGCCAGCTCGTTGCGTGACAGGTCGCGCGCCCCTTTCAGACGGAGAAATCCTTCCATGCCTTCTTCCGCTTCCCATCGCGTCCCCTCGAGCCGGGCGAATTCCTCCTTCGCCCAGTGAAGGCGACCGCGCCGCTCGAGCTCGCGTGTCATGTGATCCTTGAGCCGCAACAGGTAACGCGTGTCCTGCGCGGCGTAGTCGAGCATGTCGGCGGTGAGCGGACGCATGGACCAGTCGGCGCGCTGGTGCTTCTTGTCCAGCTTGACGTCGAAAAACTGCTCCAGCAGCGCGGCGAGACCGAACGATTTGATTCCCAGCAGCTGGGATGCAATCCGTGTATCGAAGATGCTGGTGACGTGCCAGCCGTAGTCCTGGTGCAGGAGCCTGAGATCGTAGTCGGCGTCGTGGAAGACCACTTCCACGGATTTATCCTGCAGCAGATCGCCTAGCCCGACTGGAGAGCCGATGGGCAGCGGATCGAGAATGGCGCTCCGCTCCCGGGTCGAGAGCTGGAGCAGATAGATACGATCGAGAAAGCGGTGGAAGCTGGCACCTTCGGTATCGAGTGCCAGCTCCTTGGCGGCGGCGATTTCTTTGAGGAAGCGGTCTACCTGCTCGGGCTTGTCGAGGTAGAGAGCGCCATCCGACTGGACTGGAGGCATGGCGAAATCTAGCGCCTGAATGGTAACAAACCCCGACCCCGTTAACTTTCTCCCCTGCGTTCCCTTTTTCCATGATCCGATGACGGCAGACTTCACTGTTCATATCTATCCGAGCGACTGCGACTCGGTGGGCCACGTCAATCACGCGCACATGCTGGTTCTCCTCGAGCGCGCGCGATGGTCAGCGCTCGAGAGGCACATGTCGTACACAGAGTACATGAGGTCGAACCTTTGGGCTGTGGTGCGTAAAGTCGAGGCGTCATACCAGGCGCAGACATTCCCGGGCGACGATCTCGCCATTCGGACCGGAATGGTATCGGTGGGCAACACCAGCTTCATCGTGCGACAGATCGTGAAGAACCAGCGGGGCGCAGTGGTGTGCGACGCTTCCATTGTCTACGTCACGGTGTCTCCGGACGGAAAGCCGATTCCGGTTCCCGATCAGTGGCGGACCCTGTTCTCTCCCTGGGAAGATGAGGCGGGTCAGGAACAGAAATCAAAATGATTCGCCCACCGACCGGGGCCGTTCAGTCATGAGCGACCCCACTCCCGCACCCCAACGGATCAGCGCCGCCGAGCACTCCCTCGCGGCGCAGATCGGTGCCGTTCTGTTCCGTCATCGCGGCTGGCTCCCGCTGCTATTTCTCGGAATACCCCTCGTAATGCCGGGAACGACCTCCCCGTTCCGGTGGGAAGTCGGGCTCACTCTGATCGTCATGGGCGAAGCGGTCCGCCTCGCGGGCGTCGCCGCCGCTGGAACAGTTACGCGCCGCCGGTCGCGCAACGTCCAGCGCCTCGTGACTTACGGAATTTTCTCCTGGAGTCGGAATCCTCTCTACAACGGCAACTTTCTGATCTGGATGGGATTCGTCACCCTCTCGGGCGCGCTCTGGTTTCTGCCGATCGCCGTGCTGCTGTTCGCGGCGGAGTACGAGCTCATCGTCCGCTACGAGGAAGGCGTTCTCGAGTCGATCTTTGGCCGCGAGTATCTGGATTACAAGAACGAGACGCCGCGCTGGATACCGCGTCCGCCGAGCGGCGTGCGACCGGTCGGCGAGCACCACTGGGCGGAGGCGTTCAAGAGCGAGATCAGCACTTTCCTGCAGTACGCCGTGCTCATCCTGGCGTTCTGGATCAAGAGTCGGGTTATGGAGGGCGGCGGGTTCTGGGCGGGGGGATTCGTCAAGCGGTTCTAGCAGGAAAAACCCACTGCGAGAAGAGCTAGTTTGGTGGGGCGAGGTGATAGGCGCGAGGTGTGAGGCAATGCGTTTCTGCCTCCGACCTCATAACCATTACCTCGCACCGCCCACCTGGCTCTTCTCGCAGTGGGTCTATCGTTTTGCGCGACACTCGACGCAAGCGACCCGCTCGTTCGAGAACCTCGCCTTGAGCTTCGCAAAGAAGGACCCGTGCAGATGAAAATCGCAAAGCGCCCGCTTGCACGACGAGCACACCCCGCCTTTTCCAGCTCCGAAGAACACCCCGCACCGGTCGCACTGCCACCTGAACGCCGACGGGCGGAAGATCGGCACCTACACGATCACCAGCGTCTGTGAGCCGCTCCAGGTTCCGCCCGGCTTGAGCTCCACGGGCGATCCGATCTGCGCTGCTTCGACGCAGATCATCCTCAGATAGTCTTCAGTATCCAGGCCGATGAATCCCGTCACTTTTTCCGCCCACGGGTTCCAGACCACGGCATCCTTGAATCCGGCTGCGCGCACCTCGATGCGCCGTTCGTTACCGCGGTCCTCGACCTCGACTTTCTTTGGCGCCTTGAGGTAGACGCGGTCGGTCTCGTCGGTTATCACGAGCTTCTTCGCGTCATCCTTCGTCTCGTTGCCGCCCTGGGTCTTGTCGAGGTACCACTTGCCTCCGAATCCGCGCAGCGCGGATTCGCGGATATCCGCGACGGCAATGTAGGTGTGAAGCGCCGATGTAAAGCTGAAGAGCTCATCGCCCGTGTTGAACACGTCGAGCTTTACCTGCAGCGACTTGTCGTCGATCGTCGCGGTGAGCTCGGTGCGAAAGTGATATGGCCAGAACTCGCGTGTGCGATGGTCGTCGGTCAGAACGAGCTTCACCGAAGATGGATCGTCGGAAGAATCGGCGTTCTCGGCCAGCTGCCACTCGGACTTGCGGGCGAAGCCATGCTGGGGAAGCGGGCCGATGTTGGCGAACTGTGGAAACACAACGGGAATTCCGCCGCGGATCGGGTCGCCCGGGGCGAACGTCGCCGTTTTCCCCATGAACAGGACTTCCTTTCCTCCCGCCGGAATCCAGGACGTGACGTGCGCGCCGTTGAGATAGACATCGGCGGAGCTGCCCGACGCATGCGACAGCAGCACCGTCGACATTCCGTTTTTTCCGGGAACGATGGGAGGCGTCATGGAATCAGATATTGATGGACGAGCACCAGGTTCCGCCAGTCGCTCGCATCGGAATGACTACCGATTGGGACGTCCCGGAGGGTTCTCGCCCTTGAACACTTCGCGATTTATCTGGACGTACTCCTGCAGATTGGCCGGCACATCCTCTTCCGGAAAAATCGCCGTGACCGGACACTCCGGCTCGCATGCGCCACAGTCAATGCATTCGTCGGGATGGATGTAGAGCTGGTCCGGGCCCTCGTAGATGCAGTCGACCGGACAGACGTCTACGCAAGCGCGGTCCTTCGTGTTCTTGCAGGCTTCAGTTATGACGTAGGGCATGTCGTTCCCAATAGTGCGACGGCACTCGAGGCGGTGCCACGGGTGTTTCCTGTGCGAAAAATAGACTCGCCGGATTGAATATCAACCACAATTATCACGACTTGAAGAACCCAAATGCAAAACCGACGAAGAGGATCACGACGATCGTTAACATGACCGTTGCAACGCGCCGGCGCGTTCTTCGAACGGCGTCCCACACCTCTTCATCCAGGTACCACATTCCGGAGGCCGCCTCTCTGATGACGGCGCGATCATGAAGTCGTCTCACCGCTAGAGACTCTCCCAGTCCGATCGCACTGTAGGACTGGGCGGTGGCCGGAGAGGTGGCGCCCGCGGCGCGAAAGTCGTCGACGACTTCTCGCTCCCTTCTTCTCATTATCGCAACTGCCGCTGCTGCGCCCATTCATCTGCTCCGCTAAAGGGACGAATTCACTTCCGCCACGGAGGAATGTCCCCCTTTCGGTCCAGATCCGGATTCTCGCGAAACAGCGTCGCCGTCCGCCCGATGACCTGAATGACATCGGAGCTGGTCGCGAGCGCCAGAGCGCTCGCCACATCCCTGGGCTTGGCGTCGTCCTTGTTCCCCAGCTTCACCTTGACGAGCTCGCGAGTGCGAAGCGCGTCGTCGAGAGAATTTATCAGCGATGGCGTGAGTCCGTGCTGTCCGATGTGCACGGTCGGAGTGAGATGATGCGCCTCCGAGCGCAGCTCTGCCCGTTCCTTGCCTTTCAATTTCTCATCCGCCCGGGCTTCGTCATGAATATTCGCACATCGATCGGCGTACCATTCCAGTAATTCGCGTCACTCTTCATCACCTGAAAGTGGAGATGGGGCGTGTTGGGCGGAGCATTCCCCGTCGTGCCGACGAAGCCGAGCACGTCGCCCTCCTGAACAGCCACTCCCTCTTTCGTGTTTGGCGCGTAACCCATCAGGTGCGCGTAATACTCGACGTAACGCCCGCTGGCGTCGGCGACGTAGATGGTAATTCCGCCGGCGCCGCCATTCGCGAGCTTGATGATTCGCCCGGGCGCGGCCGCAAGCACGGGCGTTCCGCGCATAGCCAGGATGTCGGTCGCCATATGAATGCGCCCGCCGCTTCTTGCTTCGTGAAAGGTGTCCCTGAGCTCAGAAGGCTCGATCCCTTCGACTGGCACCATCAATGGGTGCCCGCGAAAATACGCGGAGTCCGAAGAGAGCATCGGCCTCATATCGAGCGGTACGGACGCCGCGGATCCGCCCCGTGAGATTACGGCCGGCGTGATCCGCGGCTCCGTATCACCGGGCGCGCGAAGATTCACGCACGTCGTCGCGCCGACGACCGCGCAGAAAAGCGTCGCGCACAGGCGGGAGACGCGCGCAACGCTGTCGCATCGCGCGCAGAAGCGCTCCAGATCAGGATGCTGAAACACCAGCCAGCTGCTGATCCCGCCCGGGTTGCCTGCCTTCCTGCTCCTTCAGCTCCGCCGCCATCTGCGCGATTCCCTCCTCGATCGTTCGCGAGTGGTGCATAGAACAGAACTTGGGCCCACACATGCCGCAGAATTCGGCGCTCTTGAAGTACTCGGCGGGAAGAGTCTCGTCGTGGTACTCCTGCGCGCGTTCCGGATCCAGACTCAGACGGAACTGCTCCTTCCAGTCGAATTTGTAGCGCGCTCGCGAAAGGGCGTCGTCGCGATCCCTGGCGCCCTTCCGCCCGCGAGCGATGTCCGCCGAATGCGCGGCAATCTTGTACGCGATCACGCCCTGACGAACGTCTTCGGCGTTGGGAAGGCCGAGGTGCTCTTTTGGGGTCACGTAGCACAACATGTCGGAGCCAAACCAGCCGATCATTGCCGCGCCGATTGCGCTGGAGATGTGATCGTAGCCCGGCGAAATGTCCGTGACGAGCGGCCCAAGCGTATAGAAGGGAGCTTCACTGCACACTTCCTTCATGCGGCGGACATTCATCTCGATCTGATCCATCGGAATGTGTCCCGGGCCTTCGACCATGACCTGGACATCACGGGCCCATGCCCTCTTCGTCAGCTCCCCCAGCGTGTCCAGCTCGGCGAATTGCGCGCGGTCGCTCGCGTCGGCGATGCACCCGGGCCTCAGGCTATCGCCCAGCGAGATCGTCACGTCGTACTGGCGAAGGATGTCGAGAACATCGTCGTAGCGCTCGTAAAGGGGATTCTGCTTTCGGTGCGCCATCATCCAGACCGCGTGCAGAGACCCGCCACGGCTCACTATTCCCGTGATGCGCCCGTGCACGAGGGGAAGGTGCTCGATGAGGATGCCGGCGTGGAGCGTCATGTAGTCGACGCCCTGCCGGGCCTGATGCTCGATCATGTCGAGGAGATCGTTGGCGGTCAGCTCCTCGAGCTGCTTGTCCCATTTGCCGTCCGGGCCGCCCTGTACCGCCTGGTAGATCGGTACGGTTCCGATCGGAACCGGCGACGCAGCGATGATCGCTCGGCGGATTCCATCGATGTTCCCGCCGGTGGAGAGATCCATCACGGTGTCGGCACCGTATTTCACGGCGATCTGCAACTTCTCGATCTCTCCGTTCACATCCGACGAGACCTGTGAGTTGCCGATATTGGCGTTGATCTTCACGCGCGAAACCTTCCCGATTGCCATCGGCTTGAGCGCGCCCATGAGGTGATGGATGTTGGCGGGGATGATCAGCCGTCCTATCGCGATCTCGTCGCGCACCAGCTCGGGCGAAAGCTCTTCGCGTTCGGCCACGAAGCGCATGGCGTCGGTGATTTCGCCGCGACGCGCAAAGTGCATCTGGGTTCTTGCCGCGCTGCCGTTTGGGGACGAGCCGTTCGTCGCGCCCGCGGCACCAGGCGTCCTTGCGGGCGCGTCGGCGGTTGCTGCTGTATCCATCGTTTGACTCCCTACGCCGGTACTAACCGGATCAGGTTATGAGGGACTTTCTCAGCCGCGCGTCGCCAGCTTGTCGTGGCGCTATGGAGCGCGTGGCACCCCTGTCTAGCTGGCAATCTAATGGTTGGACGGTCAGGTAACGGCACTTTAAACTACTGGCCCGGGGCCTTGGGCGGACCGGCTAGTGGCTACGGGCTCGTCCTGAATCCCACTTATCGACA
>JBDTIV010000003.1:0-55306 GCA_039936175.1 Gemmatimonadaceae bacterium | reverse complement strand
CGAGCAATACATTCGCAACGCGCTCGATCTCGCGCGCGAGGCGGTGAAGCGCAACGAGGTGCCGATCGGGGCAGTGGTCGTTCGGAACGGCTCCATTCTCGCCGCGGCAACCAATCGCACCGTCCGTGACCAGGACCCAACAGCGCACGCCGAGCTCCTCGCCATACGCGAAGCATCGTCGAAGCTCGATAGCTGGCGGCTCGAGGACTGCACCATTTATGTGACGTTGGAGCCCTGTGCGATGTGTGCAGGCGCCATCGTTCTATCCCGAATGAAACGCGTCGTATTCGGCGCGTGGGACGAGAAGGCGGGCATGGCCGGGTCCATCGGCGATCTCCTCCGCCATCCGCGACTCAACCACCGTCCCGAGGTTCGCGCCGGGGTGCTGGCGGAGGAATGCGCTGTACTACTCGAGGATTTTTTTGAGGGACAGCGGCCAACGTAAAAAGACAGCCGGGGGTGAGCTGATAGTTGAACAAGGCATCTCGCTCCAATAACTTCCGCGCTGCAGGACAGGTGGCCGAGTGGTTGAAGGCACCGGTCTCGAAAACCGGCATACCGGTGAACCCGGTATCGAGAGTTCGAATCTCTCCCTGTCCGTAGTATCTCTCCGGCCCGCGCAGGAGCAGAGTTGTCCGCAGTCCGAACGAAGCCCAGTTGTCCGCGTCCTGATGGACATGCTACACCTCGCGCGAGTTTGATCAGGCTCCGCAAACGATGTAGGGACGGGTGGCCGAGTGGTTTAAGGCGCACGCCTGGAAAGTGTGTGTACGTTTATAGCGTACCGTGGGTTCGAATCCCACCCCGTCCGTAATTGAACCGACCAAGTCTGGCACCAGAACTCATTATCCCGCTTCCACTTACCCGCGTGGAGGGGGACTCGTTTTGTGATCTCGCCGGCCCCCCGGAAGACCACCGCTTCGCCGGGCGACGCGAAGCGACAAACCCGTATAAAAAAGCGTGACGGCACTCGGTGGATTTCAGTCCATTAATCAATGGCTCAATCCCTCAGTGCAGAGAAAAAATCAATGTGGTTCCGTCACGTCGGGAAAGTCGTCACGCTTGCTGCGTCGTCGGGTGCCGCGCTGGTGTCGATTTTCACGGCGTTGTACTCCTACGGCGTCATTGGCCATTCGGAATCGCACCAGTCGATCGGAAACCTCGGCGCGACCTGGGTAGGGCTGCGCCCGGCGATAGATACCGCGAACGCGCTTGGAGACACGGTTCACTACGCGGCGACCGTGACGGATAACAGCGGCAGCATTCTCGTGGGCGCGCGTCCTACGTGGACGACGGCAGACTCGAGCATCGCGACCGTTCTGCCGGACGGTTCCGTCGTCGCGCAGGGCCCGGGGCGAACCATGGTCAGCGTGGTGGTGGGCAAGCTCGTCACGCACTCGACCATAGTGGTGCAGCAGCGGGTCGCGAAAGTCGAGGTCGGCAGGGCCTCGAGCGACAGTCTGATCGTACTTGCCGAGGGAGCGGATCTGCAGCTGGAGGCGCGCGGTTTCGATGCGCGTGGGAATCTGATCCAGGGGCTGACTCCCGCGTGGCACGTCGACGATAACTCGGTGGCCGCGCTCGATAGCAGCGGTCTAATCACAGGCCGTAACGCAGGACGAACGGTGGTCGCCGCCAGGATTGAGGGAGTCTCGGCGCGAAGCTGGGTGTCGGTAGTCACACCCGCTGCGGCGATCGCGCTGGTGGCGGGGTCCAATCAGCGGGCGTTGGCCGGACGAGCCCTGACCCAAGCTGTAGTAGTTCGCGCGATCAATCGAAGGGGATCACCTGCGGCAGGCAAGCGAGTGACATTTCGCCTTGGTGAGGGACAGGGCGCCGTCGAACCGGCAAGCGCTGTCACTGACGCCGACGGCCGGGCGCGTGCGAGCTGGACCTTGGGACTTTATCCCGGAAGGCAGACGCTGCTCGCGAGCGTCGAGAACGTAGACAGTGCGCTGGCAATCCAGGCCGAGGCCGATCCGGTGGCCGGAAATACACGAGTCGTCGCGCTGACGGACAGTCTGAGTGGTCAGGCCGGCCAGGAGCTCGCGGACACCGTCTCGATCAGGGTCACGGATACCACGGGCAGGGTCCTGGCGGACGTCCCGGTGAGATGGTCGGTGCTGGGTGGTGGATCGATACGGGCGGTGGACCTACGCACGGATTCACTGGGAGTGGCAAGCGCCCGTTGGACGCTTGCGAAGAAGACCGGCATGCAGCGGGCTCGTGCCCAGGTTGGAGTCGCTCCGGGACTTGGCATACCGCCCGTGACGATTGTGGCATCCGCCACGGCTGGGTCAGCGGCGGCGATCGTGGTTGCCGCCGGCGACGGCCAACGGGGCTCGGCGGGAGCGGAGCTGCCGAAGGCGGTCGTCCTAAAAGTGGTGGATGAAAACGGGAGCGGGGTTATCGGGGTGATGCTCGCGTTGGCGCCTTCGGGTGGGATGGTTAGCGATAGCGCCTTGACCACCGATTCCCTGGGTTACGTCAGGACGCGATGGACCCTGGGCCACTCAGCGGGTGAGTACACGCTCGGAGTGCACGTTGACGGGGTCAAGAAGCTGGTCAAGCTTGTGGCGCGGGCAGTCCCGGCCGCACCTGCAAATCTGGCGTTCGATGACGTCCCTGGTGACAAGCGCTTGCGTGAGTCGGCGAAGCAGAGGAGACTGGTCGCGGTTGTGACGGATGTGTACGGGAACCCGGTTCCAGACGCACGGGTGAACTTCTCGGTGAAGTCGGGTACGGTGACGCCGGCCCGGACCGTGAGCGATGCCAAGGGGAGGGCGTCGGTTACCTGGAAGTTGGGCTCCAAGCCGGGTGAGCAGACGCTTACCGGTATGGTTAGGGGAACCGACGTGACTGGCGACTACCTCGCGGACGTAGGTGGACGGGAGCCATTGGCAAAGGCCGCTTCGCTCAAGTCGGCGGGTCGATAAGGGGGAAGGGCGCTGGCCCGCCAGATGTTTACAGTGGGCAAATGAGGTAGTTCGGGGCCGGCTGATGGAGTCGGAAATCGTCGGGATTGCGATTTGTTACAACTGAGTTTGTGGTTTAGCGTTTGTCTGTTAAATGCAAGTGAAAAAGAGGGTTAGAGCGAGCCGCTAAAGCACATTGTTAAGCACTGGGACACTCCACAGTTACATTTTGTTGTGTTCCACCGTCATCTTATAGTTCGCGCCCAAGCTGAGCAGTAGGGGCGCCTCCGATAACCGGCAAACCCGTCGAAAGACGGTGACGCAAAGCCCCGAGACTAAAGCGGCGCACCATGCGCGGTCACGTCAGTCGAGCTACCGAAGAGGAGCCTTAATGATCGAACCTCGCAACAGACTCAGCCGTCGCGTATCAGTTCTGTTCCTCCTTACGGCGATCGTCCTGCCGGTCACTGCCAGTGCGCAGATGTCGTCGCACACGGCCAGGGCAAGCTCGAGTGCTGTCGCGAACCAGGGTGATTCCGCCCCCTCAGCCGCAATCACGGGCTCTTCCTCCGTCCGCGACAGCAGCAGTGCAGCCGCCAAGACCGTCGCCTCACCTGCCGCCGACAAGGGGGCTGGGCTGAGTGGGAAGGTCTTTGCGCGATTCGTCCTGCCCCAGGACTGGATATCCCTGGCTTCGCTCCCGGGCGCGCAGATGGCAAGCGCCTCCCTCCAGGGAGGATCCACCCCAAGCAGCGAGACCGTCTTTACCATGCGGTCGTTCGGCCAGAAGGTTCGAGCTCTCCTCAATGGCTACAAGCTCGGTTACTGGCCTGAGGAAAGAGGGCGAGTGAGATCCGAAGCCTACAGGAATCCTGACGGATTCATCGAAGTCACCCCCGACAACGAGGACACTCGAGTTTCCGAGCATTTCAGGCTACGGGACTTTGTCTCGCACGACCAGAAAGAGGTGTGGCCCAAGTACGTCGTTCTCCGCGAGCCCCTCCTCGACAAGCTGGAACTGGTCATTGAGGACCTCAATAACCACGGCGTAAATGCCGAGGGGATGCGCGTCCGCTCGGGGTTCCGTACCCCCGCGCACAACTATGCCGTTCGCGGTGAAGGCAGTGCCCGCGACAGCCGCCACCAGTTCGGCGATGCCGCCGACGTGTTCATCGACCAGGACGGCAACGGCAAGATGTCCGATCTCAATGGAGACGGCAGAGTTAACTTCGCCGACGTCAAGCTGATTCTCGACGCGGTCGAGCGCGTTGAAGCACAATATCCCGAGCTGGTTGGAGGCACCGGTCTCTATGCGTACTCGGGAGCCAGCGGCCCTTTCGCCCACATCGATGTCCGCGGAACGCGTGCTCGCTGGGTACGCGGCGTCTATCGGGGCCGTTCGCATCGGACGGTAAGAAGCGCAAAATCCCGCAAGCCGGTTGCCAAACCTCGGACCAGTGTCGCCGTCAAGGCAACACCGGCCAAAACTGCCGCGAACGCTCGGGCTAAGTCGGCGTCGTCCCCTGACTGACCGCGGCTACCTTCCGATCCAGTAGGTCCCCTTGATCTGGAAGACGTTGGTCGGACGATCCCGGAACGGTGCCGACCGATCCCGGTCGAAGTTGAAGTCCCCAAACTGATCGAAGCCATTGCGCTCCTGGGTCCAAGTGAGTCGATCTTTGTTGCGCCCTCCCAGACGGGGTCGTAGGACGCATCCCATTCTGATGGTCGCCTTTTACCCCCGATGGATTCAGCTCGAACCATGTCCGGCTGTTTTTGTCGCGAAATGTGTCGAAGACAAAAGCGATGTGGTCAGAGGTGAGACTGTTGTCGCCATTCATCACCTGATCACGACGGGCGAGAGCGGTCCTCACTCCTTTGGCGCCAAGGGAGTCATACATGCGCGCGCCGATATAGATGGCAGCTCCATCGTAGAGAATGCGGATTTCTGTGCGCTGGCTGGGAGGCTTTCCTTCGTCGGGCACGGCCTGGACCAACTCTGTGATTGGTGCAGCCTTGGCCCAAGCGGCATCGTCGAGGCGCCCATCGATGGTTATCTCTCCCTCGCGCAGCGTGGCGTGTGCTGAGGGGCGGGGATCGCTCTGCGATCGGGGGTTGCCTGGGCTGTCGCCGACAAGGGAATGAGTGCGAGCGTACAGCAGCAGCTTGCCAGGATCGCGACTGAACCGCGCTCGATCATAAAGTGGCCTTTGGGTGAAAAGGGCAAGGAGGTGACGGACCAGAATCGGTCGGTGCTCGTCGCGTTCGGATCGTTAGACCGTGTGACTGCGCAAAAGGTTGGATGCCGGCTGGCACCGAGACAGCGACTTCGTGTAAACTTTCTGTAAACGTTGTCCGTACGGCCCGCGGTCCCAACAAGTGTCCGTGACTATACTTCCCGGCTAACTCGACCCCATCGATCGTGAAATTGCATTTTGTCTATTCGGCTCTTCTGATTGCTACCGGAACGCTCGGCGCACAGCGTGCGGTGGTCTCGAGGAGTGTCTCGAAGCCCATCGCGCCTGAGCCCGGGGAATGGCACCTTCGCAACATCCGCCAACTGACCGATGGTGGCGAAAACGCCGAAGCCTATTTCAGCCACGACGGAAAGCGTCTCATCTTTCAAAGCACTCGCGACGGGCGCACCTGCGACCAGCAGTATGTAATGAATGCGGACGGCAGCAATGTTCGCCGGGTCTCCAACGGACTCGGAAAGACGACCTGCGGATACTTCATGAGTGGCGACCGAAACATCTTTTACGCGTCGAGTGACGCGCTCGAGAAGTCCTGCCCGCCTCGCCCGGACGCGTCGAAGGGGTACGTTTGGCGGCTCGATCCGTTCGACATTTACACCGCGCGCTCTGACGGCTCACATCGCAGGCGACTGACCCACTTTGGCGTCTACACGGCCGAAGGCGTGCTCTCTCCGGATGGGAAGAAGGTCGCTTTCACGTCACTCAAAGGCGGAGATCTCGACATCTACGTGATGAATGTCGATGGGACGGGCCTCAGGCAGCTCACTCACGAGATCGGCTACGACGGCGGGCCCTGGTGGTCTCCCGATGGAAAGCAGATTGTCTATCGCGCCAACCACCCGGCCACCGAGGCGGACCTGGAAACGTACAGGAGTCTTCTGGCACAGCGTCTCGTACGGCCGAACAAGATGGACCTGTGGCTGATGGACGCGGACGGCAGCAACAAGCGGCAGATCACGCGGCTCGGCGCGGCGAGCTTCGGGCCATCGTGGACGCCCGACGGCAAGCGAATCGTGTTCTCATCCAACCACCATACGGATCCGAAACTTGGGAATTTCGATCTCTTTTTGATCAATCCCGATGGATCAGGGCTCGAGCAGGTGACCACGGCGCCAACGTTTGATGGGTTTCCGATGTTCAGCCCGGACGGCAGGAAGATCGTGTGGGCGTCGAACAGACACGACACCAACCCACACGAAACGAACGTGTTCGTCGCCGACTGGGTCGACTGAATCACCCGAATGCCACCAGGATGGCTTTTTTGATTGCATTCCTAGGCTCTGGTACGTATCCTGGCAGAGCGATTCTCCAAGCCCAACTTGCTTCGGGTGACTCCGCGAACACTTCTTGCGGTTGAGGGTATGTGCAATGACCGGTTGCGCTCCTGAACCCTTCGTCCAGTAGAGATGATCAAAAAACTCGCGCTGCTCCTGGTACTCATCGCTGCTTTCGTCGCAGCCTCTGCGGCACGGTCACAGCAGCCCGCGGAAAAGACGAGTGATCCCGTGAAGCGCGCCCAATCGCGCGATTCGGTCGATTTGAAGATCTCACCCGAGCTGAAGAAATCGCTGGACGATCTCGCGGCATCGGTGCAGGCGCTCGCGCGGCGGATTGCCAATGACCCGCAGATCCGTTCTGACGCGATCAGGGTTGCCTCCGGGCTGGTCACGACGGCGCAGCACGTAGTGACGGAGCAGTCGGTCGTCCTCGAGGACGCGTTGAAGAACGCCGCTGGCAAGATTGCTGCGGCGCAGCCCGCGCCCCACACTTCCCAGAAAACGACGAGATAAATCGGTTGGCCATTTTCGGCGCGGGAAAACGCGCTGAGAGCGGGGAGATCTATCGCCGGTCGCTGACGGGGGCGGTGGTCGCGACGCTCGCCGCAGTCGCCGCGCACGTCCTCGGGGTTCAGCAGCTGCTCCGCAGTCCCGATCTCGCGTTCTACCTACCCGCCGCGGTGCTGGGCGCTGTTGTCGGACCGACGCGTCTGCGTCCCCTGATATGGGTTCCGGCAGGCGTGATCGCTGCTATCTGTCTCATCGTGGCTTACACCCCGGCGGTTTCCGGCCTGGCGCGACCGCTAATACGCGCGGACGGAATGCCACCCCGCGTGGACGCGATAGCTGTGCTCTCGATGGGCATCACGCCGGACGACATGATGCGCAGCGAGACATTGGACAGATTGCTTACCGGACTATCGTTGGCAAAGCGGGGAATCGCTCCCGTCGTGCTCGTCTCGCGCGAGAGCCGAATACTGGCAGGAAAGCCGGTATCCGATTCGGCCGATCTCTCGGCTCTCGTCGAGATGGTCCGCCCGACCGCCCGGGTGATATTTGTCGATTCGGTAGTCACGACCCGAACGGAAGCGATTCGGATGGCGAACATCGCGCGGGCAAATCGATGGAACACGATTGCCGTGGTTACGTCCCCCCTGCACACGCGAAGAGCCTGTGCTACCTTCGAGGCGGTTGGACTCAAGGTCGTCTGCGTTCCAGCAGCAGTGCGGGGGCTGGGGCTTTACGCCGGCGCCAACGCCGAGGACAGGCTGCGCGTCTTTCGGGCCTGGCTTTACGAGACTTTCGCTACTGCTTCGTACAGGTCACGCGGCTGGATCCGCTGACCCGCGCACCGTGACCCGAAACGGGAGATTCCAGGGATGACATCCGGCGTGCCGATATCTGGAGCCGAGCGAATCAAGCCGCACCCACTCGACGCGGCTCAGGGAATCTGGAAGGTGATCACCGCATCGTCAGTCGGCACGATGATAGAGTGGTACGACTTCTACATCTTCGGCAGTCTCGCCGCGATCATCTCGACGCAGTTTTTTCCCGGCGACGATCCAACCGCGAGCTTTCTCAAGACGCTCGCGACGTTCGCCGTCGGATTTGCCGTGCGTCCATTCGGCGCGCTTGTGTTCGGGCGGATTGGCGACGTCGTCGGGAGGAAGTTCGCGTTTCTGGCGACACTGTTGATCATGGGTGGCTCGACAGCGGCAATTGGATTCCTTCCGGGCTACGCCAGAATTGGCGTTGCCGCTCCGGTCATCCTTGTAGTACTGAGACTGCTTCAAGGTCTCGCGCTCGGCGGGGAGTACGGAGGCGCCGCGGTGTACGTAGCGGAGCACGCGCCCGATGGCCGACGGGGATACTACACGAGCTTCATCCAGACCACGGCAACGCTCGGGCTCTTCGTATCCCTCGCGGTGATTTTGATCGTCCGCGGGATCCTCGGCGAGGAGGCATTCAAGGTTTGGGGCTGGCGGGTGCCTTTCGTGCTGTCGCTCTTGCTCGTCGCGATTTCCTACTACATCAGGATGCGCCTCAGGGAATCGCCGATCTTCAGCATTCTCAAAAGCACGGGAAGAACGTCGAGCGCACCGATTCGAGAGAGTTTCGGCTCGTGGGCCGGATGGAAGATCTTTCTCACCGTTCTCTTCGGCGCTGCGGCTGGTCAGGCGGTCGTCTGGTACACGGGCCAGTTCTACGCGCTGCTCTTTCTGCAGACCGTTCTCAAGGTGCCGCTCGTTACATCGTATGTGTGCGTGGCAGTGGCGCTCTTCCTCGGGACTCCGCTTTTCGTTTTCTTCGGTGCGCTTTCCGACAGGATAGGCCGCAAGAAGATCATGATGGCCGGCAATCTTCTCGCGGCGATTTCGTACGTGCCGATATATCATGCGATGAAGGCGTACTCGAGCCCGGTGAATCCGGTGGCGCTGACGGCGCTGGTATTCATTCAGGTCGTGTTCGTGACGATGGTCTATGGTCCGATCGCGGCGTTTCTCGTCGAGGCGTTTCCGGCGAGGATCAGGTACACGTCGCTGTCCCTGCCGTACCACTTCGGCAACGGCTGGTTCGGCGGATTTCTGCCGATCATCGCCACGAGCCTGGTGGTCCGGACCGGAAACATCTACGCCGGACTGGCGTTCCCGATAATCGTGGCGCTGCTAACGGTCGTAGTGGGATCGATTCTACTCAAGGATCGACACAAAGAGAGCATCTGGACCGAAGTTCATACCGGGGCCGAGCCGAGTGGTGCTTCGGCGGCGAGCGCGTGAGCGGGAAAGGCAACTGAACACTACCCGCTGCCGGCTGATCGCGCCCGGCTACGCGCTGCCGGCTGCGCTACCATCATGATATTTCTCGCGGCTGCGCTGCTCGCGATCGGTTCGAGCCCGGATTCTACACTCGACAGGATCCAGGCGCGCATTGAGAAAGAGCCGGGTGCTCAGGTTGGCCTCGCGTACATCGATCTCGCCTCCGGTGACACACTCTTTCTCAACCCTGACACGAGCTTTCACGCGGCGAGCACGATGAAAATCCCGGTGATGATCGAGCTCTTCCGTCGAGAGCGTACGGGAGCGTTCCGGATGGACCAAGGGCTGTTGCTGGTCAATCAATTCGCATCGATTGTCGACGGATCTGCGTACGCGCTCGATCTCAGCTCGGACAGCGATTCGTCGCTTTACCGTAGAATAGGACAGCGCGTACCGATCGACACGTTGCTACGGCTGATGATCACGCGATCGAGCAATTTCGCCACGAATACGCTGATCGCGCTGGTGGGGGCGGAACAAGTCAATCGCACGATGCGATCGCTGGGTGCCAACAGGATACAAGTTCTGCGAGGCGTAGAGGATGGAAAGGCGTTCGACAAGGGAATGAACAACACGACGACGGCGCGCGACCTGGCGACGATTCTCAGAGCGATAGAGGAAGGTCGAGCAGGATCGCCAGAGGCGACGCGCGAAATGAAGGAGATACTGCTGGCGCAGGAATTCAACGAAAAGATTCCAGCGGGACTTCCTCCCGGAATTCGCGTCGCTCACAAAACGGGAGAGATAACCGCGCATTCACACGACGCGGCGATCGTTTATCCGCCGGGTCGGAAGCCATATGTGCTGGTTGTGTTGACGCGCGGAATTCAGGACGGCGCAAGAGCGAGCAAGCTCATCGCGGACATCTCCTCGATGATCTACGCGCGCAACGCTGCGCGCGCCGGAATTTCCATCGGAGGAAACAACAGAGAATGAAGGTCGCTTTTCTCGGACTTGGCGATATAGGCGCTTTGATGGCCGCTCATCTCGCGCGCGATCCGTTCACGCTCGTTGTCTGGAATCGGACAGCCTCCAAAGCCACCGACTTCGCGACTAAGCACGGCGTCGCTGCCGCCAAAACCGCTGCGGACGCAGTGAAGGGTGCGTCAGTCGTCATTTCCTGCCTGCCATCATCGGTGGAGGTCGAGGCAGTTCTTCACGGCGATAACGGAATTCTGGATGCGCTGGAGAAGGGTGCGGTTCTCATCGACTGCACATCGGGCGACCCGCCCACATCACGATCGATTGCCGCCGAGCTGGCTGCGCGCGGCATCGGTTTCATCGATGCGCCGGTGAGCGGTGGAACGACCGCGGCGAAGGCCGGCACCCTTACCGTGATGTGGGGCGGAGAGGAGTCGGTGTTCGAGCGCGTACGCCCGGTGGTGGAGGCCTTTGGCAAAAAGATCGTTCACGCGGGGGCCGTGGGCGCCGGTGATGCGCTCAAGGCGATAAACAACGCGCTTCTCGCCGTTCACATATTGTCGGCCGCGGAAGGTCTCGCCGTATTGGTGAAGGCGGGGGTCAGCCCGGCGACCGCGCTCGACGTCATCAATGCTTCCAGCGGACGCTCCAACAGCTCCGAGAATCTGATCCCCCAGCGCGTGCTGACGCGCGCGTTTCCGCGAACGTTTCGTCTGGCCCTGCTGGAAAAGGACATCGGCATAGCATCGGTTCTCGCCGACGACCTCGGCGTTCGTACCCCACTCATAACACTGACCGCGGAACGATTTCACGAGGCCCGCGAGATGCTGGGCGAGCAGGCGGATCACGTCGAAGCGGTAAAAATGGTGGAAGAGGAAAACGGCATAGAGATCAAGTGACGCGCCTGTCCACCTCGGCAATTCGCTGCGCGGCGATTCGTGGGTCGATGACCGGTGCCACATCTTCATCCGACGCGGACAAAGTCGCCGAGGCGCGCGCCACGACACGATCCCCGTCCGGCACGCGCTGACCGAACTCGATCTCGGCCCTGCGGCAGAAGCGCTCCTGTCGGGCGCGATCTTCCATCTCGAGGGGGAAGCCGAGCTGGTGGAGTCGCGCGTGCATCGCTTCATGAAGAATCGTCGCAGCGACCTCGGCGTCCGAGAAATCGGGGTTCACCGCGAAGGTAAGCTCCACGAGACACGCGTGCTGTTCGTGGAAGTAGGCGCCTCGGCAGGCAAATCTCTCGACGACGATGTACGCGAAGTCCCGCCGAAGATGGCGAAAATGGTGTGGGACATGGCGCTCGATAAGCTCCAGCGTGCGCTCGATCCGCGCGATCACTGCTCTCGTATCGATGTCCGGCCGCGTGTTGCTGACGAGCACCGCGATTCCTCGCACGGAGTGTTGGCTGACGCGCGCGGACTGTTGCCGGACGTGGAAAAGTCGGAGCAGGTCGGACAGCATGTGTAAAGAATCTAGGCCCGATTCCGGTGCGACGAGCAGCCGTGCCACACAGCGCCTTTAATTAACTCGCCCTTGGCGCCATATTTGTGAACCGATGACCACGAAAACTACGACGGTCCTCGACGCCAGGGCCGTCGAGCGCACCTTGAAGCGAATGTCGGTCGAGATAGTTGAGCTGAATCGCGGAACGGACAACCTGATCCTTGTTGGAATCCAGCGCCGCGGTGTGCAGCTCGCCGACCAGCTAGTCCGAATGATCGATGCCGGTGAAGGCGTTCTCGTTCCCCAGGGCTCCCTCGATATCACGCTCTATCGGGATGATCTACAGACCGTCGGTCCGAGACCGGTTGTCGGTCCGACCTATCTGCCATGGGATCTCGATGGCAAGCACATAGTGATCGTGGACGACGTGCTGTACACGGGACGCACGGTGCGCGCCGCGCTCGACGAGCTCGCCGACTTCGGGCGGCCGGCGAAGATTTCGCTGGCGGTGCTGATCGATCGAGGTGGACGGGAGCTTCCGATCCACGCCGACGTCATCGGCAAAGAGATTCTCGCGGGACCGGATGAGCGAGTGGACGTCTTCGTGTCCGAGCTCGACGACCGCAGCGAGGTCGTGATCGCTCCCAAGTCGGCTGCGTGACGGGAACGCTCGGCAAAGATCTCCTTGGCCTCGAGTCGCTGACGGGCGACCAGATTCGACTCATTCTGGACACTGCGGAACCCTTCAAGGAGATCAGCGAGCGCGCGATCAAGAAGGTCCCCGCTCTCCGCGGCTCGACGATCGTGAATCTGTTCTTCGAGAATTCCACGCGCACCCGCATCTCCTTCGAGTTTGCGGAAAAGCGGCTCTCTGCGGACACCGTGAATGTGTCGGCCTCCGGATCGAGCGTATCGAAGGGGGAGACGCTTGTCGACACCGCGCGGAATCTCGAGGCGATGCGGATCGACATGGTCGTGATTCGCCACTCGGCGTCCGGCGCGGCGCAATTTCTCGCCGACCGGATCGAGTCGAACGTGATCAATGCCGGTGATGGCACGCACGAGCATCCGACGCAGGGACTGCTCGACATTCTTACGCTGCGCGACAGGTTCGGGGATCTCACCGGGCGCCGAGTCTGCCTGTGCGGCGACATTCTGCACTCACGCGTGGCGAGATCCAACATCTGGGGACTCACCAAGCTGGGGGCCGAGGTAGCTGTCTGTGGACCGCGCTCGCTATTGCCAAACGCGATCGACGATTTCGGCGTGCGCATTTTCGACCGGATCGAGGAAGCCATCGAATGGGCCGAGGCGCTAAACGTGTTGAGGCTTCAGTTCGAGCGGATGACGGCTGGATACATTCCTTCCGCGCGCGAATACAATCGCGTCTTCGGAATTTCGCGAGAGCGCCTCGACCGCGCCAAGCGTGACATTCTCATTCTTCATCCCGGACCAATGAATCGCGGGGTCGAGATCGATTCCGATGTCGCAGACGGTCCGCACAGCGTGATTCTCAATCAGGTCACCAATGGCGTCGCGGTCCGGATGGCGGTTCTCTATCTGCTCGCGGGCGGGAAACCCGAGCTCGCCGAGGCCGCCAAAGGTGGAAGCGGGCGCGGCCGCGACGCGGCAGATCGCGAATGAAGCCGATCCTCCTGCGCGGCGGAACGGTGGTGGATCCATCGCAGAAGATGAATGAGCGCGGCGATCTGCTCGTCTCCGATGGGAAGATCGCCGGGGTGGGCCGGACGATCGACCCGCCCGATGACGCGGAAATCGTCGACTGCGACGGACTCATCGTGTCTCCGGGATTCATCGACGTGCACTGTCATCTGCGCGAACCCGGCCGTGAGGATGTCGAGACCGTCGCCACGGGAGCGCGCGCCGCAGCCGCGGGCGGCTTCACCGCGGTGTGCGCGATGCCAAATACGGATCCGGTTACGGACAATCAGGCGGCCGTAGGATTCATCGTTCGCCAGGCTCAGCGTGCCGGCGCGGCGCGCGTTTATCCGATCGGCGCCATTTCGGTTGGACAGGAAGGAAAGGTGCTGGCGGAGTTCGGCGAGATGGTCGGCGCGGGCGCGATCGCGGTGAGCGACGATGGCAAGCCGGTGGCTAGCGCGCAGCTGATGCGGACCGCGCTCGAGTACGCACGCACGTTCAAGATTCCGGTAATCGATCACTGCGAGGAGCCAACGCTCGCGGCGGGCGGCGCAATGAATGAGGGGATCGTCAGCGCGCAGCTGGGACTCAAGGGTGTGCCGGCAGAGGCGGAAGAGATCATGGTTATCCGCGACATCCTTCTCGCCCGGCTTACGGGCGGTCACGTCCATCTTGCGCACATGAGCACGAGAGGCTCAGTGGAACTGATTCGCTGGGGAAAGGATCGCGGGATCAACGTCACGGCCGAAGTCTGCCCGCATCATTTGTCGCTCACGGAGGAAAGCGTCCGCGGCTACGATACGAACGCGAAGATGAATCCGCCGCTCCGAACCGGCGACGACGTCGACGCGTTGCGCGATGCGGTGAAGGACGGGACGATCGATCTCATCGCGACGGATCACGCACCGCATCATTACGACGAGAAGGAGCGGGAGTTCGCCGACGCCCCAAACGGAATCGTTGGGCTGGAAACCGCGCTGGCGGTGATAGTGACGAATCTCGTCGAGAAGAACTATCTGGGCTTTCCGGATCTCGTCGACCGCATGTCGTGCACGCCGGCGCGAATCTTCAATTTGCCGGGCGGTTCACTCAAGCGCGGGTCTGCGGCGGACGTAACCGTGTTCGATCCGAAGGCGCGCTGGAAGGTTGATCCATCGCTGTTTCTCTCGAAGGGAAGAAACACCCCGTACACCGGAATGACCCTTGTCGGACGCGCCGCATGTACTATTGTGGCGGGGTCGGTCGTCTTTCGATCAGGAATTCCTGCCCGCGGGCAGGAAAATGTGAATCGAGTCAGGGGATGATGTACAATGGCTGAGAGAGAGCCAGTCTCGCTGGACGCGCTCAACGGGTTGCTGAAAGAGCGTCAGAGATACGAGGAGTGGCTTGCGGCGCTGGAAGACAAGCGTGCGAACACTCCGGATTCCGTGTATCAGCGAGTTCAGTCCGACTATCAGACGCGACTGCGTGAAGTCTCGAGCAAGCTGGCGGAGCGGGCCGGTGAGCTGCGCGAGAACATCGACGTGCTCGCGATCCGGCTCGAAGACATTTCCCGCCAGGAAACCCAGCAGCGTGAGGCACGGCAGGAAGCGGAGCTTCGCGCGGCGGTGGGCGAATACACCGACAAGCAATGGAAGGAGATCGGGGGCGCTTGGGACAAGGAGCTTGCTCGGCTCGTAAAGGAGAAAAACGCGATCGATGCACAGCTGAACGAGCTGAACAGGATCTTCGCGCTGAGCATCAAGGAGAAGCAATCGGAAGCGGCAGCGCTGGCGAGGGCCAATTCTGGAGATGGATCGCGCGCGCCGATCTCACCCGTGGTGGCGAGGGCGGCAATACCCGAGCCCCCAACGCTTAATCCGCCGTCGCGTGCGGAACAGTCTCAAGCTTCGCGTCCGCAGAGTCAGTCCCCAAATTCGCCACCGGCGCGCTCACCATTCGACGACTTCCCAGTGCTACGGCCGGGTTCGGGGGCGGGCACGAGCACGCCGCCGCAGACTACGACTGCTGTCGCCACGCCACCTTCGGTTCCGCGAAGCGCTCCGGATCCGAGATCGGAGCAGCACAAGACGCTCAAGTGCCCGGAGTGCGGGGCGGCAAACTATCCGACGGAATGGTACTGCGAGAGGTGCGGGGGAGAGCTGGCTACGATGTAGGAACGGCTACTGCTAAGAACGGATTGCGAGAGGTCAGAGGCGCAGAATTAAGATGCGAGACAACTGCGCTAAGACCGTTCTGACCCGACCCAAAAAAAAGAGGCGCCTGTGGGCGCCTCTTTGAATTTCAGACTGATTACTTCGCGGCTTTTGCCAGGCGACTCTTGTGTCTGGCCGCGGCGTTCTTGTGGATGAGCCCTTTGCGCGAGGCGCGGTCGAGCAGCTTCACTGCCGCGAGCTTTTCCTCGGCGTTTCCTCCCGAGGACGCGCGCTTGAGCGCGGTACGAAGGGCGGATCTCTGGGCGCGGTTTCGGATCGCGGCCGCGCGCGATTTCCGCATGTTCTTCTTCGCTGAAGCAATATTGGGCACTAACTCGTCTCCGGGATTTTTGACTGCGATCGTAGGCGTCAAATGTGGGTCACCGGCGCTCCTATGTCAAGTCGCCGCACTGTGTTAGCGGCGCGTTCCGCGGCTTGCATTCGCATCGAGTTCGTCGAGCGAACGACTCACACCTCGCCGCGTTAAATGCTAACTTCCACGCGCGCATTGGACACTCAACCCGGAAGAGCTTGGACAAGTTTCAGAACTTCATACTCATAGCGCCCGTCCTCCTGTTCTCGATGGTGGCGCACGAGTACGCCCATGGCTACGCGGCACTCAAGCAGGGCGACACGACGGCGTACTCACTCGGCCGTCTGACGTGGAATCCGATTCCGCACATCGATCTGTTCATGACGATTCTGCTGCCGCTGCTCACCTACTTTACCACCGGTATTGCATTTGGCGGCGCGAAACCGGTTCCCGTGATTCCCCGGAACTATCGCAATTACAAGAGAGGAGACATCATCGTCTCGCTGGCGGGCGTGGCGACCAACTTTGTCATTGCAATCGTCTGCATTCCGTTGATCATCGGGGTCGGGGCGCTGGGACGCGGAGTTCCCGCATTGATCGAGACGGGCTCGCTTATCCAGACGATGCTCCTTTATGCGGTGCTGATCAATCTCGCGCTTGCGGCGTTCAATCTGATTCCGATCCCGCCGCTCGACGGTTCTCACGTCTTCAAGTACATCCTTCCGCCGGCGTGGGCCCTCAACTACCAACGACTCGGCGCGCAGGGCCTGCTGATACTTTTCTTGCTCATCAGCTTCGGCGGTCCTCTGCTAAATTTCTGGTTCACGCCTGTGCTCTTTCTCGATCGCGTCGCGACACGCGCGGTATTCCCGTACATCCTGCCCAGTCAATGGACGATGTAGCGCTCGCTGATCCGTCTCGGACGACGACTCCGTCGGGCTCGGAGGTATTCGTCGTCGAGCTCGCCGAATTTTCGGGACCCCTCGACCTGCTCCTGTCGCTCATCCGCGATGAGCAGATCGACATCTACGACATCCCCATCGCCCGGATCGCCGAGCAGTTCCTCGGTCGGATTTCGACGCTCAAGCTCGACGAGGCGGCTGATTACCTCGAGATGGCGGCGCGGCTCGTTCGGATCAAAGCGCAAATGCTTTTGCCGAGACGGGAAGGGGAAGACGTGTGGGAAGATCCGCGCGCCGAGCTGGTGCGGCGCCTGCTCGAGTACCAGCAGGTGCGCGAGGTCGTCGACGTGCTCGAGCGGCGGAGCGAGGATCGGCGCGGAAGATTCGCGCGCGCCTACACCCAGCAGTCCGTGCAGATACCGGTTCCCGGAGCGCTCAAAATCTCCTTGCCCGAGCTCCTGAGCGCGGTCGACCGGGTGCTACGGCTCGCGAGGAAGCCGCACATCCACGACGTAGTTCCGCGCGCGCTCGACGTCGATGGCGCGATAGGAATCGTGCGCGCGCTGCTGGCAATCCGCGCGCACGCGCAGTGGAAGGACGTTCTTCCCAGGAAGGCGGAGCCGTGGGAAGTGCTGTCGCTGCTGCTCGCCCTCCTCGAGCTCGCCAAACTCGGCGAGCTCAGACTTGCCCAGCCGCGCCCATTCGCGGCCTTCGAGATATCCCGTGACCCCACTGGCGAAGCTGCTTGAGGCCGCGCTCTTCGCGAGCGCGGTTCCGGTTCCGGTAGAAGCGCTGCGCGTGATGGCCGCGCACGCCGATGATGGCGAGACCACACTCGACTCCGCGCTGGCGGAGCTGCGCGATCACTATGACGTCGAGGGCCATGGCGTCGAGCTGATCGAAGTCGCCGGCGGCTGGCAGATTCTGACGCGGCCTGAATACACCGAAGCGATCGAGCGCGCGCAGCTCGCCGCGCGTCCCCAGCGTCTGTCGGCAGCAGCTCTCGAGACGCTAGCCATCATCGCCTATCGCCAGCCCATCGGACGGGCGGAGATCGAGGAGATTCGTGGCGTGGGTGCGGGTGCGATACTCAAGTCCTTGCACGAGCGCGGACTGATCGACATCACCGGCCGTGGTGAAGGTCTCGGTCGGCCGCTGCTTTACGGAACGACTTCATCCTTTCTGGAGCAGTTTGCACTTCGGCACCTCGAGGAGCTTCCGCGCGCGGACGAACTGGCGATCGCCTTGCGCGCACCGCGACCGGCCACTCCTGCTTCTGTACCCGCAGTCAAAGAAAACGGCGAGGCCCCGCCACGGGCAGATTGATGCTCGCGTCCATGCGGATTCAGCGCGCCCTCGCGCGCGCAGGCGTTGCGTCACGCCGCGGCGCCGAGGAGCTGGTCACGGCGGGGCGAGTGCAGATCAACGGTGCGACCGCCGAAAGAGGACAGAGCGTGGATCCGGCGACCGATATTATCACGGTCGACGGGAAGAGAATTGGCGCACCAGCCGCGCTTCGCTGGATCGTGCTCAATAAGCCTGCTGGAGTGCTCACCACCCGTGACGATCCCGCCGGACGTCGCACCGTCTTCGAGCTGGTGGACGACGTCCCCGGCCTCACCTATGTCGGCCGCCTCGATTACATGACGGAGGGGGTGCTTCTCCTGACCACCGACGGCGACGCGGCGCACAAATTGACTCATCCCAGCACCGAGGTCGAGCGAACGTATATAGCTACAGTGCGGGGCGATGGCGCGGACGCGGCACGAGCGGCAATGAGAGGTGTAGAGCTGGAGGACGGGCTCGTCGTTCCGCGCAACGTCGTCGCACGTCAAGTGGCTCGCGGTATGTGGGAGCTCGAGCTCACGATCGCCGAAGGAAGGAAACACGAGGTACGAAGACTCTGTGAAGCGCTGGGTCTGAGAGTCGAGCGTCTGGTACGCACGAAGTTCGGACCGGTAAAGCTCGGATCGCTGGAAGCGGGGAAGACACGCGCGCTGACGCCGCGGGAAAACGAGATCATCACCGCGCTGACAAAGGGCGGCGAAGCAAGAATGACCACCAAGTCCGCGCTCACCAGGGGCGGCGACGGAAGCAAGACCACTAAGCGAGGACCACCACGTGACCGGAAGCGCCGTTACAGCCGCTGATGCATCGATCGTACAGGAGGTAGTGAGACAGGTCGGCCGACGGATCGTCGGTCAGGACTACATGGTAGAAAGGCTCCTCATAAGTCTTCTCACTGGTGGTCACGTGCTGCTCGAGGGTGTGCCGGGGCTGGCAAAGACGCTGACGGTGAGAACCTTGGCCGAAACGATCAACACGAGTTTCAGCCGAATCCAATTCACTCCCGATTTGCTGCCGGCCGACGTCGTCGGCACCCAGATCTACGACCAGTCCAACGGCAAGTTCTCTGTAAAGAAGGGGCCGATCTTCGCGAACATCATTCTCGCGGACGAAATCAACCGCGCTCCGGCAAAAGTGCAGGCGGCGCTGCTCGAGGCCATGCAGGAAAAGCAGGTCACGATCGGCGGCACTACGCACATTCTGGAAGAGCCGTTCCTTGTGCTCGCGACGCAGAACCCGATCGAGCAGGAGGGGACGTACCCGCTTCCCGAAGCGCAGGTAGACAGGTTCATGCTCAAGCTCCACGTCGGATATCCTTCACGCGAAGAGGAGAAGGAGGTTCTCCGGCGGATGGCGAGCGGCGAGCCAATTCCCGTGGACCGCGTTGCGACGCCGGCGCAAATCCTCGCTACCAGACGTCACATCGCCGAGCTGTACATGGATGAGCGCATCGTCGACTACATCGTCGACATCGTCCACGCGACGCGAAATCCCGAGCAGGCGGGACTTCCCGACCTGAAGCCGCTCATTGAATTCGGCGCCAGCCCTCGCGCCACTCTTTCTCTGGCACAGGCTTCTCGCGCGCACGCCTTCCTGCGTGGCCGCGCGTTCGTCACGCCCGACGACGTGAAAGCGATCGCCCCTGACGTGCTTCGCCACCGCGTGCTCCGGACCTATGAGGCCGAGGCCGAAGAGGTGACGAGCGACGAGATCGTGAGCAGGGTCCTGGAAGCGATTCCGGCTCCGTGATCGGAAAGTTCGGTCTCCGCAGGAAAAAGGCGGCACCGCCGCGCACGCCCGAAAAACCAATGGGCGTGCCGCCGGAGATTCTGCGGCAAGTGAAGCTCATCGAGCTGCGCACGCGCGGACTGGTGAATTCGGTTTTCACGGGAGAGTACCGGTCCGTCTTCAAGGGCCAGGGGATGGAGTTCTCCGAAGTCCGCGAGTACCAGCCCGGTGACGAAGTGCGCTCGATCGACTGGAACGTCACGGCGCGGATGAGACGTCCGTTCGTCAAACGGTACATCGAGGAACGCGAGCTCACGGTGATGCTCGTCGTCGATCTTTCGGGGTCGGAGCGGTTCGGAACGGTCAAGCGGTTCAAGAGCGAGCTGGCGAGCGAGCTCGCCGCCGTTCTCGCCATGTCAGCGATTCGGAACAACGATCGCGTCGGAGTTCTGTTGTTCACAGACCGAGTCGAACACGTGATTCCGCCGAGGAAGGGGAGGCGGCACGTGCTGCGCATCATACGCGATCTGCTCGCGTTCGAGCCTGTTGGTCGAGGGACCGACATGGTGATAGCGATCGACTACGTCGCGCGGATGCTGAACGAGCACGCGATCGTTTTTATCGTCTCCGATTTCCTGGAAGCCGACATCGATCATCCGCTGAAGCTGCTCGCGCAGCGCCATGATGTCGTCGCAGTCACGGTCGAGGACCCAAGCGAGCGCCAGTTGCCCGACATCGGCATCGCGCGATTGATCGACCCCGAGACCGGTGAGACCTTCGAAGTGGACACCAGCCATCCTCGCGTCCGCGAATCCTATTCGAAGCAGGTGCTCGCCGAGAGGGAAGCTCGCAAGCATCTCCTGCGCCGATTGGCGATCGACGAAGTTGCCATGCGGACGGAAGGCGGCGTGGTCGAGCCTCTGCTGCGATTCTTCCGAGCGCGCGAGACGAGGGCCCACCGCCGGTGATCCAACTCGGTGTCGGTCTGCTGCTGCTGCAGGCTGTCCTGCCGCAAGCGTCGCGCGCGCTGGCTCCGCCGCTCACGGTGCAGATGGGCTACAGCGTGCGGCCAGACACGGTCATCATCGGGCAGCCGTTCGATCTATTCATAAAAGTTCTGGCGCCAAAAGGAGTCCGGTTCGAGTTTCCGGCGGGTCCGGACACAGCGACTCAAAACGGTGTCCGCCCGATCGAGCTCCGCGGCGATAAGCTCGTGAGCATGCTCGGCGACACCGCGGTCGCGCTATATCACCTGGTGGCGTGGGACATCGGCGTCCAGCCACTTCGCATCCCCGATGTCCGCGTCACCTTCGGGGGACAAGAGCGACGTCCTTCACTGGCGGCCGCATCGGTGTTCGTGAAATCCGTGCTGCCGGCCGATACTGCGCTCAGAGTTCCTAAACCCGCGCGCCCACCGATCATCCTGCCCGTATTCAACTGGTGGCCGTGGCTGGCGCTTCTCGCCGCGATCATCGCGGCGGTGCTCGTCTTTTGGGCGTGGCGTCGCTACCGCAATCGGCCCAAGGCGCCCATTGATCCGTACGTGCGGGCGCAAAACGAGCTCGACCGAATCGAGCGGCTGCGACTGATAGAAGACGGACGGGCAGGCGAGTACCTGACCCTCGTGGTGGATGTCGCGCGCGAATATCTCGCGGCCCGCGTGCCGGGAGTACGGCGATCCGACACAACCACGGAGCTCGTGAACTCGATGCAGCCGCGCGATGGCATCGAGGCGGAGCTGCCGGCGCTGCTCGAGAGAGCAGACATGGTGAAGTTCGCGCGGGCCGATGCGTCGGCGGAGGAAGGACGCGAGGTCGGAGCGGCGACGCGTGCCGTGATAGATCACGTCGAAGCACGGCTCAATCCGGAATCCGAACCCGCCAAGCGTGCGGCCAAGGCTGTAGCGGCCCAGGAGCGCGCCGCGTGAACGTTTTCGGGCTGTTCGAGTTCTACACGCCGGAAGCTCTCTGGCTGCTGGTGCTGTTGCCGCTCTGGTGGGTGTGGCGGAGGCTTCGCCGCAAGGATGCGATCGTGTTCTCCCGCACCTCCGTGCTCGCGGCCGGACCGAAGACGGGCAGCTGGATTCCGAAGGCGATCTTTATCCTTCGCAATGTCGCGCTCGCGTCGCTCGTCGTCGCGCTCGCCCGACCCCGCACCGGCGCGCACGTCGAGACGCAGACGAGTGAAGGAATCAATATCGTCCTGGCGATCGATCTCTCGAGCTCAATGTTGGCGCTCGACTTCAAGCCCGCGAATCGCATCGAGGTCGCGAAGGACAAGGTGAAGCAGTTCATCTCCCGGCGTACGTCCGACAGGATCGGAATCGTCGCGTTCGCGGGCGAAGCGCTTACACAGGTTCCGCTCACGACTGACTATCCTGTCGTGCTGCAGGCCGTGTCGAATCTGCAGGCGGGGCAGCTCGAAGATGGTACCGCGATCGGGACCGCGATCGCGACCGCCGCCAACCGCTTGAGGGATGCACCGGGCCGGTCTCGCGTGCTGATTCTTCTCACCGATGGTGTGAACAACCGGGGCAGCGTTGATCCGCTCACCGCCGCGAAAGCCGCAGCCGCGTACGGGATCAAGATCTATGGCATTGGCGTCGGCAGTGTGGGGATGGCGCCGGTCCCGGTTGGCAGGAACGCAGCGGGTGGCTTGAACTACGAATACCAGCCGGTCGAGATCGATGAAGGTCTGCTCACCAACATCGCGCGGATGACGGGCGGGCGCTATTTCCGCGCGCGCGATGCGGCAGCGCTGCAGAACATCTACGCGCAGATCGATCAGCTGGAACGGGCACCGGTCCACTCGAGCAGTGTCGTTCGGTACCGGGAGCTGTACCGCTGGCCACTCATGATTGGGCTCCTGGCGCTGTTCGGCGAGCTCGCGCTCGTCGCGTGGAAGGCGCCGATCCCATGACGGGCTTCATCCAGTACATCCAATGGCCCTGGGCGCTCTCGCTCGCGATCGTGTTGCCGATCGTAACCGCACTGTTGGTACGCTGGGGCATACAAGCGCGAGCCGTGCGTCTCGCGAGGCTCGGGACACCGTCGATGATCGCGCGCCTGGCGCCATCGATCACACCGGGCCGCACGTGGACTCGCGTCCTGCGGGCGACGCTCGCAACGCTTCTACTCGGAGTCGCTTTCGCCGGGCCGCGCTGGGGAATCGAGCAGAACGTGGTCAAACAGCAAGGGGTAGACGTCGTGCTGGCGCTCGATGCGTCGCTGTCGATGCTCGCGACCGACGAGAAGCCCAGCCGGCTGCTCGCGATGCGACAGGAGATAAACCGGCTTCGCGACCTCTCGCCGGGAGATCGATTTGGCCTGCTCGCCTTTGCGGGCAGGAGCTACATCCTGACGCCCCTCACCATCGACAACAGCGCGCTCGACCTGTTTCTCCAGAATCTTGATCCGACGATCGTCGGTCAGGGAGGGAGCTCGCTCTCGAGCGCGCTCAGGCAGGCCACCAATCTGCTTTCCCTGAACAAGTCGCCGGGCGACCGCGCGATCATCCTCATGAGTGATGGCGAAGGGTTCGACAACCCCGATGAAGTCCTCGCGGAAGCGAAGCGGGCCCACGACATGGGTCTGACGGTGATCACCGTCGGATTCGGCACAACTCAGGGCTCGACAATCCCGATCGTCGAGAATCGGGTCGTCACGCAGAAGCGTGACCAGAACGGAAACGTCGTCGTGACGCATTACGATCCGCAGCTCCTGAAGCAGATAGCTGACGAGGCAAAGGGAGTGTTTATCGATGCGGCGGCTCCCGACAAAGCCGGACGGATCCGACTCGCGCTCAACAATTTGCGCGCTAATCCCCGATCCCTCGTGTCGGGAGAAAATCTCGCTACCCAGTTCCAGTGGTTCGTGCTCGCCGCGCTTCTTCTTCTGGCCGCGGACACCTTCTCGCAGACGAGACGACGTCGCGGGCGCGCAACTGCAGCGGCTGCTACGACCGCGGCGATGCTGCTCCTCACCGCGTCATGCCGGCGCGCACCTGAACGTGACAAGCCGGCCACCGCCCTCTATAATGCGGGGACCGCGCTCCTCAAGCGCGATTCGCTCAAGCCCGCGGTACCGCCACTCACGCGCGCCGCCGACTCCAGGGATGCCGAGGTGAGGCATCACGCGCGATTCAATCTAGGACTCGATTATCTCGTTCAAGGCCGTCGCGCCAGGGATTCCGCTGACGTCCCACTCGACAGCGCCCTCTACCGTTACAAACAGATTCTCGTGGTTGCCGTAGCCGATTCCGATAGCCGTTGGAACTACGAGCTCGCACTGCGGCAGAAAAAGGGCGGAGGCGGAGGCGGCGGAGGGGGAGGTGGCGGCGGAGGCGGCGGCAAGAGCAACACTCAGAGCCCGTCTCCGGCGAATAGTCCCAATCAGGCGCCGGCACCCAAACCGGTTCCCGGAATGACGCCGCAGCAGGCCGAGGCCGTGCTGAACGCGGCAGAGGATCAGGAGCAGGACGTGCAGGGCAAACGACAGAAAAAAAACGTGCCCACTCCGCCGGCGGGCAAGGATTGGTAGCTTCGGTGTCAGCATGTCGTTGATTTCGATTCTTCCCAGCGCAGTGGCGGATCAGATCGCCGCGGGCGAAGTCGTCGAGCGCCCGTCGTCCGTGCTCAAGGAGCTGGTCGAGAATGCGATCGACGCCGGCGCATCAGTCGTCGAGGTCACCGTCGAAGATGGAGGGCGAAAGCTCGTCCGCGTGAGCGACGACGGTACCGGGATGTCGGCGGAAGACGTGCCTCTCGCGCTCGCCCGACACGGGACTTCAAAGATCAGAAAGGCGTCCGACCTCGTCGGCGTCGCGACGTTCGGCTTTCGGGGAGAGGCGCTGCCCGCGATTGCATCGGTATCGCATTTCGAGATTCAGACCGCATCGGCGGATGGCGAAGGTACCTGCGTCAAAGTGACGGGAGGCGAGATCGCTCGCGCCGAGCCGGTCGCGCGTCGTCGTGGAACGACCGTTTCTGTCGCGCAGCTCTTCTACAATCTTCCGGCACGGCTCAAGTTCCTGCGCAGCGCGCGATCGGAATGGAGGAGCGCGGTCGAGTCTCTGACAGCACTCGCACTGACGCAACCAGGAATTCGCATTCATGTCTCGCACGATGGAAAGAGCGCGCTTACGCTCCCACCAGTTGCGAGCGTTCGTTCGCGCCTGGGCGCGCTGTGGGGCGGGCGATACGCGGAAGACCTGCTCGATGTCGACGACGTCGCGGGTCCGATTCACACGAGCGGTCTCGTTCAGCGGCCCGCGGACGTCGGCACGTCAACGCGACGCACTTTCCTCGCAATAAATGGCAGAGCGGTGCGAGACGCCGGAATCGCACGCGCGGTGGAAGCCGCCTACCGATCGACGATCGTGGCGGGAGTAAGGCCTTCCTTTTTTCTCAATGTGACGGTGCCCGCGGACTCCGTGGACGTGAACGTTCATCCTGCCAAAGCCGAAGTGCGATTCCGCGACCGATGGACGGTGGAGCGGGCGGTCGAGACCGCCGTGCGGCGTGCACTCGGGAATTTCGAGAGCGCGGCATCACTCGGCTTTCGCGGATCGAGCTTTGTGTTTCGTCCGGCAGACCTTCCGCCCAATCCCGGGGCGGAGATCCTTCAGCCGACAGTCGATCGTGGCGCGCCACTGTTCGAGGCCGACCCCGTGGACTACGCCGCGACGAGCGAGCTGGCCACCCACGATGCCGGCGAAGTCGCGGCGCCAGCCGCTCCAATACCCCCGCTCTTCCAGCTGCGGCGCACGTACATTGCCTTCGAGCACGAAGACGGCCTCGTCCTGATTGACCAGCACTCCGCGCATGAGCGCGTGTTGTACGAGCAGTTCATGCACACCCTCGAGAGCGGGGCGGCGCCGGCCCAACGCCTCCTTCTCCCATTGACGCTTCACCTCGGTCCTGCCGAGGGCGAAGCGTTCGATGCGAACCGCGAATACCTCGAGCGTCTGGGCTTCGAGGTGGAGGGCTTCGGTGGACACACCTTGATCGTGAACACCGTCCCGATGCCCCACGCGCGCTTCGATGCCGAGCGTTGTCTGCGCGAGACGCTCGACGCTCTGACGGGTGACCGCGTGGCTGGTGCCGCGGCAAAACACGAACGTCTCGCCGCGACCGTCGCGTGCAAAGCCGCCATCAAAGCCGGAGAGGAGCTCTCGCAGTCGGAGATGCGCGCGCTGTTCGGCTCTCTCCGCGATACGACACTCCCGGCGCACGACGTTCACGGTCGATCGACCATAGTCCATCTCACCTGGGACGAAGTCGAGCGGCGGTTTGGCCGCCGCTAAGATCCGGATCATCTGCGGTCCGACGGCGGCTGGAAAATCGGTGTTGGCGATGGAGCTCGCCCGAGAGTATGGCGCGGCGATCATCAGCGCCGATTCGAGACAGATCTACAAGGGATTCGACATCGGCACAGCCAAGCCCAACGCTTCTGAGCGCTCGGCAGCAAGACACTACGGAATCGATATCGTTGAACCGGGAGAGCGATACTCCGCCGCGCGCTGGGGAGATGACGCCCGTGGTTGGATCGAAGATGCAAACCGTCTTGGCACGAGGCCGATCGTCGTCGGAGGAACGGGGCTCTACGTCAAGTCGCTGGTGCAGCCACTCTTTCCGGCGCCGCCGCTCGACGCCGTCCGTCGCGCCGAGCTTGAACGCGAGCTCGCATCAAAGTCAGTCGCCGAGCTGAGACGGTGGTGCAGGGAGCTCGACGCTTCCCGTGCACATCTTGGTCGAACCCAACTTCTGCGCGCGCTGGAGACCGCCATTCTTTCCGGATCGCGCGTCAGCGATCTTCATGCAGCACACAACTCGCGGGAGGAATCTGGCGGCAATCGCCTCGAGCCGTCCTATCTCGTCGTTGATCCCGGAGCGCCGCTGGCGACTCGCATCGAATCGCGCGTGGATCGCATGATTGCGAGGGGGTGGCCGGAGGAGATCCTCGCTCTTTCACGAATCACGTCGCCGGATGCTCCGGCGTGGAAGGCGAGCGGATACGCCGTAATGAGAAGTCATGTGGAGGGCACGGTCCATTTGTCATCCGCGAGGGAGCGGGTCATTATTGAGACGAGGCAATACGCGAAGCGCCAACGCACGTGGTTTAGGCACCAGCTGCCTGCGGCGGCCGTAACGCACGTCAATCCAGATGATTCTCGCGCCGTAACACTCGCGCGTGAGTGGTGGGAGAGAGCCGAGTGAAGATTGGAATTACCTGCTACCCGACGTACGGCGGGTCGGGCGCCGTCGCGACGGAGCTCGGCATTGCCCTGGCGGAGCGAGGGCACGAGGTGCACTTCATCACCTACCGCCAGCCATTCAGGCTGCCGTCCTTCCTGCCTCGCATTTTCTTCCACGAAGTGGATGTGGGTCGCTACCCACTCTTCGAGTTCCCGCCCTACGACCTGGCGCTCGCCGTGCGCATGCACGAGGTCGTTCGCACGCACGGGCTGGAGCTGCTCCACTGTCACTACGCGATTCCGCACGCGACCAGCGCCTGGATCGCGCGCGAGATGCTGCGCGAGACCGGCGAAGACGTTCACCTGATAACCACGCTTCACGGCACTGACATCACGATTGTCGGCCAGGACCCTTCGTTCTACCCGATAACAAAATTCTCCATCGAGAAATCCGACCGGATCACCGCCGTCTCCCAGTACCTCCGCGAGGAGACCTGCCGTGCCTTTGGCTGCGATGGGCTGGACATAGATGTCATTCACAACTTCATCGATCCCGAGATCTACAACCGGGAGAAGTACCCGGCGCTCCTCAGGAATCAGTTCGGGCAATCGAAGCCTATCCTGATGCACGTGTCCAACTTCCGCGCGGTGAAGCGCGTTCGCGACGTGATTCGCATATACGCCGAAGTGAATCGCGAGCTTCCGAGCGTGCTCGTCATGATCGGGGACGGTCCGGACAGGTCCGCTGCCGAAGATGAAGCCCGGATGCTCGGAGTAGAGGAGTCTGTTTCATTCCTCGGCAAGCTCGAGCAGATCGCGCCGCTGCTTGCGGCCGCGGATCTGTTTCTTCTGCCGAGCCAAAACGAATCGTTTGGGCTAAGCGCGCTCGAGGCGCTGGCGTCAGGCGTGCCGGTGGTCGGAAGCAACGCCGGCGGACTTCCCGAGGTCGTGCGGGATGGGGAAACCGGGATCCTCTGCCCGGTCGGAGATATCCCGGGGATGGCCGCCGCTTCCATTGAAATTCTCCGCGACCACGTAGCGTGGGCAGAACGAAGCCGCCTCGCGGCCGAAGACGCGCGAACTCGCTTCTCGCGTGATGCCATTGTGACAAAGTACGAATCGCTCTATCGGCAATCACTTCCTCCCAACACACCATGACTCCGCTCCAGGCCATCGTCCTCGGTCTCATTCAGGGACTGTCCGAGTTTCTGCCGATCAGCAGCTCCGCGCATCTTACTCTGGCGCCATGGCTCTTCGGTTGGGAGGATCCCGGACTGGCCTTCGATGTCGCCCTTCACTTCGGGACTCTACTCGCGGTGCTGTGGTATTTCCGCATGGAATGGCTCACGCTGATCAAGGCCGCCTTTGGAATCATCACGACGGGACGCATCGAGACACCCGAGAAGCGCCGCGTGATATATCTGATCATCGCCACGATTCCAGGCGCCATTGGAGGGCTCATGCTCCAATCGAGAGCCGAATCGGCGTTCCGAAGCCCGCAGGTCATTGCCATCGCGCTGATCGTAGTGGGAATCGTCCTCTGGATTGTCGACAAGTACGTCGACCAGCGTCGGGTCCTGGGTGAGATGCGCTGGGTCGATGCGCTTCTGATTGGACTGTCGCAGGTGATCGCGCTGGTTCCGGGCGTGTCGCGCTCGGGGTCAACCATCACGACCGGCCGCGGCCTACGGTTCGATCGCGAGAGCGCTGCCGAATTCAGCTTTCTCATGAGCATGCCGATCATTGCTGCCGCCGTTGTGCTGGAAGGGCCAAAGGCGCTGGCGCAGGGCGGGATCAGCAACGAGCTCATGTCCGGCGTTGCGGCATCGGCAATCAGCGGCTGGCTCGCGATCTCGATTCTGATGCGCTTCGTGAGCAAGCACAGTTACGGTGTCTTCGCCTTTTATCGCATCGCGCTCGGAATTACCGTCCTGGCGGTGATATACGCGCGAGGATGATGGCGCCCGGCTCGACGGCGCGACGGCCGCCGAGCTCCGCGACACTCTCGCGCTGCCGCGAGTGGAGCTGCTTGAAAGAACGACTTCCACCTTGGACGTCGCCCACCGGCTCGCCGCCGATGGTGCGGAGGCCGGAACGCTCGTGATCGCCAACGAGCAGACAGCCGGCAGAGGCAGGGGAGGCAAGAGCTGGCAGTCATCGCCGGGCGCGGGCCTGTGGATCACGCTGATCGAACGGCCCGTCGACACGTCGGGGCTGGGAGTGCTTTCCCTCCGTGTTGGGCTCGCCGCGGCCGAATCGCTCGATCGTTTCGCGCCCGAGCCGATCCGGCTCAAATGGCCGAACGATCTCTACATCGATCGGGCAAAGCTGGGCGGAATTCTCGTCGAGGCGCGTTGGCGCGAACAATCCGTCGAATGGATCGCCATCGGTCTGGGGGTCAACGTCAAGTCTCCGGGGAAAATCAGCGGCGCCGCATGGCTCGAGCCCGGGACCGCGCGCATCGATGTTCTTGCCGAGATCATCCCCGGTCTGCGGGAAGCGGCGATGGCGACCGGACCTTTGGACTCAGGGGAGCTGGAGGAATTCAATGCGCGTGACCTCGCCCGGGGGAGGGCGTGCACGGAGCCGGCTCGCGGGCGCGTGGTTGGCATCAGCCGCGAGGGAGAGCTATTGGTAGCCTTGGCCGATTCAGTCGCCCCATTCAGATCAGGATCACTCGTGCTGGAGGAGATTTGATGATCGTCGTATTCGACGTCGGAAATTCGGAGATCACCATTGGGATTTTCGAGGGCGAGGCGCTCATTTCTCACTGGCGCCTGACGACGGCGGCGTCGCGCACAGCCGACGAGCTCGCGATCCTGATCCGCTCGATCATTGCGGAGGCAAGCACGTCCCACAAAGACATCGAGGGATCCGCCATATGCTCCGTCGTGCCCGCCATAACGCCCATGCTGGCCGAGGCGTGCGAGACGGTTTTCGGCAGGAAGCCGGTGATGATCGACGCGCGTGCGAAGCTGCCGGTGAAGCTCGACGTCGAGGAGCCGTTTACGGTGGGGGCGGACCGGATTGCCAACACGCTTGCGGCAAGCCGCATCCACAAACGAGATGCGATCGTGGTGGATCTGGGTACTGCAACTACGTACGACTGCATCACCGCCGACGGCACCTTCCTCGGAGGTGTCATCCAGCCCGGCATCATGATCTCGGCGGACACCCTTTTTCGCCGGACGGCGCAGCTGCCGGCAACCGATATCGTCCCACCGAAGAAGGTCATTGCGCGCAGAACCGACGAATGCATCCGAGCGGGCGTTCTGTATGGGGCCATCGACTCGATCGACGGGATCGTCCGCCGTATCAAGAAGGAATGGCCGAACGAGAACTCGCCCCTGGTTCTGGCCACCGGAGGCATGGCGGAGTCGATTCAGCCCCATTCTACTGAGCTGGAGCTGGTTGACCCCTTTCTGACCCTCAAAGGCATCCGTATCGGATACGAGCTCCTTAGCCACTGACTCAGGCCCCAAAGCCGCGAAGTCGAGATTTGACGGGTTGACTGGCGACCCGAAAAATGGTTAAGTTGAGAGGGTTAGCACTCACGCCTGTTGAGTGCTAACAACCACAATCACCCCACTCAGCCACTTTTTCAGCAGGGCAGCTAACTATGGCTACAAAAACTCAATCCAGAACCAAAGTCGGTCCGCTCTCAGACCGCGTCATGATCAAGGCGCTCGAAGAGACCGAACAGATGCGCGGCGGGCTATTCATCCCCGACACCGCGAAGGAAAAGCCGCAGCAGGGCGAGATCATCGCCGTTGGCCCCGGCCGTTACGAGAAGAACGTGCGAGTCCCGATGGAGCTCAAGGTCGGTGACAAGGTTCTATACGGAAAGTACAGCGGCACCGAAGTGACTATCGACGCCGAGACATATCTGATCCTCCGCGAGTCGGATGTGCTCGCGGTCGTCGCCTAACCAGAAACCTAAGAGCGATCAATGGCAGCCAAGGAACTACACTTTAATACGGATGCGCGCGCGGCTCTCAAGCGCGGCGTCGACCAGCTTGCAGAAGCGGTCAAGGTCACACTCGGTCCCAAGGGCCGGAACGTCGTGATCGACAAGAAGTTCGGTGCACCGACCGTCACCAAGGACGGCGTCACTGTAGCGAAGGAGATCGAGCTTTCGGATCCGCTCGAGAACATGGGCGCGCAGATGGTGAAGGAAGTCGCGACGAAAACGTCCGACCTCGCCGGCGACGGTACCACCACCGCGACCGTGCTCGCGCAGGCGATTTTCCGCGAAGGACTCAAGAACGTCACTGCCGGTGTGAATCCGATGGCGCTCAAGCGCGGAATCGATGCGGCCGTCTCGGCAATCGTCGAAGAGCTCAAGAAGATGAGCGTTCCGACCAAAGGCAAGAAAGAGATCGCCCAGGTTGGATCCATCTCGGCCAACAACGACAAGGAAATCGGCGATCTGATCGCCGAGGCGATGGAGAAGGTCGGCAAGGACGGCGTCATCACAGTTGAAGAGGCAAAGGGCCTCGAGACGACGCTGGAGACTGTGGAAGGAATGCAGTTTGACCGCGGCTACCTCTCGCCGTACTTCGTCACCGACCCAGAGAAGATGGAAGCCGTCCTCGAAGACGCGCTCATCCTCATTCACGACAAGAAGATCTCGTCGATGAAAGACCTCCTTCCGATTCTCGAGAAGGTCGCACAGATGGGCAAGCCGTTGCTGATCATCGCCGAGGACATCGAAGGTGAGGCTCTGGCGACGCTGGTCGTCAACAAGCTTCGCGGCACGCTCCGCGTCTCCGCGGTCAAGGCTCCCGGATTCGGCGATCGCCGCAAGGCGATGCTAGAGGACATTGCTGTCCTAACGGGCGGTCAGGTGATCTCCGAGGAAGTCGGATTCAAGCTCGAGAACGCAGTCGTTACCGATCTCGGCCGCGCCAAGCGCATCGTCGTCGACAAGGAGACGACCACGCTCATCGACGGTCAGGGTGACGAAGAGAAGATCAAGGGTAAGATCAAGGAGATCAAAGCAGCGATCGACAAGACGACCTCTGATTACGATCGTGAGAAGCTCCAGGAGCGTCTGGCCAAGCTCGCCGGCGGTGTCGCGGTGATCAACGTCGGCGCGCCGACTGAGAGCGAGATGAAGGAGAAGAAGGCACGAGTAGAGGACGCCCTGCATGCAACACGAGCAGCAGTGGAAGAGGGAATCGTCCCGGGCGGCGGTGTCGCGCTCATTCGCGCCCAGAAGGCGCTCAAGACGCTCAAGCTCGCCGAATCCGACGAGCAGATCGGCGTTGACATCATTCGCAAGGCGATTGAAGAGCCGATGCGGATCATCGTGCAGAACGCCGGCGGTGAAGGCTCGATCGTAGTCGAGAAGATCCGTCAGTCGAAGGAGAACAACTACGGCTACAACGCGCTGACCGACGAGTACGAGGATCTGGTTGCGGCCGGCGTCATCGACCCGACCAAGGTGACTCGCACGGCGCTCCAGAACGCGGCGTCGATCGCGTCGCTGCTTCTCACGACGGAAGCAATCATCGTCGAGAAGAAGGAGCCAGCTGGTGCCGGCGCTCAGGGCGGTGGTGCTCCGGGCGGCCTGGGCGGGATGTACTAGGCTTCAGCTTCATCGTGAAAGAGCGGGGGTCGCGAAAGCGGCTCCCGTTTTTTTTATCGCATAACTCTTGACCATTAAGCCGGCCCCGGATATTATCTCAGAACAATCGAAGTGCTCTGTGGTCATTTGCCGCGTATTGCAGCCACGTTAAATAAATGCTAAAAAGCGAGGAACGCCCGCGGCCTCACAGCCACGGGCGTTCTGCTTTATGCGCGGAGTCTATCAACGAGGATACTCATGACTCCCCAGCAGCCGCTCGACGTCGAGCCCACATCCGGGCTCCAGTTCCCACTTTTCAAAGCCGTTTCAAAAACCACATACGGTGCCGGCTCCCTCACCGCACCGTTCCACCGCGCAGCGCCGCGCCGCGATCAGAATCTCCAGACGATCCGCATCGCATTGGCCGGCTGTGGCGTGGTCGGCGGAGCGTTCGTGCGGCTGCTGCATGATTCGGGTCCAGCGATCGCCTCTCGTTTTGGAGTGTGCTTCGCGGTGACGCGGGTTCTGGTTCGAGATACCGCTCGTAACCGGAATCTTCCGATCGACCGGCAACTCTTCACGGACGACCTGGATTCGTTTCTCGCTCACGACGCAGATGTCACGATAGAAGCGGTCGGCGGGGACGAGCCAGCGCGAACAATCGCGGCTACCGCGCTTGCGCGCGGTCAGAAAGTCATCAGTGCCAACAAGGAGTTGATTGCCACACATGGCGTGGCGCTTTCCGAGCTTGCACTGGAGAATGAGACGAGCCTCGATTTCGGCGCCTCCGTCGGGGGAAGCGCGCCGGTCATCGCCACGCTTCGCGATCTCGTCGGCGCCTCGACCCCACTGTCGGTGCGCGGCATTCTCAATGGAACTTCCAACTACATCATTTCGCTCATCGAAGATGGTGCGAGTCTCGCGGCTTCGCTCCGGTCGGCGCGCGAGCTTGGCTTGGCGGAGGCGGACCCTACGCGCGATCTGGACGGACAGGATACCGCCGCCAAGCTCGCCATCATGGCGTGGATTGCCTTTGGCATCAGACCGTCTGCATTGGGCGCCCGACGCACGTCCTTACTACCGGGGCTGGAACAGCTCATACGATTCGCGACGATTGCCGGTGGTCGCGTGCGGTTCATCGGAGAATGTACGCAGCTGGGTGACGGTGGGGTCACCGCGGCGGTCGAGCCGGTGATCGTGGACGCCACGAGCGCATTCGGGCAAACCGTCCGCGAAGAGAACAGGGTCGCGGTCGATCTCGGCTGGACATCACTGCTAAGTGTCTCCGGTCCCGGCGCGGGCGGAGCGCCAACTGCCGCCTCGCTGCTCGGCGATCTGCTCCGAATCGACCGCGCACCGAATAACCGCGGAGCGGGAGTGAAACAATTCATTTCAGTTCCCGATTCGCGTGATCATCAATGGCTGGTGATCGCGAAGGGCCATGCATCGGCGCTGAGATCCGAAGCCGAGAAATGCGGACTTCGTGAGGCCTCTCACTCGAGCGATGGAGCATACGCGTCCGTCATCACTTGCCCCGCGCCATGGGGCCGAGTGCAGCGCCTGATCGCCGAGCTCCATCGGATCAAGGCACACCCGTGCGTCGCGCGATACGAACTTTCGAGTCAATTGGAGGCCCGCCAATGACCGCACCAGCATTCGTGAAGGGCGATCGGTCCCTGAGATCGATCGAATCTCCTCCGGCAGCAGCTACATATGAGATAATCGGTCCATACGACGCGCCCGTGGTAGCTGTCCTCGGTGGGATTTCTTCCTCCCGTCACGTCGCATCGTCTCCGGCCCATCCGTCGGCGGGGTGGTGGGAGGGCGTGGTCGGCCCGGGCCTGGCAATCGACACGCGACAATTCCGCGTGCTCTCCATCGATTATTTCGCGCACGAATCGCACACGGGTCCCGTTACGACGAACGACCAGGCAGACGCCCTTGCGCTCGCGCTCGATAAAGCCGGCATTGAAAAGTTGCACGCCGTGGTCGGGGCATCGTACGGCGGCATGGTCGCGCTCGCGTTCGGAGCTGCTTATGCCAGCCGGGCAAAGCGCCTGATCGTCATCAGCGCGGCCCATGAGAGCGACCCCATGACTACCGCCCTCAGGCATCTGCAGCGCCAGGTCGTTGAATTGGGAACCTCGACCGGTCGCGAGCGGGATGCCCTGGTGATAGCTCGCGGCATCGCAATGACGAGCTACCTGACACCCCGGTATCTGGAGGAGCGCATCGCGGATTGCGACCGGAACGATCCGGGTTTCATGGAGGATCGTATCGCAAATTATTTGCGGACCTCCGGCGAGGAGTTCGCCGAGCGATGGACGTCCGGACGGTACAATGCGCTCTCGCTATCTCTCGATCTTCACAGCGTCCGCCCCGAGGACATCGCGATTCCAACTACGGTGCTTGCCATTGCCGGCGATCGCCTGGTGCCAATCGCCCAGACGCGCGAGCTGGCGCGCAGACTTGGTGGACCCAGTCAGCTGATCGAGCTGGACTCGGCGCTGGGACACGACGCGTTTCTTGAAGACTCATCGTGCGTCGCTCCATTCATCAATGAGCTGCTTCGCCTGGGCGCGGAGGATCTCACATGACCGAGGAGCCGCAATCCATCCCGACTCGCCGACGCCGCCCCGAGACGACCGCTGTGCGTGCGGGCATTGCCAGCGACCTTCATCACGGCGCCGTAGTTCCGCCGATACATCTTTCTTCGACGTTTGCGTTCGCCGGCTTTGGGAAGA
Organism: Gemmatimonadaceae bacterium; assembly: GCA_039936175.1. GTDB lineage: Bacteria > Gemmatimonadota > Gemmatimonadetes > Gemmatimonadales > Gemmatimonadaceae > UBA4720. The sequence continues at coordinate 20,019 of JBDTIV010000003.1, read as the reverse complement.
AAGGACTCTACGACTATACCCGCACGGGTAATCCTACGCGCGATTATCTCGCGACCGCACTTGCTGATCTGGAAGGCGGAGAGTCGGCCGTCGTCACGAGCACAGGGATGTCCGCCGTTGCGCTCGTACTTCAGCTGGTGCGTCCGGGTGATCTGATTCTTGCCGCGCACGACTGCTACGGTGGAACGCATCGAATCCTGCGCTCTCTCGCTGCTCGAGGACATTTCGATGTCGCATTCGTCGATCTCACCTGCGAGACCGCCGCTCAGGTTGTGTCCTTGCGCCCGCCGAAGCTGCTGTGGATCGAGACCCCAAGCAATCCTTTGCTCCGTGTAACGAATCTTTCAACGGTTATCAAAGCTGGCCACGACGCCGGTGCGGTCGTCGCCGTAGACAATACCTTCCTCTCACCCGCTCTACAGAGACCAATCGAATTTGGGGCGGATCTGGTTGTCCATTCGACCACAAAATATTTGAACGGACATAGCGATGTCGTTGGTGGCGCGGTCGTCGCGGCGGACGCGTCGCTCGGCGCCGAGCTGGTGTGGTGGGCGAACTGCCTTGGCATCACTGGCGCTCCCTTCGACAGCTATCTCACTTTGCGTGGAGTGCGCACCCTTCACGCGCGTATGCGCGTTCACTGTGAGAATGCTGCGCGAGTAGTGGATCTGTTGTGCGAGCACCCTGCCGTCAATCACGTCTATTATCCAGGTCTCAGTGCTCACGCCGGCCACAACATTGCCGCCTCGCAGCAGGACGACTTCGGGGCGATGGTGAGCTTCGAGATCAACGGAGGGATCGAGAGCGTCGAGCGGTTTGTAAATGTTCTGCAATGTTTTACTCTGGCGGAGTCGTTGGGCGGGGTCGAAAGCCTGGTCGCGCATCCCGCTACGATGACTCATGCATCGATGGAAGTGGGAGCTCGCGCGACCGCCGGCATAGGAGATCCACTGCTGCGACTATCGGTCGGCATCGAGCACCCGGATGACCTGGTTGCTGATCTGGCCGCGGCGCTCGACGCGGCCGACGTCGCCGCAAGTTGCGCCACCTGATGCGCCGGTACACTATCCATGCACCAAAGAGGAAACCCCTAACGCTTCAGCATCAGGTTATTCCATGTCAACCAAAACTCTTTCAGCCTTGCTCCTGTTTGTTGCTTCAGCCTCGCTAGGTGCGCAAGCGAGTGCTCCCGCGTACATCGTCACGCGACTCGGCGTCGACACTGTCGGCATCGAGCGCTATACGCGCACGAACAATAAACTCGAAGGAGACCTCGTTCTCAGATATCCCAGGGTGAGGACCTTTCACTATGCTTCGGATCTGGGTCCACGTGGTGAGATCAGGAATCTGACAATGCTGGTAACGCGGCCTGGCGCTGACGCGAGCGTCCTCCGCATGGCCTGGGACAACCGCGAGTTCAGCGTTCCGTTCACGGTGAAATAGCGAGTGACGAGTTCAGAGATTCCGGCGCCGAGAGATCACTGGTTCCGGGCGGTCGGCTACGGCTTGCTCGCTGAAGTCTTCACCGTCGTTACGATCATCGCCATAGTGATGGCGTATCGCTATTTGTTCGCGCGCGGGCAGCCGGACGCCGATTATGCCGCGTTCGGAATGCAAACAGGCGAGACGGTGGGGATGGTTGGTGGGACGATCTTCACTTTCTTGTGGGCGAGGAGGCTGATGCACCGCCTCGAGGGAAAATTCGTCGCCCATGGGGTCGTCGTCGCGATTGCAGCGATCGCTTTCTCAGTGGCAGGATCTATCGTCGGGCATCAGGGCGTCCCCACCAGATACATCATTGCCTCTGCCCTCAAGCTCGGAGCAGGCGCGCTCGCCGGGCTTCTTTACTCTCGGACGATTTCTGGGAACCGAAACGAGGTCTGAGGAACCGGCAACACCCAGCCAACTCCGGCGTGGAGTGATCGGTTGAGCGACTTCGTGAGGGCGATCAGATTCGTCCCGGGACTCAGTCGCGACTGCCTTAGCCGTCGGCTGAGCGTCAGTCGGCGACGGTGAGCGAGACCGGGTTGTCGAGGTACACCACTTTCTCCTCGCGGCGCGAATGAATTATTCGCTAAAGCCAGTTCTCATCGTGTGGCTGTCCGCCGTGATCCATGACCAGCTTGGCGAGATCCGCCACGTCGTTCGGGTCCATCCTCAGGAGTGTTGCTAAAGTTTTATGTGAAATGGGCATCTAATTTGTCCGGGTTTTGGGTCTTTGAGCCAGGCTACTAATACAAATGTTGTTCCACGACGATTGACTTTGCGGACAACTTGATGAGGAACAAAACGAGCCGCCTTGAGGGAAAAAGGCATCGGCCAGCACCGCTCCGCTGGCACCCGTCGCCGCCTCTCTGCATTTTCCTGATCGTCGCACCGGCCCGTGACCCAACTCCTTCGATCAGCGATGCCTCCCTCTCGTATTGCCTGCCTTTCCTTCGCCTTCCTCCTCGGCGCCGGCTCCTTTCCGGCGCGCGGCCAATCAATCGATACCGCTGCTTACTCCAGCCTCGAGTGGCGCATGATCGGTCCGTTTCGCGGTGGACGGACTATCGGAGCGACGGGTGTCCGTGGACAGCCGAACGTCTTTTACGTCGGGGTCAACAATGGAGGCGTGTGGAAGACCACGGACGCCGGACGCGTGTGGACGCCGATCTTCGACGCTCAGCCCACCGGATCGATCGGCGATGTCGCGGTCGCACCTTCGAATCCAAATGTGATCTACGTCGCCAGCGGCGAGGGAGTGCAGCGCCCTGATCTTTCGAGCGGAGATGGGATTTACAAATCGACCGACGCCGGCAAAACATGGCGCCACCTCGGTCTACGCGACGGACAGCAGATCCCCGCGGTCATTGTCGATCCGCGCGACGAGAACCGCATATTCGTCGCCGTGCTTGGGCATCCTTATGGGCCAAACCCCGAGCGTGGCGTGTATCGCTCGACCAATGGAGGCGAGACATTCGAGCGCGTGCTCTACAAGGACGACAACACGGGCGCGATCCAGGTGACGTTCGATCCAACCAATCCTCAGACGGTCTACGCCGCTCTCTGGGCCGCCCGCCAGGGACCCTGGGAAAATTCGGTTTGGAATGGTCCGCTCAGCGGATTGTTCAAATCCGTGGACGGCGGCACGACCTGGCGGCAGCTCACGTCGGGATTGCCGGCCGCCGCGGATGGCCTTGGAAGAATCGGCTTCACCATCGCGCCAACCGATCCCCGCCGGATGTACGCGACCGTCGACGCGACGACGCTCGGTGGCATCTACCGCTCTGACGACGCCGGCGAGACCTGGCGACGCACCAACTCCGAGGAGCGCGTGTGGGGCCGAGCGTCGGATTTCGCCGAAGTGAGGGCCGATCCGCGCAACGCCGACGTGATGTATTCGGCGAATACTTCGACGTATCGATCGACCGATGGGGGAAAGACATTTACAGCGATCAAGGGCGCACCGGGTGGCGACGACTACCATCGGATCTGGATCAACCCGGACAACCCGGACATCATGCTCATCGCGGCCGACCAAGGCGCGACGATCACGGTGAACGGGGGCAGGACGTGGAGCTCGTGGTACAATCAGCCCACGGCGCAGTTCTATCACGTCATCACCGACAATCGCGTGCCGTACTGGGTCTACGGCGGTCAGCAGGAGAGCGGCTCGGTCGGAACAATGAGTCGCGGCGACTATGGCGCCATCACGTTCCGCGAGTGGTACCCGGTCGGAGCGGAGGAATATGGATACATCGCGCCCGATCCGTTGAACCCGGACATCGTTTATGGCGGGAAGATCACGCGCTTCGATCACGGTTCGCGCGAGGTCCAGAACGTGAGTCCGGAAGCCGTGAGCTCAGGCAAATACCGATTCCTCCGCACCGCGCCGATAATCTTTTCGTCGGTCGATCCGCACACGCTTTTCTACGGTTCGAACGTGCTCTTCAAGACCGTGAACGGCGGCCACAGCTGGGACATCATCAGTCCCGATCTCACGCGCCAGAACTACGACGTCCCGCCAGGGTACGCGATGTACACCGGCGGCAATCTCGAGCGAGCGAAGAATCGCGGTGTCATCTACACGATCGCTCCGTCATTCGAGAGCTTGAACACGATCTGGACCGGATCGGACGACGGCGTCATCGAGCTCACCCGCGACGGCGGAAAGACGTGGACCAACGTTACCCCCGCCGCGCTTACTCCCTGGAGCAAAGTCTCCTTGATGGAAGCGTCGCACTTCGATGACCAGTCCGCGTACGCCGCGATAAACAGATTCAAGCTCGACGATCTGCATCCCCACATCTACCGCACGCACGATGGCGGAAAAAGCTGGAAGGAGATCGTGGGCGGAATTCCGGCCAACGAAGTCGTCAATTCGGTGAGGGAAGATCCGGTTCGCCCAGGGCTCCTGTTCGCGGGCACGGAGCGCGCCGCTTATTTCTCCCTCGACGACGGCGAGCACTGGCAGCCGCTTCGACTCAACATGCCGGCGACTTCGATTCGCGACCTCGTCATTCACGACGATGACATCGTCGTCGGCACGCACGGCCGGTCATTCTGGATCCTCGACGACATGACGCCGCTAAGGCAGCTCGATGCAAAGACGACTGCGGCGAGCACGTACCTTTTCAAGCCGAAGCCCACATACCGGTTCAGGCGCGACAAGAATTCCGACACGCCGCTCCCACCGGAGGAACCGGCAGGTCAGAATCCGCCCGACGGGGCGATCATCAACTACCATCTGGGCGCAAACGCCGGGACACCAGTGGTGCTGGAGATCCTCAACTCCTCCGGCGGCGTGGTGAGAGCTTTCTCCAGCGTGGATTCGGTCGAGCCGGTCGAGCCGGTCGAGGCGGATCTCAACGTTCCAAGCTATTGGCTGCGCCCGCCGCAGCGTCTGGCGTCGTCAGCGGGAACCCATCGCTTCGTATGGGACCTGCACTACTCGCCGCCCAAGGTGCTGGATCACGGGTATCCCATTTCCGCGATCTACGGAGACACGCCGCGCTATCCGCTCGGGCCAGCAGTCCTGCCCGGCACATACACCGTTCGTCTGACGGTTGGAGGGAACAGCTTCACGCAACCGCTGACGATCAAGATGGACCCGCGCGCTCCCATCACCGCGGCCGGCCTCAAGCTGCAGCACGACATCGGCGTTCGCATGAACGATGCGATCAGTCGCGATTTTGCCGCTCTCGGAGAGCTGCGTCACCAGCGGTCGCTTCTCAAAACCCAGCGTGAAGGTGCGAAGCCCGGGGAGATCGCCGACTCCCTCGTCGCGCTCGATTCGGCGATGGCGGCGATCGAGACGGGGACGCGACGTGGAACGGCCGAAAATCTCGTGCGGCTGAATGGGGAGCTCGCCGGAATACTGGACACGGTCGAGGGCGCTGACATGGACCCGACTACGCAGGTAGTGGCCGGCGCGAGCGACCTCGAACGGTCGCTGACCACGGTCCTCTCCCAATGGTCGGAATTGCGGCGCACGCGCCTTCGCTCCAACTCACGGTAGATTATGGTTGGCGTCGCACCCACCGGGAACGGAGAAGAGAATGACAACGAGCAAAGAGACCGAGTGGATGAACCACCCGAGATTGCGGAAGCTCGTCGCCGCCGTAAACGAGCTCACGCTCGCCGAACGGATAACGCTGGTGAAAGGACTGGTTCCCGCGATCGCGGATGAATTGACCGACACGGAGTACGAGAAGTTCGTCGCCGCGATACGCCTGAAGGGCGAGCGGTTTCACGAGGCGCAGGCGCATCCGGGCGAAGGGAGAGCGGAGCGCAAGATTCCAGGCGACCGCGACATCGAAGGCCGATAGGTGGAACAAAACCAACTATGAATTTCTATTGGATAATCGGAGCGCTCGTGGTTGCGGCGCTGTTGTTCGCGATCTTTGCCGGTACCACGCGAAAAAAGTCCTGAGCTAGATCCCGAGCGCCAGCTGCATCGGTGCGTCGGCGGCTTGAGACGCGCCGACACAGAACGGTCCAACGACGTGGTGTTGGGTTGACGCGGTGAGGCGTCCCTTGAATCGTGCTTTTCTCAGCGCCTCGCCTACAGTGCCCAGCGCGGTGCGCGGGTTGTTGCACTTCTCGCTGAGGTGCGCGAGCACGATGTTGTTCAACCCCGAATGGATGCTGTGGCTCGCGGTCTGACCAGCGGCGCGATTGCTCAGATGCCCGAAGTGCCCGCTGATGCGGCGCTGCAGTGACGGCGGATATGGGCCAGCCCTCAGCATCCCCTCGTCATGATTTGCCTCGAGCACCAGGATGTCCAGCTTGTCGAGCGCGCGTGAGACGCTCTCTGTCACGTGGCCGAGATCGTAGAGGATCCCCGCCCGCGTTCCTTCGGCGATCGAAGTCACGATCACCGCGATCGGTTCATTTGCGTCGTGCGACACCGGCACCGTCTCGAGGTGGAAGTCGCCGATGACTACGCTGCTCTTTCGCGGTGTCAGTATCGCCTTCAGCCCGGCCCAGCTCGGGCACATCATTCGGGTACCGGCAGTGGAGACAATCGTCCAGCCCCATTTTTTGGCGGCTCCAGCCACACCTTTCATATGGTCCGTGTGCTCGTGGGTAACGACCACGGCGTCGATCGACTCGGGCGAGACGTTTGTAACGGCCAGCCGGTGCTTCAGCACACGAGGAGCAAATCCCGCATCTATGAGGATGCGCGACCTCTCAGTCTGCACGAGCACGGCATTCCCGCTGCTGCCACTGCCCAGAACCCACAGATTCATCAGCTCTTCCAACGCCTCTTGTGCGCTTCAGCCAGCTGCCTTCGCGCCTTGTCCGTCAGTTCCACTTGCCGGCGCGACATGACGCGCTCGGCCACCGCAAGAAACTTAGTTACATCGTACGTGTCGTAGGGCTCGGCTTCACCCCAGGCGAAGGGAGGCACCACCTTGGGCGGCGTGTGCGACCCGAACACGTTGGCACCCGCACCGATCACGGTGCCCGAACCGAGCATTGTACCAATGGCGGTTTTTGCGTGATCGCCGAAAAATGTCCCAAGAAATTGCTGCCCGGTATTCTTCAAACCGCTGGGAGTCCACAGCTGAACCGGGCTGTAGGTGTTCTTGAGATTACTGGTCGTCGTCAGCGCTCCGAGATTCACCCAGTGGCCAAGATAGGAATGTCCCACGAACCCCGCGTGACCCTTGTTGCTGTAGCCGAGCACAATGGACGTGCTGAACTCACCTCGAATCTTTGAGTGCGCGCCGATTGAAGATGCGGCCACGCGATCTCCGAGTACCTGGGAGTCGCGACCGATCGCTATTGGGCCCACGAGGTGGGTAAAGGGCGCGATGACCGCGCCGCGCCGAATCAGAATCGGGCCCGCCGTCGCATCGAGCACGACATTCGGCCCGATCTCGGCACCTTGCTCGACGAAGACCTTCTCCTTCCCCATGATCGTGGCCTTGACCGGATTGCTCAGCGTCAGGGACGCCGCGCGACGCGGAATGTCTTCGGCCAGCTGCTCGAGGAGCGTTCCGATGAAATCCCAGACCGCGCCAATCCAGCGTCCGTCGATCTTGCGGCCGCCCAGACTCGTCTGAATCGTGCCGATGTCCACGGCTCCGTCGGCGAACTGAGAAACGTGGAGCGATCTTGCGAGTCGCACCGCGGCTGCCATACCCTGGCACATGAGGAGATCGAACGACTCGATCTTCGCGTCCAACGGAATGACGCAGCGGCTGTTCACGAGGATCGATCCGGCCGGTATCTCTGACTTGGGCGTCACCGCGGCTGGTGCTGTCCCTTCCTGGAAGTCCGCCAAATGGGGCGAGCTGATGAAGCCCGCACTTGGAAGCGATGTTGCTCTTTCCCAACGCTTGCGAATGAGGGACGCGCCCGCGCGCAGCTCCGACACGGGTCGCGTGAGCGCGAATGGCTCGAACTGCCGCGCCACTGCGTCGTCGTAGAAATAGAGTGCGCTCATGACTTTTCTCGGTCGGTCGTCGAGAGTGACTCCACCAATCGCTTCAAGTCCGAGGCCTTCTCCCTGGTAGTCACCAGAGTAAGGCCTTCCTTGACCACGACCACCAGGTCGTTGACGCCATACATCACCACCTGACCGGACTCGGCGTGGACGATGTTGTCGCTGCATTCGAGGAGGTGTGTGTCGCCCGCAGTGACATTGCCGAATTCGTCCCTGGTACGCACTCGACTCAGAGCCGTCCACGTGCCGATATCGTCCCAACCAAAATCGCCGGGCACCACCATGACATTTTCGCTCCTTTCTAGCACACCCACGTCGACCGACACCGGCTTAACGACGCCGGCAAAGAACCGGGAAGCATTGCCATCGCGCGCGTGTCGAAGCGCGGGCGCGAGCTCGGGAGTGTGGGCGTTTACCTCGTCGAGAAAGTTTCCCACGCGCCAGACGAAGATCCCCGAATTCCAGAGATAACCGTCGTTCATCATCTGCTCGGCGCGCGTCTTGTCGGGTTTCTCGACGAAACGCTTCACTCGTGACATTCCGGTCGAGCTCGCCGGCTGTATGTATCCGAAGCCGGGATCAGGGCGCGTCGGCACTATTCCGACTGTCACGAGTGACCCTGTGCTAACGGCCACTTCTTCCGCGCGAAGGAGCGCCCTGCGGAATCCTTCGTCGTCGCCGATTGTCCAGTCGGCGTGAACGCAGATCATCGTGGCGTCTTTGCCATCCCTCTGCTCGATGGAGATCGCTGCCCACGTGAGCGCCGCGGCAGTGCCAGCTGGGCGCGGCTCCTCGAGGATGTTCTCGCGCGGAAGCTCCCGCAGCAATTCGCTGATCGGCCCGCTGAGACTCGAATTCGTGAGGATCAGCGTGTGGGCTGGATCGATGATCGGGCGGAGTCGATCGACGGTGTCGCGCAGCAGAGGGTTCTCGGTCACAAGCGGCAGAAGCTGCTTGGGCCGCTCCGGAGTGCTGAGCGGCCAGAATCGCGAACCGATTCCGCCCGCGAGAACGACGGCCCAGCGACTCACTCGCTGCTCGGACGCACGTCGTCGGTGTGGCTCACTCGCCGCCCGGTCCTCCCTCGTCAGGCGCTCCGGTCAATCGCGCGACGAGGCCATAAAGTTTCTTGGGGCTGAATGGCTTGGTGAGGAATTGGGTTGCGCCGAGCGCGAGCGCATCGCGCTCGTGTTTCGCGTCGCCGCCTGCGGTGAGGATGATGCAGGGCAGCGACTTGAATCGATCCTGCTCGCGAACCTGCTTCAGCACGTCGAGGCCGCTCAGCTTTGGCATCATTAGGTCGAGTATCACGAGGTCCAGGCGCTCTTCGCTGTTGATGATATCGAGTGCTTCCTGACCGTCGAACGCAAGGCTGACTCTGAAGGGACCCTGCTCGAGCTTCATCTTGATGATGCGGCCGATGTGAGCCTCATCATCCGCGACAAGAATGTGGCAGAAACGCGTTGTGGATTCGGCCATGATCAGATGAGCGCGGCGATGTTGCCGCGGTAGCGCCGAACGTCGAAGAGCAGACCGCCGAGATCGGCGGACGGGCGCAGCAGCACGAGGAGAAGGGTGTCGTCGGCGAGGGCCGCGACTATCGCGTAGCCTTTCTGATGCTCGAGAATGGCGGTGTTGACCGCTCCCTGAAGCGTTGATCTTCCAAGCGCTTCTGCCTCGAAGACGAGCGCCGGGACTCGCGCGGCCAGGTCTTCGTTGTTCAGGCCCGGCGCGGCAAATCCTTCGATCAACAGGCCGTCTTTTCCCAATACCAGAACGGCGTCAACTCCGGGACGTTGTCGCAGCGCGCTGGTGAAATCTCTGATGTTGGGCATTTATAGGAGGGGGATTTGCGAAGCTAGGAAACGGAAAGAGTGAAGTCAAGCAGGGCAATCGCTTGAACTGCCGTAAGTTACGGGGTATTATCGAGAAGCAACCCCTCCAGTCTCCCATCTGTCTATAACCTGCATGAAAGGTCGTCTTGCATTCCTCGCGACGATGTCGGTCGCGATAGTTCTCAGCGCCTGCGGAAATCCGAACAATCTTCGGGCGAATCTGGTGACCTCGACCGACTCTCTGACGGTCTGGGCATTGTCTGGCACTCCGCCCTCGTATCCGAGCGGAGTATCCATCGTGGGCAGGCAGGTCGTCCGCGTCGACGGATTCGCTTCTTTCGATGTCGCGCTGGACATCAACGACGCCGGCAATCCGGTGATTTATCCGTTCAAGCTCGTCGTCAGCACGCCGGGAAGCACGCGTGCGGTCGGCCTGATAAAGGTGGCCGGATTGTTCGACACCGTGTCCGCGGCTCCGAAGACCGGGTTTGAAACCGACTCCGCGCTGGTCTTGATGCCAGGTGAGGTGGTGGTCGTCCAGGCCGCGCACAACACATCAGGCGATCTTTGTCAGTTCGCGATCTCGCCATACCTCCACGCGAAGATGGTGGTCGACAGCGTGAATCTTGCCTCGAGAACGCTGTTTATCCGCACGGTATTCGACCCGAACTGCGGATTTCGCTCCTTAGTCGACGGCATCCCGACGTTCTGACGCGTGCACGACCTGAGGATGGTGCGTGAGCACATCGACGCACTCCGCGCGGGGATGCGTCGGCGCGGTGCTCTCGATGCGCTGTCACCGACCATCGATCGCGCAGTGGAGCTCGACAAGAACAGGCGCGACACAATTCAGGCCGTCGAGGAGCGCAAAGCCGCTCGCAACACCGTCACGCAGCAAGTGGGCGAGAGGAAGCGCGCCGGCGAGCAGGCAGATGATCTTCAGCAACGGTCGCGCGACCTGGGCGAAGAGATTTCGCGCCTCGACCGGGAGCTGGCGGAGACGGAGAGCCAGCTCTCGGCGATTCTTCTCGAGCTGCCCAACATCACGCTCGATCAGGTGCCGGCGGGCGGCCAGGAGAACAACTCAGTGGTGCGGACATGGGGCACGCCGCGCGAAGGCGCTCGCGTCGCGCCCCACTGGGAGATCGGCACCAGGCTCGGGCTGATCGACTTCGAGCGGGGCGCCAGGATCAGCGGCTCCGGATTCATAGTATTTCGGCGGCAAGGTGCGCGACTGGTGCGCTCATTGATGAACCTGATGCTGGACGTCCACTCGCGGGATCACGGCTATGAAGAAGCGTGGGTGCCGGTCGTCGTCAATCGTGCGAGCATGACCGGCACCGCGCAGCTGCCGAAATTCGAGGAAGACATGTATGCGTTGAGAGACGAAGACGCATTTCTAATCCCCACTGCCGAGGTTCCGCTCACCAACCTCTATCGCGAGGAAGTCATACCCGAGTCGGAGCTTCCCAAGGCGCTGACCGCGTACTCGGCGTGCTTTCGGCGTGAGGCCGGTGCAGCGGGCAAAGACACGCGCGGTCTCTTGCGTGTGCACGAGTTCGACAAGGTCGAGCTCGTGCGATTCGTGAAGCCCGAGATCTCGGGCGACCAGCTCGAGCTGCTCACCCGCCATGCGGAAAAAATCCTTCAGCTGCTGGAACTGCCATATCGCGTTGTGCGGCTCGCAGCCGGTGACACGGGGTTCGCCAGCGCGCACACCTACGATCTTGAGGTGTTTGCGCCAGGCGTGGGGAAGTGGCTCGAGGTGTCGTCGTGCAGCAATTTCACGGACTTTCAGGCGCGCCGGGCCAACATCCGGTACAAGCCCGCCGATGGCGGCAAGCCGAGGTTTGTGCACACGCTCAACGGCTCGGGCCTCGCGTTTCCGCGCATCATCGCCTCAATTCTGGAGCATCACCAGCAGGAGGATGGCACCGTGCTCGTCCCCGCTGCGCTCAGCACCTATCTCGGCGCAGAGCGCCTGAGTTAGGCCATGCGCCGGCTCGCTCCGGTAACGCTCATCACCATCGGCGTGCTTGCGCTGCTCACCTGGTATGTGATCTATACCCGCGGAGTGGTGAGGGAGTTGCGGCAGGAAGCGTCGCGTGTTGGCCTCATGTACGCGCGCGTGTACAACGGCCTGAGCGATCCAAATCCCGACGCCGCCACTGCGGCGCTCCTCGATCTCTCGAGACACATTCGAGAGTCGGGAGTGCCTATGATCCTGACGGATCAGCAGGGGCGTCCGACGGATACGGCCAACGTTCCATTCACGGCGCCCATCAACTCGACGATGATGCGCGATTATCTGATGGAGATCGACCGTCAGAACCCTCCGATCATTGAGCCGGGCGTGGGAGCCGTCCACTACGGCAACACTCCGCTCGTGCGTGGACTCATTCTCATTCCGATCCTGCAGTCGATACTGATTGCGATGGTTCTCGTGGCCGGAGCGTACGCACTGCGAACGCGCGGTCGCGCGGATCGTGAGCAGATCTGGGCGGGCATGGCGCGCGAGTCCGCGCACCAGCTCGGAACGCCGCTGTCGAGTATCAGCGGATGGATCGAGCTCCTCCGCGAGACGGAGCCCGAGCCCACGACGACGGCCGCGCTCGATCACATGGACGCGGACCTCGAACGACTGGAGCGCGTGGCGCACCGCTTCGAGCGAATAGGTCGCCCCCCGCGTCAGGAGCCGGTAGATCTCGGAAATCTGGTTGACCGCGTGGCGATCTATTTCCGGGCGCGCGTGCCTACCCTGGCGCAGCGGGTTACTGTCGCATCGTCTCACCATGGAGATCTCATAGTTCAGGGCGACGCAGTCCTCCTCGAGTGGGCGCTCGAGTCTCTGACGAAGAATGCAATCGATGCGCTCGCCGGGCGCGACGGCAAGGTGGAGATTTCGGCGGAGTCGCTTCCCGAGGGGAGGGTGAGAGTCCGGGTGGCAGACGATGGACCGGGAGTGCCGCGCGAAATCCGTAACCAGATTTTCGATCCGGGTTTTTCGACGAAGGAGAAAGGGTGGGGGATCGGGCTTTCCCTCGCGCGGCGTATCGTGCGCGACAGCCACGGCGGCGAGCTGCTGCTGGTCCCCTCCGAGCGTGGGGCGACCTTCGACATCGTTCTCGGATGATTGATTGCGGAATGGTCTGATGTCTGTCTCGGTGAACATCGACGGTCGGAGAAAGCCAACAAGCCCGAAACGATCTCGGGGTCAAAGCAAGTCGCGCGAAGGAACGCTGCGGCGTCGCGCCAGACTGTTGGTTCGACTTGCAGCCTGGGGTATCTTTGATGATGCCTGAAATGAGCGTCGCCACTGTGGATCGAGCCGAACCCCTCACTGGCCTCAACCCCGCCCAGCGGGAAGCGGTGCTCCATTTCGAGGGACCGATGCTCGTGCTCGCGGGAGCGGGCTCCGGCAAGACACGAGTGCTCACCACCCGCATCGCGCGCCTGATCGAGCACCACGGCGTCGATCCTTCGCGAATCCTGGCGGTGACGTTTACGAACAAGGCGGCCGGCGAGATGCGCGAAAGAATCGCGCGCCTGCTTGGGGAAGAACCGAAGGGCATGTGGAGCGGCACCTTCCACGCTATCGGCGCGCGCATCCTCCGCAGCGCCGCAAAGCACGTCGGTCGGACTGCCAGCTTCACCATTTACGATGAGGACGACAACCTCTCCGTCGTCAAACGATTGATGGAAGCCGAAGGGATCTCGCCGAAGCAGTGGAGTCCGAAGGTGATCTCGTCCCTGATCTCCGATGCCAAGAACGCTCTGGTCCCGCCGGCGGAGTATGCACAGCTGGCGATGGATCCTGTCTCGCGCGCGGCAGCGGCGGTCTACGGGCGAATGGAGACGACACTCCGCGCCGCGAATGCGGTGAGCTTCGACGACCTCCTCGTGCTGCCGGTCGAAATCTTCCGCAAGGATGAGGCGACACTCGCGCGCTACCGGGACCGGTTCCAGTTCCTACTTGTCGACGAGTACCAGGACACGAATCGCGCGCAGTTCCAGTTCATCAAGATGTTGGGGAGCGCTCACGGGAATGTCGTCGTGGTCGGCGACGACGATCAGTCCATTTACGGATGGCGCGGCGCCGACATCCGAAACATTCTCGACTTCGAGAAGGAATTCGCATCGGCCCGTCTCGTGAGGCTCGAGGAGAACTACCGATCGACGCCGGACATTCTCCACGTCGCCAACGCCGCAATCACGCAGAATGTCGGGCGTAAGGGCAAGACGCTTCGCGCCACACGTCCGAAGGGCGAGCCGGTCACCGTAGTTGCGGCGCTGGACGAACGCGACGAAGCCGACTGGGTGCTCGAGGAGATCAAGTCTCGGCGCAATCGCGAGGACCGCGGCCTCAGCGACTTCGCTGTGCTCTACCGCACGAACGCCCAGAGCCGGGCGCTCGAGGACGCGCTGCGCCGCGACGCGATACCGTATCGCCTCGTCGGGTCGGTCCGCTTCTACGATCGGCGCGAGATACGCGATCTGATGGCCTATCTCAAGCTCATCGCGAATCCAGCCGACGAAGAGGCTTTCCGGAGAGCCATCGCGATTCCCAAGCGGGGAATTGGAGACACCACTGTCGATTCGCTGGCGGTCCGCGCGAAGGAAGCCGGCGTCCCACTCTTCGAGATCGCATCGCGGGAAGAGCTCCAGGAAGCGCTTCGGCCCGCCGCGCGGAAGGCGCTCGCGGATTTCGTCGAGCTGATCTCGGGACTTCGCGAGAGAGCGAAGGATACGAGCGTGGATGTCGTGATCCAGGAGTTGATCGAAGAGATCCGGTACATTGCCTACCTCCAGGCTGATGCTCCTGAATCGGCGCGCGACCGGATCGAAAACGTCAACGCCTTGATCAACGGCGCGGCTGAGACCGTGATCGACGATGGTGGTGAAGTCGGACTCACTCCGCTCGACCACTTTCTGCAGCGTGCGATGCTCGTCGCGGGGGCAGACGCTCTCGATCCGTCCGCAGATGCAGTGACGCTCATGACTCTTCACAACGCCAAGGGGCTCGAGTATCCCGTCGTATTTCTGACCGGACTCGAGGATGGGCTGTTTCCGCTGTCGCAATCCTTCGACGATCCACCGAAGCTGGAGGAGGAACGCCGTCTCTTCTACGTCGGCATTACGCGCGCCGAGGAGAAGCTCTTTCTCTCGTTCACGGAGATGCGGAGGAGAAATGGAGAGCTGCTGCCTTCGATCAAGTCGAGATTCCTGCGCGAGATCGCTGCCGCGAGTCTGGAGGAGAAGAAGACGATGCGCGTCAGCGCGATTGGGCGAGGTACATCCGGTCGGGGAGAGGGATTCCACAGCGGTGCGTATCCCGCCCGGCGAACCCACGACGTCCCGTCCTGGCGCAAAGTTGCGATCACCGAAGCGGAGCTTTCGCAGGACGAGCCGCGCTACGTGAAGGGCGAGCGAGTCAAGCACAAGCTCTTCGGAGACGGCTCAATCGCGGAGCTCTCCGGCGTCGGTCGAGAAGTCAAAGCCGCGATCGATTTCGACGACGAGAACGTTGGAAGAAAGACGATCAAGCTCGCCTACACTACGCTCGAGCGAGGCCAGGAATAGTGGCGGTTACGCGTAACGACGTGCTGCACATCGCCGAGTTGGCGCGTCTTGGCGTCGACGACATACGCGCGGACGCGCTCACGAAGGAGCTGAGTGCAATTCTGTCGCACATGGAAGTTCTTTCGCAGGTTGACGCCGCCAACGTTCCGGCCACCCCGGACTCCGACACCGCGGGCACTCCGCTTCGCCCCGACGTGGGGGTCGCGCCACTGATGGCTACGACGATCGCGTCGATAGCGCCGGCGATACGCGACGGCTTTTTTCTCGTCCCGCGCCTCGCGACTCATGCGGATGCCTCCGAGGATTCAATCGAGAGCGGGGCTTGAGCGAGGGCACCTACACGAAGCTCGGCGCCGCCGCCATCGCGGCGAACGTTCGCGCGGGCGATTCTTCCCCAGCTGATCTGGTGCGCGCTTCTTTCGCGCGTGCGACCGAGATCGGCGCGGGTCCCGACTCACTCAACATCATCCTCCACTCGGATGAGAAGGCGAGCATCGAAGAGGGCGAAGAGATTCGGGAGCGGCGCAAGAACGCCCGCGACCTCGGCGTCCTGGCTGGGGTTCCGATCGCCGTCAAGGACAACATCGCGACCCTGGGCCTTCCCACAACGTGTGCTTCGAAGATTCTCAGAGGCTACGTCAGTCCCTTCGAGGCAACCGCCATCACCCGCCTCCGCGCGAGTGGCGCGCTCGTAGTCGCGAAGACCAACATGGACGAGTTCGCGATGGGATCGTCCACCGAGAACAGCGCTTACGGCCCGACCAGAAATCCTCACGACGTCCGTTGCGTGCCCGGTGGCTCCTCGGGCGGATCCGCAGCGGCGGTCGCGGCGGGAATCACGCCGATCGCGCTTGGATCAGAGACCGGAGGCTCCGTGCGACAGCCCGCTGCGTTCTGCGGGGTCGTCGGCGTGAAACCCACATACGGACGGGTGAGCCGTTACGGGCTGGTTGCGTTCGCATCTTCGCTCGACCAGATCGGAGTCCTTGGGCGAACGGTCGACGACGCTGCGCTCGCGCTCGAGTGCATCGCGGGGTTCGACAACATGGATTCCACGAGCTCGGATGCCAAGGTTCCCATCTATCGACTGTCGGCGCTCGGTAAGCCCGCTCCTGAAGCCGCCGATCCGAACACGGAAGTGATGCGAATCGGGCGCAGTCCCCTTCCTCTCCCGCCTCCGCCCAGCGAAAACACTCTTGCCGGGGTGGTAATCGGAAGGCCGAAGGAGTATTTCCCGGACTCGCTCGATCCGCAAATCCGAGACCTCTGCGACCGGGCGCTGGACAGGCTGCGAGCGATGGGGGCAACAATACGCGACATCTCGCTGCCACGCTCCCCCCTGGCGATTCCGGTCTACTACATCCTGGCTCCCGCGGAAGCATCGTCCAACCTCGCGCGCTTCGACGGCGTGCGATACGGACTTCGTGTCGATCCCGGAAAAGGACTCAGCGCAATGTACGAGGCGACGCGATCGGCAGGGTTCGGTCCAGAGGTCACGCGACGAATCCTCCTCGGCACGTACGTTCTTTCCGCAGGATACTACGACGCCTATTACCGGAAGGCGCAGGCGGTGCGCGCGCTCATCACCGACGATTTTCGCTCGGTGTTTGCCAGCGGAGTGAACGCGATCTTCACGCCGACGACTCCGAACACGGCGTTTCCAATCGGCGCCATCAGCGAGCCGTACGAGATGTACCTCAATGACATCTTCACTGTAACGGCAAACCTCGCCGGAGTTCCCGCGATGTCTGTCCCAATTGGCAGGGTGCGCAATCTTCCCGTGGGCGGACAGATAATCACGGCCCATTTTGATGAATACGGGATGTTCCGCGTCGCGTATGCACTCGAAGCGTCACTCGGCGCGGAGGCGCACAGGTGAGCGGCGACCGGTACGAAATGGTCGTCGGGCTCGAGGTGCACGTGCAGCTGAAGACGCGCACCAAAGCGTTTTGCGGTTGCTCCGCCGACTTCGGCGCCGCGCCGAATGCGAACACTTGTCCGGTCTGCCTCGCTCTTCCGGGAGCGCTGCCGGTTCTGAATGAACACGCCGTCGAGCTTGCGGTCCGCGCCGCGCTTGGACTCGGCTGCAAGGTGAATCCGGTCTCCGTGTTTGCCCGCAAGAACTATTTCTACCCCGACCTTCCCAAGGGCTATCAGATCTCCCAGTTCGATCAGCCGCTGGCGACTGGCGGATCGCTCGTCGTGGGAAAAACAGAGAATGGATCCGAAATCCGGGTTGGCATCACGCGCCTTCACATGGAGGAGGACGCCGGGAAATCGATCCACGACCGATATCCGGGCGAAACCGCGATCGATCTGAATCGAGCCGGCGTTCCACTCATCGAGATCGTGAGTGAGCCCGACATCCGCACGTCATCAGGAGCTGGCGCGTATCTTCGCATCCTGAAACAGATCCTTCAGTACCTCGACGTGAGCGACGTCAGCATGGAGGAGGGAAGTCTGCGCGTCGACGCCAACATCAGCGTCCGTCCGCCGGGCCAGACCAAACTCGGCACCAAGACCGAAGTCAAGAACATGAATTCGTTCTCGGCCGTGGAGAAGGCTCTCGACGCGGAATTCGTACGCCAGACAACGCTCATCGATTCCGGCGGACGGGTCGGGCAGCAGACACTTCTCTGGGACGGCGCGCGCGAAACGGTGCGCCCGAGCCGCACGAAGGAGGGAAGTCACGACTACCGGTATTTCCCGGAGCCAGATCTCAAGCCGCTCGTGCTCGACGGGAAATGGATCAACAACATGCGAAAGGGCCTTCCCGAGCTGCCGGCTCAGCGCAAAGCAAGACTGGTGGCGGAGTACGGACTCTCCCCTGTTGAAGTCGAGCAGCTCACCGCCGATCAGGCTTTGGCAGAGTACTTCGAGGCCGTCGCGCGCGCCTCTGGCGACGCGAAGTCAGCCTACAACTGGGTGATGGGCGAAGTGCTCGCGGCGCTCCGTGCATCCGGCGCGGAGATCGATCGCTTTCGCGCGCGTCCGGCCGACCTGGCGCAGCTGCTCGGACTCGTGCGCGACGGTACAATCAGTCACACCGCGGCCAAGCGCGTCTTCGCCATGATGGTCGAGACCGGGAAACCCGCGGCCCAAATAGCCGCTGACGAAGGGCTTTTGCAGGTGGGTGATGAGGGCTCGATCGCGACATGGGTGGACGAGGTGCTGGCGGAACACCCGGAAGAGGCAGCCCGCTTTCGCGCCGGCGAAAAAAAGCTACAAGGCGTGCTGGTTGGGTTCGTGATGAAAAAATCGAAGGGTCGCGCCGATCCCAAGCGGGTGAATCAGTTGTTGTCGACCCGCGCGGGATAGAGCGGCTCCGGCAAGCCAAGGGCGTAGCGCAGAGCCGTCGGCGGCATTCCGAAATGATGCTGCGCCTGCTCGAACACGTGCTCTTCGCCCCCCCGTCTTAGCGCGGCCCGCCGAACTTTCTTCGCCTCACGCAATGGAACGGTTCCCGCCGGATCGAGCTTGAACGCCTCGGAATGATCCAGGTGCGCCATGAGGTCGACGACGTAGTCGAAAGCGCGAGTCATGTAGGCGCTCACTTCCTTGTCGCTCAGATCCCAGCGGCTCTTTTCCTCGACCAGATGGAAGATGCGCTGCCACGACTCGGTGTCGGCGACATACACCATTCCACGGAAAATCCGGCGATTCGTGGGCGTACTGAAGATCGTGGGACTCAGAATTCGGTCGAGGTGCTCGTCCGAATGCGAGTGATCACGCAGGATCAGCTGCTTCGCCGTCCGGCTGAATCGCTCACCGACGTGCGTATCGAAGCGACTCTCCCAGTAGCTGTGGCCGAGCGCCGCGGTCGCCGAAGTGATCGTGAGCTGGTGCGGTACGAAGTAGTTGTGCGCGACCGAGTCCGCCGCGAGATGCGCCAGGTATCCGAGGGCGAATGCGCGCAGCGGCTCCGAGTCGGCATTGTCGTAGATCTCGAAGCCAACGTTCCACGAGTGACAATGCCTGCCGGCAGCCGCGTACTTCTTGGCGATGCTCGTGTCGGCGGCGATGGAACCGTAGAGAAAATCGTACGGGAATGCCGCGAGCAGCTCGCTCACGCTCGAGGGAAGCAGCGGCAGTGAGCGCATCACCGCTTCTCCCAGAAAGATGTGGGTCCCCGGGGTCCACGCGTACGCGGCAGCCGGCGTCAGCATTAGCGCGAGGAGTACAGCCAGTGCCAGGCCACTAGCCGAGACCACGCGCGGCGTGGCGCGCCGCACAGGTTGGACTCTAAATCCCGATACGCTTGCGCTGCCGCCGAACGGCTTTGCGAAGATCGTTCAGCTCGTCCTTCACGACATCGTTTATCGCATCGCGGGCGGTGTCGACGTAGTCGCGAACCTGTTCTACGACATCGTCCACCGGAATACGGTCGATCAGCTCCTCGCCGCGATCCACCGCGGTGCGGAAGCCGGCTTTTGCTCTGGGTCCGACCCAGCGGGCTCCTTCAGCCGCGCGTCCGCCGGCCCAGCGAGCACCTTCCAGTCCCCGTCCGCCCGCCCACTTCGCGCCTTCGACACCGGCTAATCCGGCGAGCGCCGCGCCCCGTCCCGCGTACCGCATCAACGGTCCCACTGGTCTCCGCCCCGACGGTCCACGCCGGAGCAGCAACGTGATGCCTGCGCCCACCGCCACCCCGATTATTGCGGCGGTGAG
>JBDTIV010000002.1:0-6287 GCA_039936175.1 Gemmatimonadaceae bacterium | reverse complement strand
TCGACTTTGCCGAACTGGCGGCGGTTTACCTGATCGCATTCGCGGGAACCCACGGATTCAACGACGGCAACAAGCGCACGGGATTGGCCTATGCGCTTGTTTTTTTGGAGTTGAACGGCATTTCGTTCGGAGCCGATCCGCAGGAGCTCTATGAGCTGACGATGTCGGTAGCTACCCATCAGGTCGGTGACAGCGATGTGGCAAAGTGGTTCCGCAAAGCAATCAGTTAGACAAGCGTGTCGGTATTGCTTTAGCGACGCTTGTAGTGGGAGCCTGAGTCTACGCGGTCGGCTGCTGCCCCGGGCGCTTACGATTCTGCAGGACACAGTCGATCGACTCTTTGGCGCCCGGCGTGTCCATGCTTATCGTCTTCGTATCCACATCCCCGGCGTGGCCCCAGTTGGTGTACTTCACAGCCTGCGGAGAGACAGAATAGAACTTTCCCGCGCGCGTCGGATCGTTGGTCAACCAGGTGCCGACGACTGCCTCTCCGTTGGAAGCGACGATGTCGGCGGACATGAAGTAGGCATTGACCTTCTTCCCCGCCGAATCTATCGGCGTGCCCGATTCGACCGACCAACCGTTGGCGATTCTGAACGCCTTGTCGATGAAGCCATTCGCTACAAGCGTCAAAACCTCGGGAGGATACGCGATGCAACGCGACACCGCGCTCGCATCCTTCGACTTCGCGCATGCACCTAAGGCTAGCGCAGCCAGGACGGGGAGCACTCCGACTACAATTTTTCGCATCACTGCGATTCGAGCGGGCACGTGCATTTTCTATCTCCTTGGTCGTGGCTGGCTCAATCGATCTAAAGACATCATCAATTCACGTACCGTCGCGAAATCACCTGGCGCCTCTTCGTCCGAGATACACTGAGAGGAACCCGCCCAGGACGATCATTTCTTGAGCACCTCTCACAAACCCTCCTGCACTCGTGAAGTTGCCGTCCCTCGACTGCCTAAAGAAAAGCTGTTCGCCCTTGCCTACTTCCGCGAGACACCGGGAAGATGGATAAATCGGTCGGCCGGGACGCCAAGCCTGATCTGAGCGATTTCGTCATCCGTGAGCGTGCCCTGCATCGCGGTATGGGGCTGTAGCTCTCCCCTCACCTCGTTTCTGTCGAGGACGAACCAGGTTTTCGCAACGGCGTCAATGACCACCGGGACAATTCCGCCAAGCACGTCGAGGATAACGTAGGTTCCCTTAATCTTTTTTGTTACGTTTACCGTCGCGTCGTCATATCCCACGTGCTTGAATACGAAGGTGTGTTCCTTGTTCTTGGATAGATCCACAAAAAACGGAGTAGTCCCGCGCCTTGCGTCATCGATCCAGACCTCGGCAACACTCGGCGACGAGGTGACCGCCAGTCTCTGGGGACCTCCATTGAACAGTGCCCCGCAAGCGACGACGAGTGGAATGGATGTGAGCAGGAACAGGCTGTGCCTGAATCTCATAAGAACACCACGGGTGGCAAGGAGTTAGGGATGGCTCGAGCAAAGAATGTGGAAGCGCAGGGCTGGCAGCAAGCCAGGCCGCCGATGCCGAACAGACTCCGCGGATTTCTTACCGCCTCCGTCGCGCTAATTGTCGCCTGTCATTCGTACACGCCGGTCGCCTCGGATGTCAACATGAGGGAGGAAGTGCGAGTTCAGTTTGCGGCCCCGCGAGATGTGGTTGGGAAAAAATCTTCCGGAGTAGATGTGACGTTGCCCGCGATACGGGAGTTCAGCGGAGTAGTACTCTCGGTCGGCGGGGATTCACTGGTTGTCGCGGCGAGCGCCGCGGTGGGCGAGGGCGGTGCGAAAGTGCCAATCGAGCCAGGCACCACCATCACCGTGGTTCGTGGGCCCGCGGTTTCCATTTACGCAAAACGCTTCGACGAAAGCAAGACAGCCCTCGTTGGCATCGGCGGCGGGGCAGTCGTTTTGTATGTCTTGCTTCTAGCGGCAATTGTTTCTGTTCTCGCACTGTACTAATCCGCGGTTTCTTCGGTTGTTCGCCGGAGAACCAACAGAGTCCTAACGCTTTTTGCGTCGCAGCTGCAACAGTGCCTCCAGCTCGGGCAGGTGCTCGAAGTCGCGCGGGCGTCCCGCCGCCCGCTTCGCCTTGATCAGCGATGGAAGGTCGAGAACCCGGAAGGCGACGCCGAGGCCGTTGACCTTCTCCGAATGCCGCCTGACTGCGGCGAATGCGCCGACTCCGGCAATGCGATCCATCACGTCGATGTCACCCTCGCTGGTCGCAAGAGTGAGCACGGGGGCCCCGTGCATCGTGCGATCATCCATTATGAATGGCAGTCCGGGCTCGACGCCGCGCGGATATGCGTTCCAGCTGGCGAGAATTTTCGCGAGAGCGCGAACGTTGGCGGCGTCATCGGCGTCGTAGCAAATGTCGAGATCGTTCGTAACGCGCGACGATCCGTGCGCGACCCCGGCCACTCCACCCACGACGACGAATTTGATTTTCGCCCTGGTGAGTCCGCCCAGCATTGAGGCGAAGCTCAACGTGCCGCTCCCCTCATCCCCCGTGAGAACTCGGCGTTTGCCTCGAGCGTCGCCAGACGCTCGGCCGGGCTTCGCTCGAGCGCGGATTTCAGGAGACCGATGTCGATCCCGTATTCGCGCGCGGCTTCGACGCCGCCCTTCGAGGCACCGGTGCGTCCGCGCCGGCGCGGGGTCTCGAGCACCAGCGCGCGCGAGAGATTCCCGAGAAAAATCGATTCGTACCGTGGGAGATCGACGACGATCGACGCCAGACCGGAAGCAATGTGTGCCCCGCGAGCCGCCGTAGCTGACGTGCTCTCGTGGAGGACTCTCGTGGCGATCGTCGCCGCGTTGGTCAAAGCCAGCCCGAGCGCATCGGCGAGCACCCAAACCAGGCCCCACCATTTGGCTTGGCCGGCTTCGTAGCGGAGAGGTCGCCGTAACAAGGCGGCCGAATTGGTAAGCCATTTGAGGTCGGCGCCGGCCGCCACAGCCGTCTGGTGTGCCGTCATGGAATAAATATATCTAGTAAGTAGATATATTTCAACTCCTGGTGCGGAAAGCGGAGGGCACGGAGGAAGGAGTCTGCGAACACCGAGCCGAGCGACAGCAAAGTCCTCAATCCGCAGTGAGTCCTCAATCCGCAGTTCGTCCGCAGTCCGCAGTTCGTCCGCAGTCCGCAGTTAGTCCGCAGTCCGCAATTAGTCCGCAGTCCGCAATGCCGTTACTCCGCAATCCGCAGTTCACGCCAGTCCCACGCTCCTCCGCCAATGCTCGAGAATCAAAACCATAGAAAGCGTATCGAGCTCACAGTACCTCCTCAAAAGCCCGCTCCACCTATCGCCGACGGCCGAATCGCTCTTATCCGAACCATACATCATCTCCTGATAAGCCCGCATAGCCCCCGTCCCCTCATGCACATCCTGCATAACCCCTGCAATCTCCACGGGTGGGAGTGAAGCATAAGGATCCCGCGAAGCATCCGCCGCCATCCCCGTCCACGCCGAGAACTGGTCCCGCATCACACCATCCGATTTCCACAGAGCGTCCAGAACCACCTTAATGCCCGTCCGCCCGCGCATCCCAGGATTGTAGTAATCGCGACGCGCCCATTCGTGCATGTCGACGATGCGATTGTCGAAGACATCAGTGATCCACTCGACCAGCTCCGGCACCACGTGCCCGAACCGATCGAGATCCGCAACAATCTGCCTGAGTGTAGTAGCCTCGAAGTGCGACCAGGTGAGCACCGGCCCACTGTCCCCGATCGCCTCGCGCAGCGACTCGGCGAACAACCTGTTCGGCCATACCTCGGTCCGGTTCAGCCACTCGGTGTGCGTGGGCTTCTGTCCAGGCGACGCGACCGTGTGACAGCTCCACTGGAAAGTGACCAGCCCGTAGGCGCGCATACCTCTATGGTAGGGGAGCGCGAGACGCGACGTCTCGAAGTCGATGAACTTCACTTGCGCCTCGAGCTTCTCGATCTTGCCCCGAAGATCGGGCGAGACAAAGACCTCGTTGCGCCGAGTGTATTCGATCTGCCGGCGCTGCCGCTCGGCGTTGGGGCCGACGGAGCCGTCCACCTTGACGAGACATTCTTCGGGGATGTCGAACAGCGACGCCAACTTCCGGCCGACCATCCAGCCGATGAGGCCCGACTTGTCCGGCGCCTTGCACGTCCCGATCGAAAAGAGCTCGAGCACGTGTGGCCTCGGCAAGGCGAGCGCGCCCCAGCATTCGGCAAAGCCATCCTTTGCGGCGCCGTCGTCCACGCGGAACTCGCAGCTCGCGCACTTCGCGCCGCGCTCAAGATCGACGGAATGAACGGACAGGGGCGCGTCGAGGCGCGACTCGAAGATCGCCGCCGCGTCCTCGACGTCGTTGCGGAGCATGGCGACCTCCGCGGAGACGTCGACCTCGGTGACGAGATCGAGGTCCGCGAGCTGCTCGGGCGTCCCGATGTAGCGGGCGGTGTGGAGGCGACTGGTGCCGTCGGGCCCGGTGCGCCGCACGAGCTCGAAGAGGAGCGGAATGTTGTCGACGAGGGCGAGCTTGCTCGTGTCGACGAGCACGAGAAAGGGCTTGATGACGACGCCGGGCAGAACCTTCTCGAGGAGGAGCACCTGAAAAGCGACGTCTTCGATCTTTTCGCACCATTCCGAGCGAACATTGTGCGGCTTCCTGGACGTGCGGAGGCAGCCGAACTTCCCCTCGGACAGGAGCGCCGAGTGCTCGGCGCCGTCGAAGGATTTCGACTTCACCTCCAGGAGGCGGACGACGTTCCCCTTCTTCTCGAGGATGTCGACGCGGGCCTGTCGCCGGCCTACGAGGAGCGTCGCTTCGAAGAGAGTGACCGAGTCACGACCGAGCTGCTCGATCGTTTGCCTGTAGTTCTCGGCAACGTCCCGACCGTACTCGAGCTGCACGCCGTCCGAGTACTTCGCCTTGGCGAGCGCCTCGACCATGTAGCCGCCCTCGGCCAGCAGGGCCAGGTATGGATTGCTGTCCCGGTTGTCGGGGTAGCCATTCTCGCGGAAGAAGAGCTTCGCATCGCAGGTGCGGGCGAGCTTGAAGTCGGATTTGGAGAGGGTGCGGGGGGGCACCCTTGGTCTTATCCCTCGGTCGCGCGGGCTGTCAAGGCGCCGATTGTTGCGGGAGCGTTGGGGTTTTAAATTGAGGGTCGCCGCCGAACTGGCGGAAAAATCGAAGTACTGCCCCTTGGTGTAATTGGCAACACGCCTGACTCTGGATCAGGAGAGTCCTGGTTCGAGACCAGGAGGGGCAACTTTGTAACTCTCCATATAGCCATGTTACAATAGGAGATAGCCCGATCGGGTTGTCTCCTATTTTGTTCGGGGCCGGAAAATCAGCGCAGAATAAGACTCATGAGGCTCGGGATATCCTCGGTAACCGCTACTGGCAAGCTCGGTGAGCACAATGGGGGAAAATCATGAGATACGTCGCGATTGGCGCAACCCTATCGGGAACGACCTCATCCTCCGGCGCAATACTGATCTGGACGAAATGACCGAAGATTTCATGGCGAATTACGGCAGTGGCACACCGCTCAAAACGGAGTGTCGCGCGCTCGCGATTATTCTGTTAGCGATGTTTGGGTGCCATACAGGTAGTCACGTCGGCTCCCCAGGCAACGGACGTTTCAGTCCGGGCGATGCGGCCCTGGCGAGCGCGACAGCCGACGCGATTGCGCCGAGACTTCCTTTGATAGACAAGCCCAACGGTCGTGGGGTGATCGTAGAGGCGGGCGTGTCCGCGTGGGACTCTGCAGTCGTTCAAGCGCTCCGAATCAAGAAACCAGGAGCGTTCGGTTCTTTGGCGGACTCCGCGCATTCAATGGGAATCAGGATCGTCGATTTCGTTTTTCGTGGGGACACTGCACTTGTTCACGTGACCTCGGGCCAGTGCGGCCGTAGGACTGGAGTCCCGATCGGCGGCCTTAATTGGTGGGTAAACGATGAGACGTATCGGTTCTTACGCGATGACCTGGACTGGCGATTCCTCGGTTCTGGGGTAGATCAATTCATGGATGGGACTTGCGATTAGTCGACAGCCTCCCGCCGGGCCATCTCGAGCGTCATCACGGAACAGCGCCCAATTACGCGCCGCGGGACGCGGCCGTACTGGACACACCAACTTTTCCTAACTCTCTGCTTCTCCTGGAAACTTGATGGAAATACCTCCCCCACGAATTGTCAGTGAACGGCTTACGCGCTCGGAGCTGGTGAAGATCGCGTCGGACCAGTTCGGTGATATGGTTAAAGCCGTGGTCGATGTCGAGC
>JBDTIV010000001.1:0-34710 GCA_039936175.1 Gemmatimonadaceae bacterium | reverse complement strand
ATGGGCCTGGGAGGAGTTGAACCTCCGACCTCACGCTTATCAGGCGTGCGCTCTAACCACCTGAGCTACAGGCCCCTCGCCACTGGCTAAACGCCTGCGACGCAGAGTTTTGCAAGTTAGTCCCTTCCTGAAGGGGGGTCAATCGCCGCTGGCTCCCGATCGTGAATGAGTCGTCAGTCTATTTTCACGAATCCGTCACGCGAAATGGTGAGTATTTCCTCATGCCCCGGCACCCCGCACGCGGTCTCGCCTCGCCACAACGCACACACGCCTCCCAGGTCACCCGACGCGGATTCACGCTCGTCGAGCTGGTCGTGGTCACGCTCGTAATCGGCATCCTCGCTGCGATTGCCATCCCACGCTACTCCGGCAGCAAAGAAAAAGCGTACCTCGCATCGATGAAGGCAGACCTCGTGAGCGCGGCCATCTACGAAGAGCAATACTCCGCCGAACACCACGGCCAGTATTTCTCGGGCATTGCAACGGCCAGCGTTCCTGTCGAAGGGTTCAGAGCCTCGAAGGATGTCACGGTAAGGCTGATCGCGGCCAACATTCTCGGAAGCCAATTATCGGAATGGACAGCTACCGCCACGCACGCGCAGTCGCCCGAATCGTGCGAGATGCGTGGCGGCATCATCACATGCACCACCGAGGACGATCTGACAACGGGAATACTCCTGCTGAACTGATCCCCCGGCTCGCCTCCATAAAAAATGCCCCGCGATTGCGGGGCATTTTGCTTGTTCCGACACCAGAGTGCGGCCGTCTCAGTCTTCGTATTTACGGGGATGGGCTGGATGAGGCTTTTCCTCCTCTTCCGTATCGAATTCGTCGTCGAGATCTATAAGGTCGTCGTCGAGATCATCGTCGAGATCATCGTCGTCATCGTCCTCGAGATCGTCGTCGTCGATGTCCTCGCTCTCGAGATCCTCGCCGTCGTCTTCCCACTCGCTTTCGACGTCGTCATCGTCGTCGTCATCGTCATCATCCAGATCGTCCTCGAGATCCTCGTCCTCGGGGTCATCATCTGGTGCCCTCTTCGCCAGCCACGCTTCCGTTTCCCCGTCGTTCGGGAAACTCCCCGCGGACTCCAGCACGGCGCACATTACCGTCATCTCCTGGTGATTAGACCGAAGCGCGCTCGCGCTTCGCCTCGCGTGACAACTTTTTTCTATCGTTCGCGCCGAGGAAGCGTTTCCGCAGCCGGATGGACTGGGGCGTAACCTCGATCAGCTCATCTTCCTCGATATACTCGAGCGCACCTTCCAGCGTCAACTCCCGCGGGGGCTCCAGCTGGATGTTCTCGTCACTCGACTTCGACCGCATGTTGGTGAGCTTCTTCTCCCTGGTCGGATTGACGTCCATGTCGCCCGGCCTCGAATTCTCACCCACCAGCATCCCTTCGTAAACCACGTCACCGGGTGCAACGAATAGGGTAGCGCGCTCCGCCAGATTTGCAAGCGCGAAAGCGACGATCACGCCGCCCTCCATTGAGACCAATGTACCCCGCATACGTCCGGCCAAGGGACCCGCCCACGGTCCGTACTCAAGGAAACGATGGTGCATGATCCCCGTTCCACGGGTGTCGGTGAGGAACTCCGAGCGGTACCCGAACAGTCCGCGCGCCGGAATCTTGTACAGCAGACGCACCATTCCCTGCCCCGGATTCTTCATCTCGAGCATCGCCGCACGTCTGGGTCCCAGCTTCTCGATGACGACGCCGAGGAATTCCTCGGGAACATCGATGGCGAGCTCCTCATAGGGCTCGAGCCGCTCGCCGTTCGGTCCCTCGCGCGTGATCACGCGCGGACGCGATACCTGGAATTCGTGTCCCTCGCGCCGCATCGTCTCCATCAGGATCGTGAGGTGCAGCTCGCCCCGCCCCGAGACGGTCCACGTGTCGGTGGACTCGGTGTCCTCGACCCTGAGCGCGACGTTGCGCTCCAGCTCCTTGAACAGCCTTTCGCGGATCTGACGGGAGGTGACGAACTTTCCCTCTCTCCCGGCAAAGGGTGAGTTGTTGACGAGGAAATCGACGGAGATCGTCGGCTCCTCGACCGAGATTCCCGCCAGGCGCTCCGGATGCTCGAGGTCCGTTACCGTGAGACCGATCTCGACGCCTTCGAGCCCGGCGAGCGCGACGATCTCGCCAGCCGAGGCCTGCGGGACTTCCAGCCGGTCCAGCCCCTCATACGCGAACAACTTGGTCACGCGCGACTGCTCGGCCTTCTGCGATTGATCGAGCGGCAGCAACGCAACGGCGTCTCCCACGTGCACGGTACCCCTCTCAATGCGGCCGATTCCCAGCCGTCCGAGATATGGTGAGTGATCGATCGTGGATATCAGCATCTGAAACGGGCCAGCGTCATCGTGCGGCGGCGCGGGGACGTGCTCGATGATGGCGTCGAACAGTGGAGAGAGATCGACGGGCGTGATTTCCATGTCCATCGTCGCTACGCCTTCGCGCGCCGATGCATACACGACGGTCGCGTCGAGCTGCGCTTCATTAGCCTCCAGCTCGATCAGCAGATCCAGCACTTCGTCGTGCACGCGCATTGGGTCGGAGCCCGGGCGATCGATTTTGTTGATGACAACGATCGGGGTGCGATGCAGCGCGAGCGCCTTGCGCAACACGAAGCGTGTCTGGGGCATCGGGCCATCGAAGGCGTCGACCACGAGCAGCACGCCATCGACCATGCGGAGGATGCGCTCGACCTCACCGCCGAAGTCGGCGTGACCCGGAGTATCCACGATGTTGATCTTCGTGCCCTTCCACCGAATCGACGTGTTCTTCGCCAGAATGGTGATGCCGCGCTCGCGCTCCAGCGGGTTGGAGTCCATGACGCGCTCCATCACGACCTGATTCTCGCGGAAGGCGCCGGCCTGCCGGAGCATCTTGTCCACGAGAGTGGTCTTGCCGTGATCGACGTGCGCGATGATCGCGATGTTCCGGATTTGCAGCTTTGCCATAGCCACGTAAGATAGCATGGCGTGCAAGTGTTCCTGGGAGTTCCGGTACGGTCAGGCGTGCAAGTGCTGCTCCCTATCGAGCAGATGCTCGCGCTCCAGCTGTATCGTTACGTGCTGGATTCCGAACAGTTGCATCGCGTCGTGGACGTGCTCGAGGACGTGCTGTTGCTGCTCGGCACGCGGAACGATGCAGTGCGCGCTCATCGCCACTACGGCGGGCGTAACCGACCACACGTGGAGATCGTGCACGGACTCGACCCCCGGGATCGCCTCCAGCTGCGCCCGCACGGCCTGCAACGGTATGTGAGCGGGCGTGGACTCGAGGAGGATGTCGACCGATTCCCGCACCAGGCGCCAGGCGCCCCTCATTATAAGGACCGTCGTCAGTATCGAAGCGATGGGGTCGGCCATCAGCCAGCCCGTATACCGGATCGCGATGGCCGCGGCGAGCGTTCCGAGACTCGCGAGGAGATCGCCCAGTACGTGCAGGTAGGCACCGCGGGCATTTAGGCTGTGCGAGGACCCTGGGAGGAGCAAGCGAGCGGCAATCAGGTTTACGATGAGCGCACCAGCCGCCACCCCCAGCATCAAGCCACCATGTATTGGCTCGGGCGTGCCTAGGCGTGTCACTGCCTCCCACAGGATCCACGCGGATATCAGTAGCAGTGTGGTACCGTTGACGAACGCCGCCAGGATCTCCGCCCGGAGATAGCCGAACGTCTTCGCCGGAGTCGTCGGCTGCTTGCTGAACCAGGCTACGAACAACGCGAGCCCAAGCGCCGCGACGTCGGTCAGCATATGACCGGCGTCGGCAAGGAGAGCGATGGAATTCGACAAGAGGCCGCCAACGACTTCGGCAACCAGCAGCAGTGCGGTCAGGACGAGCGCAATGCGCAGGTTCCGCACTGGCGCGTCGGCGGCGTGGGAATGCCCGACCCCATGGCTGTGCGCGCCACCGTGCTGGTGCCCCTGACCGGGGTTGTGGTAAGTTGTATCCGTGCTCGGTCGGCTGCTCGCCATAATTCTGCTGGTGCTCCTCAACGCGTTCTTCGTTGGCGCCGAGTTCGCTCTTGTCCGCTCACGGCGGACGCGTCTCGAGGCAATGACGCGAAGCGGTGACCGTCTCGCGCGTTTCGCCGTCAAGGCCTCATCAAATATCAGTCGTATCCTCTCGGCGAGCCAGCTTGGCGTTACACTCGCCAGCCTCGGACTGGGCTGGGTCGCCGAATCGACCGTGGGCGACGTGTTCGCGAGCATGTTCGGTTACCTGCCGTTCGCCATCGAGATGTCGCTTCGTCTCACCCTCGGCGCGGCGCTGGCGCTGGTGGTCGTAACGTATCTGCACGTCGTATTCGGCGAGCTGACACCCAAAGCCGCCGCACTGAATCATCCCGAGGCGTTAGCCCGCTGGCTCGCACCACCGCTCCTCTTCTTCGCCTGGATCACCACTCCATTCACCTACTCCCTCAACAAGTCGTCGCAGGTCATCCTGCGCGTGCTCGGCCAGGAGAAAGCCGCATCGGAAGACGCCGTCCACTCGCCCGAGGAGATTCGCCTGCTCGTCGAGCAGTCGCAGGAGAGCGGACAGATGCAGGCCCACGACGCGGACCTCATCGACGCCGTCTTCGAGTTCTCGGAGAAGAATGCGCGCGAAGTCATGACGCCACGCACCGAGCTCGTCGCACTTCCAGTCGAGGCAACCTTATCCGAAGTGCTCGGCGTCGTGCAGGAGAGCGGACTCTCGCGTTACCCGGTGTACGACGAATCGATCGACAACATCATCGGCGTGGTGCTGGCAAAGGACCTGCTCAGGCTGCTCGCGCCGCGCGCGAATACCGACGCGTTCGATCTTCCGTCGATCATGAGGCCCGTCCACGTCATTCCCGGCTCGCGCGAAGTCGAGGAAGTGCTCGCCGATTTCAAGAGACTCAAGGAGCACATGGCGGTGGTGCTCGATGAGTACGGCGGCACCGCCGGTGTCGTGACGATGGAGGATCTGCTGGAGGAGATCGTCGGCGAGATTCTCGATGAATACGACACTTCGGAAGACGCGGAAGAGCCCCTTCACACGCGCGCCGGCGAGACGCTGGTGCCCGGGAGCACGCACATCGGCGAGCTTAACGAGCACTTCAGTCTCACCGTGCCCGACGAGGATTACACCACGATCGGCGGCTATGTGTTCGGCGTACTGGGACGTCTTCCAATCGTCGGCGACCGCGTGATCACCGGCGGCGCGATCTTTACCGTCCGCGAGATGGACGGGCGCCGGATCGAGACGCTGGCCGTCGATCTCCATACAATGGGGGATCGCCGGACTGGTGAGCGCGAGACACAATCGACGCACACAGAAGCGTAGCGGCGATCATGCTGGAAGGGTCCGCGCGATCCTGACCAGCGATGTCGAGTGCGGTGCCGTGATCGGGCGAGGTGCGCGGGAAAGGGAGGCCCAGCGTGATATTCACGGCGCTCCCGAATGACGCAACCTTGATCGCGGTCATCCCGACATCGTGATACGGCGCGATGACTGCGTCGAATTCGCCCCGCATCGCCCGAACGAACACTGTGTCGGCGGAAAAAGGCCCCTCTATGCCGGCGGCGCGCGCTGCCGGCGCCAGGAGTTTGGTGTCCTCCGTGCCGAATATCCCCCCGTCCCCGGCGTGGGGGTTGAGTGCGCACAGCGCGATGCGGGGCGCGGCGATCCCGAACCACTGCTGGAGTCCTTCGCGCGTAATGCGCGCGGCTTCGGTGATCGAGTCGGCGCTGAGCTTTTCAACCACGCTGCGCAGCGGGATGTGCGTCGTTGCCAGCACTACGCGGAGTTTGTCCGAGGCCAGCATCATCGCCACGTGCGAGCCCGTGAGGCTCGCAAGCATTTCGGTATGGCCGGGAAAATCGTAGCCACCCGCGTGCAATGCGGATTTGTCGATGGGACCGGTCACGATCCCTTCCACGATTCCCGCCTGGGCCATCTCGACCGCTCGCTCGATCGCCATTCCGCACAGCTTGCCAGCGAACGCCGCACCTGATTCAGGGAACCATCGCTCGATCGGCTCTCCGACCGCGACGCCAATTCCTTCGGGACCAATGACCACAACGTCACAGCGCTCGCTGACCCGTGGGTCGGCGAGCGCTTTGGCGACGATCTCCGGGCCAATTCCGCGGGGATCTCCCACGGTCATGGCAAGCCTGACTTTCACTGACTACATCCTGACCGACACGTAAGTCTGCTTTCGCAAATCGTCGAGCAGCTGCCTGATCGAGCGCTCGTCGGAGAGCTGCGCGCGGATCTGCTCGCGAATCTCGGCTTGATTGTATTCGCCGGCGTCGGTGGAGGTTACAACTTGCAGCACCGCGTATTTCGGCATGCCGCGCGGATTGGCTAGCTGGAACGGCTCAGTGATGGTCCCCGCCTTGGCTCCGGCGATTGCGGTTTGATACGATGCGGGCAGTGAATCGCGGTTGAACGGCTGAAGGACTCCCTTCTCCTCCGTCGGATCGTGGTGCCTGGCCACCAGTGAATCGTACGACACCCCGCGCCTCCACTGGGCGGCAACCGTATCTGCCTCGACCTTGGCGGCCGCGACGTCCGCGGAATCGATGACCGGGGCGATCAAAATGTGCCGCGCCTTCACCTCCGCCGATTGCACGCGGTCGACGCGGATGATGTGATATCCGAATGCGGTCTCGAACACCGGGCTCACGTCACCCGGACGAAGCGCGAACATCATCGCCTCGAATTCGGGAACGAGTCCGCTCCCGCGACGATTCCAGCCGAGATCACCGCCGAGCGCTTTTGTGCCCGGATCCATCGACTCGCGCTTGGCGATCTGCTCGAAGTCGCCGCCCTTCCGGATCTCGACCAGCAATGAGTCGGCGCGGGCCTTCGCTTTCGCTTTCGCCGCCGCGGACGCGTGTGGGGCCACGATGATCTGCCTGAAGGTTACCGTCGCGGGACGCTTCTGCAGCTCCGAGCGGCTCTTCTCGAACGCCTTCGTCACGTCTTCATCGGACACGTTGACTGGCTTCGCTTTTTTGCGGAGCTCAGCGAATGCTTTCTGCTGAAGTTGCTGACGCCGAAACTGATCGATGAGCGACTTGCGATAGTCTTCCGGTGAGCCGAGTCCGGCATTACGCAGCTCGACCTTGTATTCCTCGTCCGATTTGAACTGCGAGCGGATCTGCTTGATCTGTCGATCGGCGGATGAGGTAATCTCGGATTCCGTGACGTCGATCTTCATCTCCTTGGCCTTCTGGACGAGAATTTCTTCGTCGATCATCTCGCCAAGCACGGTGCGCGCGAGCGCCGCCTGGCCCGCAGAATCAGTCGGGAGCTTAAGCCCTTGGGCTCGACGCTGGTTGATAGTCGTGAGCACGTCGGTCCACAGAAGGGGCTGATCTCCCACAATCGCGACGACGTGGTCAATTGGAAGCGCGGGCGGAACGGCTCGCGCGACTGTGGCCGGCGTCTGGGCTCCAATCGCAACCGGAAGGAGCGCAGTCACGGCCATGAGATTCCTGATCATCATCGATCTTACACCGCCAGAATACACTAGTTCGATCACTTCTTACCGCTCGGCGGCGTTGATGAAGCCGGAGGCGGTGTGGGCTGCCCGGGATTGATAGGAACGGCGGTCTGTGGCAGTCCAGCCGTGCGGGCCGAATCGGCTGAGTTCCGGATCTTGGCCGCCTGCTCGACCGATCGATCGACTCCTGCGTCGTTGAACTGATAGCTGTACTTCTGGCGCAGGACGTTGGCGACAGGCGTTGGAACCGAGACAAATACCGCCTGCTCCCCCACCATTCGCGTGAAATAAGCGTCTACCCGTTTCGCGGCGAGCTTCTCCCGGTCGCCTTCGGTCTTTGCGCTGTCCTGGAGGGAAGCCGGCGTAACTCCGAGCTGTGACCAGGCCTGCTTAACGGCGTTGACGAAGCTCGCGTGCATCTGCGCGATCTCGGCGGGATCGACCTGCACCTTTGCGCTATCCGCCTGGCGCAGCACCAGCTCGTTGTTGGCGAATCTCCGCACCATGGCGACGATCATCGAATCCGGCGCCTGTTTGATCTGCTCGAGAATCCGAGCATTGGGAGGCAGGGTCTCCAGCCATCCAACGAGTCTACCGGCGGTGAATTTCCCGGCCGCAGATGTCGCAATGACGGTGTTGTCGCGTCGATATGCATCGGGATCGTTGCCGATCGCACGCACTGTCGACACCGCGTCCTTTTTCACCTCGATCTTCCCTGCCTTCTCGACATTGGCGAGATAGGTGCTCTCGGCGACCGCGACGCTGCGGCCCTTGGAGGCGAGCATCAGCTGCGGCTTCACCTGGTCGTAGGTGGGCTTGTGGATGATGTGATAACCGTAGGTGGTCTCGATGACGGGCGAGATCTCACCGGGCTTGAGCGCGACGAGAGCTTTCTCGAATTCGGGAACCATCGTGCCCTTCGGAAAGATTCCGAGCGATCCACCATTAGGGGCGCTCTGCTTGTCCTGGCTGTTTGCCCTCGCGGTTGCCGCGAAATTGGCCGGAGTGACGCTCTTGCGAATCGCATCGATCTTCTTTTTCACCGCGGCCTTCTGCGCATCGTTCATGTTCTGCGTGAACAGGAGGATGTGATCAGCTGCCAGCATGCCGCCCGACGCCCACTGGCGCTGGGCCGCGAGGGTATCTTCGACGCCCCAGCTCTTGGAGACGACGTCGTACCATTTGCGCGCCTTGAGATTGGCGATCGCAGGCCACATCGCGTCGTCGATCAGCTTGGGATCGGCGAGCGAATCGTTGTGGGCGGCGGCGGCGCCGAGGAGCTGGTAGTCGACCCACACGTTGGCGATGGACTTGGCAATGTCTCTCCTGACCGGCGCGCGGGATTTCCCGAGCAGTGTCGCCAATCTCGTGACCTGGAGCTCGGCACTCGAGGCGCGGGCGACCCAGTCAGTATGGGCGTTGAGCGCATCCCTCAAGCCGGAGCACGCTGAAAGTGTCAAAGCCGCCGCGGCGGCGATAGCGAAAGTGCGTTTCATATTTCCGTGTACGGGTTAACTGTCGTCAGGTGGGGCGCAGCGTCGTCAAGGCGCGGACAAGTCCATCGAGCATCTCAGCTCCTCCAAGACGGGTGAGCTTGAGGGATAGCGGATGCGCGCGTCGCACCTCCGCCTGGAACTGTACCTCGTGGAACGCCGCCGAGATCCCCTTCATCCGGGGCACTGCATGCTCGCGAAATGTAATGCGAGCCTCGTTTCCGCGCACCAGCACCGACTCGATGTCGGATGCTCCGCCAAGGAGCCTGAGGAGCGCCATCCCCAAGAAGGCTTGTGCGGCATCGGGCAGCGGTCCAAACCGGTCGCGTACCTCCTCGCGCAGACTCTCGATCTCGGCGACATCGGTCATGTGGGTCAGCCGCCGGTAGACATCGAGCTTGGCGTCCTGCGACGTGATGTAGTCGTCGGGGATGTAAGCCGGGACGTCGAGCGCTATCTCGGACGGCTGGAGCTTCGGCGCATCGTCCCCTCGCATCACGCGCTTGACGGTCTCGTCGAGCATACGGAGATACATGTCGAATCCGACGGCGTGGACGAAACCCGATTGCTCGGGACCGAGGAGATTGCCGGCGCCACGGAGCTCGAGATCCTTGAGGGCGATTTGATAGCCGGAGCCGAGCTGGCTGTGGTGCTCGAGAATCGTGAGCCGGCGATTGGCGTCTTCGTCGATCGAGTCGGGTACGAGCAGATAGCAGCTCGCCCGCCGGTGGGAGCGCCCGACCCGGCCGCGCAGCTGATAGAGCTGCGCCAGGCCAAAAGTGTCGGCGCGATTGACGAACATCGTGTTCGCGTTCGGAACGTCGAGCCCGGACTCGACGATCATCGTCGAGACCAGCACGTCGATATCACCGTCGACGAACCGGCGCATCACGTCCTCCAGCTGCCGCTCGCGCATCTGGCCGTGTCCAACGCCGATCCGTGCGCGCGGCACCACTCGACGAATGTGCTCTGCCATTCCATCGATGGTCTCGATGCGGTTGTGAACGAAGAACACCTGACCGCCGCGATCCAGCTCGCGCGAGATGCCCTCGTCGATGAGCCCGTCATCCCACGGCTCCACGTAGGTGAGCACGGGCGACCGGTCACGCGGCGGAGTCTGCATGAGCGTCATGTCGCGAAGTCCCGCGAGGGACAGGTGAAGCGTGCGCGGGATTGGGGTAGCTGTCAGAGTGAGTACGTCGGTGTCCAGCCGGAGTCGCTTGAGCCGTTCCTTGTGTTTGACACCGAACCTGTGCTCCTCGTCAACGACGATCAGTCCGAGCTGCGAGAACGCAACGTCCGGACTCAGCAGCCTGTGTGTGCCGATCACGACGTCGACCTTCCCCGCCTTGAGTCCGGCCAGAACTTCGGCCTGTTCTTTCGAAGACTGAAAGCGGCTCATCGTCCGGACGTTCACCGGAAAGTCGGCGAGCCTCTCGCCGAAGGTTCTCGCGTGCTGGTCGGCGAGAATCGTCGTTGGGACGAGCACCACCACCTGACGGCCCGACTGCACCGCCTTGAACGCGGCGCGGACCGCGATTTCCGTTTTCCCGTATCCGACATCGCCGACGAGTAGCCTGTCCATCGGACGCGGTCGCTCCATATCACCCTTCACGTCGGTGGTCGCGGTGCGCTGGTCGGGCGTGTCCTCGAAGAGAAACGACGACTCGAGCTGCCGCTGCCACACGGTGTCGGGCAGGTGCGGTGGGCGCGTCGCAACCTTGCGGCGTGCGTACAGGTCCAACAGCTCGACGGTCATCTCCTGAATCGCCGCGCGTGTCTTGTCTCGCTGGCTGGCCCAGCGTTTCCCTCCAAGCGAGTGAAGTCTTGGAGGCGGAGCGTCGGCGCTGATGTCCGCGGCCGAGCGATACCGCTCGATCTGGTCGATGCGGTAGAGCGGGACGTTGAGTCGGTCTCCGCCCTCGTACTCGATCACGGCGACCTCCACCGTGCTCTCGCGCACGAACATCTTCTCGATGCCGCGGTAGATGCCGACGCCATGCTCGAGATGAACTACGTAGTCGCCCGGCTTGAGTGCGGTCAGACTCTCGAGCGCTGTACCGGTTACGTAGCGTCTCGCCCTCCTGAAGCGGCGCTCGCGCCGAAAGATTTCATGGTCCGTGAGCACCCGGTAGCCGGGGAAGCTCTCTCCGTGCGGGGGAACGAGAAATCCACCGTCGAGCACTCCGATCGCGAGGCTGGCGGGCGATACCCGGTCATCGTTCAACAGCTCGTCGAGGCGCTCGGCCTGCCCGGCGTTATCGCAAAGGATGATCGTCGGAATCCCGTCGGCGGCAACGTGCTTGAGGCGCTTCATGTCGCGCTTGATCTCTTCCGGCTCCCGGAAGGGGAAAACGATCTGCGGGTTTTCGCCCGATAGGCCAATCGTTCCGAACGCCGTCAAAGCCTGCATCGACGTCTCAGGGGACTCGAAGAGCTCGTCCCTGCTCGGCGTGTCCTCACCTCTTCGCCTGGCGAGGTCGATGTGGTGCTGTGCCTCTGTCCACGTTCGCTCGAGCTCGGGCTTGAGGTGTGTACCGCTCGGGACGACAAACAGGGTGTCCGGCGGAAAAATCGCTCGAATCGACGTGCGTTCCGGCTCGGCGGCGGCGGCGCTGATCTGGCCATCTACCGGCAGCACGAGAGCGACTTCGGCATCGCGGGTGGACCGTTGGCTCAGCAGATCGAAGTGACGCAGCTCCGAGATGTCGTCTCCCCAGAACTCGAGTCTCACGGGCTCAGCCATGCCGAAGCTGTAGATGTCGAAGATTCCGCCGCGCACGCTGAACTGGGCCACGTCCTCGACCATCGCCACCCTCTCAAAGCCGATCGCCTCGAGGTGGGCGGCGAGCGCTTCGGGACGCCGCGTGTCACCCTTTCGCAGCTCCAGTCGAGCGGTCGCGAGCGCACGGGGCAGCTGTGTTCGCTCCAGGAGCGCGCGGCTCGTCGTGATGAGAATTCGCAGCCCGCCCCGCCCTATTCGTTCGAGCGTTTCGACCCGCTCGCCGGCGATCTCGGCGTGGGCTTCGGCCTCGCCGAAACTCTCGCGGGGTGGATAGAACGCCACCGCGTCAGGCGCGACGAGCGTCGTGAGGTCCGCGAGCCATCGCTCGGCGCCCGCGACGTCGTCGCTGACCACAACAAAGAACCTCTGCTGGACGTATTCTGAGAGGCCGGCTATGACGACAGCGTCGCTGGATCCGTGAAGTCCACCGAGCTCGCGTCGGGTTGCGGGCGAAGGCAGCGACGCGAGGAGCTCTCTGAACTCCCCAAGCGAATCGACAATGGAGAGCAATTGCGGGAGCGGCATGGCGGAAGCTAAATCGGTCGGCTATCTACAGGTAGGCACGTCGCCCGATTGAACGCTTTCTGGATTGACTTTTGCTGGTATAGGCAGCAAATTGTATACAAACCACTGGGAGTCGATATGCGGAGCTCGAGAACCTTAACCGGGTTGGGGATGTCAGCGCTTTTGATCGGCCTGGCCGTATCGACATCCGGCGCTCAGGGCGCCAGTCGTGGCGCGCCTGCGATTCGCGTTTATTCGCGAACCGGGGGGGGCGTTGCGTCCAACTACGTCGAGCCCGCTATCCAGGTATTTGAGAACGCTTACGTATTTGCGGTCTCACTCGACCTCGACGGGCAGATACAGGTTCTGTACCCGGATTTCCCAGGCCTGTCCGTAAGAATACGCCAGAACAAGCAGCTCACCCTTCCCAGTTTCTTCGCCGGTTTCTCACAGGAGCGTGGCGGGTTGATGGCCTCCTACAACGGCAACCAAGGCTATTCCCGAGCCGATGCCGGCGCTGACAACGACAGTCGCGGCACGGTGATCGCCCTCGCCTCGCGCGCGGCATTCAACCTCGCGAGGATCGAAAGTGGCGGAGACTGGAACATCGCCGCCATTCGGGGCCTCATCGAATACCGTTCGCCAGCGGCTGCCGCGCAGTCACTCGCGGCTTATATCGGCGCCAGTGGCGAGCCGATCGGACGCGATTTCATGCGCTTCGCTTCGCCACGGAAGTATTACGCGTCGAACTATGCGGACGAGCTCTACTCGTGCAGCCCATACTCTCCGAGTCTCGCGTTTGGAATCTTGTCGCGGGTCGCGCAATTGAGAGCAGCGGGTCAGACGATTGCCGTTGTGGGCTATAACTACTGCGGGATGCCGATCGTGTTGTACGGTCCTTCCGGTGGTCGTGGAGTCCGACCGCCCATTCCCAATCCCGCGGATGCCGGAGACTCCAGAAATCGTCTCGGCCATGGAGCACCTCCCCGCTCGGGCCACCCACGCGCAGCACTCGGTTATTTCTCGTTGCCGCGACGCGCCGAACCGCCTCAGGCGGGCGACGTGACGGTCACCGCACCGCCGCGCCAGGGAAGAGATCCGCGGCAGATATTCATAGACCTCGCCAATCAGAATGGCGGTAGCAACACGCCGGACAGAAATCGTGCCTTCAACGAGCCCCCTCCTCCGCCGCGGCATGTACCGGCAGCTGCCGTTGGCGCGGAGCCGGTTCGTAGCTTCAACCAGCCCGTGCGGACGATCGCGCCGCCGCCTCGAACCGAGCCGACTCGCTCACCTCCGCCCTCGACTACACAGGCCCCTGCTCCTCCGCGGACTCCAGAGCCGCGCACGCCGCCACCGTCAAATCCGCCTCCGCCGAAACGCTGAGAGACCACACTAAAGGGGCTGCTTTGGCAGCCCCTTTTTGTTGGCCAAATATTGGTTCGCGCGGCAGTGCCTTTTTGTTGGGGGCAATCGAGGAAGAACGGCTTTCCCCGTTATATTTCGTGGTTCCCACCTCTGCACCCCGCACAACCCAGAGTTACTCCTTGAAGCTCGAGCACATTCGCAACTTCTGCATAGTCGCGCATATCGATCACGGGAAATCGACCCTCGCGGATCGGTTGATCGAGGCTACGGGCATGCTGCAGAAGCGGGAGATGAAGGCGCAGGTGCTCGATACCCTCGATCTGGAGCGGGAGCGGGGCATCACCATCAAGCTCAACGCCGTGCGGATGACGTACGCCGCTCGCGATGGGCAGGAGTACGAGCTCAACCTGATCGACACCCCGGGCCACGTCGACTTCACTTACGAAGTCTCGCGCTCGCTCGCGGCGTGTGAGGGTGCGATCCTCGTAGTCGATGCTTCGCAGGGCATTCAGGCGCAGACGCTCTCGAATCTCTTTCTGGCGATGGATGCGGGCTTGGAGATCATTCCGATCCTGAACAAGATCGATCTGCCGGGCGCCGAGCCCGAGCGTCGGATGCAGGAAGTGCATGATCTTCTGGGCGTCGACCCGAGCGAGATCCTCCTCGTGAGCGCCAAGGAAGGGATAGGCATTCCCGAGCTTCTCGAGGAAATCGTCCGCAAAGTTCCCCCGCCCGAAGGGAGTGCAGATGCACCGCTTCGTGCCCTCATCTACGATTCGTATTACGACCGGTATCGAGGCGCGATTCCGAGCGTGCGCGTCGTCGACGGTGTCATCAGGAAGGGCACCCACATAACCTTCGGTGCCAGTGAGTCTGTCTACGAGGTCGACGAGGTCGGATACAACCAGCTGCGACAGGTCCCGACCGAACAGCTTGGTCCCGGTGAAGTCGGGTACGTCGTGGCGAGTGTGCGATCCGTCAGCGAGACTCGCGCGGGCGACACGATCTTCGACGCCGATAATCACGCCACCGAGGCATTACCAGGCTATCAGGCGGTCAAGTCGTTCGTGTTTGCCGGATTGTACCCGACTGACACGACCCAGTACGAGACGCTGCGCGACGCGCTGGAAAAGCTCAAGCTCAACGACGCATCGCTCAACTACGAGCCGGAAACCTCGACGGCGCTGGGATTTGGATTTCGCGCAGGTTTCCTGGGGTTGCTGCACATGGAGATCGTGCAGGAGCGGCTGAATCGCGAGTTCGATCTCGAGCTCGTGACGACTGTTCCCTCCGTCGAATACAAGGTCTACCTCACCGACGAAACGATGACGCTGATCGAGAATCCGTCGCTGATGCCGAACTCGCAGGTCGTCGCCTACGTCGAAGAGCCGTACGTGAAGGCCCGAATCATGGTCCCCGCCGAGTACATCGGACCGATCATGGCGCTGGGAACGGAGCGACGCGGCGTGTACAAGAACATGACGTACCTCGACACGCAGCGCGTCGAGCTGGACTGGGAGTTTCCGCTCGGCGAGATCATTCTCGACTTTTTTGACAAACTGAAGACCGTGAGCCGCGGGTACGCTTCGCTCGACTACGAGCTGCTCGAGTACCGGCGCAGCGATCTCGTGCGCCTCGATATGCTGATCAACGGCGACCCGGTCGACGCGTTCAGTGTCATCATCCACAAGGACAAGGCGTACGAGTGGGGTCGCAAGATCGCGGACAAGCTGCAGGACCTCATTCCGCGGCAGCTGTTCGAAGTTGCGATTCAGGCCGCGATCGGAACCAAGGTGATCGCGCGCACGAGCGTGAAGCCGCTGCGCAAGGACGTTCTCGCGAAGTGCTACGGCGGCGACGTCTCGCGGAAGCGCAAGCTTCTGGAGAAGCAGAAGGAAGGAAAGAAGCGGATGAAGCAGGTTGGCTCCGTTGAAATTCCGCAGGAAGCATTTCTCGCCGTCCTCCAGGTGGATTGAGGATTGGGCGCGGATCGGGCGGAATCTGAGTGAGGGGATCGCTCGTAATTCAGACGAGCTTTCTCGGCGACGTCATACTCACGACGCCGCTCATCGCGGAGCTTGCGAGGCGCGGCCCGGTGGACGTGCTCGTGACTCCTGAAGGGGCCGCCGCTCTCGCCAACAATCCCAACATCCGCACCGTAATCAAGTACGACAAGCGCGGGACTTACGGCGCGGCGATGGGACTCTGGTCAACGATCAAGGAGCTGCGCCAGCGGCGTCCCTATGAGGCCGCCTATCTCGCGCAGGGATCTTTCCGGAGTGGATTGATCGCGATGATGACGCGTGCCACCGAGCGAATCGGTTTCGCCAGCTCCACGGGTCGCGCTTTGTACACGAAGCAGCTTCCTTACAGACCCGAGCGCCACCACGCCGAACGATTGTGGTCGCTCTCCATGTCCGAGTGCGCGGACCCGCCAACGCCGAACCAGATCCGCCCGCGTCTTTATCCGTCAGAGGAGGACCGCCGGATGATCGATGGCGTGCTTCGGCGCACGCACACAACGGACGCGCGGTTCGTCGTGCTGGCGCCGGGAAGCGCGTGGGGAACGAAGCGCTGGCCGTACTACGTGGAGCTGGCGAGACGTCTGACGGACGAGTTCCGGGTCGCGATTGTCGGATCCAGGGCAGACGCCCGGATCGCGGCAGAAA
This sequence comes from Gemmatimonadaceae bacterium, assembly GCA_039936175.1. Taxonomy (GTDB): domain Bacteria; phylum Gemmatimonadota; class Gemmatimonadetes; order Gemmatimonadales; family Gemmatimonadaceae; genus UBA4720. The sequence continues at coordinate 18,398 of JBDTIV010000001.1, read as the reverse complement.
TAGAAGGCGCGGTTCCCTCGGATCGTATCGTCAATACGGTCGGAACGCTTTCCCTTCTCGCGTCCGCGGAGCTGATCGGCCGCGCGCAGGCCATAGTGACGAACGACTCCGCCCCGCAGCATCTTGCCTCGGCGATGGGAACGCCGACTCTCACGATATTCGGGCCGACGGTTCCCGAATTCGGGTTCGGCCCGCTCGCGGAGAGGCACGCGGCTGCGAGCCTCGAGGGCCTGTCGTGTCGTCCGTGCCATCGTCATGGTCCAGAGCGGTGTCCATTGGGGCACTGGCGCTGTATGCGCGAGCTCGGTCCGGAATACGTCGCAACTCTACTCACAGAAGTCCTCAACCCACCGGTGCCCGTATGAGCGTGAAGGAGCGTTACATAGTCGGAGTGGACCTCGGCGGTACGAACATCGTCACCGGCGCAATGCCGCTCGATGGCAGTCGCGAGATCGCCATGCAAACGCGCCCGACGCTGGCCGACGGAGGAGCCGGATCGGTTGTCGAGCGCATCGCGGACATGATCGAAGCGGTAATTGCGCAGACGATCGCGGAGACTGGCGCGGGGAGATCCGACGTTCTAGGTGTGGGGATCGGATCGCCCGGACCACTGGACCGCGAGAATGGGATTGTGATCGTCACGCCAAACCTCGGCTGGAAGGACTTTCCGCTGCGCGATGAGATATCCAAGCGCGTGCATCTCGATGCCACGCTCGACAACGATGCGAACTGCGCCACACTCGGAGAGTTCTGGTGCGGAGCAGCAGTTGGCGGGAGGAACGTTGTCGGCATGACTCTCGGAACAGGAATCGGCGGTGGGCTGATTCTCGAGGGAAAGCTCTATCACGGAGCGTCCGACGTTGCCGGTGAGATTGGGCACACGACGATTGACTCCACCGGCCGACTCTGCAAGTGTGGCAACTACGGCTGCCTCGAGGCCTACGCATCCGGCCCCGCAATCGCGGAGCGGGCGAGGGAGGCTTTGCGGGGCGACGAAGGGCAATCGATCCTGCTGGCGATGGCCGGAGGCAATCCAAAGAAGATCACCGCGCAAACCGTATACGAGGCCTCCAAGAAAGGCGACTCCCTGGCGAGAGAAGTGGTTCGTGAAACCGCGCGCTTTCTCGGCGCAGGGGTCTCGAATCTCCTGAACATCTTCAACCCCGACACGGTTGTACTTGCCGGCGGCGTTACCCAGGCGGGCGACGCTCTCTTCGAGCCGTTGCGCGCCGAAGTGAGACGGCGCGCGTTCAAGCCGGCGGTCGAAGCGTGCCGGATCGTCCCTGGCGCGTTGCCCCTCTCCGCCGGCGTAGTCGGCGCGATCGCGACGTTCAAGATGCAGACGCTCGGTGAGCTCTAGCCGATGATTCACTCCGCGGCTCGATGACACGAAAGAAAAGGGTCGGCGTAATCGGGAGCTTCGTCTGGGACGTTATTCACGGGCGAGACCCGCGTGATGCACCCGTGGAAGAGTGGGGAGGAATCACCTACGCACTCGGCGCGCTCGAGGCAGCGCTTCCCTCCAGCTGGGAGTTCGTCCCGATAGTGAAGGTTGGCAGCGATCTCGCCCATTCAGCGCGGCAGTTCGTGGCCGGGCTCGAGCGCGCTGCACCGGATGCCGCGCCTATCGAAGTCCCGCATCCGAACAATCGTGTCGTGATGCACTACCAGAGCGACGAGCGTCGGTGCGAGCAGCTCAGTGGAGGCGTGCCGGGCTGGGGCTGGCTCGGGCTCAAGCCGCTGCTCACGAATCTCGATGCGCTCTACATAAATCTGATCAGCGGGTTCGAGCTCGATCTCGAGACGGCGCAGCTCATTCGACAGCATTTCCGCGGCCCGATCTATTGCGACATCCACTCACTCCTGCTGGCGGTGCAGCCGAACGGACTGCGCACGCTGCAGCCTCTCGCGAATCCGGCGGCGTGGTGCCGCTGCTTCGACCTCATCCAGGTGAATGAGGATGAGATGAGCATGATTGCCAGCGATCCGATGACCCTGGCAGCGATCGCATTCGCCAACGGCGTACACGCGCTGACTGTGACGCTTGGCAACCGCGGCATCGTTTACTTCGCCGCGCCAGGGTTCGAGAAGCTCTCCGACGTCCGTCGGCCGCCGCTGGGCGCGCCGTCCGGGGCGATCCGCACGGCGAAAGTTCCGGCCAAGCCGCCGCGACACGCGGGGCCTGGCGACCCGACTGGATGCGGCGACGTGTGGGGCGCCACCTATTTCTCGCGCCTTCTGGCGGGTGATAACTTAGAAACGGCAATCGACCGTGCGCTGGACGCGGCTGCCCGGAACGTGGACCATCGCGGCGCTACCGGTCTTGCCGACTACCTGCGCGGGGAGCTCAGCATCAAGTGACGACAATCATCAACGTCCCACATTCGCTCGAGGACAAATCGTTCGAGCAGGTGTTGGACCAGGTCGCGCCGTTGCCCCTCGACGAGAAGATCATCGTCGACACGAGGCACGCACGCTGGGCATCGCCGTATGGACTGACGGCGCTGCTCGCGTTGGCGCAGTCGCGGGCGGAGCGTCCGGTGCTCTACGTCCCCGAAGCCGAGAACGTGAGCAGCTACTGGTCACGGATGGATTTCTTCAAGCACGCGGCGGAGTTATACGATCTGCAGGGACGCGTGAGAACGACCAAGGCGGCGGAGACGAGCGTCCTGCTCGAGGTTACGTCGATCTCGAAGAGCGACGACGTGCATGACGTCGTCGACAAGATCCAGCAGCGCGCGCAGGAGGCACTGGTGAAGAACCTGAATCTCGACGCGAAGGTGACGATGCGATTCACGATGGCGCTGTCCGAAGTCTGCCAGAACATCGTCGAGCACGCCGGCAGGGGCGGATGGGTCGCCGTTCAGACGTACACCTGGCGCGTCCGGCTCGGCGGCAGGAAGGTGGTTGTGATCGCGGTTTCGGATCCGGGCGTGGGATTCAGGCAATCGCTCGAATCGGCGTCGGGATTCCAGAAGCGCGAGCGCTGGGACGACGGGATGGCACTCGAGGAGACCGTAATGCGCGGCGCGTCCCGGTTCAGGGATCCGGGCCGCGGTCAAGGCCTTGCGGGAGTGCGCAAGTTTGTGGGAACGTGGGATGGGAAACTTTCGATTCGCAGCGGCACAGCTCGCATCGCGGTGCTCCCGAAGGGAGATTGGGATGAGGACGAGCCACTCGTCGAGGACCTTTCATACTTTCCAGGTGCCCAGGTGCAGATAACGATTCCGGAGCGCGTGGCGTGATCAACCATATCGACGTGAGCTCGATGCTCAGGAAGAGCGTATGCGAGCTGTACTCGAACCTCGTAACGCGCCCTACGGGTGCCGCGGTGAGGTGCGAGATCGAGCAGGAGCTGGACCGCATCGGCGATCGCGCTCTCACAGTGATCGACTTTTCGCACGTCGGGCTGCTCGATTTCTCCTGCGCGGACGAGATCGTGGCGAAGCTGCTTCTACAGTACGTGAGCGTCGATGCGCCGCGGCGCGAAGTCTATTTCGTCTTTCGCGGAATCAGCGAATCGCACATGGATGCGATCGAGGCCGTTTTAGAGCGACACAAGCTCGCACTGGTAACTCAGCTCGCCGACGGTGAATCTCGACTTGTCGGAATCGTCGACGTCGACGAGCGAAGAGCGTGGGACATCATCTCGGAGCTGGGTGCGGGAGTCGGCGCCGACGTCGCGGACGCCACCGGACTTTCTTGCGAGGTCGCGGACAGAATGCTCGACGTGCTATGGCGCAGAAGGCTCGTGATCCGGCATGACAGCTGTTACGTGGCCGTCGGAAGTGCGACCGCGCCGAGCGAGACCATGAGACTCGATGCATGATGGAAGGATTCCAGCCGTGGCTGATGGTCTCCAGCTACATAGCGACGCGTCCTGGCGACCCGGAGCGTGGACCGCTCGTAAGGCTGCACACCACCGACGCTCAAAGGCGACTGCTTGAAGACGGAGAGCTGGTCTGGGTCTACGGTCCTCGACGTCACGAGATGGCAGTGCTCGTCGTCGATGATACTGTGAGTCCCGGAACCATTGTCGCCCGCGACGTCCTCGGCATTGCTCCAGCGGAGATCGTCCGCGTAGTCAAGCACGACTTCGACGCCGGTCGCAGCACGCGCAACCTCGGGTAGGAGAGCCATTTGGAGGAAGACACACGGAAGATGGGCTTGTCTACGACTGCAGTTCACGGCGGGGAAACGCGTCCGACTCCGGGAATGGGCGTCACGGCGCCGATCGTACAGTCCGTCAACTATGTGCAGGAGCCGGGAACCAGTGAAGGGCTTCTCTACACCAGGTACGGAAACACACCCAATGCCGAACGCGTCCAGAAACGGCTCGCGCTGCTCGAGGGAGCGGAAGCCGCGCTCGTCCTCGCGAGCGGAATGGGAGCGACCGCGTGCGCGATGCTCGCACTGCTGCGCTCGGGTGATCACCTGGTATCGAGCTCCTGGATTTACGGCGGCACTCGAAAGCTGTTCACCGAAGATCTGCCGGGGATGGGTATCGAAGTCTCGTTCGTCAATCCGCTCGAGCCGCGCGCCTGGCGAAAGGAGCTGAAAAAGAACACCCGGGTGCTGTTCCTCGAATCGCCCGTCAATCCGACGTGCAGAGTGCTGGAGCTCAATTCCCTCCAGTCGCTGGCGCACGCTGAGGGGATTGCGCTAGTAGTCGATTCGACGTTTGCGAGCCCGGTCAACTTCCGTCCGATCGAGCACGGCGTCGACGTCGTCATCCACTCGGCCACGAAATACCTGAACGGACACCACGATGTGCTCTCGGGAGTGGTGTGCGGGAACGAGCCGTTCATCGAGGAAGTGCGGCGCAAAATGCTGGTTTGGGGGCAAGCGCCGGATCCGTTTGCGTGCTGGCTCCTCGAGCGCGGTCTCAAGACACTGGACGTCAGAGTGAAGCGCCAGAACGAGAACGCCATGCAGATCGCGAAGTGGTGCGCGGGCCGGCCGGAGTTCTCGAAGGTTCACTATCCCGGCCTTCCGAACCATCCCGATCACGAGATTGCCAGGACCACTCTCCACGGATTCGGCGGGATGATGGCTGTCGAGCTGAAGGGCGGCGGCGCGGCCACGCTCAAGTTCGTGAGAAAGCTCCAGCTCTTTACGTACGCGGCCAGTCTTGGTGGGGTCGACTCTCTCGTGATCGAGCCGCGCTACAGCTCGCACGAGCACATGAGTCCCGACGAGCGGGCGCGCATAGGAATTCCCGACGGCTTCCTGCGAGTGAGCATCGGACTCGAAAACGCGGAAGATCTGATCGCCGATATAGAGCAGGCGCTACAGTCGTAATGATTCGACTAACTGACGTCTCCAAGGAATACGTTCGCTCTGGTGTCGCGCTGGCCGAGGTAACTTTCGAGGTGAAAAAAGGCGAGTTCGTCTTCCTGACGGGGCCCAGCGGATCGGGGAAAAGCACGATCCTCCGGCTGCTCTACATGGATGACAAGCCGACCCGCGGAAATGTGTGGGTCAACGGCGTGAGTTCGACGACCGCGAGGGGACGCGAGATCTCGCGCCTCAGGCGCCGGCTCGGAATCGTGTTCCAGGATTTCCGTCTGCTGGAAGATCGGACCGCTGAAGCCAACGTCCGATTTGCGCTCGAAGTTACCGGCGCGCCAAAAGCCACCATCCGCGCGAAGGTCTCACGCGCACTGACCCAGGTTGGACTCGCTTCGAAGGCGACGAGCTACCCGCGCGAGCTGTCCGGCGGCGAGCAGCAGAGAGTGGCGATCGCCCGCGCACTCATCAACGACCCGTTCGTCCTGATCGCAGACGAGCCCACCGGTAATCTCGACGAGCGCGCGACGCGCGGTGTCTTTCAGCTTCTGCGCGACATCAACGCGTCGGGCACCGCCGTCATCATGGCCACGCACGATCTCGATCTGGTGCGGCGGTCGAACTATCGGACGATCGAGCTGAATCACGGCAGGCTCGTATTCGATTCCGCGGACACCCCGGTATCCGCCGCGTCGGGCGCGCTGTCGTTCGACTCGATCGAAACGCCAGCCGAATCGCAAGAGAGCGTCTAAGTGCGATCCGTCAGGGAGGCGCTCACCGCCTCACGACGCGCGCCCCTGCTCAGCGTGCTCGGCGTCGTCACCATCGCCTTCTCGATCTTCGCGTTCGGGCTGTTTGGGTTGGTCGCGATCAACATCCGAAAGGCACTCGAACAAGTCGAGGAAAGAGTTGAAGTGCGGGCTTTCATCAGCGACAGCACCGAGATCGAGCCGGTAGCAGCCGCGATGAAAGACATCGGCGAGTTTCCCGAAGTGCTCGCCGTCGACTACGTCTCCAAAGAGAAGGCGCTGGAGCGCGCGCGCGCTGAGATGGGGGAGTTCGCAGATGTCTTCGAGTCGGCGGTCCTTCCCGCATCGATCGAAGTTCACCTGCGGCCCGGAATGCGCGGCCCCACAACCGTGAAATCCGTCGCGGACCGGATCAGGACGTACCACTTCATCGACGACGTTCGTTACGGTGAGGAATGGGTCGTGAAGCTTTACCGACTGCGCAACATTGCAACGGTGGCCGGCATCGCGCTCGGCGTAGCGTTTGCGGCGGTCGCGGTGATCATCATTGGCGCCACGATCCGCATGACGGTTCTGGCGCGGGCGAAAGAGATCTCGATCATGAGACTGGTTGGCGCGACCGACATGTTCATCCGTCTTCCCTTCCTCATCGATGGTCTCGTGAAGGGCATTTGCGGCGGCCTTCTCGCGCTGTTGTTCGTCTGGGCGGCCAACCGCGCGATCAACGAATACGTCATCGAAACGATCTTCTTCGACCGGCAGATGATCTTTCTGGGAATAGTTGCCGGCGCATTCATGGGCATCGTGGGATCCGTGGTCTCGGTCGGGAGACACCTACGCCGCGTCTGAGGCGAGGCTGGGCGCTGGTGTTGTGCCTGGGACTGTGGACGCCTTCGCCAGCCTATACACAACAGACGGAGACGGGCGAAGGGCGACTCAAGGCGCAGCGCGATGAGCTCCTCCGCATCCGCGAGGAGCGCGACGAGCTCGAGAAGAAAATGAGCGGCCTCCAGAACACCGCCCACGAGCTGCGGGACGAAGTGAACCTTCTCGACAAGCAGCACGACGCCACGTCGCGCATGGTGAGCAGTCTCGACAAGCAGCTCGTGTCGATAACCGACGAAGTGCAGAACACCACATCTGACCTGGAAAAGTCGGAGCGCGAAGCTACGATGAAGCGAGCGGTGCTCCAGCGCCGAGTGGTAGAGATCTACAAACGCGGCCCACTCTACTCCGCCGAAGTACTGTTCTCAGCGCAGTCCGTGGGACAGCTCGTGGCCCGATACAAGTACCTGCATCTGCTCGCGCTTCGGGACAAGGGACTCGTGTACAGGCTCGATGAGCTGCACGCCAGAATCGAAGCTCAGCACGGGCAGCTCGTGCGACTGCAGAGCAGCGTCATCGAGAACCGCTCCGAGAAGGCTCAGGAAGCCGCTCGGCTCGTGGAGCTGGAGCAGCGCAGGTCACAGAGCCTCGCGCGCGTGCAGCAGGACGCCAAACGCACGAAGGCGCGTCTCGCCGAGTTAGAGAAGAGCGAAGCCAGACTCAACAATTTCATCGCGTCATTCGAGGCAGAGCGACGCCGAGCAAGCGGGAGAGGCGGCACGGTCACCTTGGCGCCGAGCTCCATTCGCACGACGGATATCGGTCGGCTGGACTGGCCGGTGAGCGGAACCTTCCTCTACCGGTTTGGACGCTACGTAAATCCGAACAACACCACCACTCGCTGGAACGGCATTGGAATCAGCGCTCCGGTCGGCACCGCCGTGAAATCCGTTTCGGCAGGGATCGTTGCCTACGCCGGACCGATGGGGACGTACGGAAACACCGTCATTCTCGAGCACGGCGGCGGCGATTATTCAGTGTATGGCTCCCTCGATCGAATCGACGTCCGCAAAGGCGCGCGCGTGATCAAAGGGCAGTCGCTGGGAACGGTGGGCATCAGCGACCCCGCGCTCGGACCGCACGTGCACTTCGAGATCAGACGCGGCGGGCCCGCCGTCGACCCCGCCGAATGGCTGCGTGCAGCAGCACGATGATCCACCTCCTCCCGATGACGATGCCCGCCTTCCAGCCCCGCTCGGCGCGCACGTCTCGATAGCCGGCGGTACCGGCAACGCACCGCCGCGCGCCAAAGCCATTGGCGCGACCGCGATGCAGATCTTCACCAAGATGGCGAGCCGGTGGGCCGAGCGCGCGTGCGAGGAGGAAGAGTGCACCGCGTTCATGACGCAGCTGGGGGAGACGGGCATCCGCGAGTCGTGCGCTCACGACAGTTATCTCATCAACCTCGCATCTCCGGATCCGGTGCTCCGGCAGCGATCCATCGAGTCATTCGTAAAGGAGCTGGAGAGGTGCGGAGCGCTCGGCCTCAAATACCTGGTGTCGCACCCGGGAAATTTCATGGACGACCGGGCGAGTGGACTCCAGCGAAACGCCGATGCGATCGGTGCGAGCCTCGAACGCGTGCCTGGAAATGTCATCATCCTGCTCGAGATGACGGCGGGTGCGGGAACGGTGCTGGGATCGACGTTCGAGGAGATGGCGGCCCTCATCGAGTTGATTCCTCGCCCACAGCGGGATCGCGTCGGCATTTGTGTCGATACCGCGCACATCTTCGCCGCCGGCTACGACATTGTGAACGACTACGACGGCGTCTGGGCGCGCTTCGACGATGCGATTGGACGCTCCCGCCTGCGGATGATGCATCTCAACGACTCGAAGGTCCCACTCGGCTCAAAGCGGGATCGCCACGAGCTCATTGGAGAAGGTGCAATCGGGGAAGGCGCGTTTCGAAGGATCATGAACGACGAGCGGCTGGCCGGCATCGGCAAGGTCATCGAGACTCCAAAGCTCGACAACGCGGAAATCACCGATAAACGAATGCTCGATCGGCTGCGCGGGTATGTCGAATAGGAATTGCGCAATTCCGGGTGTCCGCAGCTAGCAATCAGGTACCAGTTGTCCGCTACCCGTTGCCCGCTACCCGTCTAGAGCAGCGTCCCCCGCAATATCAGAAATGCGACCGAGAAGTAGATCACGAGACCCGTCACGTCCACGAGCGTCGCGACGAACGGGGCCGAAGCACTCGCCGGGTCGAAGCCTATTCGCTTGAGAAGAAACGGCAGCATTGACCCCGCCAGCGATCCGAAGGCAACGATGCCGACCAGTGCGAGTCCGACTGCGGTCGCAAGGAGCATGTAATGGGGACCGTAGGAATAGATGTGCATCTGCTGCCACAAAACGATGCGGGTGAAGCCGATTATCCCGAGTATGGAGCCGAGTACGAGACCGGTGGGTAGCTCGCGCAGGGCGATACGCCACCAGTCGCGCAGCTTCAGCTCCTGGAGTGCCAATGCCCGTATGATCAGCGATGTCGCCTGCGATCCGGAATTTCCACCGGAGCTCATGACGAGAGGAATGAACAGGGCGAGCACGGCTGCTCTTTCGATCTCGACCTGGAAGCGCTGCATAGCGGTAGCCGTAAGCATTTCGCTCAGAAAGAGCGCGCACAGCCATCCCGCGCGCTTCTTTATCATGTTGACGAAGGTGATTTCCATGTATGGAGCGTCGAGGGCTTCCATACCGCCGAAGCGGTGGACGTCTTCGGTCTGTTCCTCAACGAGGGTATCTATCACGTCGTCAACGGTGACGATGCCGAGCAGGCGTCGCTGGTCGTCGATGACGGGGACAGCGAGCAGATTGTATTTGGAAATGAGACGCGCGACTTCCTCGCGATCGGTGTCGGGTTTAGCGGTCAGCGGTGAGCGGCGGCTCCCGATCTCGAGGACATTTTCGTCGCGCGGAACGGTGAGCAGCTCGCGCAGCGACACGACGTGCACCAGCGCCTGTGTATCGGGATCGGTGACATAGACCGCGTAGACAGTCTCCTTTCGTCCTCCGACCTCACTGATCAGGCGGAGCGCCTGATCCACCGTCCAGTCCGATGGTATGGTGACGAATTCCGTCGTCATGATTCCCGCGGCCGTGTTCGGCGCGTACTGAAGCAGCTTCTGAAGCGCAAGCCGCGTCGGCTCGCTCACCGTCGCGAGCAGGCGGGGGCGGTCTTCGACCGGGACCTCTCGAAAGAGATCGGCCTGTTGATCGGCGGACATCGCTTCAATGAGAGGTCCGACCCGCGAATGGTCGATGTGCTGGATGATCGCGCAGCGGTGGCGCGTGAGCTCCGGCTCGTCGAAGACCTGTACCGCCAACTCGAAGGGGAGTGCCGCCATCACCTTCGCGGCGGCATCCGGCGGCAGCTCGCGAAGCGCGTCGGCGATGTCCGGCGTGCGGAGCTCGCCGAGAGCCTGCTCCAGCTCATCGGGGTCGCCGTGAACGAGATAGAGGAGCTGTGCAACTGTTTCTGGCGTGATCTCGATCATTGTATGCAGCGGTAACCGATTGGAATGCGTAGGCGTCTTTGTAGTTGATGCCGCCACTGCGAAGACGATACTGCGCGCAGAACGTTGCGCGAGTTGGGTCCGATGACCAACATCCGCACGCTTCAGATCCGAGCTTACGCCAGCCTAACGGAGACATTCGGGTCCGGACTCACCGGTGGCGCCGATCCTGCCAACTATGAATAGGCAGGTCCGCTCCAACTTATTATTTCACAATGACGAGAGGGCGTTGTTCCTGTCCCAGGGAGTTACGGTCTACTCCCCCAACTTGTACAGAAATCCATGCTAAACTTGTCCATCCGCAAGCTTTCGTCGATCTCATTCGTGGCCTGCGCGGTGTTCTCGGCCGCCTGCAGCGATTCATCGGGACCCGTCAATTCCGCGTACAAGATCGATATCCGCTTTTTTGGACGAACGCTCTCTGCCTCCCAGCAGGCTCTCTTCACGAACGCGCAGGCTCGTCTCGAGTCGATCATCGTGGGCAGCATCCCTCCGGTTAGTGCAAACAATGTCGATCTAGTCAGCTGCGGCGTGACGGGAGCTGCACCGCTGACGGAGACGATTCCGGGCGTGGTCATCTACGCATCTCTCGATTCGATCGACGGCAGGGGCAAGATCCTGGCGGAAGCGGGGCCATGTTACATCCGCACGAACAACGGCCAGCCCGACGACCGCACGTCGATCGGCATCATAAAAATCGATTCCGCGGACGTCAACACCCTCGCGGGTGCGGGAAATCTGCAGCAGGTGATCATCCACGAAATGATGCACGTGGTTGGTTTTGGAACCTTCTGGGATTCGACCGACAAAAACCTTCTCATCAACTACGGCCTCAACGTTTCGTATATCGGCGCTGGAGGAATAGCTGGCTGCAAAGCCATCGGTGGCAACAACATTTGCGCGAGCTCGGTCCCGGTTGAAGGCAGCCAGGGTGCGGAAGGTACCGTGAACTCACATTGGCGCGAATCGACGTTTGGCAACGAGCTGATGACCGGATTCATCAACTCCGGAACCAACCCGTTGAGTGTCATGAGCATCAGATCTCTCGAAGACCTCGGCTACACTGTGAACGCGGCGGCCGCTGACCAATATCCGGACGCGAACACGCACGTCGTGATCAACCTGCGGTCGATCTTCAGTGGTGATGCCGTCGCGGCTGCTCCCGCTCCAGTCGCATGGGAACGTGCGCCACGCGTGCTCGGCGCGCTCCCAATCCGGAATCCCTGACGATCGTTCCTAGACCTCGAGGTGATCGTCGGTCCGGGCGACCATTATGTACAGCACCGGCATCAGCAGCACGCTGATCAGCAGTCGGGAAAACAGACCGCCGACGATTACGAGCGCGAACGGCCGCTGCGAGTCGGAGCCCACGCTCTTCGACAGGGCAGCGGGAAGCAGGCCCAGCGCGGCAACGAGTGCCGTCATCATGATTGGCCGAAGGCGCAACAACGCGGCATCCCGCGTCGCGTCGAAGATATTCGCCCCGGCCAGTCGAAGCTCGTTCGCGTAGGAGATGTAAACAACGGCGGTCTGCACTGACACGCCGAAGAGGGCCAGGAATCCGATTCCCGACGAAACCGAAAATGGAGTCCCCGTGATGGCCAGTGCGAGGACGCCACCAATCGGCGCTGACACGAGCACTCCGGCAACGGTGATGAACGGAAACGCAAAATTTCCGTAGAGCGCGAACAGAAGTATGAAGATGAACACGAGGGTTAGCGGCAACACGACCGCCAGCTGCGTGCGCGACGCCGTGTATTCCTCGTACTCGCCGCCCCAGATCGCGCGATAGCCTTCCGGCATCTTGACCTTCGCGGCGACCTGCTTTCGCGCATCGTTGACGGCGCCCGCCAGGTCGCGTCCTTCGACGGAGTACTGCACGCCGATGTAGCGCGAGTTGTCCTGGCGGTAGATGAACGACGCGCCGCTCGCGATCTGAATGTCGGCGACCGCCCGGAGTGGAACCTGCCCACCAGCTGGGGTCGAGATGAGAATGTTGCCGATCTGTTCCGGGGTTTCGCGGAACTGTGGCTGCAATCGCACCACCAGATCGAAGAGACGCTCTCCCTGGACAACCTGGGTTGCGGCGGTCCCTCCCACGGCCGCTTCGATGAGCCCATTCACATCCGCGACGTTAAGTCCGTACTGCGCGATCTTGTTTCGATCGACGGTCACGGTGAGACTCGGTTGCCCAAGCTCCTGTACCAGCGTGATCTCCTTGATTCCCCTGACTCCGCCGAGCACGCGCTTGATCTCGCTTCCCTTCTGCTCGAGGACGGCAAGGTCTGGCCCGAAGATTTTCACGTCGAGAGCGCTCTTCAATCCGGTCTCGGCTTCGTCTACTGCGTCTTCAGCGGGCTGCGTATAGTTGAAGGTCACACCCGGAAAAGCCGTGAGCTTCTTGTTGATGGCCTCGATCAGCTCGTTCTTCGTACGATACGGTCCATGCCACTCGTTGTATGGCTTGAGACCAACGTAGAACTCGGCGTTGAAGAATCCGGTCGGGTCGGTGGCGTCGTCGGGGCGGCCGTGTTCCGAGGCGACATCGGTGACCTCTGGAAAGGAGCCGAGGATGGATCTAATCTGTGGGACGATTCGCGACGACTCCTCGAACGAGATCGTATATGGCATCGTCGCTCGTACCCATAAAGCGCCCTCGTCCAGGTGGGGCATGAACTCCGCGCCCAGGGCGAACGCGACCAGCAGTGAGACCACGAACACTCCGAGGGAGCCGAGCACCGTTTCCCAGCGGTGCGCGAGCGCCCAGTCCAGCGAGCGCCCATAGCGTTCGAGAATCCACTCGAAGATCCTGTTCCTCCTTTCCTTTACGCCGCCACGCAGCACCCAGGCTGCCAACAGCGGCATCACCGTGAGCGTTACGATTAACGCGCCGATAAGAGCGAAGATCGTGGTGTCAGCCATTGGACCGAACAGCCGACCAGAGGGACCCGACAGCACATAGATCGGAAGGAAGCCTGCGACGATCACAGCTATGGCATAGACAATCGGGCGATCGACTTCCGCCGCCGCGGCAGCGATGACCTCGCGAATCGAGTGCGGCTTACCCTGCCTGAGCGACAATTGCCGATGGATGTTCTCCACCATGACCACGGCGCCGTCAACAAGAATTCCGAAATCAATCGCGCCAATGGAAAGCAGATTCGCCGGAATGTGTCTTATGTCGAGGCAGATGAACGCGAACAGCAGCGAGAGCGGAATCGTCGCCGCGACGATGAGTCCGGAGCGGATGTCATAGAGGAAGAAGACCAGCACGACGATCACGAGCAGGATCCCGCGCAGGAGATTGTCTTCAACCGTTCTCGTGGTGAGACGAATGAGATCGCTGCGGTCGTAGAACGGCTTCACCTTCACATCCTTCGGAAGAATCGACCCATTCAGCTCGGCGGTCTTGGCCTGAACGCTCTTGAGGACCGTTTGCGCCTGCTCGCCGGTTCGCATGAGGATGACGCCTTCGACAGCATCGTTGTTCCGGTTGAAGCCGAACTGTCCGAGCCGCGGCGCGCTTCCGATAACGACATCGCCGACATCCTTGACCAGCACGGGCGATCCATTGTGCACCGCGAGAACGACTTTGCCGATGTCGTCCGGCGTCACCAGTCGTCCGAGGCCCCGGACGTAGTAGAACTGACCTCCCTCGGAATAGAATCCTCCGCCGGCATTGCCGTTGTTGGCGGCAAGTGCGGCCGCGACCGCAGGCACCGACAGCCCGGCACCGGCAAGTCGCGCGGGATCCAGTAGCACCTGATACTGCATGGTGAGCCCGCCGAGTGAGGACATGTCTGCCACGCCGGGAACCGATTTGTACTGCTTCTGGAGTATCCAGTCCTGGATGGTCTTGAGCTCCATCGGCGATCGATCGGGACTCTCGATGACGTAGCGATAGACCAGACCGGACGGAGAGAAGAGCGGAGAGACACCGGGCGACACACCGGGAGGAAGTGAGAGATCGGGCAGCCGCTCGAACACGAGCTGGCGCGCAAAATAGTTGTCGGTGCCGTCGACGAACGTGAGCCTGACGTTCGAGAGTCCATAGAGCGAGATGGACCGCGTGACCTTGAGGCCGGGTAAGCCGTTCATCTCCGTTTCGACCGGCACGGTGATGAGGCGCTCGACCTCTTCAGCGGCGTGACCCGGCCACTGCGTCACGATCTCGACGCGCGGCGGAGAGATATCAGGATACGCATCCACCGGAAGTCGGAACAACGACCAGATTCCGCCGACGATGAGAGCGACTGTCAGGACCGCGACGAGAATCGGCTGATTGAGCGCGGTGACGACAATGCGATGAACGCCGGTGGCTTTGACCTCAGGCACCTTCGGCGGCACTGGCTCGATCGAATCGCTCACTGGCTTTCGGCGAACTGGAGAAAGAGCGCGCCCTCGGAAACCACTTTCTCGCCCGACGTGAGACCCGACAGCGCCTGATACATCTCGCCGAAGCGTGGACCGAGAGTCACCTGGCGTCGATTGAAACCGCCAGTCGGAAGCGCTACGAAGACGAAAGGAAGATTCTCGTCATCGCGCAGAACCGCGGATGTCGGCACCAGAAGTCCCGACTGCTGCGCATCCGCCTGTATCTGGACGCGAACGAACATGTCGCGCTTGAGAGTACCGCTGGGATTGGGGACGAGGATTCTCACCGCCGTCGCCTTGGTATTCGGATCCACGAGCTCGGCGACATAATCCACGGTGCCCGGTAGCGGCAAATTCCCGGCATCCGTCGTAACGGTCGCGTGCTCGCCCTTCCTGACGAACGGAAGGTCAGTATCGAAGACGTTCGCGCTGACCCACATTGACGAAACATCCGCGACGGTAAAGGCCGGAGTGGTTCCGGCCTGAAGCAGCTGTCCCGGATTGATCAGCTTCTCGACGACGGTGCCGCTTATCGGTGATCGAATGATCGCCTGGATCGGGCCGACCGATTTCCCTGCCTGAATTGCCGCGATTGTCGCCTGGTCCACGCCAAGCGAGCGCATCTGCTGGACTGCGGCATCACGATCGGCCCCGGCAGCCGCCGCATCGGTCTGTGCCTGCTCGACGTCACGATGGGCGATCGCATCGGTCTTGAACAACTCTTCGTCGAGTGCCGCGACTCTGGCGAGCTGCCTATACGAAGATTCAGCCTTTCGAAAAGCAGCTACCGCGCTGGCGAAATCGGGGGACGACACGGTCGCGAGCGCCGAGCCTTTCCCGACGTGCGCGCCAAGGGGAACCAGAATCTGCGAGACAGGACCGGAGACTGGCGACAGAACCTGAGTCGACCGGTCTCCGTTGAACGCCACGCTGCCGGTCGTTGAAACGGTCGGCCTGAAGACGGCAGGCGTCAGCGTAATGACGTGTATCCGCGCGCGTTGCGCGTCCGGAATGACAAACCCAGCCGATTTGACCGACACGCTATCGGTTGTTTTGCTATCGTCGCGCGAGCACCCCGTCAGCGGGATTCCGATTCCGCCCACAAGCAGCGCAATTCCCGCGCGAAATCCGATCTTACTTTGCATCGAGTGGCACCGAGTTGATGGACGCGAGCGGAACGGCGACTGCCCGCTCCAGCTCTGAGAGCGAAATGTTCACAGCGACGAGCGCGTTGGCGTACTGGGTTTCCGCGTCGAGCAGAGACCGCCGCGCATCGAGCACGTCGAGAGCGGAGGACCCGCCCAGCGAATAGCTGGCGGAAGCAGCCCGGTACGCCGCCCGCGCTGATGGAAGGAGCTGGTCCCGGATGAATACCGCTTGTTGAAGAGCGATGCGCGCGTTGGCGTAGGCGTCACGGAGGTCCTGCGTTACCGCGGCGGTCAGGTCGCGCTCGGTCCCACTCAGCTCCCGTTCCCTGAACCCCGCCTCGGCGATCCGACCGCGGGTGTGCTGCCAGAAAAACAGGGGCAATTGGAAAGACAGTCCGGTCGAAAACAGCGCGGGATCGGGCAGGTTGTAGTCCCGCGATACACCCAGGAAAAGATCAGGGAGCCAGAATTGTTTTGCCAGCGACGTCGCGGCTCGCGCGCCCTGCCGCTGCGCGCGAATCGACGCCAGCTCGGGTCGGGATGCGAGTCCGACGGCTATCACTCTTTCGAGCGTCGGAAGACTCTCCGGAACTTCGAGCGAATCGGTCGGAATCACCGCCTCGCCGAGATTGCGACCGATCAGTCGATCGAGCGCGGAACGCGTGGTCTGTACATCGAGCGCATTCGCGAGAAGATCGTTTGAAGACTGGGCGAGCGTCACTTGCGCTCTGATGACGTCGAGCTTGGCCGCTGTGCCCGCGTTGAACCGGGCCTCCGTCTTCGCGAGAAAGTCACGCGCGAGCGCTTCGGCCTCGGTCAGGTCGGCGCGATGCTTCAGTGCCACGAGAACGGAGTCGTACGCTTCCGCGGTTTGCGCCGCGATCAGTTGCCGCTGCAGCGCGTAGGAGTATTGCGCGGACACGACGTCGGCCTGCGCCAACTTCCCCTGAAGCCGCAGCTTGTTGGGAAAGGGGATCTGCATGCCGATCCCCACGTTCTTCTGACCAGTACTTCCCGACTGGAAAAGCCTCCGCTGCTGATCGAGCGAAGCCGTCAGCACGGGATCGGGAATCGAGATGGCCTCTACTTTCCGGGCTCGTGCTTCACCGATTTGTGCGCGCGCGATTTCCAGCTGCGGATTGTGCGCGAGAGCCAGAGCGACGGCCTCGCGGCGCGACAGCCGGATCGAGTCGGAAGGAATGCCATCGATTCGCGCAGAAATGGTATCGGAGCGAGATGGCGGGCTTGGTTGTTGGGCAGAAACCGCACTGGCTGCAACCGCCAGAACGGTGATCGACCGAATAGCGTGCATGAACTCCCCATGGAATTGTGACTAAACCGCTAACGAACAGGTTTAGAGAATTCCGGGTGGAGCTCTGGAAAAGCCGGAGAGAAGGAGGGGAGTGCCATGATGCCCCGGCTCGAGCGCGTCGACCGGTTCGGTCAGAGGTCGGGCGATCGATCCGCCGGCCGGAAGACCAGGCATGGCCCCAAGGGAGAGCGCGATGCAACCCACACACGTGGCTTCGTTGTGCGAGTGATGAAGGTCGATGCCGCTCCGTTCCGTATGCGAGATCGCGCTGCTCTCGTCTTTCGCCAGCGTCAGAGATGTGCTCGCCAGGCCGACCTGGCCGAGCACGGCCAGTACGACTGCGCCCGCCCGCAACTGGCGAATGAGCGAAGAGAACGGTGAAGAGGGACCTTTCATTGCATTTAAAGTACGCATTCAGGCGGCAAAGTGTAAAAGACCAGCCGTGCTATCTTGGTCGGAGGGTAGCACTTAGCCCGGCCCTCGCCCATTTTCCACGTTCAATGAAACGTGAAGATGCCCTCGACTACCACGCGTCTGGCCGCCCCGGAAAAATCGCGGTAGTACCGACCAAGCCCCTCAACAATCAGCGCGATCTCGCGCTCGCCTACTCGCCCGGCGTCGCGGTTCCCTGCCTCGAGATCGCCGCCCGCGCCGACGATGTCTACAAATACACTGCCAAAGGGAATCTCGTCGCCGTCGTCACCAATGGTACCGCCGTCCTTGGACTCGGCAACATCGGGGCGCTCGCTGCCAAGCCGGTGATGGAGGGGAAGGCGAACCTGTTCAAGCAGTTCGCCGATCTCGACGTGTTCGATCTCGAGGTGGGCTCCGAGAACCCCGACGATGTGATCAAGTTCTGCCAGCTGCTCGAGCCCACAGTTGGTGGAATCAACCTCGAGGACATCCGCGCGCCCGATTGTTTTTACATCGAGGAGACGCTCCGGAAGACGATGAAGATCCCCGTCTTCCACGATGATCAGCACGGGACTGCGATCATCTCGGGTGCCGCGCTGCTCAATGCGCTCGAGATCGTCGGCAAGAAAATCGAGCGAGTTCGAGTTGTGTTCTCAGGAGCGGGAGCGGCTGCCATTTCAACCGCCGAGCATTACGTGCGACTCGGAGT